>CAZTKM010000036.1:0-26448 GCA_964614035.1 uncultured Lachnobacterium sp.
ATCCTTTCTTTAGAGTATATCATATTTTGGGGATGTGGGCAATGCGGCAAAAAAAGCAGCGTTCCAGTAATAAATCTGTGCAATATGAAGTTGTAGGTTTACTTGGGAATCATGGCGAAATGCCTGTGAATTGTCCAAGCGGAAATCAGTTATCTGCGCGCAACTGATTGATTTGTAAGGTTAGAATAACGCAATGAAGGAAGAAATGCAAGATGAAATCGCAATCTGATGAAGTTCATCCGCAAGATTTCGCAGCCTCCTCTGCAATCTTCGCCGGATTCTTCAAACTTTCGTCTTCCATCTTTTCAAATCTTTTGATACATTCTTCCTCAAAATATTTTATACTATATAATCATAGAGGACACCAAATTTTACGCTAACAAATCGCAGGAGGTTCTCATGGGAAAAGAATTAAAGACAAACGCGGTTCGGATTCTCGAACGCAGCAATATAGATTACGAGCTTATCACATATGAGTGCGATGCGTTCATTGACGGTCTGCATACCGCGGAAATAACCGGTGCGCCGGTGGAACAGTCCTACAAGACTTTGGTTATGCAGGGTAAGAGCAGGCAGTTTTACGTTTTCGTGATTCCGATTGCGGAGGAGGTCGACCTAAAGGCGGCCGCCAGATCCGTTTCTGAAAAATCCGTAGAGATGATTCACGTCAAGGATCTGACCGCCATTACCGGATACGTCCGCGGCGGCTGCAGTCCGCTCGGCATGAAAAAACAGTTTCCGACCGTTATCGACGCCACAGCGCAAAACTACAAGAATATCTATATCAGCGGCGGGCGCATCGGAACGACCATAAAGGTAAACCCACTCCGTCTGGCAGAGGTAATTCGTGCCGATTTTGCAGATATCATCACAAAATCTTAGGTTTTCATTTACTCCAACGTGCGCCCGGAGGGAACCTGCACATATAACGACAGACCTTAAAGGAGCGTCGGTACTTAATGAGTGCTTTTCAACGAATTTAGTACCGCTACGCTCCGTCAGAGCGAGAGCGTGTCTGTCGTTATATGTGCAGGTTCCCTCCGGGCGCACTTCTTGAAGAACGAACGTGTATTATTGATATTTCTTGTATAACCGTTCGAATGCAGGCATGGAGCGTTTGATCATATCCGTATCCACGCAGTAAGAAATACGCACCCAGCCCGGGCATCCGAATCCGGTTGCAGGAACGATCAGAAGATCCTCCTCCTTTGCTTTTTCTCCAAAGCGCTCCGCATCCTCCTCCAGAGCCTGCACAAACAGGTAGAAGGCTCCGTCCGGCTTAAAACAGCGGTATCCTATGTTTGTTAAGCCTTCATATAATAAATCTCTGTTTGTTCTGTATGCGCTTACATCGCCGGTCTGACCGATACATTTTACAATCATTTTCTGGAAAAGGCTCGGCGCGCAGACATATCCAAGCGCACGTCCTGCTCCCGCACATGCCGCATAAAGAGTTTTGCTCTCATATGCCTCATCCGGAACCAGCACCCAGCCGATTCGTTCTCCCGGAAGGGACAGCGACTTGCTGTAGGAATAGCAGACCAGCGTGTTTTTATAGTATTTTGTTACAAACGGAACCTCCACATCATAAACCACCTCGCGATAGGGTTCATCTGCAATGAGAAAAATCTGTGTACCGTATTCGCGCTGCTTTTTTTCCAACAGCAGGGAAAGCTTCTTTATGGTTTCCTCATTATAGACAGCGCCGGACGGATTGTTTGGCGAATTGATTACAACAGCCTTTGTCTTTGCACTGATTCTCTTCTCCAGCTCCTCGAACTGAATCTGAAATTCTCTGGTATCTGCCGGCACAACCACACACGCTGCTCCTGCCGCTTCGATAAACACACGATATTCCGGGAAGAAAGGAGCGATTACCACAATTTCATCCTCCGGACTCGTTGTAAGCGCTTTAAAGCAAATGGAAAGAGATGCAGCGGCGCCCATTGTAATGTAGAAGTTGTCCGGGGTAAACGACGTATTATGCGTACGGTTCAGATAATCTGCAATGGCCTTTCTTGTCGCTGCGTCTCCCTGCGCGGAAGTATATCCATGCAGAGAGACAGAGTCCAGACTCTCCGTCAGTTCCCGGATGGTTTCATTTACGCAATCCGGCGCCGGAATACTCGGATTTCCAAGTGAAAAATCAAACACATTCTCCGCGCCGACCACAGCCGCGCGCTGTTTTCCGTATTCGAACAATTCCCGGATTGCCGAACGCTTGCTTCCCAATTCATACATGTTCTCTGATACTACCATTTTTGTTCCTCTTTTCTTTTAGATATTTTAGATAATTGTATTCCTGCGCAGATACTCTTCATATCCCTCTTTGTTTGTCCGCTCAATCTGTTCCCTCAATTCTCCCGCAGACATGCGAAGAGCTCCCAGACTCATAACCGTCTGCTGCTCCAGTCCGTCTGATGTTGCAACGGTAACCCGGTATTTATCCCGGATTTCATACACCATCCGTTCAATAAACGCATCCGCAGTCTCATCCGATTTTGTATATACGACTTCCACGCCGTTTTTCCTGTCGGAAACATCTCGCTGCGCGCGTCCTGTTCCGTCGTAAAATTCTCTTTTTCCGGGGCTATCCTTGCTCTTATATGCATCAAACACAAGAATCATACGGCATCCCCGATATCCCTGATAGTTGCACAAGGTATCCTTCAGCGAGTCCCTTGCCGCATCCATGTTCCTTTTTGCAAGCGCCTTCAGATCCTCCCATGCAAAAATAATATTGTAACCGTCTACAATCAGGTATTCCTCCGATGGGCCCTTCTGTGGATATATTGCATTTCCTTTTTTATCGTATTTTACATGTGGCGGTTTTGCTCCGTCAATGGCCTTACTCTCTCGCCTTTTGCTCCACTTACGCCTTTCCTGTTCCGCAAGATCATCCTTTGATAATCCGAACTCCCTTGCATACACATCTGCGAGCTCGGCGTCAAGCTCCGTTTCACTCATGGACGCTACCGTTTTTTCCCAGCTCTTTTCCCTTGATTTTGCGGCAAAACATCCCGGTCCGAATGCGTTTCCCTCACTATCATAGAAAAAACCTTCCCTATTCGCAAGACCTTCCCTGATTAGAGTTTCCTTTGAAGCATCTCCATGATATACATACGGCAGATGCATATACTGTTCCACTTCATCCCAGGGTACAATAAAACCGGAACCATGCGTGCAAAATACCGAGGACGTCGGATTTCTGGTGTCGAGCTCGCTGTCATATCCGCGCGCCTCAATTACCTCTGCCGCATTGTGACACACGTCGTATCCATCCAGCTCCAAAGTCAGGCTTCCCAACCCTTTGGTATAGGCGTGAACCTCGCTCATGTACTCCTGCATTGTCGCAACCGGAGCGGTTCCTGCGATTTTTGCCACTTTCCGGCTTCCGTTCTCATAAAATTCCGGCGCATCCATCTTTCCGAATTTCTGCTCGAGGTCTGTCATCGCACGCCCGACATGTTCCATAGGAATGCTTAATATAAAACGGTAATACGGTTCCAGCAGTACGCATTCCGTTGACTTTAACCCCTGACGGATTGCCCGATACGTTGCCTGTCTGAAATCTCCGCCCTCCGTATGCTTCGGATGGGCGCGCCCGGTCAGAATCGTCACTTTCACATCTGTAAGTCCGGCCCCTGTCAACACTCCTCTGTGTTCCCGCTCCCCTACATGGGCCGCAATCAGCCGCTGCCAGTTCTTATCCAGTATGTCTTCACTGCAGGCGGACTCCACAGATATTCCGCTTCCCTTCTCCCCCGGAGAAAGGAGAAGATGCACTTCGGCATAATGCCTTAGCGGTTCGAAGTGCCCCACTCCCTCTACCGGCCTGGCTACTGTTTCCTTATAGACGATACTTCCCTGTCCGAAGGAAACCGAAACGCCGAATCGGTCTTTGATCTGCCTTGCAAGAATTTCCATCTGCACCTGCCCCATCAGCTGCACATGGATTTCCTTCACTTCCTCATTCCACACAACCGCAAGCTTCGGATCTTCCTCTTCCAGAAGCCTTACATTCTTTAAAAATTCTGACGGATTCACATCGAATGGTAAAATTAATTTATAATTTAATACCGGTTCCAGCACTGCTTCATTGCTGCCTTCTTCCGCTCCAAGGCCTTGTCCGGGCACCGTCTGGGTAAGACCGGTTACCGCCACAATCTCGCCCGCTGCCGCACAATCGACCGTCTCATATTTCTCGCCGGAATATTTTCGAATCCGGTCAATTTTTTCCGTAAGCTGCTCTCCGCCGCGATTCCGGTATTCCATTTTTTGGCGGCTCTTTAAGCAGCCTCCGGTAATTTTCAGATATGTTAATCTCGCCCCTTTGTCATCTCTTCCGATTTTGTACACTCTCGCTGCAAAACCGTCCTTATACTCTCTTGAGGCGGTAAAACGTCCGATACCGGAGATGAGTTCTTCTACTCCGTCCAGTTTTAATGCAGAGCCGTAAAAACATGGAAATACTGTTCGCTTCTGTATTTCGCGCCGAATCAGTGCAACTGACAGACTCTCCCTTTCCAAATATTCGTTCAGCAGTTCTTCGCTGCATACCGCAAGCTCTTCACAGCAAACTTCCTCCTCAATTTCGTTCTCTTCAATGTCCGTCTGACAGATAATATTCGAAAAGTCCACGCATCCGCCGGATAATTCTTTTTTTAATTCTTTATTTAATTTTTCCTTATCTGTCCCATCCATGTCCATTTTGTTTACAAAGATAAACGTTGGAACATGGTAATGCTTTAACAGCCGCCATAATGTTCTGGTATGTCCCTGCACACCGTCCGTCCCGCTGATTACCAGAACGGCATAATCCAATACCTGAAGCGTCCGCTCCATTTCCGCGGAAAAATCCACATGCCCCGGAGTATCGAGAAGTGTAATCTCTTTTCCGTTCATTGGAATCCTTGCCTGCTTGGAGAAAATCGTAATGCCGCGTTCCCTTTCCATTGCATCGGTATCCAGATATGCGTCCTGATGATCCACGCGCCCTAGCGAGCTGATTTGTCCGGTTCTATATAATAATGCCTCTGAAAGCGTTGTTTTGCCTGCGTCCACGTGCGCAAGAATTCCAATTACCAAAATTACAGTCCTCCAAAAATATAATTTATTCTATCACAGTTTTGCGGTTTCGTGTATAATAATCCTATGCTGTTACCATCCATTGCACAATATCAAAACATAATTTTATAATTACTTAAAAATCCAGAAATGGAAGGAGTATAGAAATGAACAAAAAGGAAGTATTCGAATTAAAGCGCCGGTTTAAAAAGGAAGACGCAACCTTTACCCATCTTGTAGGCTGCTATGTAGACGGCAATCGCAATAAGCTCTGCAAATGGGGCGGCAAATTCTTAAATCTGGAGGATGAGGAATTTTACAAGTATCTGGAAATCGCAAACAAAGCATTGTCCGGGACATTGGGAAACAATCTGCTTGAGCTTCATTTTCCGCTTGCGGAGGAAGAAGTCGGCGGCCGCCAGCAGATTCTCATGGCACTGCGCGATACAAAGCTGGAGGACGAGACATTATTAGACCGGTACTACGATCTCATCATTGATACATATGATCATGCCGGAAATTATCTAATCCTGCTCTATCATGATGTATATGATGTCATGACCAAAACAACCGACAATAACAAATTGGACGAGTCTGAGGAGGCGTTTGAATACTTAATCTGTGCCATCTGCCCGGTAGATTTGTCCAAGTCCGGCCTTGGATATCTGGAGAGCGAAAAGCGGATTGGCCCCCGTATACGCGACTGGGTTGTCGGCGCACCGGATACCGCATTCCTGTTCCCTGCGTTTAACGACAGAAGCACCGACATACACTCCGCTTTATTCTACACCAAAAACACCAAGGAGCCTCACTCCGAATTCATGGCCAACGGCCTCGGATGCGGCGTAGAGCGAACCGCAACCGAACAAAAAATGGCATTTCACTCCATTGTGCGCAATGTACTTGGCGCAGAGGATGAAAATACGGACGACATCCTGCTCGATATCCAGCAGAATCTAAGCGATATCGCAGCCGGCTATTCCGAGAATCATGACGAAGAGGATGCGCCGTTGGTGCTCGATCAGGAAGTAATCGGAAAAGCGCTTGCAGAAAGTCATGTGCCTGAAGAAAAAGCCGCCCGCATCGGTAAATCCGTAGAAGAAGTATTTGGAGAAAAGCTCCCGATAGCGGAAAACGTTATCGATGCCAAAGCGCTGCTGGCAAATGAAATGCGGGTAGAAAAGCTTGCCCTGGAAGATCAGGTCGGAGATCTTACCGTCCAGCTAAATGAGAAGGAAAACGAACTGAAGGAGCGCACGACGCAGCTGGTCGAGAAGCAGGAAGTCATTGACAATTATATCGCGGAGACCAAAACCTATGATGTAGTACTCCGCGTTAAGCCCGAAAAGGCGTCACAGATTACCTCCCAGATTATCAACGGAGAAAAATGCCTCATCATTCCGATGAAAGAAAATGAGCATGCAGCCATCAACGGCGTAAATACTACCATATAGTCGAAAAGACTGCGCGCGAAAATTCTCGTGCACAGTCTTTTTTTGCGCGTTTTTATCTATTGCTGCATATCATATTGCTGCATATCATATTGCTGTGTATCATAAATATCCTGACTCTCCGTCTCTAGTCCATCCAGAGTTCCATATACCCACTCATTGGACGTGCGGAATATCGTATTGTTCGATCCCACCTGGCAGACTGTAATCACATCTCTATCCTCTACACTGCTCCGGGCAATCAGGAGTTCGTTCCCACTCACGTAATTCGCCGCAATCTTTACACCGTTTACGTATACTTTACTCCATTTGGTAAAGTTATCGCCATGGATCACAAGCTTGCTCTGATCCTCATCGACAGATACATCCGAAATTACGACATCAGACACGCCCATTTCAATCTCGGTTGCAGGATATAAATCTTCTCCGCCGTATACATAACGATTTCCGTACAGAATATCATACTGCAAATTCTCAAGTCCGCTTAAATATTCTTCATCCGCTTCATAATTGTTTGCCTGATGATAAGAAAGAATCGTTCCCTCACAGATTCCCACGCTCTCCGTAATACTTGCCATCAGCTGATAGGAATACAGATCCGCATCTTTTTTCTCAAGTCCCATGTTGTTCCATGTAACATACTTCGTCTTGTAGATATCGCCGGAAACCATGTCTTCATCCGCAAGTCCCATGGTCGGAAGATGATCCCCGAAAAATACGATAATCGTATCTTCATCCCTCCTATTTACTTCGCGGATCAGATTCGCCATAAAGTTGTCAACCGCATGAAGCTGGTTCACATAATATGTCCACTGGTTCGTGCTCTCCACATCCTCTGCTCCGCTGACCGTATAAGGCGAATCCTCGATTGCCGGCTCTTTTGGATAGTCGCCATGCGTGCTGACGGTTATGGTATATGTGAAATCCGGCTGATTCGGCGTGGCGTCCAACGTCTTGATTGTCTCGTCCACAAGAATATCATCCGAAGCCCAGCTGCCAAGCGGCGTCCATTCCGTAATATTCATCATTTCCTTGCAGGTAAAGCTGTCAAAGCCCATCATAGAAAAGGCGTTCACACGACTGTAAAAATTACCGCCGTTATTATGAACCGCATGCGTACCATATCCGATGGAAGCAAGGTCTGATGCAACACTCTCGCAGTCCGTCCGTTTTAAGATGGTCTTATACGGATATTCTCCGGTTCCGAAATACTGCATACTCATGCCGGAAAGAATCTCAAACTCCGTATTTGCGGTGCCGGCTCCCACAACCGGAACAGTTAAATAGCCGGTTGTATAATTTTCCTCGAGATAGTGGAAGGTCGGTATCGGATCCTCATTCACATTCAAAAACCGAATCTCGTCCGGATCGCAGAAAGACTCCAGAAGCACGCAGATTATATTCGGCGCATCATCCGCAAAGACAACGGTCTCCCCTTTGCCTGCCGAAACAGCCTCCTTAATTTCCTCAATTCTCGCCTCCGAATATCCATCCGGCTTGCTCATACCGCGATCGACCACACTGGACGAAAACCCATAAATAAAGCCATAATCTTCATAGCCCTGCGCGATATTTGAAAAATAACTGGCTACCACGTGCGTACTCTGCGCCGCCTCGGTCGTAAGCGGAATCGCAATAAACAACATCCCAAGAATCGCAACCGGAACGGCGATTTTACGGCGCTGTCCCTTATATTTTGGCCCTTTGATAAAAAGCAGAAGGCACAACGTAAAAAAAACGCCGATTCCGATGACCGCCGCCGTCGCCTGCGTTGCGGTAAAGTAACTCGTATTCTTCATCGCTAAAAGGTCATTTAAGCACTTCAAATCCGTATATCCGAACGGAGTGACGCGATTCGACAGAATGCATCCGTTGATCACGCCCAGAATTGTCCAGAAACCGGTAATAATCACACGCATAAACATTCTTCTGCGGAACAGATATACCAATGTAAGGGATGCAAAAACCAAAAACGCATTATAAAAGAATGCCCACGTATGCGTCCCCACAAAAGCGCATGCAGACCAAAAGCTTCTTCTCGAAATTACTTCTACCAGAAAAACAATTGCGCATGATAAAAGCATATGGAAAAAAATGGAATATTTATTTAAAAAATCAAAAAATCGCTTCATATAAAAAACCTCCTGTCAACCATACGATAGTTTATTCGAAATAGTGCACAAAAACAAGAGGTAGATTTTATAAAAAACTTCCAAAAGAATGACAATTTTCGTGTAAATGAACCAATTTAGATGCGTTTCAGCGCAGTAATCGCCGCGTCAAGGTGCGGATTCTCTACCTCATAGAGCTTTCCTGCATCTGCCGCTTTGGCATACTCAGGGTCAAGCGGAAGCTTTCCCAGCACCGGAAGGCCCATCTCTCTTGCCGTCTCATCAATATGGCTTTCGCCGAATAACTTGATTTCTTTTCCGCAATCCGGACATTTCAAATAAGAAAAATTCTCGACCACGCCAAGAACCGGAATGTTCATCATGTCTGCCATGTTATAGGCTTTCTTTACAATCATCTGCACCAGCTCCTGCGGCGAGGTAACAATCACAATCCCATCTACCGGAAGCGACTGGAATACCGTAAGCGGTACATCGCCGGTTCCCGGAGGCATATCTACAAACAGGTAGTCTATATCTTCCCATACCGTCTCATTCCAGAACTGTTTTACCACGCCGGCAATAACCGGACCTCTCCAGATCACAGGGGCCTCCTCGTCCTCCATGAGAAGATTGATCGACATCATCTTCATGCCCTCTTCCGTCTCAAGCGGAATCATCCCCCTGTCGCCTCCGACCACCTGGCCATGAACGCCAAACATTTTCGGAATCGACGGTCCCGTAATATCTGCGTCAAGAATGCCAACCTTATATCCTGCTTTTGCCATTGCAGCGGCAAGCGATGAGGTTACAAATGATTTTCCTACGCCTCCCTTTCCGCTGACTACTCCGATTACATGCTTAATGTCAGAGTAAGCATTCATTTCTTCTAAAAAACTTTGTGAATTCTGTTTGTTCGTGCATCCCTCGCAGCTGCTTCTTGTGCAGGATGGTGCACTGCTGCAATTTGAATTTTCCGGCATAATTTCCTCCTGAAACCTCTCTATTATTTTCCCAAATTAGGTAATTGCGAAACTCTGTTCTGCTTTCTATTCGTTGTACAATATAGACAAAATCCCCGCAGGGCACGCTCGCGCTACTTGTCGCTCGTAGCGGTACTAAATTCGTGCAAAGCACTCATTAAGTACCGACGGCTCCAAACTACCCTGCGAGGATTTTGTCTATATTGTACAACTTCTAATGAGAAATTAAGAGTTTCGCAATTATCTAATTTTCTCGAATGGGTACTAATCATACAAATTTGTAAAGCGCGAAAACGGATAGTAAATCAGTTCCGCTTTCCCAATGAACTCCTCCTTTGTGACAAATGGGTTGTTCCAATATCTGGAATCCATGGAATCATTGCGGTTATCCCCCATCACAAAGTAACAGCCTTCCGGTACAACAAACTCATACGGGCCGGCATTTACTGTCCATTCCTCTTTCAGGTACGGCTCCTCCAAAGCGGAGTCCGACCCGTTGATATAAATCTTGCCGTCCTGAATCTGGACCAGATCCCCAGGCAGACCGATGATACGCTTGATAAATTTCTGCGACTCGTCATCCGGAAATTTGAACACGATAATATCGCCGCGCTTTGGTTCTTCAAACAAATATGCTACCCGAAGTCCAAGCAAATCATCCCCCGGCATAATAGTATTTTCCATGGAACCGGTTGGGACAGTAATATTGATAATAATAAAATTTTTAAGCGCAAGGGCAACGACAATGGCAAGCGCAAACGTAAAAATCCAGCTTGTCAGTTCCTTCTTCCATGAAAACGGCGTCTCTTCCTCCTGCTTCTCATCATTGCCATCCTTTAAAATATGTGCGATTTTTTCATCTCTATCCTCTTCCATAGAGATTTCTTCAAAACCGCTGTCCGCTATCAATTCTTCCGTAATTTTGTCCTTCATATATCTGTTTCCTAATCTAATTTGTTACGAGGCATATACCACCAATTAATGAAATCTTCCCGGTGGAATACCAGCCCTTCCAGTCCAAGCTCCGCCAAGTTCTCCCACGAGAATCGCTGCTTGATAAAGACATTTAGAGAGTCCGCGAAACTATTCTCCAAGCACCACACCGCCTGAACCGTCATCGGCGTATCCTGCTTCCACTCATCCACAAACGATCCGCCAAAGTCAATAATCTTATCCCAGTGCTTCTGGGAGTTCATAATGCGCTGCTTGATATTCTCTATGATAATTTCCCGCAGCTTATTTACTCTCGCGTCGTCCCTGCATTTATCCAAAAGCTGCACATTTCTGTGATTCTCATTCAGAATAATCTGAAATGGGCCGCTCTGCTCATTGGAGACAAAGCAGAAAATCAAATCGTCTACCTGCTTTGGCGGATATGCCTGATAGCCCTTCCGGTAAGGGGACACGCTCTTTCTCATGTGCAGATCCGCAGACACGTCAATATACGTAATCCCCGGCAGGCTGCTAATCTCATACCGTTGGCCTTTCACATACGGCGAAAGAAACTGCATGAAAAATTCGCGATTTTTCTCGAATACAATCAGATTGTACTTGTTCAAAAAAACCTTAAACTCTGCCGGATACTGCCTCTTAAAATAGCCGAACAAGCCCTGCGACATAAATGCAATTTTGATGGTCTGCCCCAAAAAACCGTTGATGATTGTCTCAATATTCAGTTCAAGCAGCTGCCCCTTCAGGTACACCGAAACGAACAGCGCCTTTTCCACAAGGCTCATCTCGGGTTCAAACTCTGACAGCACATTGTTCCGTCCGTCATTCAAATACTGTCCAAGCCCCAGATAATTGCTCTGATAATAGCTTAGAATCAGCTGACCGACGGTCTCCCGCAATTGTTTAAAATTATCATCCTGCGCGATTCCCTCACGTGTAAGCTTCAGATTTAAAAAGCGCTTCTTGATGTTCAGCCGGAACGCCATATGTCTGATCCACTCCGGCTTTAATCCGAGCTCGTCTGCATTGTCCGCAATCCGAAATCCCTGCTGGAAAATCTCAGACGGTTCCACCATCTCCTGATGGCGCGAATTATATAATGTAATATACCCCTCCAGCAGCTCTGTGTCTACCTGCAGCGTGGTGATACCCACGATGTAAGCGGACGGACTCGTTGCTATTTTCGGCTGGAAAAGCGATTCCTTTGTCTTGTCGAAATAGATGTCAATGGGAATCGGCTGGTAAATCATATATTTTTTTACCGCATCCACAATCACAGACATCGACATGTTCATGGCAAATCGGGGCAGAAG
The DNA here is from genome assembly GCA_964614035.1 of uncultured Lachnobacterium sp. Classification (GTDB taxonomy): domain Bacteria; phylum Bacillota; class Clostridia; order Lachnospirales; family Lachnospiraceae; genus Roseburia. Next base: position 11,874 of record CAZTKM010000036.1, read on the forward strand.
CGCAAGCGTGACACGCGTTCCGACCAGCTTGCGGTTGGAGACGATATACTCAATCTCATCCGCTCCGTTGAACCATTTCGCCGCAATCGGCTCTAGGCTCTGCCGCTCCATCACATTCCACGCAGTATTCACAGACTTATCCTTTCGCGACTCAATCAATATGGCGCGGGACACGCGGAAGCATGAGCACAGCCCGATTCCGAACTGCGAAATCGGTTCGTACTTTAGTCTCTGATTTTTGTACGAATCACTGCTGTAATAGCAGCTTCCTATGCGTGAGACATACAGCAGCAGATCCTCCTCGTTAATTCCGATTCCGTTATCCTCCACGAAGAACATTCCGTTTGATGAACTGTAAGAAATGACGATTTTCGGCTGGTATCCTCGTCGAACCGAAGCCATTTGCTCCGCCTGCTCAAGCTCCAAAAACTCTGTACCCCAGCTCCATTCCAATTCCTGCCGCGTATAGCAAGCGTCGTAGGCATTCTGCAGCAGCTCCCGGATAAAAACATCCCACGCGTCATAAAACTGTTCGCCAGAAAGCGTCGATATCATGTTTTTACTGTTAAAATCTACTTCAACGGTTTTCATATCGTTATATTATACACTATTTTTTCGATTTGCGATACAGCATTGCAAAAAAGGCGCATCCCAGAAGTATTCCTGCCAAAGCGCCCGCACTGTCCAGACATACATCTGAGAACTGTCCCGATCTGCCCGGCACAAAACGCTGATGTAGTTCGTCTGTTCCTGCATATAAATAGAAAAATGTGCTGCTTTTCGTATTTTTTCTTCAGAAACAAGGCTGCCGCCTCCGGCAATATATCGCTTAGTTTCTCCAAAATAAAGCGCAGCACAGCATTGCTTACTTCTGAGGACTCTTCTCCGGTTTGGGATGAAAAAAAGAAAATCAGAAGCATAAGAAAAACAGAGATTATAAAATACACATAAAACTTTTTTGATTTCTTTAACATCATTCGTATCATTTACCGATTTACTGTAAATTTTCGTTTTCGGAAAATATTTATTATGTTTGCCGCATACCATGGACTAATCCTATAAAAAATTCCTTTTGCTTTTTCCTTTATGGATACAGGTGCGTCCCAAACAGCAACCGCTTCTTTTTTACACACATTTCTTATATGTACATATAGCTCCTTATGATTGTCTACTTCTTTACATCCCACTAAAGTATTGATACAGTCGCAATACGTATGCCATTTGGCATATCTGGCTGCTGCGACTAAGTTCTCATCCTGCTGCAATATCAGTTTCCCCATAGCTTCCTGCGCATCAATGCAACTGTGGACTACCCTCAGACTAAACTTCGTCATTCCGCTCTCCGGGTTATCAATTCGATAATTATAAAATTGTCCGTTCCCAATTGCAACATTTTTAGCGCATAGAAAACACTGTACAGAAAAAAGAAATCCCTCTCCCCCAAAAAATTTCTCATCAAATCTGATTTTATTTCTATCTATTAATTCTTTACTGATTAACTTATTCCATGGCGCAACAATCAACTTATAATAAAGCATAGCCTCTGCCGCCTGTTTCCCAGACCATACATATACTACATTGTTCTCCTTACATTCCTGCACTTGATGTATTCCATTCCCAAAGCGTTTTACACTCGGAGTAAGGGAAATATCACTCTCTGTCTCTGCAATCAATGTCCAAAAGTAGTCTATGCAGCATCTTGAAAGCACATCGTCCTGATCCACAAAAAAAATATATTCTCCCACAGCGTGCTCTAAGGCATTATTTCGTGCCCGGCTAACTCCACCGTTTTCCTGCTTATAAACATGAATTCTCATGTCATTCAGACTTGCTTCTGACATGATATCCCATGATTTATCTTTTGATCCATCGTCTACTATCAAAAGCTCAATATTCTCATAAGTTTGATTCAAGATAGAGCATATGCATTCTTTTAGATATTTCTCCCCATTATATACTGGTACAATAACCGAAATCAACGGTTTTTCTTTACTCTGTAGTCTTTGCTCCATTTCGATCCTCGTTTGACACTATTTTCGTCAAAAAACTATCTATGCGTTCTCGTTCCACTTTCAGTTTTTCATTTACAGATTTCCAATCTACTTTTCGGTTAACCACATCCAAATCGTCCCAATCTGCAACATGGCATTGCTCCATATCAAACATTTCAAGTAACTCTGCTATTCGGCAAGAATACTTGGTCGGGTAAACGCATATTGGCTGGGTTCCCATATTAATAGAAAATGCAGTAGCATGAAAAGAATCGGTAAGTACATACTCCGCATGATCAATCAGCCAAACAAATTCAAATATTTCTGGCATAATAATACTTTTCCCCATTCTTATAACCTGATCCAAACGTGTACATAATCGTATGATTTGCAACCCTGTTTTCTTTGCTAATTCTACCGCATATAAATCAAACTTCTTATTTCGTTCTAAGTTATATATCAAAATATATTTTTCTTTTATGTTTCTCCTTTGGGAAACTTTTCTCCAAAACTCACTAGGCATGGCAAGAGTTGGATCTACTAATTGAGTCGCGCCTATATACCCATATTGCTTTTCTAATATGTTCACTCCGCTCTTTTCTCTTACAGAAATATAGTCAAACCTGCTTATGTATTTGCGTGAAGCATCTACTTCCTGACTATCAATATATTCTCTTCCAAAGCTTGATGAAAATGCTGCCTTAATCTTATCTTCATCTACAAAACTTAGATAAAAAGGCGCAATAACACCTTTATTCCATCCTCCGTTCCATACCTGATCGCTTCCTGAAAAATATACGTCTGCTTCGCTCTGAAAATTGTCAAAGTCCTGCTCTTTCAAGTATGTCTTCGCAGATAAACATATATTTTTTTTCAAAAAACCGCCAAATATCTTTTTCCAATAAAGTAATGTTGGAAGTACAATCAGCGCCTTGAGAGGATTCCCCTTTGTAAATGTCTTTATAAGGCCTATCCCATAGGTGTCTGGTCTTCTATAATCTATAAAACAAACTTCTTCAAAATATTCTTTTAGTTTTTCCTGTGTAGCATACACTTGCAATTGAGTTCCATAATTACAGACAGAATGCAAAGTAATAACAGCTGCTCTCTTCATATTTTTATACCTATCTAATATTCTCATCAAAACATGATCTATATGGTATAAAATGATTTGATGCGTTTCCTGAATATGTAAGAATAAATACCATTAGTCCAAACATTAATATTACAAAAAGAAATTTATAAAATCTTGAAAACGACTTATTGAATCCTTCAAAGAAATCATTTAAAACCATTGGAATTAAAAAAAAGAAATTCAAAACCAAACGAACGATAGAATCACCCAAAATACTAAATCCTATATATCCTATAAGCATTATCCAAATAAATTTCAGTCTATTTTCATTATGCTTATTTACCCTTAGAATATTTTTTTTAAAGATAAACCCAGCAAAAAAAACCGATCCGCTAATCAAAATGTTCCAGATTGACGTTCTACTTTGAATAAAACTGCTATTTGTCGTAAAAAAATGCGCATACGAAGTATAGTTCGTCAAAAAAAGAATAACATATGGCATTCCCATTCTAAAAGCAATTGCAAATATCAGGGAAGCAATATAAAATATTTTCCCACGTACAAAGCGAACCAGCAAATACACTGGAATCCATATTAATACACTTTGATGAAATAAAGCAGCAAAAACAACCGCGCTGAAAAAATATAGATACTTTTCTTCTTCAAGATAGTGATAGGATAGACACACTATTGATATTGCCAAATATTGACGAGTTATATTCATTGCGTAGAAATAGTACCCTATTCCTAAAAATGCGGCTAATGGAATCATGAGTTTTCGTGAAGTAACCAGAAAGCCCCTTATATATGCCCACATTGTCACAAAGGCTGTAACCACAAAAATAGCCTGCTCATTTTCAAAAAAAAAGCCTAAAATGCGATTTAAAAGCCAATAGCCAATTTCAACATTATAATAATTACCTATTCCATCTCTGGCAGTAGAATATATTTTTTTGTAATTATAAAAATCTGCTCCTATACCATCCCTAAATCCCATAATTGAGAATAAAGGTAAAAACATTAGCAGTAATATCAAAAAAGTTCTTGCATTTATCCGAAGTTTATTATGTTCAATTGTTACAGCAAGCTTCCTTGAATAACCCTTTTTTTCAAAATATAATGCTATTACTATTTCAAACCAATACAAAATAACGTAAACTGTCATATCTAATTATTCTCACTAATTCTGTCAAAGCAATCTATATTTTTTTTCACAAAATAAAATCTAAAACTACATAATACTAATTCTGTCAATGTTCTCGTGACAGCTACTCCAAGCAATGTAAATTTTCCATCTGCCAACAATATTGCAAATGCCAGGATCTGAAAAAGCGCAGAACATAATGTCGTTTGTGTAGTCTCCTTGGTTTTTCCTATCGCTCCTAAAGCAGGCCAACCTAGTAAAACTGAAAAGAACCCCAGAAAAACAACCGGAATCAGACTTCTTAATACCCATTCTGCTTCTAAATATACCTTTCCGCCAACAATATATAATGCCGTCTTAGCAAATACATAAACCAATATGCATCCCACACACAAAAGTGGAGCAAAATTTTTAATTGCGCCACGTACAATTCGTATATCTTTACTCCGGATCATCTCTGGATATATAGCATCTGAAATTGGTGTATACAGCGCTTGTATCGCGTTAATAATTTGCATACAAACGCTCCAAAAAGCCACATCAGTCGGACTGAGAGCAATACCGATAATAATTGTTCCCAGCAAATTAAATGAAGTAGATGCCACATTAGATACGAAATATAAAGATGACTTCTGTATGCTCTTTATACTACGCAATAATCCAGCATACTTTATCCTTATATCATACTTTTTCAATTCAATCAGAACCAATAATATTGCTATAGCAGATCCAATAATATCCAAAATAGGTATGAACAAAATGTCTGCATCACTTTTTACCAAAACAAAGGTAAGCGCCGTTGAAATCGACTTCATAGTAACAAATCGAATTGTAATTATATGCATTTGTTCGATTCCCCGAAAGAAAAAGTCGAACAAAAAAATGGTTAAAACTACCACCAAAAAACTCAGCCACACAAAAAGTGTTTTATCTTTGAGAATCGGAATCATCCAAATCATTATACCAACAACACATGCACCTAATAATGCTAGTATGCACTTAGCCACAATATTTTCGCCAATAATATATCCCAATTCCTCTTTATCTTCTTTTTTCTCCACTACATTTTTTGTAGCAGATAAAGCAAATCCAAAATCAATTATGATTTGCATATAACCCATAATCGCTTTCACATATGCTACTCCGCCATATGCATCTGTCGAAAGAATCCTTGTCAAATAAGGAAGCGTTACAAATGGGAAGAACAATTTTGCAATATTTAACAGCAAAAGCATTACTGTATTCTTTTTTATTGCAGAATTCTCATAGTTCTTATTCATTCTAACATATACATCCTTATCTTATATGAATTTTAAAAGCAGCTTTCTTTTCCAATCAAGGAATTTTCCCCTCATCAGAATTTCTTTATTCTCCCGAATTTCCTTCTTCCATGCGTTCATCACAGTTGAAGAAATTTCTTTCTCTCTTCCATATCGTTTTCCCTTCACATATAATGTAAATGCTGCCCTCGCACGATTCTGCACCGCCCAATCTTTATATACCGGATTATCCTCCATGTCAACAATCCGATCCCATATTTCAATCAACGAAAAATCTTTCCGGCACAGACCGCTTCTCGTTATGCCATTCGGATTCACAAAATAAAGATATTTCCTCTGATTTGACCAAACCGCTTTCTGAATTCGTCTGTATGCTTCAAAAGTGTATAATACATCTTCTGTCGTTCGCCCTTCCAAAAAAGCGATACCCTCAACCGCCGATTTCCTATACAACCGGTTCCAAACGGAATAGCAGCTCGGCTGACCATCCTGCCTGTAAAAATATCTCCACAGCTTTTCCCCGGAAAGCACCTCGATATGTTCAGGCTCATCCATGCCAAAATGAGAAGGATTTCTCGTAAGTCCGCACATGGATATGTCCGCATGGTACTCCTCCATCAATCTGTGTAAATACATATACATGTCTTCCAAAATCCAGTCATCGGCATCCACAAAACCAATCAATTCGCCCTTTGCAATAGCCAGTCCCCGGTTTCTTGCCGCCGACAATCCGCCGTTCTCCTGATGAATCACTTTGATTCTGGAATCCTCTGCTGCGTATTCATCACATATCTTTCCGGATGAATCTTTTGAACCGTCATCTACCAATATAATCTCCAGATTGGAATATGTCTGGTTCACTATGGACTCTAAGCATCTGTTTAAATACTGTTCCATATTATACACCGGTATAATAATACTGATTAGTTCCTGCATACGATTTCAATTATCTCCATAATCTTCTTGTAGGTTTTCTTGCGGTCAAACAGTTCTTCCGCCGTAGTTCTGGCATTCCTTCCCTGCTCATATGCCATATCGGGATTTTGATAATATCCTAAAATCGCACCGCTTAATTCCTTCGTGTTCTCCGGCTCAATATTAATTCCAAATTGTCTGGCATCAACCATTTTTTTGAATTCATCATTCTCCAAAGTATTGATCATCGGTTTCCCTGCCGCCAGATAATCGCCGATTTTGTTGACAATACTTTGCGGCGCGCCTTTTACAAACGAATTGATCAGGACATCGGATTGGCTTAGATATGCCGCCATTTGCCTGTACGGAATATACCCTAAAAATTCGACATTTCTGCAATGAAGCTCTTCTGCCAGATGTACAAACAGTTCCTTCGATGAACCTGTCCCCAGTATTTTTACCTTTATATCTGCAAAAGATTCCAATTCCTTTGCCGCATGAATTAACGTGCCTATGTCATAGCTTGTTGCCAGAGAGCCTGCGTATGTAACCCAAAACTCGTTCTTGTTTTTTTCTATTTCTTTTTCAAAGGATGCTGCGCCGTCGTCAAACTCACCCAGTTCGCACCCTGCATAGACCGTACAGTTTGGAACCTGCTTTTTCTGATTCAGAAACGGCCTCTGTGTGTATTCCCCGGAGGTTCCCACCACCCCGGATATATATCTGTATGTGCGCTCTGCATCCCTATAAAAATAATGGAAGACCGGTTTCTTTACCATAGCCGGAATCTTCATCATTCTCATGGCTTCCGGCCACAAGTCCTCGATATCCACGACAAACGGTATCCCATTCTGATGGCAGTATTTTGCAACCTGAGCGGAAATATTGTTTGCCGGAATTGAACAATAAATAACGTCATATTTCTGAGTTCTTAAATAATGAATAACGCGTCTTTCCGCAACCTTATTGCTGTAGACGCGCCTGACATCCACATTTTTTTTATATTTCGGAACATCAATAAACGTTATGTGGAAAGGGTAATTCTGCTGTTGTATTTTTAAAATATCACGTGGTCTCTTTTCAAAATGTTGAAAACCGGTTGTGATAACGTCTACATCGTATCCATTGTCCGAGAGCATTTTTGCAATATAATAAAATCTTGACGGCCCAGGCTCACATGGCATCCATGCATATCCCAATGACACTATCCCAACCTTTTTTCCCATAGATCTGTTCCTTTACTGGATATTTTTTTGTGCAACGCTCTGCATGGCGCGGCTTACCTCTTCTTCGAACCCCGCCGTACTTTCCCTCTGAAATAACGTTCGGAATGTGAGCATCACAATTTTAATATCTTCAATCAACGACTGATTCTCAATATACATCAGATCCAATCTCAGTTTATCATAAGCCGAGGTATTATACTTCCCATAAATCTGTGCATAACCGGTAAGTCCGCCCTTTACCCGCAGTCGATAAGCAAATTCCGGCATATCTTTTGTATACTGTCTGACATGCTCTACCCGTTCCGGACGCGGCCCCACAAAGCTCATATCCCCGGTCAATATATTAAACAGCTGGGGCAATTCGTCAATTCTATGAGCCCGGATAAACTTTCCGACTTTTGTGATTCTCGGATCATTGTCTGTACATGGAAGCACTCCGTTCTTCTCCGCATCGGTTACCATGCTCCGGAATTTAACCATCTCAAAAACGTTTCCGTTCTTGGTACAGCGTTTCTGTTTATAAAATATCGGACCCTGATCCTCTATTTTAATGCTGATTGCAACCACAAGGAATAAGGGAAAAAATACAATTAAGAAAAATGCGGAAAATACAATGTCAAGAATTCTCTTCAGTCCATATTCTTTAATCGCTTCATAGCTGTAATCATATTTCATCAACGGCGTATCCAGCAATTGTTTATATGTAGATCCCTGACAAATCAGATCTCCTATATCAGGGGTAAAATAAAACTGCTTATGCTTTTCGCCGCACACTTTCAGCAATATCTCCCTCTGTTCCCCCGTAACCTCATACAAAATAACCGTATGATACCGGTCAATTGCAGCAAACAGTTCCTCTTCCTCATCGGCTGCAGAAATATACTTCTTTATCGCATACAGGTGACTATATTTTTTCAGCAGACGGGATCCAAACAATTTGGCTTCTCGTTCAGAAGCATACGCCCCATAGATAATTACGGTTTCCTTCGGTTCCACATGCTGAATAAAATACCGCTTCGTGAACAAAATGATTCCCGCAACCCCTAATCCCTGCAGCAATGCGGTTATTAGTCCGGGAACAATATTGATATATCCATGTGAACTGATCAGGCAGACCAGATACAGTATAAAATCCGCCACTCCGTAAGAAACCACCTGATTAAAGATACATTCCGGAACGGAGGACGATGCAAACTTAAATGCGTGATATGTATTGCAGAGCCAGAAATAGATTCCTGCATAGATGAGGCACGAAACCACGCATCCGATTTCGGCATGCGAATGATATGTCCTGCCGTTATAGCAGCTAATCCATGCGGCAATAAAAAGTCCAATATTCCATGCGCTGATTATGTACTTCGCGGTATTGGTTATGGTCTTTTTCTGCATGGTAAGACTGGCTCTCCTTCCCTTGATATTTATTGTTTTCCGGTTGCATCCAACGGTACTTTTCCATCCAATTTTTCGAGATCGTCTCCCATGGTCTTGTGAAGCTCCTGATTGGATTCCGCCGCATCTTCTCCGTCAAAGCCGGTAAACGGATCGTATATTTCCGGAACGTCCTGCTCCACATCCGGTTCCTCCGATTGCCAAAAATCTCCTCTCAGCAATACCGCCTGAACCAAAAAACGCTGCGAAGAAGAATTGATACCGCTTGTGCACGTGGATAATGTAACAATCCGATTTGATGCCGAAACACCGTCCCTATACCAGCCGTTTGATTTTGCCTGATCATAGGCTTTCTGCAAATATGCTTCAAATCCTTCTTCCGATGAAAAATCGTTGGTATTCAAAATATGCGCATTATCTGATACATAAGCAGCAAACACTTCGTATACCAGGACTTCATCCTCTGTATATATATACATATAAGGATGTCCCATAAAAAAAGATTCGTCCTCAAACTCATGTAATGTTCGGAACATCGATTCATTTTTCATATTATGTCCGTAAATTACTGTATTGAAATCATCAAAGTCCCGGCTGTTGAGCGTCTGTGTAAAAATACAGCCCGGATATCCTTTGCTCCCGTCCAAATTATGATTTAAGTAATATGTGTCGTCCGATGGATGCTGCAGAATCGGATAGTCCACATTCGTGTCCGGAATATACAACCATGCATATATATCCTTATTGATCTGTCTTAGGCTTTCCCAGTCAAGGTTCTTCTCCGGAATTTCTATTTCAAGCGCTTGGAAGATATCTTCCTGTTCCCCCGCATCGGTTTCTGTCTCCTGTTCCGTTTCGTTTTCCTGATAAACATCAACGGTATTAACCTCTTGCTGCATGTGAGTGTACTGTTCCTGCGCATTACTGTTTATGAAATAATTCCTTGCCCATAAAATCACTACAATAATCAGTACAACCACTAACAGAATGGTCACAACCCGATATATATTTAGTTTCCTTTCCTGTGCGGTCAACTTCCGCTTTGCTTTTATGTATGTCTTTTTTTTCTCGTCTGCCATTTTTTCGCCAAACGTCTTTCTTAAAAAATTGCATATCTGCTCCGCCCCGGGGACGGAAGCAAATATGCAAACCACATGTTTGTTACATTAGATTCGAATCTGCCTTTATTCCTTTAAAGGCTGCGCGCTTTTTTGTACATACTGCAATTCCTGTTACGGCAAAAACTGCAATAAATGGTAAGACAGGAACCGAAGCTCCGGTCTTCGGAGATGTATTACTTTTTGAAGCAGCAGGTGTCGCTGCCGAAGGTTCAGTTGTGTATACATTGACCACCTGATTATTGTTATTCGACTGAGTAGCTCCTCTGTTTGATGCGTTTCCGCCTGATGCGGATACATTTCCGGTTGATGCGGATACATTTCCGGTTGATGCGGAAGGGGTGGTGTAATAATTGTAATAATTATTTACAACCGGCTGAGGCTGTTCTCCTGCAGCTCCATTCTGCGCCGCTGTTGCCGTACGGACAACTGCAACCGGAGAAAGTGAAGCAAATGAAACAACAACATATCCGTCGGCAACCGTTGCCGGCGATATGGTCTCCCATGTACCGTCACTCTTCTTATGAAGCACCGACACAGAATCTCCGGCACTGATTCCGGCTACAGCAATCGTAACCTCAATCGGAAATTTTGTATTCTCCGGCGCCGTCAATTCAAACGCTGCCATTACGGTTGCATCCTTGGAAAGATCTGCTGCCTTTGCCGCTACATCAGAGTAATCTTTTGTGCCGATTGACGTCTTTGTAAGTTGAACGTCGGCGCTTACCGTTGCAGCACTTTCTGCTTTAGAGATATCTTCTGCAGTCGGCGATGTTGCCGCAAAAACAGTCGTACTCATCGTCAGAACCATGAGAGCCGCTAGCAGGCCCGCAAGTTTCTTCTTCATTGGCATCTCCTCCTTTCTTCATTTTTCATGTGGTTTATATCAAGCGCATATCATGCGCCCAATATCAATTATTGTGTTACCTCGTTATAGAAGATATCGATAATCAAATCATAAAACGCTTCTTCATCGACATGATACTCTTCGTACTCGTCTCCCATCGTCGTCTCGCCCGGAACCGTATACATAATATCCTCGCTGAACTCATACCCGATGACATCCTGTGCAAGAGCTGCAAAGTCCACGCTGCTTACCACATAATCGCTGACGGAATCATATACTCCTGCCACAACCTCTGCATTTCCGCCGGAGAATTTCTTTAACTGATTCATAAAGCTGATTATGTATTGCTCGTCTCTATGCAAGCGTTCTGTCGCACTGTCAAAATCATTGACATCTCTTCCCCTGACATAGCAATATGCTTCCTGCCCATTTAACCGGACGGTGTCTCCTTCTGTAAGGCTGACTTTCTGCGCCGGGTAATAGATATCGTCAAGGATCTCCACCTCGACGCCTCCGACCGCATCATTCAAAGCAGGAATTGCTCCCATATTGATTGACAGATACCCGGCTATCGGAATGTTGTAAAACAGATTCTTCACTGCGGAAACGGTTCTGGTACAGCTTAACTTCTTTCCGTCCCCGAAGCCATGCTGCGTACAGATCTGTGCCTGATAAATACCGAGTCCGTTGCCGTCTTCATCATACACATCAACTGCCGTCATCGTATTCCGATTGATGGAAATAATCGACAATGTCTCATTTTCCGAATCGACAACCAGCAGGAACATAGCGTCCGATTGTCCGCCGCTGATGCTATCCGCAGCTGTCTCTACCGGATCATCACTGTCTATACCCATCAGAAGATAGGAACGGATATAGTTGTTATACCGATAATGCTTTCCGTTGTACTCAATTGTGCCTTCCTGCCATTTTTCCACATTGGCATTCACAGACGCACCGGAAGCATCTACCGTCTGATTGGTTACCTCATTTGTAACTGCCGGTTCGTCCGGCTGGTTCTGCCCTCTCGCCTGAACCGCCATAAAAACAATGACAACAATGACAACCACAAGGATTCCCGCCAGAAAAAACAGGATATTATTCAGTTTTTGGGACATACTTGAACCTCTCACGATTCGCTCGACTCTCCTTTTCCGTAATAGCTCCCATAATAGCTGCCGTAATAGCCGCCATAGTAGCTGCCTTCATAACTGCTCTTTTTCATCTTTACTTTATTCAAAACGGCTCCGAGAATTTTAACGCCGGATGCCTCCAGCTGTTTCTTTACTCCTGCAATCATGTGTCCGCTTGCCATGCCCTGTGCGACCACGAGAATTGCTCCGTCACAATGCTTGGCAACTACAGCGGCGTCAATTGCTGCTCCAATCGGCGCACAATCCAGAATAATATAATTAAAATGCTCTCTGCCGAATGTTAACAGTTCTTCAAAATATTTCTTCTCCAGAATTTCCGTCGGATTCGGGACGGATGGACCTGCAAAAATCATAAACAGTCTGGGTACATCTGTTCCGTAAAGCACGTTTTCCAGCTTTTTCTGCCCCGAAAGATAATGCGACAGACCATGGATTTCCTCCCCTGAAGAGGTTCTTGCGCGAAGTCTTCCGACAAAAACAGACTTTCGCATATCCGTATCTATAAGGAGAACACGCTTTCCGGATTCGGTTAAGGAACAGGCCAGATCCATTGCGACGGTACTCTTCCCCTCATTTGGAATAGCGCTTGTAATCAGAATCGTCTTCACGTCGTCTCCGCAAAACTGTATATTTGTCTTTAAAGCGCGGAGCGATTCCTTCATGGTATAGCTTTGCGTCTTAACATTTCCGAATTGAACTGTCTCCATTAAAAATATTTCTCCTAAAGTATCCCTTTTTCAAATACATTGCTCTACTTTTTCTTCTTGCCCGATTTCTTTTTGCGGCGAATCTGCCTGCGTTCCCCGTCATCTCCCACTTCTTCCATCGGAAGCGAACCAAGCACATTCAGACCCAGCTTCTTCTCTATATCTTCCGGCGTCATAATGGTATCATTAAACAGGTATGAAATAATTACAATCGCACATGCCAAAACGGCGCCGATGATTCCGCCAATCATCGTATTCTTTATAATACTTGGGCTTACCGGCTCCCCGTCTGCATAACCATACTGTAGTACTGTCGGCGGATCCTGCTCCATTTTCTCAGCGATAAAATCAGAGCCCACATTTGCAATCTCGTCCGCAATTGCTTTTGCTGTGAACGGGTTCTCATCCGTAACCGTAATTGCAAGAATACGCGAATTGGACGGATTGTTCAGCGAAACCCTCTTGTATAACGATTTATAGTTTTCGTCCAAATCCAGATTCGTAATTACCTGCTCCAGAACCGGACGTCCCTTTACTACTACCAGATAGTCGTTAGTCAGGCTTGCACCGGTCTGCAGATCGGTCAGGCTCGTAATCGAATTGCTTCTGGGAAGAACATACAACTGCGACGTTGATTCATATTTTGGAACCAGCACAAATTCGCTGATTGCAAATCCGATAACCCCTGCAAGAACCGCTGCAAGAACAATCAATTTCCAAAAAGCCAGAAGTTCAAACAACAGTTCCTTAAGATCTATCTCTATTTCATTGTCAGAATCATACTGATTTCCCATCGAAAAACCTCTTAGTTCCTATTCCAATATTTCTGACGGATTCTTTACAAATAATTCTTCTGCATAATCCGCTCCGAATTTCTTTTCTACATACGCATAGCACTTTTCCATATGGCATGCGCGTTTTTCAATTCCATGACTGTCGCTGGCAATCATATCTGCCAGACCTTCCTTCAAAAGTTTTTTGACATACTTTTTTACACCGTATCCGTCTATCCCAAGAACCGCATCCGCGTTTACCTGAATAAGTGCTCCCATTTTCTGCAATTCATATACGCGCCCGATATCTTCCGCCACGCATCCATACCTCTCAACATGGGCAATAATCGGCCGATAATTATGAAAAATCAATTCCTGCGTCATCTGCTTCATAAACGAATACTCACTATGATATGCATATTCCGTCAGTACATATCTTGATCCTGCCAAAGTACGGCAGCGTCCTCTGTCAAACGCCTCTACAATCTGTGTGTTCACATGATATTCTGTTCCAAGGTATATCTGTACGCCGGCTTTCTGTGCATAAGGCATCAGCTCGGAAAAATGTTCCGCGATTTCTTTGTTTGGGTATGCAAACATCCCATGTCTGTAATGCGGAGTAAGAATGATTTGATCAATCCCCTGCTTTTTTGCCTCCGCCAGCATCTTTACAGATTCTTCCAGTGTTGGCGAACCATCATCCACTCCATAGAGCAGATGACAATGCATGTCGACCATCGTGTGACCTCCTTGTGGGCGCACTTCTAGCTATTATCTGTTTTATTATACTATATCGACTTTTTTTGTGCAAATATTTAGAAAGAAATAATTTGATGGAGATTTTTGGGAAATGTGCAGCAAAAAAGCCTGACGGGTTTGTATCGTACTCAAACCCGTCAGGCCGGGAGTTTGACAGCTTAACCACATAAAAATCCCCTCAAAGCCTTGATAGGCTT
>CAZTKM010000037.1:0-10808 GCA_964614035.1 uncultured Lachnobacterium sp.
TTAGAGTGTCGCACAGAAATGCTAATTATCCAAGGCGGGGGATTTGACGTTTACGCAACTCTTACCAAAGTATGCTGGATATCCTTTCAAACGTATGGAATCTGATATATTCCGAAGCTTCTGATTATGAAATCAAAGTCCGAAATGAGCTTTCCACCCTGTTTTGCATTTTGAATCGATTTCAGAAAAATATAAAAGAAACAATTCCCCCAAAAATGCCAAATTATCTACCAGAAAAACGAGTGCAAGTTTTACTTGATTATATCCATACTCATTATAAAGACAAAATAACGATTGAAGAACTCGCAAAAACTGCATCAATCAGTAAAACAGAAGTGCTTCGTTGCTTTAAAGCGATAATGGGACGGTCTCCTATTAGTTATCTTAATAGTTATCGGTTACAAAGAGCTGCACATATGCTTATTAATACTGAAAAAAGCATACAAGAAATCGCCGAGGGCTGTGGTTTTGACGACAACAGCTATTTTTCCAAGCTTTTTAAAAAAAGTATCATATAACCCCACATGATTATCGTTCCCAAAATTAAGAAATTATAGATTACAATCAATCCATAAAATATATCCTGCATAGACGTTACATTGGTAAACCAAATATACAGAATCTAATCCAATCAACTGTTCCGTAGGCTATCATTGCAGAAGCAATATCTCTCTGCTTCTGTAAAAAAGCAAAAACAAATCCAAAAACAACAATATACAGCACAAGCGATATCAACCATGACAATATACTTTCAATAATACTATTTGTCATATGAAAAAGCATATGTGGCAGAATATGAGGAACAATCATCATGCACCAGACTGTAAATCTTTGAAATTTTCCCGTAAGTTCTCCTCCTGCCATACTTAAACAGAAAGCAAAAAACACACAACGATCAGCAACCTCTTCAAAAATTGCCGGATTTAAGGAAATTATCAGTGCTTTAAACACATTTGTCTGAACCACAGGATTACTTCCACGCATGAGAAGATAGTTGATACCTCCCCAAAGAATTCCACATACTATTCCAATTATAATGCTTACAAATACATCGCACTTTTTCTTCCTTCTAATCCATTTCAATGAATTTCCTTCAAATTTTTCAAATACACTACAAGATGCGCAGCATGAAAGAAACAGGATGATTCCTTGAATCACTGCAAATACATTGAATCTAAAAATATTAGACATTAAATATAGTAAAGTCAAAATAGAAGATAATATCAGATATTTTCTTTTCGGAAAATGATTTTTTACCAACAAAATTACCGATACAATGAGTGACAAAAAGGATAATTCCAACCAAAGAAAATCTTGTTTTCCGGTATTAATAGAAATCACAAAATATCCTATAACATATAAAAAAATACTGTCCAAACGATTGATAATCTCTTATTCACACTTAAACCCCACAATCTTTTTTAATTCAAAACGATATAACAAAAATGCTGTCTCGTTTCACCTCAAATCAAATTCTTGTATTCTCTTCGTCTGTCCACTATTGCATAAACCATTATTAATTTATCTTCTTCATTAACCTTATAAAAAACAAGATTTGTTCTTCTTATTGTATACTGTTCCATTATCCGCGTCTCTCCTCCAATGTTGCACGGAGATCAGCGAAAGAGTCTTTCATCGGTGCCGTTCTTCCGGAACGAACATCTTCTTCTGCCTCGGCAAGATTTCGAAGCAGCTCTAATTCTGATTTCATCTGACAAAATTCTTGATAACCGAGAACTGTCGTGTCGCTTCTCCCATTCACTGTGATAATAACAGGAGTTCTATCCTCACGACACTGTTTTGATATTTCATTATAATGATTTCTTAAATCTGCTGATGGTCTGATTATTGCCTCCATTCCAATGCCTCCTTTTATATAGTCAAATTGTATCATAGTATGTCTATCATTTCAATTTAATATCCTTCAAATAATCACATCAAAAGTTACATTGATTTTTCATGCCATATTCCCTCTGTTGCCGCATTGGCAAGTGATAAATTAAATTTCCGTTGAGAGAATTAGTGCCGCATGATAAAATGAAAAAGCATGAAAGAACAAATCGGGATTTTGTTGACAGAATAAAAGTGCGTGGATACATACACCAAACGCCGCACAGAAAGGACAACATAGAAACTTATGGAGAAAAATACCTTAGGGGAAATCATCTATCATTTGCGTAAGAAAGCAGGAATGACACAGGAAGCGCTAGCGGATGGTATCTGCTCGTCCGTTTCAATCTCACGCATCGAAAACGGAAACCAGATGCCATCTGGCAAGGTCTTAGAGCAACTTCTGGAACGCCTTGGCACAGGCACTTATCAGATCTGTAATGTCTATTATGAAAACGAATGTCAGGCATCCTTGCAGCAAACCCTGGCTGAAATTGATGCACAAGTTTCAGCCGGTGATTTTGTTCGGGCGAGGACAGCCTTACAGCAGCTTTCCACGAAAAAAATGGATTCCTCCAATCTCCAACACACAAAAATGCTTTATGCAGCAATCCGTATGCAGGACGGAACGGCCGACGAACATATAGAAGAAGAATTAATAAACGCCTTGCGCCTGACAAAACCAAATATTGATCTGGGCGACTGCCGTCATGAGTTGTTTTCTCCCACAGAGGTCAATCTTCTTGTCATGCTGACGACAGCAAAATACATGGCGGAAAAAAA
The DNA here is from genome assembly GCA_964614035.1 of uncultured Lachnobacterium sp. Classification (GTDB taxonomy): domain Bacteria; phylum Bacillota; class Clostridia; order Lachnospirales; family Lachnospiraceae; genus Roseburia. Next base: position 2,674 of record CAZTKM010000037.1, read on the forward strand.
TTTGGAAGCAATCCGCATAGGCGAGGAGGTCATGTTTGCACTGGATCGAAACCAAAGCCGCCTTTCTGATTATCAAGTTTTTCAGATCAATCTGGCTCACAATTTAGGCCAGATTATGCAAGCTGAGGGGCGCTATCAGGAGGCTCTGCTCTACGCAAAGAAGGCAGAGGAACTTAGCATCTGCGGCACAGAACAATTTTTGCTCCCAGAGATTGAATTTGGAATCGCCCAGATTTTGGGCAAAATGGGAAAATCGCAGGAAAGCCGCACACGCATGGAAGCACTGATTCCTTATATGCGGCTCATCGGAAAGGTTAAGATAGCCGATTTAGCACAGGAATATCTGGACAAAAACTTATCAAATGATGTAAGTTAAAATTATACATAAAGCGATATGGGAATGCCGCATTTTTTCCGCTATACTTCACTTTTGAAGAAGAAAGGAGGAATGCGGCATGATTATTATCATCATTATCGGGAAGTAAAGGCTTCCTAAATTTCCAACAAAACGGGACTGCCTGATTACGGCAGCCTCCATTCAAAACAAGTCCAGGAGAGATGATCATGAAAAAACTAAAATGGGAACATATCCCTCTATTTCTTTTACAACTATTGGTAAATATGGCAACTGTGGGTGTTGCACTCTTGCTAAATGCTTTGATTGATGCAGCGGAAATTTCCATTACCAACAAAGATACCAGTCATTTGCAAGATGTTTTAATAGTCAGTATCCTTTATGCTGTCGTTATGGGTATACTTGTTTATTTATCCAACCGTTACAAAGCCTACTATGTCAAAAAATGCCTGCTTCAGATGCGTATAACTTTGGCAAACGGTACTTTACAAACAGGCATCGCCGACTACGAGAAAGCAGGCAGCGCTTCTTATGTCACAGCGTTCAACCAAAACTTTTCCATTATCGAGGAGAAAGTACTGCAAAACCGCATTTCAATCTTGGATTCCGTCATATGCATTGTGCTTGCCGTCCTCGTGCTTTTATGCATGAACCCACTGATAGCGGTTATCTCCATTGCGGCTATGGCGATCCCAAGCTTACTGCCGCGTCTTTTCACAAAGGTATTGAGCACGACACAGAAAACGGTCATGGAATCCACCACTGCCTACAATGAGAAAGTCAGTGATTTGCTAAATGGCTATGAAGTGATAAAAACCTACCACGCCGCTCCGGAAATACTCCCCCAATTTTCCGCAAGTGCCGGACAATTAGAGAACAGCAAGGAGCATTTATCATCGCTGATGGCAAAATTGTATGGTCTGACTACGCTCTCTTCTGTTGCTGTGCAATTTTTCGTCATGGGTTTGGCTGGTTTATTTGCAGTCAAAGGATATATTACCATTGGAAGCATTGTGGCAGTTACCCAGCTTACAGGGCAGGTCATTTCGCCCGCCTTCGGACTATCCGAAAAGATTAGTGCACTAAAATCCGCAGCGCCCTTACTGGAAACTTTGCATAACCTTTCCAACCCGGAAATTTCCAAAAAACGTGAAGTACGTCCGCTAAAAGACCGCATTTTGCTGCAAGGCATAAACTTCCGGTATGCGGACAGAAGTATTCTGGAAAATGTGTCCGCCATCTTTGAAAAAGGGAAAAAATATGCCATTATCGGAAAAAGCGGAAGTGGGAAAAGTACGCTCTTAAAACTCCTTGCAGGATATTATCATGAATTTGATGGAGAAATTTACACCGATGAAAGCGCAGCTCTTCCCGATGAGATCGCTATGATTCATCAAAATACTTTCTTATTCAAGGACAGCGTTCGCAACAACCTTACCATGTGGAAGCCCTATACGGAGCAAGAAATCATGGAAGCCGTCAAAAAAGCGGGTTTGACGGAGTTTATCGCCGCCTTACCGCTGGGGCTTGATACCTTGGTCGAGGAAAACGGCAGCAATTTCTCAGGCGGCGAATGTCAACGCATTGCCATCGCCAGAGCTTTGTTAAGCGGCAAAGATATATTGCTGATGGACGAAGCAACCTCCGCCTTGGACGAACAAACTGCGAACGCAGTGGAGCACAGCATTTTGTCTCTGGAAAATGTTACCTGTATCAGCGTCACTCACCGCCTAGCCCCTGAAGCTATGCCAAAATACACAGCAGTCTACACGATGGATGCAGGACAGCTTCACTAAGGCATGAAGTCCATCTGCTTTCCGTCTCTCCAGATTCTCTCCAGATCATAAAACAAACGATCTTCCTTAGAAAATAAATGAACAATCACGTCCTCGTAGTCCATGAGAATCCATGTGGAATTACGATTGCCCTCGATTTGCTTTACATGCACACCGGCTTTGTATAACGCTTCGTCGACTGCGTCCTGCATCGCTCCTAACTGATTCGTGTTTGCACCGCTTGCAATGACAAAATAATCTGCAATCGTAGAAATCTCATGGATATCGATTACGCGGACATCCTCTGCTTTCTTATCATTTAATGCATCTACTGCTAATTTTACAAGTTCTAACGTTTCCATGATTACTCCTTTTCATACGGCTTATAAAATTCATAGGTCAACTGGGTGGTCGGATCGACACTGCCCTTTTTCCCTTCGAGATAATAAAGCGTGTCATATAAAATCTTTGCAACGCATTGATTGATGTCAGAAAAGGCAAGCCTTCGGACCGCATCCAGATTGGGGGCCTTGTCCCTGTTCGGTTCAATATAATCCGCCACAAAAATAATCTTATCCAGCAGACTCATATCCGGTTCTCCGGTAGTGTGAACCTTTATGGCATGTAAAATCTCGGGATCATTGACATCATATTTTTTTTCCGCATAAAACGCGCCAAGCTTGGCGTGCAGCAGCGTCGGATTCTCGTATTCAATCTTTGAAATCAGAATATGATTCTTTTCGCATATGCCGATTTTCTCATCGTTTGGAACGCATTTTGCACAGTCATGGAGCAATCCGGCAAGCATGGCCTTTTCGATATCATATCCGTTTGCCATGGCAAGACATGCTGCGGTATACATGACGCCCTTCGTATGCTCGTAGCGCTCCTTATCGAGTTCCTTTTTCAATTTTTTGCGTATCTCGTGAATTTCCATCATACACCTCGGTAAAGCTTTTGTTCCTTAATGTAAGAAAGGACATCTCCCGGAATAAAATCCGACACATTTTCGCCGTTTGCAATCATATCCCGCAGTTCATGGGAAGAAATATCATATTTCTCACAGTGGACGATGCGGATATCCGCCGGAAACAGGCATTGAATCTGACCGATTTTATTGCTTAGATCCTCTGTGGAAAAATCGTCCCTGTTGACCACAAGAACGGTCGCCAGCTGGCAGATAATCTCCGGATGATACCACTGGTCAAAATAATCCAGCGAATCTGCGCCCATGATAAAATACAGCTCATCATCCGCATAAATTTCCGACAGCTTCTGCATTGTCCGGTACGTGTAGCTTCGTTTTGCCGAATCCACTTCCATAGAAGAGGCCTCCAGATAGTTCCTGCCTTCTGTAGCAATCTGCACCATTTTCAGACGAATACCTGCAGGAGTCATTTCCTTCTCCGGTTTATTCGGAGAGTGCCCGGCCGGAATAAAAATAATCTTATCCAGCTCGTACTCTTTTAATACCTGCCCGGCCATATAAAGATGTCCGTTATGAATCGGGTCGAACGACCCGCCAAATATACCGATTTTCATATCTATTATTCCGGAAGCTTAATTTTAGGGTTCTTCTTTGCCGGACGATAAAAAATCATTTTCTTTCCAATGACCTTTACGACCGCTGCATGGGTACGTTCCCCGATGGCGTCCGCAATTTTCTTCGGATCGTCGGCACAGTTTTTTAAGACGGAAACCTTAATCAGTTCTCTTTTCTCGAGTGCCGCATCCAACGCCTCGATAATTTCCGGCGTTAAAGATGCTTTTCCAATCTGAAAAATCGGCTCCATGGTGCTTGCCAACGAACCTAAATACGCGCGCTGTTTGCTGTTCATAGTATTCTCCTGCTATTTGTAATAATCAAATTCATTTCCGTACATGCGGACGGTGTCGCCCTCTTCAATGCCCATCTTCTCGAGATCCTTTAAGATGCCCTGCTCACGCAGGAATTTCTGGAAAAACAGAAAACCTTTTTCCGAGTCAAGGTTGGTATAGCCGAGCATTTTGTCAATCTTGGGGCCCTCCACCACATATGCGCCGTCATCCGCGCGCTCGATGGTATACGGCTCGTCCTTAAAGAACTTGAGCGCCGGATCAAATTCCGGCTCATATACGGTAACTTCCTTCGGGCATTTTGCCAAAAGCTCTTTGATTTGGTACAAAAGCTCTTTTACTCCCTGTCCGCTTACCGCGGATATCGGGAAGACCTTGATTCCATCCTTTTCAAATTCCGCTTTCAGCTGTGAAATGATTTCATTTCCGTCCCCATATACCGCATCCATTTTATTCGCCGCAATTACCTGAGGCTTTTCCAGAAGCTTCGGATTATATGCTGCCAGTTCTTTGTTGATTGCTTTGATATCCTCAACCGGATTTCTGCCTTCCGTTCCCGCAGCATCCACGATATGAACCATTACCTTGGTTCTCTCGATATGCCGGAGAAATTCATGCCCGAGTCCGACGCCTTCGGAAGCGCCCTCAATCAGCCCCGGTATATCCGCAATCACAAATCCGTATCCGTCTTCCATATCCACAACGCCCAAATTGGGCTGCAGCGTGGTAAAATGGTAATTTGCAATCTTCGGCTGGGCGTTGGTTACCCTCGAAAGAAACGTTGATTTGCCGACGTTTGGGAAGCCCACAAGCCCAACGTCCGCTATCACTTTCAGTTCCAGCTGCACCTCTATTTCGATTGCTTCCTGACCGGGCTGTGCATATTTCGGAGCCTGCATCGTAGACGTCGCGAAATGCTGGTTTCCCAAGCCTCCGCGTCCTCCTTTTAAGATGACGCACCGCCTATTGTCCCCCGACATATCTGCGATGACTTTGCCGGACTCTGCATCCTTAATTACGGTTCCTTCCGGAACCTTTAAGACGAGGTCTTCTCCGTTTTTGCCATGGCAGTTCTTTTTGCCGCCTTCTTCGCCCGGCTGGGCCGCAAATTTTCTTCGATGTCTATAATCGGTCAGGGTATTCAGACCTTCATCCACAACAAAAATGACGTCTCCGCCTTTTCCGCCGTCCCCGCCGTCCGGGCCGCCGTCCGGAACGTATTTTTCGCGGCGGAAAGAGACATGTCCGTCTCCGCCTTTTCCCGATTTGATGATAATTCTTGCACGATCCGCAAACATATTCCAAAAGCTCAGAACTGCCGGAAATGTGCAGCTCTGAACCGTCCTTTCTTAAATCTTTTCTTTTAGGCAATTGCGAAGCTCAGACTTTACAACTACACATTGGCAGCCAGGAGTTTCGCAATTACCTAATCTTTCCTTTGAGTAACTTTCCAGAATCCAGCCTTATGAAATAGTTACTCTTTTTCTTGTCATGAATAAAAACCCCAACCGTTTGCACAGTCGGGGTTTTATCTTTACTCGTTTGCTACCGGATAAACAGAAGCCTGCTTCTTGTCTCTTCCAACTCTTTCGAATCTTAATACACCATCTACCTTTGCAAATAATGTATCGTCTCCGCCGATACCGACATTAACGCCTGGACGAATCTTAGTACCACGCTGTCTGTAAAGAATGTTTCCGGCTTTTACGAACTGTCCGTCTGCTCTCTTTGCTCCTAATCTCTTTGATTCAGAGTCACGTCCGTTCTTTGTAGAACCAACTCCCTTTTTATGAGCAAAAAACTGAAGGTTCATATTCAACATGTTTTACACCTCCTTGAAATCCAGAATGAAATATTCATTCCCATAGTCATTTTGTATTCCCTGCAAGCCCAGAATCATGGAATCCAGTAAGAGAACCGTATCATGGGTGGCTTCCTCCTGTAAACGGAAGTCAATCGTACCGCTCTCCTCCTCGGAGTCAAGAACAAATGTGTTGCTTGTGAATGCATCAATGGAATTAATCGCGTTAATTACAAGTGATGAAACACCGGCGCAGATAATATCGCTTCCGCTTGCTGCATAACCGGAATGTCCGGTGCAGAAAAAGCCTGTAATCTGTTCTTCCCGATTCTGGTAAATCGTTATATGGATCATAACAATTTCCTATCGATTACGCGTTGATCTTTTCAATCTTAACCTGAGTGAACGCCTGTCTGTGGCCGTTCTTTTTGTGGTATCCGGTCTTTCTCTTGTACTTGTAAACGATAACCTTTTTGCCTCTGCCTTCTTTTACTACAGAAGCTTCAACGGTTGCTCCGGCTACTACCGGGTCGCCAACCTTAATCTCATCGCCTGATACTGCTAAAACCTGATCAAAAGTAACCTTCTCTCCGGCTGCGGTTCCAAGCTTTTCAATGGTAATGATATCGCCTTCAGATACTTTGTACTGTTTACCACCTGTTGCTATGATTGCGTACATATGGCACCTCCTATTTTATCATTACTCGCCAGTTTCGGTGCTGCCAAAAGGGCAGACTTCAAACCACACTGTGCGGCATACTCAAATATAATAGCACAAGCCTTACCCAGCGTCAACAACTTCTTTTAAAGATTTATTTACTTTTTTCCGGGTAATTTCTATCAGCCCAAGTCTTGTACTATCAACAAACTGACAGGGAACCACATCCTGCTTCAATTCGCTTTTTAAATATGCAATCAGTTCCTCTTCCGACTCTTTCTGCTCCATATTGATAAAGTCAATTATAATCATTCCGCTTATGTTGCGAAGCCGAAGCTGCCTTGCCGCTTCTTTTGCAGCTTCCTTATTGATTGACAGGAGCACCTGATCCTGACTTTTGCTTTTTGCGCGCTTGACATTTTTGGCTGAATTCACGTCAATTACCGTTAAGGTCTCCAGCTGCTCGATGATGATGTTGGCACCGGAAGGAAGCCAGATTTTCTTTGCCAGCAGTTTTTTTACATTGCCCTCTATGTTATACAACGTCTGAAGCGATACCTGCCGGTTATCATACAGATGCACACATCCTTGTCTTGCCAGATATGGGAGGCAGGCTTCAATCCGTTCCTTTATTTCCGGAATATCGGTAAAAATCCCATCGTATGCACAATCCGTACATTCCTTCCGTTTTGGGCCTTCCTCCATAAAATTCCGGACAGCCTGAAGTCTTCTTATATATTCGGGATCAGGCTTATACAGGTTTGCAAAAGCGGATAAATGCTTACTGTTTTCGATAATCGCATCATACTGCTCTGTCAGATTCTTAATGTCGGCCTTCAGTTCCTCCTCGTCTGCCTGTAAGGAATTTGTGCGGAGAATGATGCCATATCCTTTTTCCTCGTGCCCCTGACAAAGACTGTTAAGCAATTGCTTATAGGAAAGCCGGATCTCTTCCGGTAATTTTTTGGATACGTTCAGTCCTGTGTTTCCGGTGGTAAGAACGGAATAGCTTCCGGTTAACGTTAACCTCGTTGAAGCAACCGGATCTTTGGTTTTAACCGCTTCCTTCTCAATCTGCACCAGCAGTTCATCGCCCTCGCAAATCGGCTTCTTTGAGGATTGCTTTCTGGTAAAAATCGCGTGCGGCGCTTCATCCATGGAAAGAAAGCATTTCTGGGCAGCGGATATCTGAACAAACACAGCACCAATGTTGCTGATTACATGCTCCACTCTGCCGATATAGATGTTGTTTACCAGGCTTTCGCCGGATGCGTACAGTTCAAAATCAACAAAATCACGCTTCTCATTTAACGCTATGTACGATATGAATTTTTTATTGTTTATTGTAATTTCTGTGATTGCTAAACGATTCATTGTTTCCTGCCAAAATCCCAATCATGGTCTGAAATGTTCCCGATCTACGGCGGAATAAATGTCCTGCCCCATTTTTTCCTCAAAGTATTGTTTTAAAAATAAATTTCTATTCCATTTTTCTTTGGGATATGCACCGTATCTGCTGCGCACATCCGCCATGCGTTCTTCAATATCCAGAACGCCGTTGCTGCCGGAAATCGAATCGCACAACTGAATCAGTAAATCATAATCATCAAAATCGGTTTTCTGTAAAGCTTCCTGTATCATACTGTATTCCTCCGGTGTTACATCATTTTTACCGATATACTCATCCAATGTATGATTGTTAAACGAATG
>CAZTKM010000037.1:10908-26418 GCA_964614035.1 uncultured Lachnobacterium sp.
TCAAGGAGCGGAATCCATTCGCCGTTCTCGTCCCTTGCATATACTTCCATCCGATGAATCTGAATGGCGTCCTCATTGTATTCCAAGCCGCATGTTTCAAATAGAGATGCAAGTACAAGCTCAGGCTTTATATTATCAACGCTTCCGGTAGATACCTTTAAGAAAAAACCCGGTCCATATTCCTCTTCCTTTACATTAAAGTCATAAACGAAAGATTTAAGGTCAACTTCACGTTCACTCTTCTTTGTCTGTTTTACAATCACAAAACTCTCTGCGTCTGTAAAATGCTCTTTGATCCTTGCAGACCACACCGAAGCCGTATACGGCAGAGAATAGCCTTCTTTTACCGACAGCTTATAGTCGGCGGCTGCAACAATCGACATGGCGGTCTTTGCATGATCCGGCAGCATGACATATCCGGTTACTTCAACCCCTTCAACCATCGTTTCGTTTAATGCCTTGATCGCTGCTTCTGTAGAAGGACTTGAATTTACTTCAATATCGAAATATTCTCCGTCACTTGTTATTCCAACGCCGAGGGGTGCTGCAAAGGACATAATCTGATGCGGGGAAAACCCTTCCGAATAGCAGATATCGATACCTGCCCTGCGGATTGCTTTCTGGAAATAGCGCATCATATCCAGATGTCCGATGAACTTCATGGAGCCCCATTTACGGAACTTAATTCTGATTTTCAAAGCAGACTCCTCCTTTGAACTGTTTTGCACCGCATCCCGAACAACGCATCCGGCAGTTTGGCGTTACCTTTTCCTCTCCCGCATGGTTCCATTCGCGCAGCAGAAATTCTTTTGTTACTCCGGCGTCAATGAAGTCCCATGGAAACACTTCGTCTGCCGGGCGTTCTCTGTATGCATAAAAATCAAGAGAAATTCCACATTCTTCAAAGGCCTTTAACCAGCGGTCATAATCAAAATATTCATTCCATGCATCAAAATACCCGCCATGCTCATATACATGGCGAATCGCCGCGCCGACACGCCTGTCGCCTCTTGCGAGAACCCCTTCCAGTACGGTCACGTCGGCTTCATGCCATTTATAGCTGATACTCTTATGGTTCAATTGTTCTTTCACACAATCGTTTACCATATGCGCCCGGTTCAGATACTCCTGCGGAGGAAACATACCGGCCCACTGAAATGGCGTGAACGGCTTTGGCACAAAGAACGAGGTACTGATTGTAATCTGGCATTTTCCGTTTCGCTGTTCCTTTGGAACGGTATCATAATACAATGCCGCCACTTCATTGGCAAGCTCCGGGATTGCCCGCACATCTTCCTCTGTCTCCGTCGGAAGACCGAGCATAAAATAGAATTTCACTTTATTCCAGCCTCCGCGAAAAGCCGCCTCGGAGCCGTTTAAGATATCTTCAAGAGTAAGCCCCTTATTGATTACGTTTCTCATCCGCTGGGAGCCCGCCTCCGGCGCAAACGTGATACTGCTCTTTTTTACATCCTGCACCTTACTCATTACATCCAGCGAAAACGCGTCAATCCGAAGAGACGGAAGGGATATGTTGATATGCTTCTCCTTACACTCCTTCAGCAAAAAATCGATAAGCTCCGGCAGTTCTTTAAAATCGGAAGAACTAAGTGAACTTAATGAAATCTCTTCATATCCGGTAGATTCAATCATCTTTGTTGCAAGATCTTTTAGGTAATCCAGCGTTTTCTCGCGGTTTGGACGGTAAATCATCCCCGCCTGGCAGAACCGGCATCCCCGGATACATCCGCGCTGAATCTCAAGAACCATCCGGTCCTGCGTTGCCTTGATAAACGGAACCACCGGCTTGTCCGGGTATGGGGCATGGTTAAAGTCCGTTTCCACCTGCTTTTTGATTTTTTCCGGGATATCGTCATAAATTGGAAAAAAGCGCTCGATCGTACCATCCGCTTTGTATGTTACATCGTAAAGGGACGGAACATAGATACCGGGAATCTTAGCCGCTTCATGCAAAAATTCCGCCCTTGCCATTCCTTCTTTTTTCTTTTTCTTATACAGGGCAAACAACGGATCGTAGGATATCTCCCCTTCTCCGATATAGAACATATCGAAGAAATCCGCGATTGGTTCCGGATTGTAAGCGCATGGCCCGCCTCCAATCACGATTGGATCATCCTCACTGCGCTCCGCTGCCATAAGCGGAATGAACGACAAGTCCAGAATCTGCAGAATGTTGGTGTAACACATCTCATATTGCAGGGTTATACCCAAAAAATCCGCATGTTTTACAGGCTCCTGTGATTCCAATGAAAAAAGAGGAATCTTCTTCTCTTTTAAAATTTCATGGAGATCCGGCCATGGCGAATACACGCGCTCGCACCATACGTCGTCACGTTTATTGAACATATCGTAAAGAATCTGTATTCCAAGATGCGACATCCCAATCTCATATACATCCGGGAAACACATCACAAACCGAATGTCAACCTCATTCTTATTCTTGTTGACAGAGTTTAATTCATTTCCAATATAGCGCGCAGATTTATCGACACGCATCAAAATTTCATCACTTAACGCAAGTTTTACCACAAGAACTACTCCTTTTCATTTTTTACGATATCCCCTTCTTCCGGATCCTTATCCATTGGCATACCTGTTGAAACGCTTTACAAACTCAAAGTGCGCACCAAATCCTGATATCTTTTTGATTTATTTTTTATATCCTCTTCTGTTACGCCGTAATACCTGTATACATCTTTATATATTCGCTCATATTATCTGATCAATTTCTTGCTGCCGCAGGCTCCGCCGCCAATATAGGAATATTTCTTCTCGATCGTAATATTCATATGATCGTTTATATCAGCGAATACCTTATTGAATTTGTGAAAATCTATATCAAATACGGACTGAGGTATTTCCTTTGCGCGTTCCATTTGTTCGTCGCATTTCTTGATGTAGGCCCGTCGTCTTCGCCAATCACAGAAACCTCACTTGCATTCTTTTTCACGCACATCCTCCTATTATTTTTTTTGCCCATGTTTCTACAAGCGGATTTTCTTCAAATACAAATTCCTGTCCCCTGCAGGCAGATTGGAAATATTCTTTTTTCCATGAATCAGGGCTGTGATACGTTATCTTAAGATTTTGGAATTCTTTTGGGAGATTCCAACGGCTTCTGCTGTATCCCTCTCTTTTCGAAGTTCCGGATTGCTTTTCGCATGGAAGCTTTCGCTTCGATTCTGCATGATGCGCCCTGCATGCCTCACAATCGCCATGCCTCTCACATGCTGTTCTCTTGCAAGGACAATCTATTTTCTTCATCATTCTCTCCGTTTTCATCCGTTATGGCAGCGTACATGCCCAAACCGTTATCAGCGCATCATATATCCCATGTCCGATGATCAGGGACAAGATGGAGCAATTTTTAATCTTTAATCTGCAAAAGCAAAAGAACGCTCCAATGAGTGCGGTCCCTATAACTTGAATAATATTGCCGCCCAATATATGGAATAAGCCGAACAGAACGGACGAGCCGATAACGGCTGCCGCATCTTTTTGACTAATGCTTTTGATCTTTGCATAGATTAGTCCCCGGAATACAAATTCTTCCACAACACCGACTGCGAGTATACAATAACCAAATTCATAGATAAACTGCCATAGATACTGATACCTTTTACCGTTGTCAACATATGCTCCGAGTCCCAGCAGATGCGGAATCAATGTCAGTACAATTGACATTGCCAAACCAATGAAAATACCTGCAATCATCTGAAATCCGATTTTGTCCTTGTAAAATCCGTAATCGGTTAACCGGTCTCTATTTACGAGCATTGCGATTATGGGAATCAATGCAATGAGCCAGTAAACCACAATTCCGCTTACCATTCTAAGTCCCAAAGGCAGTGACATCAGCACAAACCCATTGAAAACTATGACCGCATATACGCCCAGCATAGCTCCCAAAAAGCCTACAATCAGACAAATCCATTCCTTTTTCCTGTTCATCTTTTTCTCCCTCTTTAACAATCAGGCAGGGAAGTTCTCTTCCCATCCCCGCCTTACCGCCCGCGTGCTGCATCAGCAGCAAAATTCATTTCGTGGGAGTGCACATATAAAAACTCCATAAGATTTCTCTTACGGAGTTCATAGTAACGCATTTTTTAGCGCTGCGCAAGTTCGTTCGTGATATCTTCCCATGTAATGCCCTTATCAATCATAAGAATCATCAGATGATACATGAAATCGGAAATCTCATATTTGATTTCATCTTCATTTGGGTTCTTGGAAGCAATAATAATTTCGGTGCATTCCTCTCCAAGCTTCTGCAGAATCTTGTCGCTTCCCATATCAATAATATAGTTCGTATAAGAGCCGTCCTTCGGATTTTCTTTTCGGTCCTGAATGACGGAATATACTTCCTCCAGCACTTTCTGCGGATTTTTTTCCACATATTCCTTCTTAACGATATTGTTGTAAAAACAGCTCCGGTTTCCGGTATGGCAGGCGGCGCCTACCTGGGAAACTTTTGCCAGAATCGTGTCATAATCGCAATCCGCGGTAAGCGATTTTACATACTGAACGTGTCCCGATGTGAGTCCCTTCGTCCACAGCTCCTGGCGGCTTCTACTGTAATATGTCATTTTTCCGATATGAATTGTGGTGTTGAAGGCTTCCTCATTCATATACGCAAGCATAAGCACTTCATCCGTACGATAATCCTGCACGATGACCGGAACCATTCCATCCGAATTTTTCTTGAGATCCGACCACTTCAAATCCGGCGCAAAATTATCCATCTTTATCCCCTCAAGGGAAAGCATGGACTTAAACTTCATAATATCCGTTGTTATGTCATTAATAAAATCTCCGGCGATTCCCCGAATAGTACTTCTTTTTAACATTTCAACGATCTGCTCGTAATTATATTCGGGCAGCTTAACGACATACGGAACCGTTGTGATATTCTCAATGGCGTCCATAATATCCATATCTAAAACCAATAGCTCATGGATGGATTCTTCCAGGCTGCTGTGGTATTTGTATAAAAAATCCACGTTTGATACGGATACCAGAATACGATCTTTTCCGAACCGGTTGCTGGCTTCCGCCGCCAATTCAATACTGCTCAGCTTAGAGCCGTTCAAAATAACCTGAAGGCAGCCGGCAAACAGCAGCTTTTTCACATCCTCGATACGCTGGATATTTCCGCCTGCGCATACTTTAATTTCAAGATTGCGATTGATGTTCTTTATTGTATTGATATTTTTATCATGCTCCGTATCATCATCCGACAAATCAAAAATTATAATTTTGTCGATACCGCTGTCGTTGTAAATCTGGCAAAGATCATATACATCATCAATTTCTGTGTGATCTTTGAAGGATTTTACCGCTTTACCATTCTTTAAGTATAAGGTGGCAACGATGTTCTTCTGTTCCATCTTCTATAAACTTCCTTTCGTTGAAAGAATATCCGTAATTCTCGGATCAAGTGTGGTGGCTTCGTCCAGCGCGCGCGCAAATGATTTGAAAATTGCCTCGATCATATGATGATTATTTCCGGGGGTAAGCACCTTAATATGCAGATTCATACCGGCGGAATAGGACACCGCATAGAAAAATTCCTTTACCGTCTCCGTATCCATATATCCGACTCTGTCGGTTGTAAATTCCGCATCAAACTGCAGATATGGTCTTCCCGATAAATCAACCGCACAGAGAACCAATACCTCGTCCATAGGTAAAATGCAGCTTCCGTACCTCTTAATTCCCTTCTTATCCCCGACTGCCTTCTTGATTGCGTTGCCCAGCACAATTCCGCAGTCTTCCACAGTGTGGTGGCAGTCAACGGCAAGATCTCCTTCAATGTTTACATCAAGATCAAAAAAGCCATGCTTCGCAAAACCCTCCAGCATGTGGTCAAAGAATCCGATTCCGGTATTGATGCCGGATTGTCCGGTTCCGTCTACCTGAAAGCTTACGGTTATATCTGTTTCTTTTGTTTTACGTGTCAATTTTGATACTCGTTCTGACATACCTGCCCTTACCTTTCCTCTTCAAAACGCACGCGGATGGAATTTGCATGCGCAGTCAGCTGCTCGCACTCTGCAAAGGTTTCAATATCCTTATGTACTCTCTCCAGCGCCTCTTTGGAATATGAAATAATACTTGATTTCTTAATGAAATCATCCACCGACAATGCCGAGAAGAATTTTGCTGTGCCGTTCGTCGGGAGCACATGATTCGGGCCAGCGAAATAGTCTCCGAGAGGCTCGGAAGCATATTCTCCGATGAAAATTGCTCCGGCATTTCTGATTTTTGTCATCACATGGAATGCATCCCTTGTTACGATTTCCATGTGCTCGGAAGCAATGGCGTTTGCCGCGTCGATTGCATCATCCATATTGTTCGCAACCAGAATATATCCGTAATTATCCAATGATTTCTGAATGATTTCCTTCCTTGAAAGAACCGCAACAAACTGATCCACTTCCTCCGATACCTGAGCGGCCAGCTCTTTGCTTGTCGTAATGAGGATGGCGGACGCCATTTCGTCATGCTCCGCCTGAGATAACAAATCTGCGGCTACATAGCGCGGATTCGCCGTCTCATCGGCAAGCACCAGAATCTCGCTTGGCCCGGCAATGGAATCAATGCTCACATATCCAAATACCGCCTTTTTCGCAAGTGCAACGTATATGTTACCCGGTCCGACGATTTTATCTACCTTCGGCACGCTCTCGGTTCCGAATGCCATCGCAGCGATTGCCTGCGCTCCTCCCACCTTATAGATTTCATCAACTCCGGCTTCCTTTGCCGCTACGAGCGTGGAAGGATATACTTTTTTGTCCTTTCCGGGAGGCGTACACATGACAATCCGGGAAACTCCGGCAACTTTTGCAGGAAGCACATTCATAAGCACCGAGGACGGGTACACCGCTTTTCCACCCGGCACATAGACGCCGGCGATTCCAAGCGGAGTTACCTTTTGCCCTAAAATAATGCCGTCCTCTGTGGTAAACCAGGAATTCTGCATCTGCTTCTCATGGTATTTTCTTATGTTCACAAGCGCCTTTCGTATTACCGCTAAAAGCTTCTCATCCACCTGTTCATATGCTTCTTTGATTTCTTCATCCGTCACAAGAATATTCGAAGCGTTGATATCGGCGCCGTCAAACTTTTTGGTATAAGAAAAAACTGCCTCGTCCTTATGCTCTCTTACGTTCGCAATGATTTCATTCACGCTCGCCTCAAACGCTCCATATCTGTTCGGGCTTCTCTTTAAGAGATCCTCCAATATATTTTTCCTGCTTTCTTCCGTAAGCTGTACGATTCTCATGTTAAAAACTCCTTTATAATACCGTCTTCAAATCGCGGATCAGCTTCGTAATCCGCTCATTTTCCATTTTCATACTGACCTGATTCACAATCACTCTTGCGGAAAGAGGGCAAACCTCCTCCAATACGGTCAGTCCGTTCTCCCTTAATGTGGTTCCTGTCTCTACTATATCACAAATGACCTCCGACAGTCCAACAATTGGCGCAAGTTCTATGGAGCCGTTTAATTTTATGATTTCAACGGTCTGATGCTTTTTATTGAAAAAGTAATCCTTCGCAATATGCGGGTACTTCGTCGCAACACGAATCTGCTCGTGATGCTGTAATAAATCCAGCGCGCTCTCCGGCCCGCAGATACACATGCGGCATTTTCCGTACCCCAGATCAAGCACCTCGTATACGTTTCTGCCCTCCTCCAAAATCGTATCTTTCCCGACAATGCCGATATCGGCGGCTCCGTATTCCACATAGGTCGGAACATCCGGGCCTTTTGCAAGGAAAAAGCGCATCTTCATTTCTTCATTCACGAAAATCAGCTTCCGGGTGTCCTTGTCCTTCATCTCTTCGCAGGTAATTCCAATCTTCTCGAAAAGTTCCATTGTTTTATTCGCAAGCCTGCCCTTGCCGAGCGCAAACGTTAAATATCTGTCATTATTCATCGCAATACTCCTTCTTAGATGAACTCCACTCTGTTGATCTGATTCTTAATGGCATAGTTGAAGTAATCCTCCTTTGTCTTTGCATCATCAAACAGAACGGTCTGCACCATGGTTCCCTGAATACGGAGAATCTGCGCTTTGCGAATCGCTTCCGCTGCATGCTCCTTCTCAAAAACAAGCAATGCGGCGTCCGTTGGGATATCAATTTCGATTTTCTGGCGGGACAATGCTAAAAGGAGCTGGTCAACCGCGATACCAAATCCGATTGCAGGCGCATTCTTTCCGAAATAGCTTAAAAGCTTATCGTAGCGTCCGCCTTTTACGATTGCTTCCCCCGTACCAAACGTATAGCCGGAAAAAATAATTCCGGTATAATACTGATGTTCGTTAATGATTCCAAGCTCATAGGAAATATACTTTTCGATACCGTACATCTTCAGATAATTGCGAAGCTCGAGCAGCTGGTCGATTGCATCTGCAATTTCCGGATACTTCTTTGCATTTTCTTTTGCACACAAAAGCTCTTCGTCGGAGGAATCAAAGCTTGCAAGCAGACCAAACAATGATTTTAAATCCCCCGATAAATGCAGGGTATCTGCAAATTCCTCCACTCCGAAGAAATTTTTATTATTCAACAGTTCGCGAAGAGTCTCCTCCTCTTCCTCATTCATGCCGGCTGCATGTAAAAGTCCAAGGAAAAACTGCACATGTCCGACCGAAATCCGAAAGTCATGGAGGCCCGCAGCCTTTAACGACTCTACCGTCATTGCAAGGATTTCCGC
Organism: uncultured Lachnobacterium sp.; assembly: GCA_964614035.1. GTDB lineage: Bacteria > Bacillota > Clostridia > Lachnospirales > Lachnospiraceae > Roseburia. The sequence continues at coordinate 19,655 of CAZTKM010000037.1, forward strand.
ATCGGCGGAAATGGTCGCATCGCCAATGAGTTCGGCCCCGCACTGGGTTGCCTCCTTCAATCGTCCCTTATAATCCGTATAATTGACATATGTATTGCCGAGATAACAGAGCTTGACCGGCATTTCCTCCTCCAAATAATACTTTACCGCGCTTCTGGCGATAGACGGCGTAAAGTCAGGGCGGAGAACCAGTGTGTTTCCCTCCTTATCAAAAAACTTATATAAGTCGTTGGAAGGCGTAGTTCCAATCTCGCGGCTGAAAATATTGAAGAACTCAAAGGTCGGCGTCTGAATATCATGGTACCCGTATTTTAACAGCACCTGATGGAGCTTATTCTGTAAAAATAATTTTTTCTGACATTCTCCGTTGTAAATATCCCGGACGCCATCCGGGGTGTGCAGCAATTCGTCTTTCATAATCACTCCTAAATCGTATCTAATGCATGACGGCAGCTGATAATGTGTGCTTTAGTACAGTACAGCGCTAATATTTTACCATGCTACCACGTGAAATAACCTAATTATATGGGATTCCCATCTTAATGTCAATCACTATTTTCAATCTCTCTTTTTTCCAAATCCAGTTGAAGCATATTCAAATATGGAACAAGCACTCCCGGAACCTCTGTCAAAAAGAATTCCGGGTCATGCTCTTCATATCGAAAGCTTTTTCTTCCGCCTTCCTTACAGCGGTTCCAATACTTTACCAATTCTTTAAAACGAAGGTAATAGAATTCGTTTCTCTTGGTATAGGAAATAAGAATAAATGCGATACCCTGCTGTTTTTCAAAATTGCGCATAAATTCCACCTGATGTTCGTGGATATTCGCAAGCGGAAAGGTGTCCGTATTACACTCTTTTGCGTCAAAGCATACCGGGATTCCCTGTACTGCGCCGATATAATCAACCGTACTCTTCTGATCAAAATACGCAAGCGTGATATGTCTGGTAGATTTATCAATATTGATGGGTGTGATCGGAGTAGGAATTTTCTGAATCAAAGCAAGACCGTTCTCCAGATATTTTTCATTTGTGCGGTTAATCATATCCTCCAGGGTTGACCCCCGAAGACCTCGCGAATTCCAGGTTGGCATATATCATCCTTCGTTTCCATGCTTATTTTTTAATAATTTCCTTCAGTAAAAGCGCTTTTCCAAGATCCCCTTCTACCGTTATTTTATGAAGGGTAAACGCCATAACCGGATCAAGCTTTCCGTTCATAATTTTAATGATATTTTCGGCAGTACTTGTAATAAGTACATCGCGGTCATAGTATTCGTACGGTTCCACATGGATTTTACCGTTTGAAATTTCCATATAAAATGCGCCGGCACATTCGCCGGTTACGTTAAACTGAAAAGTAACATGATCCTTGATTGCGCTTGCATCTGCCTCATTTGCCTTTTCCTTGATTTCCTTTACCAATTCTTCGTACGTCATAATATTCCTCCTATAACATAAATTGTCTGCTGATTTTTCCGAATGTATCCGGAACCGGTGCCTTATAGATTCTTTTGTCCGGAAATTCCAGACGATATGCATGTAACAGCTGTGCTTTTATTTTGTACTCGCAACGGAATGTCTGATTGACGGATGGATCTCCATATTTCGGATCACAGATAACCGGATGCCCGATGGATGCAAGATGGGCGCGGATCTGATGAGTCTTTCCGGTAATCAGATGAACCAGAAGAAGTGTCGTTCCATTGTCATATACGAGCGGTTCATAAGAGGTCTCAATCGGTTTTGCAGGTTCGCTTTCTTTTAAAGGCCGTTCTGCTGTAACCGTAACTTTATTGGTTTTTTCGTCCTTAATCAGATAGCCCTTCAGATGCTCGCTCTGCCTGACTTCCCCTGAAACCACCGCAAGATAATACTTCTGAATCGTCCGCTCCTTTAGCATCTTGGAAAGCTGCTGAGAGCCTCTTAAAGAAACTCCCATCAAAAGCAGGCCGGTTGTGTTCCGGTCCAGACGATTACATACGGATGGCCGGAATGTCGCAAACTCTTCTTTCGTCAGTTTTCCTGTTCTAATCAGATATCCCAGCAGATGTTCATTTGCAGATACATCGCTTGGCGCTGCCTTCTGCGATAACATGTTAAAAGGCTTATTCGCAATTAACATATCTTCGTCCTCGTATATAATCCCGATTCCGCCAAGAGACAGCCCGGACAGCTTTTCAAATTCGCCGGATTCTTCTCTTTCATTTTTGGCAAACTTGTCAAACGTTTCATCGGAGAAGAAAATCGCAACTTTGTCGCCGGAGTGAAGCATTTCATTTCCGGATGCCTTTTTACCATTATAGCATATATTCTTTTTTCGCATCATTTTATAAAGAAAACTTGTTGCGGCGTTTGGAAGCAGTTTCTTCAAATACTTGTCCAGACGCTGGTTTTCTTCATTCTTCCCAATTGTGAATTCTTTCATGAAATTAAATTCCTTTAATAACCATATTCACAGACATCATACACCTTGTTCCGGCATAAAAAATCATCCATGAGTTCATCTGTTATTGTTTCAAAGTTATCTATACTCGCACACTCGGCAACTGTCGGATAGTAACTTGCCAGCATTTTGGTATCTATTTCAAATGCAAACTCATCCTTTACAGTTGTTATATCTTCGAAAGTATCATTGCTTTTCAATGACTGCGGACAATTTAGCTCATTCTCTTCCTGCCCGCTTATACCGATTTCATCATAACAAAATTTTGCGTCATTTGCTCCTAAGAAGCATCTTTTCTTTCCGTCAATCATCATCCACCCTTCGTAGCAGGGAGAAATTACCAATGCATTCAAGTTTCGATGCTCCAATGCCGCCGCCATAGCCTTATGATGCCCATCAATCATCGCCGTCAAATTTCTTGCATTGAATTATATCCTTTCCATCATCTGTCTACATATTTTTTGCATCAAAAATATTCCTATGATACTGTAAATACTTCCTTCGTTCTTCATTTAAAACATCTTTGTCTATTTGATAATCTTTAATGACATCTTTTATTTCCTGTGGAACATTCTTCCCAAGAATAATAGAACCATCATTACCAAACGTAATATCAAACTTATCAAAATATGCATCTATATTGGGACTAAGTAGCAAGCCATTATTCTTATCATATGCTTCTTGCATTTTTTGCTGTTTAATACAAGTTGCCAGAGGTTTAATATGTGATGCAACAAGTCCTTTCCACGGCAAGTGGCATGCATAACAAATAAATCTGTCATAAACAGACATAGATTCCTCGAATAACAACTTTCTATAAATACGCATAAGAATAGGGTCACGCTTTACACTTACAACATCTGTTCCTGCTGCAACAGACTTATTATCTTCGAATTCCAATATACCATTGTTATATGAGAATTCCGGCATATACTTCAGAAAACCAATCAAGTATTCAATCTGATTATACTTATTTTCATCAAAGTTTATTGACAACGCATACTGATATTGCAACTCCAATTCTTCCGGCAACAAATATCCTCTTTTATATTTTGCAACATCTGTAACCATCAATCCCATCAAATCATTTTTAGTCAACTGCCCATTATATGCCAATGTTTTCAACAAAAAGTTGACCTCTTTATGATCGGTACAATCGTTTGTATACGAAGAATTTAAGCTACCACATTCATAAAAATCTGTGTAAAGATTAATTCCCTTTCCTTTTCATCTTTACATGCCAAAAACTTCTTAGTTAACGGATGATATCCCTTGTACCTCGGATTAATAAATCCAAGCTTGATAAATTGATTAATAGATTTTCTTACAGAACCCATATCTTCTTTCGGATTTATTTTGTTTATAATATCCTGTAGTTTTTTATTTAACTCTGCCGTACAATCAACACTTGCTAATCTATGGTTATCTATAAACTTTACTATTATGTCCAATACATTATTAAACAGCGTACCGTGAATATCTGAGTACTCGACAGTAAGTTTCCAATAAGAATCATACTGTTGTTCTTCCTTCGCTTTCTTTGTATTATCTACTCCCATCTATGTCTCCATCTCAAGGATAAACAATAACTCCTTGCTTGCATCCTTGTTTTCTTTACCTGTTACCTGATAGTTATGCTTCTTCTCCTTAATTGTAACTTTTCCATATTTCTTAAGCATTGCCCCAATCTCATCTGGTCCAGGTTGAACACGTGTATTTTGACTTAACACTATATATCGTGTTTTTCCTACAAGTTTTTTTATCAACTTGTCCATATTATTGAGAAAACTTGTCTTCTGTGTATAATCAGTATGCTTTCTTTTTTTGTTAAACATTTCGTCAAACAAACCATAGAACGCATCATAATTGTTCATAGTTGATGGATACGGTGGGTCCATATAAACAACATCTACAGAATCTATTTTCTTAACCATATCAAAGGCATCACAGTTGTATACCTTACATTCTTTTTTAGCAAAAATTGCGTTATTATATTCATCAATATTTTCGCGCATATGGCTTTCAAAAGATTGATTATGATATGCTCTTTTTCGCTTATACTTCATATAGCTATAGTCTTCATCTCGTAACTTCTGTATCTGCTCCCAAGGCACATTCATTCTTGAATACGGCAGTTTTCTTACCATTGCTCTACGAATCAAAGCTAGCATCATATATTTCTCGGAACCTTTTAATTTTTCTGCAATTGCAACTAGTTTGCTTAGTTCCTGCACCTCTTCCGGATAATAGAGACAACTTGTTAGAAATGAAAACTTCTCCTCCAACTCTTCTACCCTTTTTTCACTAACCTTCTTATCGAATACACTTATTGGTAACTTTGTATCTGAATTCTCCACCAATGCTTTGGCTATAACATAATCAGCGTATAATATGTCATTTGCAATAACTGAATATCCTCTGTTCTTCAATGCATATGACACTGAACATCCACCTGCGAATATATCTAATACAGTACCACTTTTAACCGGCATCTCTTCTATTATCCAATTAACCAACTTCTCTTTGTTTCCTATATAGTTTACCTTCGGATACTTCGCCATTATCCAGTGCCTCCTCTACCTGCAAAGCAATCTGATATGCCAACTTAGGTGGCACAGCATTGCCTATCTGTTGTTGAACTTGAATAGATGCACCTTCAAAAATGAAATCATCTGGAAATGACTGAATACGTGCAAGTTCTCTTGCTGTTAATGCTCTATTCTGTTCATAATGAAAAATCTTTCTCATATCGCCAGTTACACATACTGATGGTTTTGTACTGTCGTATCTGATGTATTTTCTAATATCTCCAGACTTCGGTCTTAACTCCTCCGGAATATCCATACGATCTCCGCCATCTTTGACATAACTCATCTTTTTCAACATCTGTGCACTATGCTTCATAGCTACATGATTTGGAATTTCACTTTCTTGACCACTTTCCAACTTTGGTAGGTCATCAATCACATCTTTGATTGTAAAAACTTCCTCAGATTTTGCAGGGTATGAAAACTCTGAATCTATATCACTTCTAATGCCAACAACAACAATCCTTCTTCTTTCTTGCGCAATTCCATAGTTTGCACTGTTCAACACTTCATATTTTACTTTATATCCACATCCAGCATTTTCAAAAGCTTCTACAATTGTTTTTATGGTTTTTCCTTTAAGATGTGTTGCCATGGCAGCCACATTTTCCATAACAAACATCTTAGGCTGCACGCATGTTACAAAGCGCACAAACTCCTTAAACAATCTGTTTCTCTCATCATCAATAAAAGTTCTACCAATATTTCCTGCTATTGAAAAGCCTTGACACGGTGGTCCGCCAATAATAACATCAACATCATTATCTCCAACAAGTTCTTTAATCTTGTTATCATCAATATTTCTTATATCATCGACAATTAAATTATGCTTCGGGAAGTTTCGTGAATATGTTTTTGCAAAATCCGGATTGAATTCTATAGCAAAAACATTCTCAAAATGAGCATTGTCAAAGCCCAATGATAATCCGCCTGCTCCGCAAAACAAATCTATGTATTTATATGCCATTATTCTTTTCCTCCATTTTTCTGCTTGAACAAGCGTCTATGATATTCTAAATATCTTTTTCTCCGTTCGTTCAAGACACTTCCATCAAGTTTCATCTTTTCAAAATCTACACGCACAGCCTCGGCAACATTTTTTCCGACCAAAACTGTACCATCATCAGCAAATGATATGTCTTTCTTGTCAAAGTAGGAATCTACTGTCGGACTTAACAACAAACCATTATCCACATCATACGCCTGATCTTCTCTATGCTCTTTCAAGCAATCTATACAAGGTTTAATATGTGATGCAATTAACGATTTATATGGCTTCTTATCCAAATAACAAACAGTCTCTCCATAAATCGTTTTTGACTCTTCCTTCAATTCTTCCTTATAAATTCTATGTTTTACACCATCTCTAGCATAGGACTCATCAAAATCTTTATCTGCAATCAGTGGATCATTTGCAAACCAAAATCTTTCCTCATTTTTATCATATTTCAAATCAACAAAACGCTTCAAATATCCAATCAAATGTGCTATCTGATTATATTTTCTTTCATCAAATTCGCAAACTTTGGCATACTGATATTGCATATCCAATTCTTCTCTTGTAAGATATCCCTCACTATAATTCGAAATATCAGTTACCATCAATGCCATAATATCATTTTTATTAAGAGACCCGTTTTTATCCAATGTTTTCAACAAGAAATTAACGTGTTTCAAATTTCTATGGTCTAATGTAACATCTGATGCCAATGAGGAACATTCATAGAATA
>CAZTKM010000038.1:0-26084 GCA_964614035.1 uncultured Lachnobacterium sp.
GACCACTGGTGTATCTGTTGTCGACCAACGGCATGGCAGAGTAGCCAAGTCCGGACGGGATAAACGCTGAAGGCATCTAAGCGTGAAGCCCCCCTCAAGATGAGATTTCCCCTCCTAAAAGGAGATAAGACCCCTGAGAGAGTATCAGGTAGATAGGGCAGAGGTGGAAGTGCAGCAATGCATGGAGCTGACTGTTACTAATCGGTCGAAGGCTTAATCAAGGAAAGAACAGGTAAGAAACGGACTGTATGAAGTTTTGAAGGTATATGAAAGACATAATCCCGTTGCCGGCGAAATACGCTGTTAGCGGGTTTTTTTACTTTTTGCCAGTTCCTTTTGTCAGAATACCGTCGAAATATGTCGACTCTTTTTGCTTGCGGTTGTCCTTCTAAAGTGGTATATTTGCTATAGGCAATTGGGTATATAGCTATTTACTTTTGCAAAGAAAAGAGAGGAGACGTTTGTGATAGAAAGATATTTGTTAGGAGATAATGAACTTGTCATCGTATTTAAGAATGGTGAGCATCATGTCAAAGAATCGTACATGAACTATGATACTGTGGTTTCCGGACAATTGGAAACCTGTGTAGAGTACTGCAAAAGACGAGAAGACGGATATATGGTTAGTGTGATAGGCTGATTACAGCCTGACAGAAAAGAAAAAACTCGGAAACACTATCAATGGTGTTTCCGAGTTTTGCATTTTGAACAGGGGATGAGAGAATCGAACTCCCACCAAAGGTTTTGGAGACCCCTATCATACCATTTGACCAATCCCCTATATTTTAAGCTTTCAAGACCTTTGATTTTCTCGAAAGAATCTGCCACGAATTACCCATGGCTTTTGCAAGCACAACATCTATTATATAGTTTTTTGAGGATTTGTCAAATACTATTTTTTGTATTTACTCCGTTCTGGTTGCAGGTATTTCCGCTAATGACTTATTGGTATGCTGATTGCCGAAAAATAAATCATAAAACAGGAAAAAAGAGCTAAAGTTTTTTCCGGATCGTGCCGATATGATTTATAGAAAAATAAGATTTTCCAATTTTATTATAGGTCGAAAAGGATTTCGGACTGTGCTTCTCATGGATAGAGATTATGTGGATATAGCGGAACTGCTATATCTTATTCGCGCATCTAATGTTTTTTCTAACAGATTTCCCAATCCTTTTTATTCGACAGAGTGTAACCCCATATGCTGATTGGCATATTGACGCAATTAGCATACTTAGCACATATGAGGAAAGGAGTCCGATGTATGATGATTACAAATGATGAATGATTGGGGACAAAAAGCGCCAGAGGAAAGGCGGTAAAAATATTCTTATGGATGGAAAGAAAACGGATGTTAGCAGAAGAGGAGGAAATATATTATGGCAATAAATACAGATTCCATTGTATCAAACATATACAACTCATATAATTCGACAAAGGCAAACGCAGCTTCTTCAGGCAGGACGGAAGCGGAGGAAGTAAATGAAGCCGGTTCAACCAGAAAAGCAGGTAATTATGGAAAAACAATCGGAAATGCCAAGCTTTCGGAGGAGGGCGCTAAGTATTATGAAGAACTAAAAAAGAAATATGGCAATATGGATTTCATTTTGGTCAGCAGAGACCAGAAGGCGAATGCACAAGCAAATGCCGCTTCTTACGCCAACGCCAGCAGAATGGTAGTTCTGATTGATGAAGACAAGATTGAGAAAATGGCAACGGATGAAAATTACAGAAAGCAATATGAGGGCATTATAGCGAATGCAGCTTCCGGAGTATCGCAGTTAAAGGCTGCTCTCCAAAAGTCCGGACAGGCAGGAAATGTCAAAGGATATGGGATGCAGGTAAAGGATGACGGATTGACAAGCTTTTTTGCCGTTCTCAAAAAATCATCATCGGATCAGAAAGCAAGAATAGAAAAAAAGGCAGAACAGAAAAAAGCAGATAAAAAGGCTGCAGAGAAGAAAGCTGAGAAGAAGGAGGGAGAAGAGCGGTTAAAAGAGGCACGAAGCAAAGAAAATTCGGAAATAGAGGAAGATACTGACACAGTTACAATTACAGCCAATTCAATCGAAGAACTAATGCAGAAGATAAATGATTACATGTTTGAAGAGCGAAGCAATAACGTTCAAACGGACAGTGAGAAGATGGTTGGTCAGAGCATTGATTTTAGAGGATAGGAGGCGTTAGAAATGGCATATTTCAATTTCTCATCATTTTTTAATAACACACAGTCAAGCACTTTTGGTTCCATCAATTTCAGCGATTACGCGCTGATTAAAAGTGGAAGCTATAAAAAGCTTATGAAGGCGTATTTTTCACAGCAGAAGGAGACCTCCACGTCAAAAGCGGATACAACCGATAAAAAGAAGACGACTGATGTGACAGACACAACCGGACTTACAAAAATGAAGTCAGAGGCTGATGAGCTTAAAACTGCGGCAGAGGCATGTACGCAGAGTGATCTCTGGAAACAGACAAACGGCGAATATGATAAGGATAAAATTGCGAGCGCGGTAAAGAAATTTGTTAGTGAATACAATGACGTCATTGATCAGAATGCTAAAGTAAGCTCAAGGGATGTATCGCAGCAGACCGGATTCATGACAAGTATGTCAAAGACGATGTCGGGCGCTCTTTCAAAGATTGGCATTACAGTAGAAACAGACGGAAAAATGTCTGTGGATGACGATGCATTTAGTAAAGCCGATATGAAAGATGTAAAATCGCTGTTTTCCGGCTCACATTCTTATGTATCTCAGATTGCACAGAATGCAAGCGCAATATCAAGCGCTGCATTGAGAAGTTCAAGTATGTATTCCAGCAACGGAACATTATCAAGCACATTATCCAGCCTGTTTAATCAGTGGGTATAGCAGGAGTAACAGAGACAGATTTCCTTAAGGGGCTGTCGCACTAATTACTTAGTGCGACAGCCCCTTCTTTTTGCCCATTAAGCGACGGGAATAATTCAACGCAGTTATTGACACAAAACAGATGTTAAAATATACTAACTTAGGCAACAGATAAAGAGAAAGGAGTTGAATGGGCAAATGATTAAGATAACGGTGTCGGTAGATGGCATGATGTGCGGTATGTGTGAAAATCATGTGAATGAATCCGTCCGCGGGGCGTTTAAGGTTAAGAAAGTAACATCCTCCCACCGGAAAGGACAGACAATCATTCTTACGGAAGAGGATATCGAGAACAGACTGTTAGAGGAGGCAATCAGCAAAACAGGATATACTGTGACAGGAATATGCAGGGAACCATACGAGAAAACAGGATTTTTCTCGTTTTTTTAGTTGTCAGATAAGAAAAAATTGTATGTATTGGTCTTTTTTTGTAGTATTATATAAGTATAGGGATTGTTATTTTTATAGCATAGAAGATATATAGGAATAGGGGGAATGCAATGGGTGAGAAGAAGGTAAAATCCGGTGTCAGAACAAAGCTTATGGCTTTTATTCTGCCAATCGTATTCCGGCATGGGAGAATAAAACATCGGTATTCTGGACAATGACGTTGACTCTATGCTGAATCTTGAAATGAGCGATGCGGAGATTTTGGAATATGAGTCATTTTATATGGATTCGTACGAGGATTTCCCGAACGGAATCTATATTACCTGCGGAGATGGAACGGTGCTGGATGCGTCCGGCTGGGATCCGGGCGGAGATGTTACGGAGGGGAGCTGGTACCAGGAAGGGATAGCTCATCCGTCTTTTATGTTTGGGGAAGCATACATAGACGGTTATACCGGAGAGTATGTCGTTACTGCCAGCCGTTTTCTGGAAGATTTGAACGGCAGAGAGGCGGTAGCCGCCGATGTGGATCTGTCCATTCTTCTTGTCATTCAGATTAACAGAATTACAAAACCGATTCAAAAGCTGACGGATACAATCGTTGCGGTTACGGATGGCGATTTTACCGCGGATATTGAGGTGCATGGCAATGATGAAGTAACGGTAATGGCCGGAAGCATGAAACAGTTTTTGAGCGTTATGAGAAATACGATTGGTTCTATTGTGCAGATTTCCGATAAGATTGATAATCAGGCGAGAGGAAGCAATCAGATATCCGGCGAGCTCCATGAAGCTGCAAGCGGACAGGCAGAGGCATTGAAGCTGCCAGGGCAGGAGAGGCAGGCAAGGGATTTGCCGTTGTAGCAACGGAGATTAAGCAGCTGGCGGAAACCTCCGGCGGAGCGGTTAATGAGATAGCAGAGCTGATTGGTTCCGTTACCGGACTGATTGCGCAGACTGTGGCGCAGAGCCATTCCAGTATGGAGCAGATTCATGCAAATGCGGATTTGGTTCATAATGCGTCGGAGCAGTTTAACAGTATCTATGAAAGTATCGAGAGCACGAATGAGCTTGTGAACCAGATGATTCGCCAGATTAATAAGGTCAATGACGTAGCAACCAATATGGCTGCAATTACACAGGAACAGTCTGCTTCCGCAGAAGAGATAGAGGCAACCGCTGTGAACGTCCAGGAACTTGCAAATATGGTTACGGATAACAGTGCAAATGTTAAGGACGATTCAACCGAGCTTGCCGATACGGCGGATGATCTCAAGAAACGTATTTCCAGATTTACAATCTAAAAATTAATAGCAGATGTAAATGTTACCGGTCAGTACGATTTTGTATTGACCGGTTTTTTTGCGGCTGTCAGACATCCGAAGATACTGCCCTGTCTTTTTCAAGAGGGAAAACAGGAAAAAATTTCATATAAGTTATTGACAGCAAACATTAGTTAGAATATACTAACCGGTGTAAAATGAAAAAACTTATCAATATAACATAGGTTGAATGTGACGTCAAAAAGGAAGGAGCGGAGAATATATGTCAGAGGAAGAGAGGAAATTTTTGGAAATCGTGGATATCAGGAAAGGTTTTGGGAGCGGAGAGACCAGGCAGGAGGTATTATGTGGGATGAATTTTTCCGTTGCAAAGGGAGAATTCTGCGTTCTGCTGGGACCGTCAGGATCGGGAAAATCCACTTTGCTCAATATTATCGGAGGAATCGACCATGCGGACTCCGGCTATATATCCATCCATGGAGACAAGCTGGAGGATATGGGCGAGAAAGGGCTGACACAGTACAGAAGGAAGCATTTAGGGTACGTATTCCAGATGTACAATCTGATTGCAAATCTGAATGTAAAGGAGAATATTGAGGTTGGAGCTTATCTGTCAGACAGTCCGCTGGATATTGATGAGCTGCTGCATACTCTGGGCTTGTTTGAGCACAGATACAAGCTTCCGAATCAGTTGTCCGGCGGTCAGCAGCAGCGTGTTTCCATTGGCCGCGCCATTGTGAAAAACCCGGATATCCTGCTCTGCGATGAGCCGACAGGCGCTCTGGATTACAATACCTCAAAGGAAATATTGAAGCTGATTGAGGACGTCAATGTAAAGTACGGAAATACGGTAATTATGGTAACGCACAATGAAGCAATCCGGAATATGGCAGATCATGTCATCAAGCTGCGCGACGGAAAAGTACGCAGGAATGATATCAATACGGATAAAATTTCCGCTGCCGAGCTGGAATGGTAAGGAGTGTGACAGACGTGAAGAGACGAAACGTAAAAAATCCTTTGAGAAAACGTATTCCCAGAGAACTTCTCGGCGACTGGAGTAAATATCTGGTTGTAAGCCTGTTTCTGATTCTGACGATTGGGTTTGTATCCGGCATGTATGTCGCTAATGGCAGTATGATGCAGGCTGCGGATGAGGGCGTGGCAAAATACAGGCTGGAGGACGGTCATTTTGAACTGAAGGAGCAGGCTGAGGAAGCGTTGCTTCAGGAGATTCAAGCGGGGGATAAGGCGGATATAGAGCAGTATTATCTGAATAAAGCGAGGGAAGAACTGGACGAAAAATTTGAGAGTGAATTCGGGAAAAAATTTGCAGAGCAGGAGGCGTATGCGGCCGCATACGAGGAAGCATGGGAAGATATTGTCGGGAAAGTTCAGACGGAGTATGCGGATGCAGAGGAAAAGTACGAGTTGAATGATCCGGATTTTCAAGCGGTTCCGGTAAAAATCCATGAGAACTTTTACAGAAATGAAGAAGAGGATTATAACAATGACGGCAGATCTGACGGAACCGTCCGCATCTATGCCAAAACGGATGAAGTCAATCTGGCCTGTCTGATGGAAGGAAGCTTTCCGGAGAGTGCGGATGAGATTGCTATTGACCGTATGCACGCGGACAACGTCGGCATCAAGGTCGGAGATACCGTCACAGTGGGAGAGCATGCCTTTCAGGTAGTAGGTTTGATTGCCTATGTAAATTATTCTACGCTGCACGAGAAAAGTACCGATATGATGTTTGACGCTTTAAAATTTGATGTGGCAATGGTAACGGAAAGCGGATTTGCCGGGCTTGATGCAACGATTCATTATGATTATGCATGGAATTATGAAAAAATGCCGGCTGATGAGAAGGAAGAAAAGCATGCTTCCGATGATTTCTTGAAAGCGCTGATTACACAGATTGCGGTAAATGAGAATGAACTGGAGGATTATGTTCCGAGGTACGCCAATCCGGCGATTAATTTTGCAACGGAAGATATGGGCTCTGACGAGGCGATGGGCGGCGTGCTGCTTGACATTCTGATTGTGATTATCGCTTTTATTTTTGCGGTAACAATCAGCAACACAATCACAAAGGAGGCCTCCGCAATCGGAACTCTGCGGGCGTCCGGCTACACGAGAGGAGAATTGGTTCGCCACTATCTGTCCATGCCGGTCATTGTGACATTTGCGGCGGCAGGCATCGGAAATGTGCTGGGTTACACCGTATTTAAGAAGCTGGTTGTTTCGATGTATTATAACAGCTACAGTCTGCCTGCCTACCGGACGATATGGAATCCGGACGCTTTCTGGAAGACAACGCTGATTCCGGTTGTACTGATGTTTGCTGTAAATCTCATTGTAATTATCCGTATTATGCGGCATACTCCGCTGCAGTTTCTGCGCCATGACCTAAAGAAAACGAAGCGGAAGAAGGCCATGCGCCTGCCGAGATGGAGTTTCCTAAGCAGATTCCGTCTGCGGATTATCTTTCAGAATATTCCAAACTATCTGATTTTGTTTGTCGGAATTGTCTTTATCATGGTTATGCTCGCAATGGCGGTAGGTCTGCCTTCCACGCTGCAATATTATAAGGAAAACGCTGCGGATATGATGTTTGCAAGGTATCAGTATATACTGAAGAGCTGCGAGGATGAGGACGGCGACTTGATTCAGACCGAAAATGAGACAGCTGAACAATTTAGCATGTGCTCATTGCAAAAAAAGAGCGAGGAAATTGTGGAGGAGGTTTCCGTATATGGCATCCCGGACGACAGCAGATATGTGAAAATCGATGGGGCGGCTGCCATGAAAGAGAATGAGATCTACATTTCGAAGTCCTTTAGCGATAAATATGGTCTGAAGGTGGGAGACGATGTTGCTCTGGATGAAAAATATGAGAATGAGCAGTATCAGTTTACGGTTGCAGGCATCTATGACAGATGCCAGAGTATCGCTGCCTTTTTGCCATTAAAAAATTACCGGGCTGTATTCGGAATCGATGACGGAGCGTTTACCGGGTATCTGTCCGATCAGGAGATTACAGATATCGACGAGGAAAACATCGCAACAGTTATTACGGAGCGCGAAATCACGAAGATGTGCGATCAGCTGGATCATTCCATGGGCTCCTACATGAATTATTTCCAGATTCTGTGCATATTGCTGTCGGCGGTATTGATTTTTCTTCTGACCAAGATTATCATAGAGAAAAACGAAAACGCCATATCCATGATTAAGATACTCGGGTACGAAAACCGGGAGATTGCAGGTCTTTATCTGCTTTCGACCACCATGGTTCTGATTGTGTCTGATGCTGTCAGCGTCATTCTCGGCACGATTGTGATGAAACAGGCATGGAAAGTCATTTTGTTTGACTATAGCGGCTGGTACGCCTTTACAATGGAGCCCATAGGGTATGTGAAAATGTTTGCGTTTGTTCTGATCGGGTATCTGGTTGTCATGATTTTTGATTTCAACAGAATCAAACGAATTCCGATGGACGAGGCGCTGAAGAATGTGGAATAGGGAGGACTGTTCGCATTTTTTTCATTGACATGACAGAAAATGAGCGATATAATCCACATCAGCTTATTGAGAAACGGAAAGCAGCGCCAATGGGGTTTGATATGACAGAACATATATCGGAGGAGATTGAAGTACATATTGATACGGTAAAAACGTGGACGCCGGGCACTTTCGAGCTGATTGATCTAAGAGAGGAAAGCGCGGCCGCATATGGCAGCATTCCGGGCTCTGTCAATATTCCGTATAAATTTTTGCAGGAGCGCTTAGAGAAGCTTGACAGAGAAAAGAAGCAGCTGCTTTACTGCACGAAAGGAATCGTAAGCAAAGAGGCGGCGCAGCTATTGCGCAGGGAAGGATTTCTGGCGTATTCACTTTCGGGAGGTTATCACGCCTATCTGATGGAACAGATGAAATCGGATGAGCAGAATGGAAAAGCACGTGCGGTGGAAATTGAAAAAAGCATCGAGAAGAAGTTTCACAAGGCATTGTTTTCAAAGTTCACAAAGGCAATCAACATGTACGATTTGCTGCAGGCGAACGATCACGTTGCAGTCTGTATTTCCGGAGGAAAGGACTCCATGCTTATGGCGAAGCTTTTTCAGGAACTGCAGAAGCATAAGAAAATTCCGTTCGAACTGACCTTTTTGGTAATGGACCCAGGATACAGCGAAGCAAATCGCAGACTGATTGAAAGCAATGCACGTCTGATGGAGATACCGGTCCGGATTTTTGAATCAGATATCTTCGACGCAGTCGATACGATTGAGAAAAATCCATGCTACTTATGTGCGCGCATGCGCAGGGGACATTTGTACAGCAAAGCGAAGGAGCTTGGGTGTAATAAGATTGCGCTGGGACATCATTATGATGATGTGATAGAGACCATCCTGATGGGGATGCTCTATGGGGCGCAGGTACAGACGATGATGCCAAAGCTTCACAGCACCAATTTTGATGGGATGGAACTGATTCGTCCGCTGTATTTGATTCGCGAGGATGATATCAGGCATTGGAGAGATTACAACGGCCTGCATTTTTTGCAGTGCGCCTGCCATTTTACAGATACCTGTTCCAGCTGCAGAGAGGACGGAAGCAGTCAATCCAAGCGGCTGGAAATCAAAAAGCTGATTGCGGAGATGAAACAGGTCAATCCATATGTGGAGGCGAATATTTTCAAGAGTGTTGAGAATGTAAATTTAAGTACGATAATCGCTTATAAAGAGAACGGCGTGCGTCATCATTTTCTGGATTGGTACGATGATGCGAAGCGCAAAGAGGAATGAAAGGCATGCTAAATCAGTTTTCCAGAACACAGCTGATCTTCGGAAAAGAGAATATGGAGAAGCTCTCGAGGGCGCGTGTCGCTGTGTTTGGCGTCGGCGGAGTCGGCGGCTATACGGTGGAGGCGCTGGCAAGAAGCGGAGTAGGGACGCTGGATTTGATCGATGATGATAAGGTGTGTCTTACGAATATCAACCGCCAGATTCTCGCGACGAGAAAAACGGTCGGGCAGTATAAGGTCGATGTGGCGGCGGAGCGTGTGCATGACATTAACCCGGACTGCGTGGTCAATTGTTATAAAACCTTTTACATGCCTGACACCGCGGACCAATTTGATTTTTCCGGGTATGACTATGTGGTGGATGCAATTGACACCGTAACCGGAAAAATCATGCTTGTGGAGCAGGCGCAAAGGAGCAGCACGCCGATTATCAGCAGCATGGGAGCCGGAAATAAGGTAAACCCGGCGGCTTTTGAGGTGGCGGATATTTTCGAGACATCGGTCTGTCCTCTTGCGAAGGTCATGCGCAGGGAATTGAAGAAGCGCGGAATAAAAAAGCTGAAGGTCGTTTATTCAAAGGAGAAACCAATCCGGCCGGAGGAAGATTTGGAAATCAGCTGCAGAACAAACTGCATCTGTCCGCCGGGGACGGAGAGAACATGTACGGCCAGAAGGGATATTCCGGGAAGCAATGCGTTTGTTCCGTCAGTCGCAGGACTGATTATGGCTGGAGAGGTGGTAAAGGATATCACAGGAATCCGGGGCGTTATGGGGGCGTAGAGGATGGAAAAAATATTAGATATTATCATTATCGGAAGCGGGCCGGCAGGCCTGACGGCGGCAATCTATGGAAAGCGGGCCAAGCTTACCCTCGCCGTTGTGGAGAAAGAATATGAAGGAACCGGGCAGATTGCGGAAAGCAAAAGAGTAGATAATTATCCCGGACTTTTGGGAATCAGCGGTTATGATCTGGGCGAGCGTTTCCGCGGGCATGCGGTAAGTCTGGGCGTGGAATTTGTAGAGCTTGAGGCAGTAAAAATCGAGGAAATTCTGACCGGCGAGGAAGCCGCAGGGAGCACAAAAAATGTCTGGAAGATTACCTTCGAGGACGGAAGCTTCCGGCTGGCAAAGGCGGTTGTATATGCGGCCGGAGCAGCGCCGAGAAAAATGAACATTCCGGGCGAGGCGGAATTGATTGGAAAGGGAATATCTTTCTGCGCAATATGCGACGGAGCATTCTATAAGGATAGGACAGCGGCCGTAATCGGAGGCGGAGATACGGCGCTGGACGATGCACTGTATTTATCAAAAATATGCAAAAAGGTATATCTGATTCACCGGAGGGATATGTTTCGCGGGGCTCCCCATACCGTAGAATCGGTCCGGAACACAGAGAATATCGAGCTGGTTTTAAACGCAACGGTAGAACGTGTCTGCGGAGAAACGAAGGTGTCCGGAATTGTCTTAGGCGACGGCAGGACGATAGCGGTTGACGGCGTATTTGCGGCGATTGGTTCGGTGCCGCAGACAGCGCTGTTGGAAGGGATTGTGTCCATGGACGATCGCGGATATATCTATGCAGATGAGAACGGAAAAACAGACCGGCCGGGAATGTTTGCAGCCGGGGATGTGCGGGTGAAGAAGCTCCGTCAGGTGGTAACTGCGATAGCGGACGGCGCCTGTGCGGCGACAGCAGCCTCGGAATATCTCATGGAAGAATTTGCCATAAAGTAAAGTTATAGCCAGAAATAATAAAATGATATAATGGAAGAAATTGACAAGGCGCTGTTTATCGCATATAATTTTTTTATTCTTAAAACCCACTAAACAGATAGGAATAATTAAATATGAACTTTAATACCAGTATATTGCATGCGGGGGTGGACCGCAGCGAACGGTTTGGAGCAACACTTCCACCGATTTATCAGTCCAGCGCTTTTGAGCAGGAGACGGCGCTGGAGCTGGAGCATATTTTTGAAAATAAAGCGCCGGGATATTGCTACACCAGAGTGGCCAATCCGACGGTTGCAAGCTTTGAGAAGCGGATTACGAAGCTGGAGGGCGGAATAGCAAGCGTCGCATGTGCCTCCGGAATGGCCGCACTCTTCAATGCACTGACCAACATCCTGCGGAGCGGGGATGAGATAATCTCCAGCGCAAGTCTCTATGGCGGTTCGATTGATTTGTTCCGGGATTTGGAAGCATTTGGAATAAGCACCCGGTACGTGGAAAATAACAATTGGAAAGAAATTGAGGAGGCATTTACGGACAGAACAAGACTTGTTTTTGCAGAGACCATCGGAAATCCGCGGCTGGATGTGACCGACGTGGAAACGCTCGGTGGGATTGCACATACGCATGAGGTTCCGCTCATCATCGACAATACCACAGCGACCGCATATCTGTTTCGACCATTGCAGCATGGCGCGGATATCGTAGTGAATTCCTCTTCGAAATACATAAACGGAAGCAGCAACTCAATCAGCGGTGTACTCACAGACGGCGGAACATTCCGGTGGGATCAGGAAAAATATCCGGGGCTGTCGGAATATGTAAAGTATGGGCCGATGGCATACATTGCAAAGCTGCGGAACGGACTTTTCCGGAATACCGGCGCATGTCTGTCTCCGCAGAACGCCTTTCTGAATCAGATCGGTATGGAGACGCTCGGACTCCGTATGGAGAGACAATGCGACAATGCATACGAGCTTGCGCGATGGATGAAAGAGCGCTGTCCATGGGTAAAAGTGAATTATCCGGGGCTGTCGGACAGCAGGTGGAATGAAATTGCAAAGAAGCAGTTTTCGAAGGGCTTCGGCGCCATTGTTACAATTCGTACAGGAAGCAGGGAGAATGCGTTTAAGCTGATTGATTCCCTGCAGATTCCGTACCGGCTATCCAATATCGGAGACACCAAGACGCTGGTCATTCATCCGGCGTCAACAATCAGTCTGCACAGTACGAAAAAGCAGCAGGAGGATGCCGGAGTGTTTGACGATCTCGTCCGCATAAGCGTCGGAATCGAGGACATCGAAGACTTGAAAGAGGATTTTGGCAATGCTTTTGCCGGACTGGAACAAAACAGGAAATTTTAAGGGAATAAAATGAGGAAAGGCTAAGGGAGACAGGTTATGGCAGAGAAGAAGACAGTAGATTATGCGGCCCTGAAAAAGGGCGGGTTCATGCGGCAGAAGCAGAAGGGGTATTTTTCACTCCGCCTTGCGGTTGTAGGCGGAAATCTTACGGCGGAAAATATTAAAACGGTAGCTGAGGTTGCGGAAAAATACGGACATGGCTATGTACATATGACGTCGCGTCAGGGAATTGAGATTCCTTTTATCGCATTTGATGATATCGAGGAGGTAAGAGCAGAGCTTGCAAAAGGAGGCGTAAAGCCGGGAGTCTGCGGGCCGCGTGTCCGGACGGTAACCGCATGTCAGGGCTCGGAAATCTGTCCCAGCGGATGTATTGATACCTATGCGCTCGCAAAGGAGTTCGACGAGCGGTATTTCGGAAGAGAGCTTCCGCACAAATTCAAATTCGGTGTAACCGGCTGTCAGAACAACTGCTTAAAGACGGAGGAGAATGACCTCGGCGTAAAGGGCGGAATGGTTGTAAGCTACGAGGAGAGCGCATGTATCTCCTGCGGGGTCTGTGTGAAAGCCTGTCGGGAGGGCGCACTTTCCATGGAAGACGGAAAAATTCTTCTGGATGAAGAAAAGTGCAATAATTGTGCCCGGTGCGTAAAGAGCTGTCCGACAGAAGCATGGAAGGGGGAACCGGGTTATATCGTGTCCTTTGGCGGTCTGTTTGGCAATACAATCTACAAAGGAGAACAGATTGTTCCGATTATTAAGGACAAAGAGACGCTGTTTCGGGTATCGGATGCAGCAATCAATTTTTTTGAGGAATATGCAAAGCCGGGCGAGCGTTTCCGTTTCACGCTGCAGCGCTTAGGCGAAGAGGAGTTTCGAAGGAGAATTCGGGAAGCTTATGAAGGATAATGGAAGGAGATTACAAAATGGCAGATATCGCATTTGACGAGGAAGTGGATATTACGGATAAAGTGTGCCCGCTTACATTTGTAAAGGCGAAGGTTACTCTGGACGAATTGGATGAAGGTCAGGTTCTCGCAATAAGAATGAATGATGGAGAGCCGGTACAGAATGTGCCTCGGAGCATTAAGGAGGAGGGACATCAGATACTAAAACTCTCCGACAACGCGGACGGCACATACACGCTATATGTTCGCAAGGTGGAGGATTAGTTATGGCAGAGAGAATTGGTAAAGAGGATTTTTCAAAAAAGGTGCTGCAGAGCGGTCTGCCCGTTCTGGTGGATTTCTATTCCGATTCCTGTGTGGCATGCAAAAAGCTGTCTCCGGTTTTGGCAGAAGCCGAGGAGAACTACGAGGGAAGGCTTATCGTGTATAAGGTCAATACCAATTATGATGCAAAGCTCGCGGAGGAGTATGAGGTTACCGCCAATCCGACGCTGCTTTTTTGGAAAAGCGGCGAAGTAAAGGACAGGAAGCAGGGCGCGCTCCGGCCGGCAGAGTTAAAGGCATGGATTGATGAATTATTATAAGAAAATCAGGATAAGAAAGAGGATGGGAAAATGACAATTACTGTTGCAGGAGAAAAGAAGGAATACAAGGACGGACTTACCCTTCCGGAGCTTATTGAGCTTGAGAAGGTAGATATGCCGGAGTATGTTACGGTATCCGTCAACGAAGAATTTGTTGCGACGGAGGATAAAGCGGCAACCGTACTAAAGGACGGAGATAACGTAGAGTTCTTATACTTCATGGGAGGTGGATGCTGATGGCGCTTTCAGACGAGCAGATCGAACGCTACTCCCGGCATATTATTTTGAAAGAGGTCGGGGCAAAAGGACAGAAGAAGTTGTTAAATGCGAAGGTTCTGATTATCGGCGCAGGAGGGCTTGGCGCACCGGCGGCAATGTATCTTGCGGCAGCAGGAGTGGGAACCATCGGTATTGCGGATGCGGATGAGGTGGACTTGTCCAATCTCCAAAGGCAGATTATCCATGGAACCGCAGATATCGGAAAAGCGAAGGTAACATCTGCAAAGGAAACCATGAATGCAATGAATCCGGATGTGGTAGTCAACACATACCGTATGTTCGTCGATTCTACGAATATCAGGGAGCTTGTGAGGGAATATGATTTTATTATTGACGGAACAGACAATTTTCCGGCAAAATTTCTGATTAACGACGCATGCGTGTTGGAGAAGAAGCCGTTTTCCCATGCCGGAATCATCCGTTTCAAGGGACAGCTTATGACCTACGTTCCGGGGGAGGGCCCCTGCTACCGCTGCGTATTTAAGAATCCGCCGCCAAAGGACGCCGTACCAACCTGCAAACAGGCCGGAGTCATCGGCGCAATGGGCGGCGTAATCGGATCCCTTCAGGCAATGGAGGCAATCAAATATATCATCGGCGTCGGAGAACTATTGACCGGATATCTTCTGACCTATGACGCACTGACCATGGAATTTCATAAGATTAAGCTTCCAAAGGATACACACAGCTGTGCGGTCTGCGGGGATCATCCAACCATATTAGAGCCGATTGACTACGAGCAGGCGGTATGTGAGGATAAAAAGTAGGAGAGAATAGAAACTATGAATGTAATCAGAATGCCGTACCAGTTTCTGGATGAAATGGTGGACTACGCGAGAGAAAATCTCCCGAATGAGGCCTGTGGGCTGATTGCAGGAACGGAAGATGAAGAGGGAAAGGAAATCAAAAAAGTGTACTATCTGACGAACGCAGACGCCGCTATGGATCATTTTACCATGAATCCACAGGAGCAGCTTTCCGCAATCAAAGATATGCGTGCGAACGGATGGAAGCCGCTCGGAAATTGGCATTCCCATCCTCAGTCCCCATCGCGGCCGTCGGAGGAGGACAAAAGATTGGCATATGATCCAAAGGCGAGCTACATGATTTTGTCGCTCATGGCACAAAATCCGGTATTAAATTCCTTTCATATAGAAAATCAGGCGGTGGAGAAAGAAGATTTGCAGATTTTTTCAGAAGAATATGAGAAGTGGTAACCGGAGGGCAGCGGTGCTGTCCTCCCTTTTGCTGCCGGAAGATTATAGGTAATTAAAGAAGAAGGAGAAATATGATGGAAACCATCCGTAGAGAAGCAGCGTTTGAACTGTTAAAGAAATACAATAAGGACCCGTTTCATATCCAGCACGCACTGACAGTAGAAGCTGTCATGAAATGGTACGCAAAGGAGCTGGGATACGAGGAGGACGCAGAATATTGGGGAATCGCAGGCCTGCTGCATGATATTGATTTTGAACTGTACCCGGAGGAGCACTGCCTGAAAGCGCCGGAACTTTTGCGGGAAGGCGGCGTGGGCGAAGACCTGATTCATGCGGTCTGCTCCCATGGATACGGAATAACCGTCGGATGCGGCGTTACCGTCGACGTGGAGCCGGTTCATGAAATGGAGAAGGTGTTGTTTGCGGCTGACGAGCTTACCGGACTGATCTGGGCTGCTGCTTTGATGCGTCCTTCCAAAAGCACAAAGGATATGGAACTGAAGTCTCTGAAAAAGAAATATAAGAGCAAAGGATTTGCAGCAGGCTGCTCACGCGAAGTCATTGAGCGTGGCGCTAATCAGCTGGGGTGGGAATTAGACCGGCTTCTTGCCATGACGCTTGAAGCGATGAAGTGTGCGGAGGACGAAGTCAGCGAGGCGATGGCCCGGCTCGAAGAAGGGTATAAGTAAAATTGATAACCAAATATATAATATGCAGATAACAAATACTATTGACAAAAGATTCTGGTTCAGTTAATATCATACCTATCAACTGGGATAACTAGGAAATGAGGAAAAGCGGATGGATGAAAGAATTTCACAGGAAGACATTCGGAAAATTAAGGAATTTATTGAATCCATTCAATATGGCTCAGTAACCATTATTATTCAGGATGGAAGGATTATCCAGATTGATAAAAACGAAAAGATTCGTATGAAGTAGGCGGCTGACTAGAAAACTAGAGGCTCAAAATCACATGGATGTGGTTTTGGGCCTTTTCTTGTTGCCATACATCAGAAGAAGCTGCCGTCGCACCATATATTGTAGTGGCAGATGTCTTCAGTCTCGAAGGAACAAATTGGTATAAGGACGCTGTGGCCGCTGGAAGGGCATAGGTTTGCAAAGCCGAAGTTGTGGGTTCGAATCCCGCCAGTGTCATTTTGAAGTCTGACTGGACAACCGGAGGTCTTAAATTTTATTTCAAAGGGAGAACTAATTATGGAAAAAAAGAAAATTTATTACACAATTTGTCCGGTTGCAAATGCGACATATCTGGCAGCAAATCATGATTTCTTAAGGTCTGGGTTAGAAAAAATTGGATATATTCCAATAAAGCTACAGACCTTAAGTAAAGATCAATGGAAAGCGCATTTTACTTATGAAAATGACCGCCTTTTTCGAGAAGGAGGAAATACACCTCCATTGTGGGCTAAGTCTATTGGAAGAGATGTAGTTTTAATTGGTTTGAATCTGATTGAGTCGAGACAGTACGTATTAGTTCGCGCAGATTCAGACATTCAAAATGTGGAGCAGTTGAAGAAAAAGAAATTAGCTATTCCGGTACATACAAATGTATACATTGACTTCCATAAGGCATCAGCAGAACAAGGCTTTGAAATCCTATTGGAAGCTAATGGAATCAAAAAAGAAGAAGTAGAATGGGTTCCGGTGTATACCGAAAGTACTTTTACATCAGAGGGAAAAGGAGGTACATTCGAAAATCTTTCCGAGGCTGAAATAAGAGCCCTTCAAGAGGGAAAGGTGGATGCTATATTCGAAAAGCTTCCAATTGCCGAGCAATTGATAGCAACAGGTAAGTTTCGAAAGCTGTATGATGTGGCATATGATCAGAATAAGCTTGTTCCTGTCAATAACGAATATCCAAACGTGCTTACTGTAAGCAAAAAGTTAGCAGATGAAGAGCCGGAAGTTGTAGTTGCATTTTTAAAGGAGACCATTCGCGCTGCAAGATGGGCGGCAAAAAATAGAGTACCAGCAGAATATCTTCTTGCAGAGCAGACTCATGGAACAGTAGAAGAATATCAGCATGCATTTGCGGATGACTTTTATCAGAGACTTGAAATTAACTTCAGTGAAGATGGATTAGATGCTTTGCAAAAAAGATCAGATTTTCTATACAACCATGGATATCTTGAAAGTGAAGTTGATGTGCGTGCGTGGGCGGATTATAGTTTTCTGGATAGAGCGCGGAAGGAATTGGACGAAGAATAAGCAGAAAGGGGAAAAAATGAATAGAAAAATTATTTGTTTAGGTTTAGTGGCTGTTTTAATAACTTTCACAGTTGCATGCGGCAGCGAAATTGATACCGGAACTGCAGTACCGGTTGAGGAAAGCAGCCAGATTAGTGAGAAAGAAAAAGCTTTGGCTCTTGAACTCTTAGATCGGTATGTAACAGAAAATGATGAGATAACGGAAGAAACGATAGAAGAAGAAATTCGTTTATTAAAAGAAAAATATGATTTTGAAGATTTAAGTGAACTGAAAATTCAGTCTACAAATTGGGTATATGTGGCAGAAGGAAAGGGCTGGTTTGATGAATTACTTAGTGATAACGGAACAAAAGAGATAACGATTGAAGGAAGCATCGGGAATGAGACTCAGTTGATGGCACGAGATGAACTTCATCTTGCAAATCGTATGTTGTATCCATATCTACTGTTTAAATCACAAGGAGCTGACCTTACTGCAGTTGCAATCTCGGCAGATCCAAGACCGGAAATCGTAACGATTCTTGTTAATGCGGATTCAGAATATGAGAGTTTTGAGGATTTGAAGGGAAAGACAATTGGCAGTTGGAATGCAGGATGTCAATATGTTGCATTGATTGAGTTGACAGAGGATCTGGGATGGGTCGAAGGAGAGGATTGGACGTATGCAAATGTTTCGAACGATTCTCTAAAGGCTGCGCTGGAGGCTGGAGAATTAGATGCAATTTCGGTACATCCGCTAACCAATTTCAATGGGTCGATTATTGATGGAACATTTCGTGAAATTGCGAATGCGAAAGAAAATGGTACTTATGTAAATGATGGCGGGGCGTCGGTAACCTTTGCACCGACAGAATTTGCTAATGAACATGAAAACATTTTGAAAGCGGTCTTAAAGCTTAGAGAATTAGTAAATGCATATATTATTCTAAACGAAGAGGAAACATCTGCTGTTGTTGAGAGTATAACGCGAACTCCGGCAGAGAACACAATATTCTGGAATGAACGTTCAAAAGAAACCTTTTATAATGCACAGGATTCTATTGAGGAACTTATTGCCAATACAGATGAGTATCAGGACTGGTTAATTTCACATACAGATGAGTTTTCAGAAGAAAATCGTGTAAACAGCTCAGAGTATTTTAATGTTAATTTTTTCGGTGAGAATGATATGTATATCAATACTGCTGACAGCGGCTGCTGTCAGTAGTTATAGAAAAGAGAATAAGTATTATGCAAGTAGAAAATGTTTTATCTGGAATAAAAACAATATCGAATAAGATTCTAAGCAAAATTATAGTTTTAGCAAATACATTAGCTGTGCCCATTTTTCTTCTGCTTATTTGGCAGTTTTTATCCAGTCAGGGATTTTTATTAGAAGTTATTCTTCCATCTCCTGTAAAAGTAATGCGTGCTTTATGGGAAATGATTGCGGATGGAACATTGAAGATTGATTTATGGGTAAGTTTACAAAGAGTCCTGTGGGGATACTTCTATGGATCCCTGACAGGAATTATACTTGGAATAGGCAGTGGATTGAATAAATATATCTATCGTTTAGTTTCTCCTGTTATAAATGTAATCCGGCAGATTCCTTTATATGCGTGGATGCCGCTTATAATTTTGTGGTTTGGAATTGGTGAAGTATCCAAAATTGTAATCATTGCAAGAGGTGTTATGATACCAATTTATTTAAATACAGTACAGGGGATACGCGAAGTAAATATACAATATTATGAATTGGCACAGGTTTTAGAGCTTAGACATAGCATATTTCTGAAAAAAATCGTTTGGCCGTCAGCATTATCCTCCGTTTTTACAGGCTTGCGGCTTGCGGCAGGAAATGCATGGATGGCTGTTGTTGCGGCGGAAATGCTGGGTGGATTAACCGGATTGGGCTATGCACTTTTACAAGCAAAAGAATTTTTATGGTCGGATAAATTAATAGCTCTGATGGTTGTAATTGCTGTAGTAGGTATTATGTTTGATTCTTTGATTAAAGGAATAGAAAATCACTCTCTTAGCTGGAGAAAAACAATAGGTAAGTAGGTAAAATAATGAGTAAAGTAGTTAATCAGGTGGATAATAGTTACATATTGAAGATCAATAATGTGTCGAAAACTTTTCACTCGAAAGAGAAGGATGTAAAAGCAATCAAAAAAGTTTCTCTTAATGTTCGAAAAGGAGAGTTTATATCAATTATTGGACCGAGTGGATGCGGAAAAACAACTTTACTTCGGTTGATTGGCGGATTGGACGGAGAATATGAAGGAAGCATTTTACTTGAAGGAAAACGAATAGAAAAGGCGGGGATGGACAGGGGATTCGTTTTTCAAGAGCATAGGTTACTACCCTGGCTTACGGTAGGAGAAAATGTTGCATTAGGGTTTGAAGGAAATAAAGACTACATAAAAGAGCAGACAAGGATATATTTGGAAAAAGTTGGATTAAAAGAATTTGAAAATGCGTTACCAGGACAGTTATCGGGTGGAATGGCGCAAAGGGTTTCAATTGCACGTGCATTGATACATAGACCTAAGATTTTACTTTTGGATGAGCCTCTTGGGGCATTAGATGCGCTTACAAAAATGAATATGCATTCAGAAATTGAGCGAATTTGGATGGCAGATAAGACTACTATGCTCATGGTAACGCATGATATTGATGAGGCAATTTTTCTAGGGGATCGTGTGATTGTTATGGGACCGCGGCCTACAGAAATTAATCAGGAGATTAGAATTGATCTGCCAAGGCCGAGGATTAGAAATAGTAAAGAATTTGTCGAATACCGTAATATGGTTATTAATGTATTTAACGAAAGTATAGGAGCTTATCAAATATAAAAATTGTAAAAATAGTTGCAAGGCGAGAGTACTCGGATGAGAAAAATGCGGTAAATATATACAACAGTCCAGATTAAAAAGACTTCGGGCATATGCAGGATTTTCCCTGAAACAATGAAAGAAGCCATATAGATGTACAGTATACGAGAGACATTGTATTTGCAAAGCCGAAGTTGTGGGTTCGAATCCCACCAGTGTCATTTTTCTGACCAGATATCTGGAGGATTACATTATAAAAAGAATGCATTATAAAAAGAAAGGGAAAGAAAATGAAAAAGAAATTGGTTAGTACGTTATTTATTGTAACTGTGATAGTTTTCGGAATAATGACAGGATGTGGCGCATCGCCTGAGAAAGTTTCAGAGGCAGGCTCTATGGGGGCAAAAAATGAGGAAAATGGTGGATCTAATGAGAGAAAAGATTATTCGGGATTGGTAATAAGAGTAGCAGAACAACCGGAAAAGGGCGATTCAGCAACCATTGGTGAAGAGTTAGGGTTTTGGGAAGATGAATTTTCAGAAGATGGGATAACAGTAGAAATAATAGACTTTGCTAGCGGCCCTGCATTTGTCGAAGCGATTGCAACAGATCAGATTGATATAGGAAAATTTGGTGACCAGCCAATCATAAGTGGATATGCTTCAGGTAAAGAACTTACTGTTATCGGTAGTTATGATATAAATATATCGCCTGCCATATATGCGAGAAAGAGTGCAGGAATTGAGACAGTAAAGGATTTAAAGGGGAAGACGGTTGCCTATCTTGTGGGAGCAAATAGTGAGAAAGCATTGAAGGTAATTCTCGAAAAGGAGGGAATCGATTGGGATGAGATAAATGCTATCAATTTATCAAGTGCCGATTCAGTAATTGCTTTTGAAACAGGAGATGTGGATGCTGTTGTCTACTATGGAAACTTCTATAGCAATTATGAGGATACAAGCGATATTGTTGAGGTAGCAAATTATAATGATTATGGAACAACAGCAAGTGCAATTACAGTAAGCAACAGTTTTAAAAATGAATATCCGGAGTTGGTCGTTAGAGTGCTTAAGGTTTATCAAAGAGAAGCGGAATGGCTTGCTAACAATAGTGATGAAGCTATTGGCTTTTATGTAGATAACAAAGGTTATTCAGAAGAAAATGCAGAGATTCTATATGCTCAGGAAATATTTGGCGTTACATACAATGACGATATTGAGGAGGCGTATAACTTTACGGCACAGTTTTTATATGATAATGAAATTATAGACCATGAGGTTGAAGCGGATGAATTCGTAGATCTTTCATTTTTGAAAGAAGCCGGAATTATTGAATAACAAATTGGACTTAATATATGAACACTTTGCTTTTAAAGGTAAGGATACTATGAAAATAAAAAGTAAAATTTGGATAAAGATTTTTAAGGGTGCAATGATACCAGTAATATTTATTGCTGTATGGCAGCTTGCAGGAAATAGTGGAAAAATAAATGTTTCTGTTCTTTCTACACCGGAAAAAATATTGGAAGGCTGGAAAACTTTATGGAGAAATGGAAAATATGGACAATACTTTCTAGACAGTCTTTTGCGTTTCTTTAAAGGATATTTTGCAGGTTCCATAGCTGGACTTTTCTTTGGAATAGTATTAGGTCTTTCAAAAAGAGCAGAGGATTTTTTAGGACCACTTGCCAGTCTGCTTAGGTCTATCCCGCTTATTGCATGGGTTCCCATTGTAATCCTTTCGATTGGGGTTGGAGAAAAAACAAGAATTATTCTTATTGCAATTGGATGTTTCTGGGCTGTTTTTCTTAATACAATGGATGGAATAAAATGTGTTGATCCTCGGTATATTGAGGTAGCCAAAGTACTTGAAAAGAATCCTACACAAGTAATTATAAGTGTAATATTGCCAGCGGCATTTCCGGCGATTGTAACTGGTTTGAGGTCGGGACTTACTAATGCTTGGAGGTCAATTGTAGCTGCCGAGATGATAGGAACTTCAAGTGGTATAGGATTCATTATTTCTTATGGAAGAGAAATAAGCAGACCGGATTATATGTATGTAGGCTTAATTACGGTTGCAATTATAGGTCTTATTTTGGATTTACTGCTTATAAAACTTCAGAATAGCATATTGGTAAAATATTATGGCAAGGATTAAGTACGGGTGAAGTGATATGAGTATAGGTAAAAGTATAGAAATAAAAAATGTTAACAGAATATTCGAGCAGCCTACAGGAACAATTCATGTACTAAAAAATATCAATCTTACTGTAAATGAGGGAGAATTTGTAAGTATTATAGGGGCAAGCGGATGTGGAAAAAGTACTTTGATACGTCTTATAGCGGGACTCGATACTCCGACAAGCGGAGAAATATATGTTGGTGGAAAAATGGTCTTAAGACCATCTGTGGACACAGGTTTTATTTTTCAGGATTCAAGATTATATCCATGGCTTTCAGTTGAAAAGAATATTGGGTTTGGCATTCATGAAAACATCTCAAAAGAGGAAAAAAATGTCCGCATTCAAAGATATATTGATATGGTGGAATTAACAGGATTTGAGAAATCATTACCAAAACAGTTATCGGGTGGGATGCAACAAAGAGTAAGTATTGCCAGAACTCTTGTAAATGAGCCATCAGTATTATTGCTAGATGAACCATTTGGGGCTTTAGATGCTCTAACAAGAATTAATATGCAGAATGAAATATTAAAGATCTGGAAAACGGAAAGAACAACAATGCTTTTGATTACACATGATATTGATGAGGCAATATTTGTAAGCGACAGAATTGTCGTACTCGCGAACAGACCGGGTGAAATAGGCAAAATAATCAATGTGAAAATGTCGAAACCACGTGATAGAAGTAGTTCTGATTTTATGTCGATTAGGCGGGAAATATTTAAGGAATTTTTTGAAAATAGCGAGATTGATATTGAATATTACATTTAGGAATGGTTATGAAATTAGAGGATGTATTAAAAAAAGAAAAGGTTTGTGAGATACCAGATAGAATCGTTTTAGGAATAGATATAGGATCTAGACAGGCAAAAGCAGTTCTGCTTCTTGCACAAAAGATATATACCGCATTAATACCGACTGGTTTTGTAATGCAGGAAAGTGCAGATGAACTCATTGAAATTCTGCTTGAACAATCAGGACTTAAGAAAGAAAGTATTGACTATATAGTAGTTACCGGCTATGGAAGAGTTGCTCTTCATTTTGATTTTGCACCATGTAGACTTGTAACTGAGATTGCATGTCATGGTAAAGGCGCATATTTTTTGGGAGATGGAGTTAGGACAATAATCGATATTGGAGGACAGGATTCGAAAGCAATAAAAATTAATCCAGATAATGGTAATGTTGTCAATTTTGCAATGAATGACAAATGTGCGGCCGGAACCGGAAGATTTCTTGAAAAAATAGCAAATGTATTGGAATTTGACGCGACAGAAATAGGCAAGAAAGCATTAGATGCAGACGAAGTGATAAAAATAGACAGTACATGTGTAGTTTTTGCAGAGTCAGAGGTTGTATCTGCAAGGGCAAAAGGAATACGACCGGAAAACATAGCAGCAGGTATCCATTATTCTATCGCAAAAAGAGTGTCAGGACTTCTGAACAGGGTCGGAATAGATTCAAATGTTCTATTTACAGGAGGAGTTTCTAATAATGTCGGAATGAGAAAGGCATTTGAAGATATTTTAGATATCAAGATTGTTGATAGTAAGCTTGATACTGTTTTCGCCGGAGCATTGGGAGCAGCGGTTTATGCGGCAGAATTTGCACAAAGAAATCTGCCTTCCTTTGAAGGGATCCAAACAGAAGTTCAGAAGAAGCAAGTAAACCTTTCAAATCTGATTACAGCAGTAGAAAAACATAAAGAGAACTTTATAAATAAAACTGCGGGGAAGAGTGCATATGTGGCTTATACATGTGTATACACTCCGATTGAAATTTTAGCAGCAGCGGATGTTTCTTTTATACGACTTCTTCATAAAGGTTCACAGGATGAACTGATTTCCGGTGAAACAATTACACAGAGTATGTGTTGTGATTTTGTAAAGGGATTAATAGGAAGTTTTATGAAAGGAGAACCATTATATAGGAGCGTAGAGAAAATTTACTCCTTTTATACTTGTCCTTGTATGAAATCAGCTCTTGGTGCTCTAAATGAACTTTATGTTCCCACAGTAGTTTATCAGCTTCCAAGAAAGAAAAATGATGAAGAGCAGATTCCTTATCTTACGGATGAGATGAGAGAGTTTAAAAAGGATTTGGAAGAACTAACCGGAAAGAGAATTTCGGAAGAAAAAATAGTCTATTATGCTGAAAAATATAATGAAGCTAGGGCAATAATCAGTAGAATAGCGGAATATAGAAAAGTACAAAATCCGTTAATTAGTGCATCGGAATTTCAGCTTATTACTAAGGCATATTTTTCATTGCCTATTGAAGAGTATTTGATTTTGCTTAAAGATATAGAATGTCAGCTCAAATGTATTCCTAATAATGAAACGTCAAAGATACGCCTTATGTTATCCGGTGGTGTTTTGGCAGAGGAAGACAAGAAAATAACATCAATTCTTGAGAGTTTGGGTGTTACCATTGTTGTCGAGGATAATTGTTCGGGAATAAAACCGATTTCTTTCTGTATTGATATAAACAGCGATGATATATATAGTTCGTTAGCCAGAGCATATGTAGGTAAGGCTCCATGTTCAAGAATGGAGAAAAAAGCAGATATGCTCGAAAATACAAAGCGGCTGGCAAATGAATATAATGTGGATGGAGTTGTACTTTATTATCTTAAGTTCTGTTCTTCTTATAGCGTTATCGAGAAACTTTATAGGGAAAGATTTCCTGAAGAAGAAACTCCGATAATTACTATATCGGGTGATTATGCGCAGGGGGATGAAGGACAGATTAAAACAAGGCTTGAAGCTTTTGTTGAGCTTCTTAGACAGAGGAAAGGATTATAAAAATGTCCTATGAAATTATTGATCAGGCAGATTATCTGATATATAGCAGAGATATTCTACATAAGCATTCTAAAGCGGTAAGGGATTTTGTGGATTTTTTTATTTGTCATATTAATAATGCATTTGAGAGAGAAAAAGAAGGTAAAAGGTCTGCATGGACCGGCTTTCTGGAACCATCGTTTCTATATGGGTGCGGTGTAACACCTTTGGAAATTACTAATATGGCAAGACTTTGTAAACAATCAGATATACGATACGCGGAGGAGTTTTTTCAGATACCCGAAGAAGTATGCGGAATGTATAAAGGCTTCATGGGTGGATTTTACTCTTATAAAGATTGCCCGGTAAAGAATATAATATTTGGAAGCTTTGGATGTGAACCACAGGCGGCAGCAAATGGATATGCAAGAGACTATGGTTTTGAAAGCACATATTTTGACCAGCCTAGATTTATTGCAAATCCGACCTTAGAACAGCTTACCAAAATTAGAGAAAAAAGTCTGCTTGAAATGAATAACTCAAACTTCGCACATAGATTTAAGCTATGCACCTTGAAAATTCAATACCT
>CAZTKM010000039.1:0-25462 GCA_964614035.1 uncultured Lachnobacterium sp.
ATTTGCCGCAAACGTATTATGATTAGTGTGTCAAGCCGCTTGGGATACCTTCCGTCAGAACAATACAGCGGGATATGGTCAGCATTTCGTCAGTTGGCATACCTGTTTATGCAGAAGGTGGAAAATATGGCGGATACTCTATTCTGCCAACTTACAAAATAAAAAACAGCGACATCAGGAATGATGAGCAGCAGATGATTCTAAAAGCATTGGAAAGTCTGGCAACCTCTTATACGAGCGATACGTTAAAAGCTTTGATTGAAAAATACAACGCAATTATAGAAAAAGAAGGCGGACAAAAAGTATTTTGGGATTTTGGCGTGACAAGGGAAAATCAATATGTGCAAAGCATGAACAATCTGCTGGAACAGGCGATTGCAGGAAGAAAGCACATTACATTTCACTATCAGAATGCAAGCGGAATAAAATCAAAACAATATATGGAACCATTAGCAATACACTATAAATGGTATGCATGGTATCTGTTTGCGTATTCTCCTGAAAAGAAGCAATATCGGACATTCAAAGTTGCACGAATACAAGATTTGCAGGTAACCGATAAAATTTCCGATGTGGAGCATGGAGACATTGAGACGCTTATGAAAGATTCTGAACGGGAATATTATCAGACATGTATTCACATCGAAGTACAGTTTGAGAATGAGAATGCAAATCTGATGTTGGAATACTTTCCTGACTGTCCGGTAGAAAAAATTACGGAAACATGGAGCCGGATGTTTATTGACGTTCCGGCGAAAGAAAGATTGTGGAAAGCATTGCTGCTCAGCTTTGGAGATAAAGTAAAGATTGTAGGACCGGAGGAATACAAAAAAGAGTTGATTGAAACAGCAAAAAATTTTTTGTCTAATTACGACATATAGCTGTCGTAGAAAGAATGTTACAATGCTGTCAAAACACGAAAGGAAATATATCTTATGAAAAAAGAAGAATTATTTGCACCAATCAGAGAAAAATATGATGAATTAAAGAGCGCTTTAAGTGGGACAGACATTGAAAAAATAAGGGAACTGACATTGGAAGTTCATGCGATGGTACATCCCGCCGAAATATCGGGAAGAACCGAAAAAACGATTGCGGATTATGTTCTGGAATATATGCTGTTGGGAAATCAGAACGCAATCGTACCAAGAGAGGATTATGATGTGGATTTGCATTATGCGGGAACGAGAAAAGTTCCCATGTGCTGGCAGTTCTGGCATACATATCGCATTGAAGATCTGGTAAGCAACATTTTAATGGTAAATCAGAATCAGATTTTTGATGCGGGATGGCAGAGAAAAATCGGCGCTTCCATTACAGATACCGGAAATGCATTGGAATTTGATGAAGCAGTGGAGTTTGGAAAAGGGATAAATATCCTTGCGCTTCGTGATTATATGATTGCAGTAGGAAAAAATACGCGCTCCATATTAGAAAGCTTAACATTGGAGCAGATACAGTCCATGGTACCCGAAGAATGGGTAATGAGAATATTGGAAGAGGGCGGAGTGACTACAGATTTTCGAGCTGTCTGGTTATTAGTATTCTGGGGAAGATTGACGAGAGGCGGTATGATTTTAACCCCGATGACAAA
Source organism: uncultured Lachnobacterium sp. (assembly GCA_964614035.1). GTDB lineage: Bacteria > Bacillota > Clostridia > Lachnospirales > Lachnospiraceae > Roseburia. The sequence continues at coordinate 1,595 of CAZTKM010000039.1, forward strand.
TCATCATATGATGCATTTATCGCCTTGTCTGAATAACCTGCCGATTTAGAATCCATGACAGGACGAATTATGGATTCCGGCCGGACATTTTTTCTATATAGATACAATCCGGAAACCGGATTGTAATATTTCACTCGCTGATTAACTTCGTAAGAACAAGGCACTCTGCACAGGCAGGGCGCCTTCTTTTATGAAAAAACCGGATATGAAAAAACCCATATTTAATGTTGATGCGAAGCAATAAAAGATATGTTATAATGAGCGTTAGCGAGAAGAACTGCAGGCAGTTATCCGCATAGGAAAATGGGAGGAGAGTTGCAATTATGAAACCGTATATTTGTTTTCCGGGAGGAAAATTCAAAGTGCTTACCATGAGCTATGACGATGGGAAGCTGGAAGATCGAAAACTGATAGAGATTTTTAATAAGTATCATATCAAAGGAACATTCCACTTAAATTCGGGAGAATTGGATATGGATATCCGGATTCACGAGGATGAAATACCGAAATTGTATGAAGGGCATGAGATTGCCTGCCATACGCTTACGCATCCGACGATAGCGAGGGAACCGCTTTCGCTTGTTGTGCATGAAGTGCTGCAGGACCGCATCAATCTGGAACGAATCTCTGGCAGACTTGTTCAGGGTCTTTCTTATCCGAACGGCTCTTATACCAAAGAGATAGAAGCGCTTCTTCCGGTGCTGGGAATCCGGTATTCCAGAATTGTAGGGGATTCGGACGGCTTTGACCTGCCGACCAATCTATATGAGTGGAAAGCAACCTGCCATCATAATCACAATTTGCTTGCGCTCGGCAAAGCATTTACAGAGCTTACCAAAAAGCAGTATCTGTACATGATGTATGTATGGGGACACAGCTATGAATTTGCAAGAGACGACAACTGGGAGCTGATGGAAGAGTTCTGCAAAATGGCGGGAGACCGGGATGACATCTGGTATGCGACAAATATTGATTATGTCTCCTACATGGAGGCAGCGGAGAATTTGAGATTTGCAGCGGATGCATCGTTTGTATATAATCCGAACTTCTGTAGTGTCTGGATTACGGTTGACGGCAATCGTATATATGAAATAAAGGCCGGGGAAACCGTAACGCTGGCATGAGACCGCAATTATTTTGGAGAGAGGAACCATATGGCATATATACCAAAATATTTAGATTATCATTTAAGTCCGTATACCGGACTTACCAGACAAAGCTGGGTTGATGCAGGGGAATTTCTGCTGACCGGTATTTTTAATAATATCAGGGATTTTAACGATCCGGTCGTCATGCCCAGAAAAGAGACAAAGGTCACATATCCGCACAGCGAGGATGCTGTCTGGGAATGTAAGGCAGAATATTTTGAAGGACTTGCCAGATCCTTCTTTATTGCCGCGCCTTTAATTCATGAGAATCCAGAACTTACGATAAACGGATATAAGATATGCGAATACTATAAGAAACATGTACTCCGTTCATGCACGACCGGCGATTCGCTTTCTGTGGGAAGATATGAAGAACTGGTAGAACTATCCAAAGATTCGAATCCGTTTTGCACCTTTCAGCAGACGGTCGAGACCTGTGCACTTGCGATTTGCCTATGGATCAGCAAGGAAGAAATCTGGGATACCTACACCAAAGAGGAAAAGGACAGTATTGCGGATTTTCTGCTGGATTATGGAAACGGAAATACAGTGCCGCAGAACTGGCGGTTGTTCAATATGCTGGATCTTGCCTTTCTTGATATGGAAGGCTATGAAATCAATCACGATATTATGAGGGAGCATGCACAGGCGATTCTTGCTTACTATGCGGGAGACGGCTGGTATCGGGACGGACATTCCTTTGACTATTATTCCTGCTGGGCATTTAACGTGTACGCTCCGTTATGGAATCAGTGGTACGGATACGAAAAGGAGCCTTACATTGCCGGAAAATTCGAGGAAAATTCCAACGAGCTTATGAAGACCTATGGAGATTTCTTTGATGAGGACGGTTGTACGAATATGTGGGGCAGAAGCAGCATTTACCGCAATGCGGCAACCAGTGCATTTGACGGAAATATGATGCTGCGCAATTCCACAATGGATCCGGGATGGGCAAGACGTATTTCATCCGGCTCATTGTTACAGTTTATGACAAGAGAGGATTTCCTGTATGAGGGAATTCCGACGCTTGGCTTTTACGGACAGTTTACCCCGCTCGTGCAGGGTTATTCCTGCGCGGAATCCCCGTTCTGGCTTGGAAAGGCGTTTCTATGCCTGCATCTTCCGGCGGATCATCCGTTCTGGACGGCAAAAGAGAACAACGGAACATGGGAGAAGCTTTCAAAAGATGAGGTGAAGGTAACGGCTCTTGACGGCCCGGCGTTATGCTTTTCGAATCATAAGGCGAACGGAGAGACCATTCTTCGTACCGGAAAGGTTGTAAAAGCAAAGACGGACGAGCATGGGATGTGGAACTATTCGAAGCTTTGCTTTAATACCAAATACCCATGGGAATCCGCTCCGGCCAGGGATGTCGAGGCGCAGCAGTATGTGCTCTGCGATATGACAACGAATACCTATGAAAAAGCGAACGTTACTTTCTGGAATGGTTTAAGAGACGGCGTATTGTACAGGCGGCAGGTATTTGCGTATGATCTTGAGACAGAGGAGCATTGGAAGCAGGCGATGAACCTTGCCGATTTTACCGTACCATACGGAGTTATTCGTGCAGATAAGATTCGTATGATGAGAAGACCGATTTCGCTGACACTGGGAGCTTATGGGTTTCCCGATAACGTGACCATGATTTATGAAAAGGAAAAAAACGGTGCAAAAGCAATTGTATTAAAGGGGCATGATTTTACCGGAAAAGAAAAGCAGCTTGCCATGACCATATTTGATGGCTGGGATGATATTACATATATTAAGAGTAACGGTACAAATCCGGACTCCGACAATTCCATTGTGGTGTATGCCGGAACCAAAAGAGAAAAGCATAATCAATATGAGAAATATATGCTGATATCGCAGGTAATTACGAAAGAAGATTTCCATGATTTTACAGAGGATGAACTGTTTCCTATTACTGAGATTGCCTATACAGACAAAGAAAAATGCGGCGGATATGGGCCTGTCACAATCACGTTAGCGGACAAAAGCAGAAGAGTGGTTGATTTTGATCGGCTGGAAGGAAAGCTGATGTTATAGACCAAAGGCAGAAAAACGATGAGACGAAAATTATTCGACAGTAATAAAATAAACAAAGATGACCTGCTTTTTCCCACAAAGACATTGTGGATGCTTCTGATTCCGATTATGATCGAACAAATGCTCAACTCCTTCATGGGAATGGCGGACACCATGATGGTCAGCAATGTCGGGAGCGTGGCAATGTCCGCCGTCTCGCTGGTGGATTCCATCAATACGCTGATCATTCAGGTGTTCTCTGCGCTGGCAACCGGTGCGGCAATTATCTGCTCGCACTATATCGGTCATCGGGACGAGGAGGGCGCTAACCGCGCAGCAAGGCAGATTGTTCTTACCGTTACGGTAATCTCTGTGGGAATCATGGTAATATGTCTTCTTTTTCGAAGCGGGATGCTCCGGTTTATTTTCGGAAGTGTGGAGCCGGCGGTCATGGAAAACGCGCAGGTCTACTTTTTGATTTCGGTTATCTCGTATCCGTTTATCGCATTGTTCAATGCGGCTGCGGCTTTTTACCGGGCGGGAGGAAATTCCAGATTCCCGATGACGGTATCCATTATTTCGAATGTGCTTAACGTGGCAGGAAATGCTGTCCTTATTTTCGGGTTTCAGCTTGGCGTTGCGGGAGCTGCGCTTTCCACGCTTTTCTCCAGAATGTTCTGCGCAGTCGTGTCGTTTTATTTTTTAAGAAAGAAGAGACAGACGATTGTCGTCAACCGGTATTTTACGATACGGCCCGATTTTCCTCTGATTGGAAAAATACTTGCAATCGGTATTCCGGCAGGAATTGAAAACGGCATGTTCCAGTTCGGAAAGCTGGCGATACAGTCTACGGTTTCAACGCTTGGCACTACCGCGATTGCGGCGCAGGCTATGGCGGTAATCTTTGAGAATGTCAACGGCGTCGCAGCGGTGGGCGTCGGAATCGGACTGATGACTGTGATCGGGCAGACACTTGGGGCGGGAAGGAAAGAGGAGGCAAAATACTACATGGTAAAGCTTACCGAAATCGGCTTCTGGATGCTTGTGGCGGCATGTTTATTTACATTTGCAATCAGCAAGCCTGTGATGATTCTGGCGGGTATGGAACCGGAAAGCATGAAAATGTGCTATGAGATGCTGATTGCAATCACGATTGTAAAACCAATCCTCTGGCCGATTTCGTTTATTCCGGCATATGGTCTCCGCGCCGCCGGCGACGTAAAGTTTTCGATGATTACTGCGACATGTACCATGTGGTTCTGCAGGGTTGCGCTTGCGGCCTATCTGATGCGTTTCTGCGGTGTCGGGCCGATGGGCGTATGGATTGGAATGTTTGCGGACTGGGGGATCCGAAGCGTCATTTTTGCAGGAAGATTCCTGTCCGGAAAATGGCTGAAGAATGTGGTTGTATAGAGACAGGCGGATGCGGAAATTTGAAAGAATAAGAGAGTGACGAATATGACATTACAACAACTGAATCAAATCATTACAATTGCAGATTCCGGCTCGATGAATGAGGCGGCAAAGAAGCTTTTCGTTTCGCAGCCGAACCTTTCCGCCGTTGTGCGGGACGTGGAGGAGGAAGCGGGGATTACCATTTTTATCCGCTCGAACCGCGGCATTGTGATTACTCCGGAGGGGGAAGAGTTTATCGGGTATGCAAAACAGGTAATCGAACAGTACCGGTTGATTGAGAACCGGTATATCGGGCAGGAGATAAAGAAAAAGTTCTCCGTCTCCATGCAGCATTATTCCTTTGCGGTAAAGGCTTTTGTGGAGATGGTAAAACAGGTCGGCATGGAGGATTATGAATTTGCCGCCCATGAGACAAAGACCGAGACCGTCATTGAAAATGTTAAGAACATGAAAAGTGAAATCGGAGTATTATTTTTAAGCGATTTCAATGAAGCGGTTATGCGGAAGCTTTTTAAAGAGAACGGACTGGTCTTCGAGGAATTGTTTGTATGCGATACCTTCGTGTATCTCTGGAAGCATCATCCGCTTGCGGAAAAAAAAGTGATTTCCATGAAGGATTTGCAGGAATATCCCTGCCTTGCGTTTGAGCAGGGAAAGAACAATTCCTTCTATTTTTCGGAGGAAATGAAGAGCACATATGAATATAAGAAAATCATCAAGGCGGACGACCGCGCGACTATGTTAAATCTTATGGTCGGCCTGAACGGATATACGTTATGCTCCGGAATTATCTGCGAAGAATTAAACGGCTCGGATTATGCCGCGATTCCGTTGAAAGAGTCTGAGAAAATGCACATAGGATATATTCATATCAAGGGAGCGAAGATCAGCAAGATTGGGGAAATCTATTTGGAGGAATTGAGAAAATATAAGGAGAATGTATTATAATTTCGTGTGCGCGGGCAGAAAGGAAAGGAGGCTTCATCAGACATGAGCGATACTGTTTTTTCAACATCAGTCCGAAATTTGGTGGAGTTTATCTTTCGCGAAGGAGATATCGATAACCGAAAAGGCGGTGCGGTGAGTGCAGACGCCATGCTCGAGGGAACGAAAATCCACCGGATGATTCAAAAAGAGCATGGCAAGGAGTATATGGCAGAGGTTCCGCTTAAATATACGGTATGCGCCATGGAGTACGACCTTGTGATAGAAGGGCGCGCCGACGGAATTTTTACGGAGGATGGGAGCAGCTGGATCGATGAAATCAAGGGCATGTACGCGAATGTGGAGCATTTTGAGAAGCCGGTTTACGTGCACAAAGCACAGGCTATGTGTTATGCATTTATCTTTGCTAATCAGAATGAACTGGATCATATCGGAGTGCAGATGACTTACTGCAATCTGGAGACGCAGGAGCGGAAGGTCTTTCGGGAAGCGTTTTCTTATCAGGAGATAGAGTACTGGTTTTTGAAGCTGGTCGGGGAATACCGCAAGTGGCTGGATTTCCGGTATGAATGGAGAAAAAAGAGGGATGCGTCCATAAAGCAGCTTGCCTTTCCGTTTCCCTATCGGGACGGACAAAAGCAGCTGGTTTCTGACGTGTACCGCACCATTGCAAGAAAGAAGAATTTGTTCATTCAGGCTCCGACCGGAGTCGGAAAGACAATCTCTGTGATTTTTCCGGCGGTCAAGGCAGTCGGAGAGGGATTGGGAGACCGCATTTTCTATCTTACCGCAAAGACGATTACGGCAACGGTTGCAAAGGAGACGTTCGGACTGTTAAGGGACAAGGGGTATCAGGCGAAGATTATCCAGCTTACGGCAAAGGAGAAGCTTTGCCTGTGCGAGGAGATGGAGTGCAATCCGGTAAACTGCCCTTATGCAAAGGGGCATTACGACCGCGTGAATGATGCGGTATTTGAGCTTCTTACCGCATCGGACGTGTTTACAAGGGATGAAATCTTAAAGCAGGCGGAAAAATGTACGGTGTGTCCGTTTGAGATGAGCCTTGACGTATCTTCATGGGCGGATGACATTGTTTGTGATTACAATTATGTGTTTGATCCGAACGTGTATTTGAAGCGTTTTTTTCAGGAGGGAATCAAGGGAGATTACATCTTTCTGGTGGATGAGGCGCACAATCTGGTGGAGCGGAGCAGAGAGATGTATTCGGCGGAAATCTATAAAGAGGATTTTCTGCTTGCAAAGAAAATCATCCGGCCTCACAATAAAAAGATTGAGAAGCGTCTGGAGCGCTGCAATAAGCTGTTATTGGAACTGAAGAGAGCGTGCGAAAGCTATGTGGTGTATGATGAAATCGGCACATTGTATTTTACTCTATACAATCTGTTTACGGATATGGAAGAGTTTTTGCAGAATACGTCCAAGCGGCAGATTGAATTTCCGGGAAGAAAGGAATTTCTGGATTTTTATTTTCGTGTCCGCAATTTCTTAAACATCTACGACCTGGTGGATGAGCATTATGTGATTTATTCGGAAATCGCTGAGGATGGAAGATTTAAGGTAAAGCTTTTCTGTGTGGATCCGTCGCAGAATCTGCAGAAATGTCTGGATAAAGGAAACGCAACGATTTTCTTTTCGGCGACGCTCCTTCCGATTCATTATTATAAAAGGCTGTTGTCGACGCTGGAGGATAATTACGCCATCTATGCCAAGAGCGCTTTTTCATCGGATCAGCGGCTGCTGGCGTTTGGGCGCGATGTGAGTACAAAATATACCAGAAGAAACGCAGAGGAGTATGACCGCATTGCCCGGTATATAAAGAAGACGGTGCGCTGTAAGCGGGGAAATTATATGGTTTTTTTCCCATCCTACAAGATGATGAATGAGGTGTACGACAGATATTGTAATATGGAAACGGTCATAAGCGCACAAAAGCCGGACGAGGATGATGCGGCGCTGTCCGGAAGTCCGCCGGATGCGGTGCGGGGGCTTATCCAGAAAAGCAATATGCGCGAGGCAGACAGGGAAGCTTTTTTGGAGGAATTTGAAAAGGAAGAGCCCCGGACGCTGGTGGCATTCTGCGTGATGGGCGGCATCTTCGGAGAGGGAATCGACTTAAAGAACGACAGGCTCATCGGAGCGATTGTAGTAGGAACCGGGCTCCCGCAAATCGGGAACGAGCGGGAAATTTTAAAGAATTATTACGATGCGGATTCCGGAAACGGATTCGACTATGCATTCCGGTATCCGGGAATCAATAAAGTGCTTCAGGCGGCGGGACGTGTCATCCGGACTACGGAGGACCGGGGCATTATTCTGCTTCTGGATGAACGCTTTCTGCAGCGCGATTATGATGCGTTGTACCCGAGAGAGTGGGAGAGACGGAGCGTCTGCACTCTGGACACGATTGAGGAGGAAGTGCAGGCGTTCTGGGAGCGGACAACGGAGTAATGACCGTTGTATTTTTCGACGAAATCCATTATACTTGGAAATGGATTGATAAATGGAGATGTAAAATGGAGAATAATCGGAATTGGTACGATATCGGAAATGAAATAAGAGGAGCGGTGGAGGATTCGCTTCGCACCGGAGATTTTTCCAGAATCGGAAATGTGGTATCCAATACGGTAAGCGGCGTCGTGGATGAGGCAAAGCGTCAGGTAAAGCAGACGACGTCCACATATCAGTGGAACGGAAATAAAAAGAGCGTGCAAAAAGCGCCTGTTTTTTATAAGCCGTACAACAATGCGAAGAAGCCGAATATGGCAAGACCTTACAATGGGTTTGCGGCTCCGAGCGTTGTCTTTCAAAGGAAAGGCAGTGTGTCCGGAATCCTTCTGACAGTATTTGGAGGAATCGGGACTGGCATAATGGGTGTTGTTGTTCTAATCATAGCAATCATTTCCCTGATTGCGCGCGGACCGGTTCTGGGAGTATTCGGAACCGTTTTAAATCTGGCACTGCTGGCCGGCGGAATCAGTATGATTGCGGCGGGAGTGCGAAGCAGAAAACTGCTGGGACGGGCAGAACGCTACCTTTCCCTCTGCCGGGGAAAAAGCTATGTGAATATTGCCGAGCTTGCCGGACAGACCGGAAAGTCCGAAAAATTTGTGCGAAAGGATGTCAGGCGCATGATTGCAAAAGGAATTTTTCCACAGGGACATCTGGATGCACAGGAAAGCTGCCTGATGATTTCGGATGATACCTATCGTGAGTATCTTGCAATAGAGAAGCAGCGGAAGACTATGGAACTGGAGGATTTTGCAAAGCAGAGGCAGAAGCAGAATGCAGCGGGGACAAGCCCGGACAAAAATGCCAAACCGGGCGCAGAGCGGGACGTGTTTGCGGATGCGGAGGCAATGCGCTGGAGAAGACAAAGCGGAATCGAAGATCCGAGCGACGAGATTAAGAAAAATCATCCCGAGCTTGCAAAGATGATCTGGCAGGGACAGGAATGTACCGGTCATATCCGGGAAATGAATGAGAAACTTCCGGGAGAGGTAATCTCTCAGAAACTTTTTACTTTGGAAAATGTGCTAAAGGAAATCTTTAAGCGTGTGCGCGAGCATCCGGAACAGATGGGTAAGATGCAGAAGTTCATGGATTATTATCTGCCGACCACATTAAAGCTCGTAGAGGCTTATGAGGAGTTCAATCAGGTATCGTCGCCGAATGAAGAAATCATTGAGGCGAAGGCGGAACTGGAAAAGACTCTTGATACCATTAATCAATCCTTTGAGGAACTGTTGAACCAATTGTTTTCCGATGCGGTTTTTGATGTGACAACAGATGCAAAGGTACTACAGACCATGCTCGCGAAGGATGGACTTGCAAAAGACCATGCCTTTGATAGAAATAAAAAATAAAGAGGAAGACATATGAGCCAGAATATTGATGAATTGTTAAAGGAAGCGCCGACGCTTACGTTTGATCCGGTACTTCAGGAGCAAAAGGAAACGGCAATAGCCTCAGAGAGCAAGGAAACGGCAAAACCGCAGATTGCAGAGGTTGTGCTCACGCCGGAAGAATAGAAGATGGTGGATGATTTTGCCGCGCAGATCGATTTGAAAAACACGCAGCAGATTATGCAGTACGGAGCCGCAAGCCAGAAGAAGATTGCGGATTTTTCAGAGGCGGCAATGGCAAATGTGCGGACAAAGGATATGGGCGAAGTCGGAGAGATGCTCACAAATGTGGTGACGGAGCTCCGTTCTTTTGAGGAGGAAGAAGCCAAGGGATTCTTTGGCATCTTCAAAAAGAATGCAAACAAGCTTGCCAATATGAAGACAAAGTATGATAAGGTCGAGGTAAATGTAAACCGTATCAGTAACGCGTTAGAGCAGCATCAGATTACGCTTCTGAAGGACGTTGCAACATTGGACAAGATGTATGAGTTGAACTTGAACTATTTTAAGGAATTGTCCATGTATATCATGGCGGGAAAGCAGAAGATTGAGACCGCCAAGAACACAGAGCTGCCTGCGATGCTGAAAAAGGCCGAGGAGAGCGGTCTTCCTGAGGACACTCAGGCTGCAAAGGATTTTTCACAGATGATCAACCGCTTTGAGAAGAAGATTTATGACCTTGAGCTTACCAGAAATATTTCTCTTCAGATGGCTCCGCAGATTCGTCTGATTCAGAGCAACGATACGGAAATGTCGGATAAGATTCAGTCAACGCTTACGAATACGATCCCGCTCTGGAAAAGCCAGATGGTTATTGCAATCGGACTCAACCATTCTACGGAAGCAGCCCGCGCCCAGAGAGAGGTGTCGGATATGACCAATGAGCTTCTCAAGAAGAACGCGGAAGCATTAAAGATTGCTTCGATTGAGACCGCGAAGGAATCCGAGCGGGGAATCGTTGATATTGAGACCTTGCAGACAACGAATCAGACATTGATCAGCACGTTGGATGAAGTATTAAAGATTCAGGAAGAGGGAAGAGAGAAGCGTGCAAACGCGGAGATTGAGCTTCAGAAGATTGAAAACGAGATGAGGGAGAAGCTGCTGGAGGCGTCCGGCAAAACGCTGAAATAATCCGCTATGTGATTTGGCCCGCACCCGGAAGGACAAGAAATCGGGTGCGGGCTATTTTTTATTGCATCATATCGAAGGGAACAGTTCGAGGAATTGCTCCGCGGCGGCAGAAAGCGGAAACGCTGTATTTGCAGATATTGTAATCTGTCTGGAAGGAAGCTTTTCTCTTAGTTTTACAATAAACAGATCGTCGGTCTCTCCGGTCAGGCAGTAATCCGGGATGAAGGCAATTCCGAGTCCGATTTTTGCAAGGTCAATGAGAAGGTCGTTGCTGCTAAGCTTGATTTCCGGAACCAGATCCAGCCGGTGCCGGAGGAACAACTGATGCAGAAACTCGCTGGTGGTGCTGTTCCGGTCAAGCGTCATCAATGGGTAGTTTTGCAGCTCTTCAAAGGAAAGCTCCTGATCCTTAATCGGAAATGCTTTTGGATTGGCGATAAATACATCTTTAAAATCCAATACTGTTTTTTGGATATAGGTGCGGTTCAAATAGGAATTCGGGAAGTTGGTAACAATCAGATCCGCTTTTCTCTGGTTTAGTAAGTCTACACATTGTATAGATGTAGCGTTGGTTACCTTAATCGGCACATGGGGATATTTTTCATGGAACTCTTTTACGTACGGAACGAGAAAATACCGGCAGATGGTGTCGCTTGCTCCGATGTGCAGCTGCTCTAATCCGAGAGGGCTGTGATCCAGAAGCTGACTTTCGCCGCGGAAAATCAGGTTCATGGCAGGCTCGATGTGTTGAAAGAGCACGTTTCCGGCAGGAGTCAGCTGAACCCTTTTGGTGCTGCGAATGAAGAGCGTCTGTCCCAGCTTTTTTTCTAAGGTCTTGACGGACTGGCTGACTGCCGACTGGGAAATATATAGCTTTTTGCTGGCTTCGGAGAAGCTTAGGGTGGATGCTGTATAATAGAACACTTTATACAGTTCGAAATTGATATCCATATCGGAAAATCCTTTCTGTTTGGCGTTAGCGTTGCGTTTTGTTTTGCGGCTCCGCCTCATTTATGCGGTTCTTGCGGTTGCGAAATCTTCTCCTTAATAATAAGTATTACTTATAAATTAGTCAATAAAAATTAATTTAACTTATGAAAAGATGAATGATATACTGATGAAAGACAAGTGGTAATGAGAAAAATTGAATGGAGGGAATCAGACATGAGTAATGTACGCCGCGTGTACGTGGAGAAGAAACCGGATTTCGCTGTAAAGGCGAAGGAGCTTAAACATGAAATCAAGCACTACTTAGGGATTCAGACAATTGAGGCAGTAAGAGTACTGATCCGGTATGATGTTGAGAATATTTCGGAGGAAACTTACCAAAAAGCCCTTTTAACCGTATTTTCAGAACCTCCTGTTGACGATATTTATGAAGAAACGTTTGACGCAGAGAATGCGAGAGTATTTTCCGTAGAATTTTTGCCGGGGCAGTTCGACCAGAGAGCAGATTCCGCCGAGCAGTGCGTCAAGCTGTTAAACGAGAACGAAGAGCCAATCATCCGCAGCGCGACCACATATGTGATTGAAGGCGATATAAACGATGCACAGTTTGAAGCAATCAAGAAGCATTGTATCAACCCGGTGGATTCCCGCGCAATCGGTCTCGAAAAGCCAAAAACGCTGGTTCAGGAGTTCGAGGAACCGGCAGATGTACGAATTTTCGACGGCTCGGACGGACAGACCGCATTCATTCAGATGCAGGAAACCAATCTTAAGGAATTGTATGATTCGCTGAATCTCGCGATGACCTTTAAGGATTTTCTTCACATCCAGAATTATTTTAAGAATGAAGAAAAGCGCAACCCATCGATGACGGAGATTCGTGTGCTTGACACCTACTGGTCAGATCATTGCCGTCATACCACATTTTCAACCGAGCTTAAAAATATTACCTTCGACGACGGATATTACCGCGCGCCAATCGAGGCCGCTTACAACGATTATCTTGAGTCCTTCAAAAATCTCTATCAGGGGCGATCGGACAAGTTTGTCTGCCTGATGGATCTTGCCCTTGTCGGCATGAAGAGGCTGAAGAAGGAAGGAAAACTGCAAGATCAGGAAGAGTCCGATGAAATTAACGCATGTTCCATCGTCGTACCGGTCGAGGTTGACGGAAAAACGGAAGAGTGGCTTGTAAACTTCAAGAACGAGACACACAATCATCCGACGGAAATCGAACCGTTCGGCGGCGCTGCTACCTGTCTCGGCGGAGCAATCCGCGATCCGCTTTCCGGACGCACGTATGTATATCAGGCAATGCGTGTAACCGGAGCTGCCGATCCGACGGTTCCTGTCGCAGAGACGTTGGAAGGCAAGCTTCCGCAGAAGAAGCTTGTTCGTGAGGCAGCGCATGGATACAGCTCCTACGGCAACCAGATCGGACTTGCCACCGGATATGTGAAGGAAGTATATCATCCGAATTATGTTGCAAAGCGCATGGAAATCGGCGCTGTTATGGGCGCTGCCCCGAGACGTGCCGTACGGAGATTAAATTCGGATCCGGGCGACAAAATCATCCTTCTCGGAGGACGTACCGGACGTGACGGAATCGGCGGGGCAACCGGATCCTCCAAGGCCCACAATACAGAGTCCACTGCCGTATGCGGCGCAGAGGTGCAGAAGGGAAACGCGCCTACCGAGCGCAAACTGCAGAGACTTTTCCGTCGGGAGGAAGTCAGCCATATCATAAAGAAGTGCAACGACTTTGGCGCCGGCGGCGTATCTGTTGCAATCGGAGAGCTCGCTGCAGGGCTTACAGTCTGGCTTGATAAGGTTCCGAAAAAATACGCCGGTCTTGACGGAACGGAGATCGCCATTTCCGAGTCCCAGGAGCGTATGGCTGTTGTAGTCGCACCGGAAGATGTCGAGCAGTTCATGGCGTATGCAAAGGAAGAAAACCTCGAGGCAACTGAGGTTGCGGTGGTAACCGAAGAGCCAAGACTTGTGCTCGTGTGGAGAGGTAAGGAAATCGTAAATATTTCCCGCGCTTTCCTTGATACCAACGGAGCGCATCAGGAGACGGACGTGGCGGTTGATATGCCGGCAGAAGAGGACAACTACTTTGCAAAAATCAACACTCCTGCGGCAGCGGAAAAGATTGAAAGAGGAGACATGAAGGGCGCATGGCTTGCAGAGCTTTCAGATCTTAACGTGTGCTCCCAGAAGGGACTCGTTGAAATGTTTGACGGTTCTATCGGAGCAGGAAGCGTATACATGCCATACGGCGGAAAATATCAGCTTACCGAGACGCAGTCCATGGTAGCGAAGCTTCCGGTACTAAAAGGAAAATGCGATACCGTAACGATGATGTCTTACGGATTTGATCCATACCTTTCAAGCTGGAGTCCGTTCCATGGAGCAATCTATGCAGTGCTCGAATCTTTATCGCGAATTGTGACTGCCGGTGGGGATTACAAAAAGATTCGCTTTACATTCCAAGAGTACTTCCGCAGAATGAGCGAGAATCCGAGACGCTGGAGCCAGCCGTTTGCGGCGCTGCTCGGAGCGTACAGCGCACAGATTGGATTCGGACTTCCGTCGATTGGAGGAAAGGATTCGATGTCCGGAACCTTCAACGAAATCGACGTTCCTCCGACGCTTGTCTCATTTGCCGTAGATGTGGCAAAAGAAAAAGATATCATCACTCCGGAACTGAAATGTGCCGGAAACCAGCTTGTCTTGTTTGAGATTGAGAAGGATCAATATGATCTTCCGGACTACGAGCAGGTTATGAAGTTATATGATGCCATCCATGAGATGATTCAAAAGGGGGCAATTGTTTCTGCATATGCACTTGACGGAAAGGGACTTGCAGCAGCAGTTTCCAAGATGGCATTCGGCAATAAGCTTGGGGTAACCATAGAGGAGGATGTAACAAGCAGTACTTTATTTGCTCCTGGATTCGGTAACATTGTTGCTGAAATTCCGGTTGAGAAGCTTCCGGTTGTAAGAGCCTGCTTAGATGATGCCGGCGTCAGCGGCGCGGAGAGCGTTGTCGGATTTGTAAATGATACACAGACGATTGAGTGCGACGATATGGTTCTTACGTTGGATGAGGCAATTGCCGCATGGACGGGAAAACTCGAAGGCGTATTCCATACAAGAAGCCATGAAGATACTTCGGATGTTCAGACCGATGTATTTGATACAAAGAATATTTATGTATGCAGACATAAAGTGGCGAAGCCGACCGTATTTATCCCTGTTTTCCCGGGAACCAACTGCGAGTACGACAGTGCAAGAGCATTCGAGCGTGCCGGTGCGGATACGATTGTAAAGGTATTCAAGAATCTGACCGCGGAAGATATCCGCGATTCTGTCGACGAGTTTGTCAAGGCCATGGATCAGTCGCAGATTATCATGTTTCCGGGCGGATTCTCGGCAGGAGATGAACCGGAAGGCTCTGCGAAATTCTTTGCTACAGCATTTCGAAATGCAAAGATGACGGAGGCGGTAAACCGCCTGTTAAATGAGCGCGACGGACTTGCACTTGGCATCTGTAACGGATTTCAGGCGCTCATCAAGTTAGGACTCGTTCCTTACGGAGCAATCCGTATGCAGGATAAGACGTCGCCGACACTTACCTATAATACGATTAACCGACACATCAGCAAGATGGTTTATACAAAGGTTGTTACCAATAAGAGCCCATGGCTCTCGGGCGCGGAGCTTGGAAAGGTATATTGTAATCCGGCGTCTCATGGAGAGGGGCGCTTCGTTGCTTCGAAAGAGTGGTTAGATCAGCTCTTTGCGAACGGACAGGTTGCTACGCAGTATGTAAATGAGACCGGAGTGCCTACCATGGATGAAGAGTGGAACGTAAACGGTTCTTACATGGCAATCGAGGGAATTACCTCTCTGGACGGACGCGTGCTTGGAAAGATGGCCCATTCGGAGCGCCGCGGAGAGTCTGTCGCAATTAACATTTACGGCGAGCAGGATATGCGCATTTTCGAGTCCGGTGTAGAGTACTTTAAGTAGTCTGGCAGTAAAAAATAAGCCTTATGTTCTTTATGGAACACAGGCTTATTTTTTTTGCCTTTTTTTTCGGAACTTGCTGATTTCTTCTCTCCGCTGGTTGATTGCGGATAGTTCTTCTTCCGCTGCATCAAATTGTATGACGTCTTCTACCCTGCAATTTAGAATCAGGCACAGCTCGTTGAGAGTGGTGGTGCTTATGGGTTCATTTTTACTCATTCTTCGCAGCGTATTGCTGGATATTCCCCAGTGGTAAATGAGCTGGTATTTGGTCACGCTCTTTTGTTGGAGAGTATTCCAAAAAGGGTTGTAGTTGATCAAGACGGTTTCCTCCTTCTTAGAGATGATAATCTCTCTATTATATGCAGTAGGTCAGTAATATTATTTTAGTATCAATGTAAAATATTGAATATGAGTTACATATTATATGGGTAACATTTTGGACACATTTTTCTTGCATTGGGAAGCTGGGTAAGCTATAATTAGCAGGGGTAATATATTGCTCATAAATGACGGAAAATTTTATTTTATAGGAAAAGGCAGGATTGTGTAATGAATAAATATGCTATTGGCAATTGACCGCAGTACGCAGCAGATAGAGGGAATTTTCGGGTTTTTATATTGTTCCAATACCGCAGACTGCAGCAAAAAGGACATCTGGGGAAGTCTGTGGGAAGTTGTGGAAGAGCATGATAACATTCCGCTGCTGGGGATCGAATTGGCAAAGCGGGTATATGACATTACCGGATGAAGAATGCATATCGGCAATGGTGCAAATCCGAGGACGACGGTTTCGTTAAGAAAATTCTTTTTTAAAGACCATGTTAGAAGATGATTTGTCTAGAGAAACTTTCTTTCCTATCTTGATGATAAAGCACACTGCATCAGTTTTGATGTTACCCCTTTATGGAAGTTGTGGGTTGGCGAACAGTATTTTAATTCGCTTTATATTCCATCTAAGTATGAAAATGTAATGGTAGATTGTGGAGCGTGGATAGGTGATTCTGCTCAAAATTTTTTAGATTTCGTCAGAAAAGAAGGCTGCGACGGATTTGTTCATGCATTTGAGCCGGACCCGAAGAATTATGAAAAACTTTTAGAATTATCAAGAAAAACAGGGTGTATGAAATGCTATAAATATGCAGTGGGCGATACGAAAAAGCAGGCAGCATTTGCTGTTGGAAATGAGCAGAGCTCTTGTGTAGTGTCTGACGAGACTGGCGGAGAGATGGTTGACATGATTACAGTTGACGAAATTTTACAGGATGAGGTTATCAGTTTTGTTAAGATGGATCTCGAAGGTGGTGAATATGAGGCATTGCTTGGAATGAGAAATCTGATAGTGAAAAACGCACCATATATGGCAATTTGTGTATATCATAAGATCGATGACATGATACGCATCCCCAAATTGATACATTCGTTTGCAAATGAAACAGGTAAAAAATATAGATACTATCTTAGACATCATAGTGCTGCATCAGCTGAAACTGTGTTCTATGCGGTTCCAGATTAAAATAATTCAACCCGAATTGCATTGTTAAGCATGAGTACATGAAAATCTATGCATACGTAGAAAAGTAGAAAAGAGTAAAAATTACATATCCACAATCATGCAGGCGATGAGATACTTCAGGCGTTCTTCCGGAGTCTCGATGCTGCAGTCCAACAATTTCTTGATATTATGCAGACGGTAAATTACGGTATTGCGGTGTGTGAAGGTAGCATCCGATGCGGCCTGAATGCTGCCGTTACTCATAAGATAATGGCGCAGGGTTTCTACATAATTCGTTCCATGATTGCGGTCATAGTCCAAGAGGGGCAGGAGAGTATCCTGTCCCATTTCTTTCATCAATGCTTCGTCAGATACCATTCCGAGCAGACGGTCGATTCCCATATCGTCAAAAAAGAGGAGACCGGCATCCTTGCGAAGAGCGGAATCCACCGCGACACGCGCGCGGCGGTAGCTTAAAGCAAGATTGCCGATGTCTGTCACGAGGCTTCCCACCCCGACGGCAACTTTTTTCTGCGGCATTTTTCGCATAGTGCGTCTGATAAAACTGTCCAGAATATCGCGTACCTGTTCCGGCGCTACGTCGTTTAATACCAGCGCAAAGCAGGAATCATAATAGAAAAAGTGGCCGTTGTGTGTGATATTTTCCAGATAGATGCGCAGCTGGTAATCAATACGTCTCCGCTCAACGGTATCCATGACGTCCAGATCGCCTGTGGACATTAGCGCCACCTGGAAACTGCCGTCCGCATCAAAATACGGAAGCAAATCTTTTTCATACAGATTTCTGGCAGTAGGTTCCTCGATGGCGCAAATCAAGGCGTTGGAAATCTGCTCGTCGGCAACGCTCTGCAGCAGGACACGCAGACTTAAATCTTTAATCATATCGTAAAGCGTTGTGCTCCATGGAACAGTCAGAAGCGGAAAGTCATTTTCGTTGCAGTAGGATATAACTGTGGCAGGAATTTCGGAAATGTATGGCCCTATGTTTATGATGAGGCCGGCAGAGTGAAGCTCGACCAGACTCTCCGCCAGCGACTGCAGTTTTTTGGGAGTGTCAAATCCCATACCGGTCGTTACGGCAAGGTCGCGGCCCTTGAAATTTTTTAGGATTAAACTGTCTTCAATCAGAAGAATCCAGCTGATGGAATTTGACCAGCCATTCGCTCCGCCAACCAGCTCCATTTTATATTTGTCTTTTGAAATCGTAAGCATATCTTCAATGGTAAGTCCCATGGCATTTTCCTCCACTATACTGTAATCCGGCACCAGAATGTTCTGCTATTATTATAGCATAATATGTGCTCATAGCACATAGGAATGTGAAAAAATTAGGATATTAGGCTGTGGAAAACTGGGAAAAAGAGGTTATAATATAGTTATAAGGTACAAAATATAGTCGAAGGAGGGAAATTCTTATGACAACATTCTCAACTGTAGAACTTGGAAACTTTACACAGTGTAGTTTATTACCGGAAGGATTGAAGGGTGAGCGCTATGAGTACTGCGAGCCGTTCTTTGAGAGAATTATCGGAAAGAAGGCCGATAAGAAAAAGAGTTCTCTCCGCAAACTTTTCCTTTTGTATTAAAAGCATAGCAAAAAACACAACGAAAGCCGCGATATCTTCGGATAGAGCGGCTTTCGTTGTGTACGGTTTGTCTGTACGCATTATGGTATTTTGTAAAATACAGGCTTTCGCTGCTTAAATACAGTAAAATATTTGAAACCGGCTTCTTTTAAGATCGCGGGAACCTGATCGAAATCGTAGGCAACGTGCTCCGGCTTATGCGCATCCGCGCCGACAGTAATGATTTCGCCGCCGAGCTCACGATACCGCTTCAGAACGGCCTCTGTCGGATTCGGATGTCCCAGACCGTATTTGAATCCGGAGGTATTGATTTCGATTCCTTTACCATGGCTGATTAAAAGCCGAAGGATTTCATCGATTACGTCCTGATAGGTTTCGTAGGAGTAGAACCGGTTGCGATTCGGACCGTATCGGACAATGTAATCAATATGTCCATAGACGTCATAATCCGCCTCGGAGTTTATATTTTCGATAATGCTTTCAAAATAATCCCGATAGGCGTCCGCTTCGGAGCGGTCTGCAAAAAACGCAGGATAATAGACGTCTATGCAGCGGACACAGTGGGAAGAGCCGATTACGACATCAAATGGGTAGCTGCGTGTGAGCGCAAGATTCTGCTTGGCAACATGCGGCTGGAGTCCAAGCTCGATTCCCCACAGTACCTGAAAATCCGGCTGGTCAAAGCCGGCAGAATGGTATTCCCGCTGCAGTTGGGAAATCTCTGCTTGATACGCATCGACATCCAGATCAAACAGACCGGGCGTCTCTTTGTAATCAAAATCCTGATGGTCGGTAAAGCAGATTCCGCCAAGACCTTTTTTCATGGCCGCCAGAATCATGTCCCTCGGATCGGCGTCGCTGTCGCCGGAAAAATGACAGTGCATGTGTGTGTCCCAAAGCATAAGGTGTCCTCCTGAAAATCGTCCGCTGGGCGGTGCGGATTTGTATAGAAAAATTGTAAGTGTTTTAAAACGATTGCGCAAGTGGATATTCTGCGAAGCTTTTTTCGCAGGGAGAAAGATACAGTATTTAGTGAAAAAATTAACAAACTACAGAAAAAGGACTTGAACTTTCTATAATAATTGGTTAAAATGGAGACAGTTTGGGAATACTTTTCCAAAAATATACATTTTAGATTCTTAGGAGGAATTAAACATGGCAGTAAGAGTAGCTATCAATGGATTTGGCCGTATCGGTCGTCTCGCATTCAGACAGATGTTCGGAGCAGAAGGTTACGAGGTTGTTGCAATCAACGATTTGACAAGCCCGAAAATGCTTGCACATTTATTAAAGTATGACTCTTCACAGGGAAAATACGCTTTGGCCGATACCGTAGAGGCTGGAGAGGATTCTATCACTGTTGACGGACAGACAATCAAGATTTACGCTTTCCCGGATGCAAATAATTGTCCATGGGGAGAATTAAAGGTTGACGTAGTATTAGAGTGCTCCGGATTCTACACAAGCAAAGAGAAGGCTCAGGCTCATATCAATGCCGGAGCCCGTAAGGTTGTTATCTCTGCACCTGCAGGTAACGATCTTCCTACCATCGTTTACAATGTTAACCATACAACACTAAAGCCGGAAGATACCATTATTTCAGCAGCTTCCTGCACAACAAACTGCTTAGCTCCTATGGCTAAGGCTCTTAACGATTTAGCCGGAATCAAGGCCGGTATTATGACAACTGTTCATGCTTATACAGGAGATCAGATGATTCTTGACGGTCCGCAGAGAAAGGGCGACCTTAGAAGATCACGTGCGGGAGCAGTGAACATCGTTCCTAACTCAACTGGAGCAGCAAAGGCAATCGGTCTTGTTATCCCAGAGTTAAACGGAAAGCTGATCGGATCTGCACAGCGTGTACCAACCCCTACAGGATCTACCACAATCTTAGTTGCAACTGTTGAGAAGTCAGTAACTAAGGAAGAAATCAATGCAGCTATGAAGGCAGCTTCTACCGAATCATTCGGATACAACGAGGAAGAGATTGTTTCTTCTGATATCGTAGGAAGCACCTATGGATCCATTTTTGATGCTACCCAGACAATGGTTGGACAGGACAATCTTGTACAGGTTGTTGCATGGTATGATAATGAGAACAGCTACACCTCTCAGATGGTTCGTACAATTAAGTACTTCTCAGAGCTTGCTTAAGTAACAAGCGCGGGATGCAGCGAAGCGGCATCGTGCGGTGTCGGTAAATTTCAGAATAAGAATGTCCGACCTGAGAGGTCGGACATTTTCATTACCAGGCATCCGAAGAAGCTGCCGGTGGCAGGTTCTTTCGGTTACCAAGTAAAAAATATAAGGAGGACATACCTATGTCATTAAACAAGAAGTCGGTTGATGATATCAACGTGAAAGGCAAAAGAGTGCTCGTAAGATGCGATTTTAACGTACCATTAAAAGAGGGCGTGATCACTGATGAAACTCGTATTGTAGCTGCTCTTCCTACAATCCAGAAATTATTAAACGATGGCGGAAAAGTCATTCTCTGCTCACATCTTGGAAAGGTTAAGAACGGACCAAACGAAGGCGAGTCGCTTGCGCCGGTTGCAAAGAGACTTTCCGAGAAGCTTGGAAAGGAAGTTGTTTTCGTCGCTGATTATAACGTAACCGGAGAAGCTGCAACCGCTGCCGTTAACGCTATGAAAGAAGGAGATGTAGTTCTTTTGCAGAATACACGTTTCCGCGGCGAAGAGGAGACAAAGAACGGAGAGCAGTTTTCGAAGGAACTTGCCGACCTTGCTGATGTATATGTATGTGACGCCTTTGGCTCCTCTCATAGAGCACACGCATCTGTGGCCGGAGTTACAAAGTTTATTACCGCAAAGGGTGGAGATAACGTAGTCGGATACTTAATGCAGAAGGAAATCGATTTCCTTGGAAATGCAGTTGAAAATCCGGTTCGTCCATTCGTTGCAATCCTCGGCGGTGCCAAGGTTGCCGACAAGCTGAACGTAATCGACAATCTTCTTGAGAAGGCAGATACCCTTATCATCGGTGGAGGTATGGCTTATACCTTCCTTAAGGCTCAGGGTAAAGAAATCGGCCGTTCTATGTTAGATGAGACAAAGGTTGACTATTGCGGGGAAATGCTTGCAAAGGCAGAGAAGCTTGGAAAGAAGATTCTTCTTCCGGTAGATGCAGTTACGATTCCGGAATTCCCGAATCCGATTGATGCACCGGTTGAGACGATAACTGTTGATGCGGATGATATGCCTGCAGACCGCGAAGGATGCGATATCGGACCTAAGACCTGCGAGCTTTTTGCAACAGCTATTGCAGAGGCTAAGACGGTTGTCTGGAACGGACCGATGGGTGTATTTGAGAATCCTACGCTTGCAGCAGGAACACTTGCAGTTGCCGAGGCACTTGCAAAGTCTAACGCTACCACTATTATCGGCGGCGGAGATTCTGCGGCGGCAGTTAATCAGATGGGACTTGGCAACAAGATGAGCCACATTTCTACCGGTGGCGGTGCTTCCCTTGAATTTTTGGAGGGTAAAGAATTACCGGGCGTTATGGCAGCAGATGATAAATAAATTCCGGAATGGTCTCATGATAGTTGGCAGTAGTTTGTGCCTTTTGTATGTCGTATACACAATGTACATCGCCGGAGTAAGGTGGGCTGCTGCGAAAGCAGAAGAAGCCAATGCAAGAGGAATGACGATTGCCTCAATTATATCGATAGCAGAAGGAGAAGTCGTAAGCATTGACAAGGAACGTATGTTGATTGAATATTATTACGAATGGGACGGCGCATATTACAGGACTGTGCGAAACTTCATTCCTCCGACTTATTACGAGGGTGCAAAGGTAACGGTTGTATGTTTCCTTGGAACGGGCAACGGAGTTTGTCTGGTGGCAGGTCTGTATAGCGGATATGTGCAGATATGCGGCGTAATCGGATTGCTATTGGTAATATCAGGAATTATGATAAAAAGAAAGGGAAAAGTAACATGGCAAGAAGAAAAATTGTAGCCGGAAACTGGAAGATGAATATGACTCCAAGTCAGGCTGTTAAGCTTGTGGAAGAGTTAAAGCCGCTTGTGGTTTCTGACAGTGTTGACGTAGTATACTGCGTACCGGCAATTGATATTGTACCGGTTGTGGAAGCTGTGAAAGGAACGAATGTGCAGGTTGGCGCCGAGAATATGTATTTTGAGGAGAAAGGCGCTTACACCGGAGAAATTTCGGCAGAGATGCTTGTCGATGCAGGCGTTAAGTATGTGGTAATCGGACACTCTGAGAGACGTGATTACTTTAAGGAAGACGATGTGCTTCTGAACAAGAAAGTGAAGAAAGCAATCGAAGCAGGTCTTACACCGATTCTTTGCTGCGGAGAATCTCTTGAGCAGAGAGAGATGGGAGTTACGCTTGACTGGATTAGACTTCAGATTAAGTCCGATCTTGCAGGTGTCGCAGCAGCAGATGTTGCGAACATGGTAATCGCATATGAGCCAATCTGGGCAATTGGGACCGGTAAGACCGCTACTTCGGATCAGGCTCAGGAGGTTTGCGGCGCAATTCGTGCATGCATCAAGGAAATATATGATGAGGCTGCTGCCGAGGCGGTTCGTATCCAGTACGGCGGCTCTGTAAATGCAGGAAACGCAGCAGAGTTATTCGCGAAGCCGGATATTGACGGCGGTCTTGTCGGAGGAGCTTCCCTCAAGGTGGATTTCGGAAAAATCGTAAACTATTAAAAAGGTATTAGGATTATCTGTTTTTAGCAAATAAAGCAATACGTAACATTATGAAAGACTATTCGATTTAGGTATTTTTACTGGTTGAATAGTCTTTTGTCGTATTAAGTAAAGATAACAGTACCTTGAGAATGGAATAGACTTTGCATCCGAATTGTGATATACTACATGGTATCAATAAACTGATTACAAAATATTGAATCTTGCTATACATCTACATACAAACGTTATCAATCAGGGATTAGCCAAATCGAAGCAATGTAAACTGACATTGATGTTCTTAAAAGCGTAGTCCGAGAGCATAGCGAAAACTTCAAAAGTTAGCATAAAATAATTAGTAACTAATCAGGGTGTATAGTCCACTGAATGGTTGCAGCGTGTTTTCATAACTTGAAAGCGCGCTTTTTTTTATATATAATGATCTCAAACTTCGCACATAGATTTAAGCTATGCACCTTGAAAATTCAATACCTGGCA
>CAZTKM010000040.1:0-25000 GCA_964614035.1 uncultured Lachnobacterium sp.
AATGCTACGGTCGAAACATACATTATCATAAACAGCATAACTGCAAGCGCAGATATTTTCTTTGCCAATTTGTTCATACTAATAATCCTCCTGTTTTCTATCCAACAAAGAAAATGTGCACGTTTTCTATTTGTTATGTTGATTATAGGAAACCAAAAGCTTTTCATCAATTGCTTTTTGGGTAACCGTTTTCCCTATCCGCTGGTATTTATGCACAAATCATTTTGTTCGATTTTAAAGATATTTCCTATACTTTTTTCGACCAGACAAAGTTTCCCAAAATTTTCGTGAAAAATTAACGAAACAATTTTCCTACTGTTTCGTTTACCATTCTGGTATCTGCGGAAACGTTCGCCGCTAGGCGCACATGGTAAAAAAAATAACGCTCACAAGTCATGTGAACGTTATTTTTCATTCGGCGGTAACCGCTTACATATTCCTCGAAATATCCAGACACTTTTCCATCGCCTCAAATACGGCGCTTCGGAGTCCTTTTTCCTCTAAGACGCGGACCGCCTGAATCGTTGTCCCTGCCGGCGAGCAGACCATATCTTTCAGTTCTCCCGGGTGCTTTCCGGTATCAAGCACCATCTTTGCGCTTCCGAGTACTGCCTGTGCCGCGAATTTGTACGCCTGCGCTCTTGGCATGCCTCCTGCTACCGCCGCATCCGCCATAGCCTCGATAAACATGAACACATATGCAGGCGAGCTGCCGCTGACCGCGGTCACTACATCCATCAGATGTTCTGCTACCACTTCCGTTTTTGAAAATCCTTCGCAAAGCTCCCGCACAAGAGCGGTTTCCTCTTCTGTAACGTATTCATTTGCACACATCCCCATCATTCCTTCTTTTACCATGGATGGGGTGTTCGGCATAGTCCGGATTACTTTCACTTCTTTGCCAAACTGTTCTTTCAGCCATGCAAGCGTCTTTCCCGGCGCCATAGATATGATAATCTGCTCTGCAGAGACAGCATCCCTGATCTGCTCGATTGTCGTCTGGTAAAACTGCGGCTTTACCGCCAGAAAAAGGATGTCGGCAAAAGCTGCCACCCTGCGATTATCAAGGGTAACGTTCACATCGTAGGCCGCTTTTCTTTTTTCCATGGATTCCTGTGATTTCGTCGAAACCATCATATTCTCTTTTTTGCATTTTCCGGAATCCAATATTCCCTGTACCATGGCCCCGCCCATGCTGCCGCATCCGATAAATCCTATTTTCTTATCCATCCTGCCAGTCTCCCTCTAGTTACTGCCGCCGCGCGCTCCGCTGTTCTTATTCCGATTGCGGTTACGGCTCCTGCTCCGGTTTCTGCTATGACTCTTTTCTCCGCCGCATCTCTCCTGTCCGGCAATCATGTCTTCTTTGTCCAAATCGGAGTATCTTGCATTTCTTCTGTCCGTATTCTTCTTCTCCTGACGACGGGTTTCCTGCTGCTCGCGCTTCCTGTCATTGTCTCTTTCGGTTTCCTGAGGAAGCTCTCTTTGCGGGCGCTCTTTTTTCCGCCCTATGTATACATTCCATTTCGTGTAGGATTCCTGCGCGTTTTTCGATTTGAAAACTATCATTTTCTCTTCTCCTACAATATCATAAATGGTGTACCAGCCATGGTCATATTGAAACTCAGCCGTTTTCCCTTCCAATTCCTTATTTCCAAGCACAAAAGTCTTTATGATCTCTTTCTGCTGATTCTGGTTTGCCATATTAATTCCTCCCGCCATGCAGCACAAATTCTACCGCATCTTTCAGTTTTTGATCCTTTTCCAGATCTATATCCGGATCCTGCTCTATTTGCTTCGCCTCTTCCTCTGTGAAGAGCTCGCGAAGGACTACCTGATGATTCTCTACCGGAATATATGATACCTCTTCCTTTGCGAACACCGGACGGAGTACATAGTAGGCTACCAGTCCTTTTTGCACCGAAAGCTGCGTGATGTTTTCCACCAGACATACGCCGAGCGTCTCGCTATAGATATACTGTTTCTTTTGGAACATATATTGCCTCCGTTTACTGCGCTCCAACTACGCATTTTCGATTTCTATATTATCACAAGAAAATGTCTGAAACAAGAAAAAGCTGCTATGCCATATACCGGCACAGCAGCTCCTCCAATTTATCTGTTGTCGAATCTTTTAACACGCGCACCTGAATCGGTTTCGTCAGGTCGAGGCTGAAAATTCCGAGCAGCGACTTCGCATCCACCTCCTGACGTCCCGAAATCAAGTCTGCTTCCGCTTCGTTGCTTTCTATCAGTCTCACAAACTCTTTTACTTTTTCTACTGAATCAAGCCGAATATACATCTATGCATCACTCCTTACAAAAACGCTACATATCCAATATATTCACTCGCCGGAAAATATTTCCATATTTTTTGTCGATGCATCAATCCTTAAAAAGATCCGTTGAATAATAGCGGTCCCCGCTGTCCGGCAGAAGCGCTACAATGGTCTTTCCCTTTGATTCCGGTCTCTTTGCGATTTCGAGCGCTGCAGCAAGAGCGGCTCCGGAGGATATTCCGACCTGCACGCCCTCTGTCTTTGCAATTACTTTTCCGTACTCAAATGCATCCTCATTGCTGATTGGTATAATTTCATCATATATGCTCGTATTCAATACTTCCGGCACGAATCCTGCCCCGATTCCCTGAATCTTATGTGCGCCTGCTACGCCGGTGGAAAGCACTGCCGAGGTTTCCGGCTCAACAGCCACGATCTTTACCTCCGGCTTTTTACTCTTTAAATATTCTCCGACTCCGGTAACGGTTCCTCCCGTTCCGACTCCGGATACAAATACATCCACCTGTCCGTCTGTATCTTCCCAGATTTCCGGTCCGGTCGTCTTTCTGTGAGCGGACGGATTTGCAGGATTTACGAACTGTCCGGCTATTATGCTTCCTGCAATCTGCTCGTGAAGCTCCTCCGCCCTTGCAATCGCTCCCTTCATGCCTTTGGTTCCGTCCGAAAGCACAAGTTCT
The DNA here is from genome assembly GCA_964614035.1 of uncultured Lachnobacterium sp. Taxonomy (GTDB): domain Bacteria; phylum Bacillota; class Clostridia; order Lachnospirales; family Lachnospiraceae; genus Roseburia. The sequence continues at coordinate 2,978 of CAZTKM010000040.1, forward strand.
GCGCCGTATGCCTTGATAATATTTCTTCTCTCCACGCTCATGGTCTCAGGAAGAACGATAATCAGGCGGTAGCCTTTTGCTGCCGCAATTGCCGCAAGACCGATTCCCGTATTTCCCGAGGTCGGTTCGATGATTGTTCCGCCCGGCTGCAGCTTTCCGTCCGCTTCCGCCTGCTCGATGATCTCCTTTGCTACACGATCTTTTACCGAGCCTGCCGGATTAAAATACTCAAGCTTTAACAGGAGTTTTGCCTCCAGATTGTATTTCTTTTCAATATTGGAAGCCTCTAAAAGAGGTGTCTTTCCAATCAGTTCCGTTGCGCTCTTATAAATCTTTCCCATTTTTTGTGTCCTCCATATGACATGCATTTTCAATTCCCCGTTATCCTACCAACTTAGTGGGAATTATTTGTTGAACATAATATACGCCAGTTGGAAGGATATGTCAACACTTTTTTCTCATTTTACAAAATTCATGCGGGAACCCCATTTGAGAAAAAAGAGGTCTTTACTTTTTTTCTATTGTTCCTCCACAGAGGATATGCTCTCCGTCATAGAATACGGCTGCCTGTCCGGGCGTCATGGCCCGCTGCGGCTCGCCGAAGGTACACTTTAGCAGCCTATCATCCAAAGCTTCGATTCTGCATGGCGCGCCTTTATGCGAATAGCGCACTTTTCCGATGGCCTGTGTCACTCCTTCCAGACAGTCGACCGCCATGTAATTTACGTTGCTGACATAGCAGGTAGCCGTAAAAAGACTCTCCGATTTGCAGAGAACGACCTCATTCGTATCCGTCCGAAGCTCCTTGACGAAGAGCGGTGTATCCGCAGTGATTCCGAGACCTTTTCTTTGCCCAATCGTATAATGAATCATCCCTTTATGAGTTCCAAGCACATGTCCTTCTTCATCTACGAAGTTCCCCGGCATGCTTTCCTTGCCGGTTTCTCTCGCAATAAATCCGGCATAATCGTGATCCGGCACAAAGCAGATATCCTGGCTGTCCTTCTTGTGCGCTACCGGAAGCCCGGCTGTTTTTGCAATCTCCCGGATTTTCGATTTCTCGTATGCGCCTACCGGCATCAGCGTATGGGAAAGCTGGCGCTGCGTAAGATTGTAAAGCGCATAGGTCTGATCCTTTTCCGCGGTTACCGAATTCCGAACGGAAAATCTGCCGTTGCAAAGCCGTTCTATCCGGGCATAATGTCCCGTTGCGATGTAATCGGCCCCGATTTCCAGAGAGCGCTGAAGCAGGGATTCCCACTTGACATAACGGTTGCAGGCAATACAAGGGTTCGGCGTGTACCCCCGCTCATATTCCGAAATAAAATAGTCGATGACACTGTGTCTGAAATCCGCTTTAAAATTCATGACATAATGAGGAATCCCAAGCACCTGCGCAACGCGTCTGGCATCGTCTACCGCGGACAACCCGCAGCATCCGCCCTCTTCCTCCTGCTCAAACGTATCCTGATCCTGCCAGATCTGCATGGTTACGCCAATCACGTCATATCCTTGCTCTTTTAATAAATATGCCGCAACGGAAGAATCCACTCCTCCTGACATTCCGACTACCACTTTTTCTTTCATAAGCGAACAAAATGCGCCATAGCTTTACCTATGGCGCATATCCTTTCTAATACTCGTCTGACGGATCTTCTTCCTTTTCACTGATATCATTTACCGGTTTTTCCAATCCCTCAATGGTAAGATTGTTCTTCTCGGCATAGTCCCATAGCGCCGCATGGATTGCCTCCTCCGCCAGCAAAGAACAGTGTACCTTTATTGGCGGCAATCCGTCAAGAGCTTCCATAACGGCCTGATTGGTAACCTGCAGCGCTTCCTGCACTGTCTTGCCTTTTACAAGCTCGGTGGCCATTGAGCTGGTAGCTACTGCCGCCCCGCATCCGAAGGTCTTAAACTTTGCCTCCTGAATAATTCCGTTTTCGTCGATATCCAGATACATGCGCATGATATCGCCGCATTTTGCATTGCCGACGGTTCCCACGCCGCTCGGATCTTCGATTTCTCCTACGTTTCTTGGATTATTAAAATGGTCCATGACCTTTTCGCTGTATGCCATAATCAGTTATTTCCTTTCTGCTGCTTTTTCACAAAATCCTCATATAATGGGGACATACTACGCAAGCGTTCAATAATTCCTTTTAGTTTGTCAACGGTATAATCAATGTCCGCCTTCGTTGTCTCTTCCGATATGGTAAGCCGGAGCGATCCATGCGCAATTTCGTGCGGCAGTCCGATTGCAAGAAGAACATGCGAAGGATCAAGAGAGCCTGACGTACATGCAGAGCCGCTGCTTCCATAGATGCCGCTCTGGTCTAAAAGAATCAGCATGGATTCTCCCTCGATAAAGCGAAAGCAGAAATTGGCATTGTTCGGAAGCCGTCTGGTCTTATGTCCGTTCAGCCTGCTGTATGGAATTTCTTTCAGCACCCGGTCGATCAGATAATCGCGAAGCTCCGTCTCATACCGGTTCCGGTCCTCCATTTTTTCTACGGACAGCTCCGCTGCCTTAGCCATTCCGACAATTCCGGGAACATTGTGCGTTCCGGCACGACGCGAGCGCTCCTGAGCTCCTCCATGAATCAATGAACGGATTTTTACTCCCTTTCGTATATACATGACGCCGATTCCCTTCGGCCCGTTAATTTTGTGTCCGCTGGCGCTCAGCAGATCAATGTTCATCTCGTCCACATGGATTGGAATGTGGGCAAAAGCTTGTACCGCGTCTGTGTGGAACAGCACCCCATGCTCATGCGCAATGCTCCCAATTTCTTTTAATGGCTCGATGGTTCCTATCTCATTGTTTGCCGCCATGATTGAAATCAAAATGGTGTCCGGGCGGATGGATTGCTTTAGCAGCTCCAGATCCACAATACCGTTCTCGTCCACATCCAGATAGGTCACTTCATAGCCTTGCTTTTCCAGCCACTGGGCCGTATGAAGAACCGCATGATGTTCGATTTTGCTTGTTATTATGTGCTTTCCTTTTGCCGCATAAGCCTCCGCCGTCGCCTTTAAGGCCCAATTGTCCGATTCGCTTCCTCCTCCGGTAAAGTAAATCTCTTCCGGTTTTGCACCGATGGATGCTGCAATCGTTTTCCTTGCGGCATCTACCGCTTCTCTGGCGCCCTGCGCAAAACTGTATATTGCGGACGGATTTCCGTAATCCTCTGTAAAATAAGGCGTCATTGCCTCAAACACTTCCGGATATACTCTGGTTGTCGCTGCGTTATCCAAATAAATTGTTCTGTCACTCATACTGTATTTATGCCTTCTTTCTTTATGATTTATAACTATTCAGAACCTGCCCCACACATTCGCAAAAACAGCCTCTTTGCGAATCTGGCGCTTCTTCGAAGCTTCCTTTTTGCTCATATATGGGGCGGTGGTTCTAGATTACGTATTGTCCATTCTTTTCATTCTGCCAATCCACCAGATCCTGTAATGTAATGTGATCCACTACGTCATTGATTGCGTCGTTAATCTTGCGGTATACAATGGAAGTCACACAGATATCTGCCCTGTTGCAGCTTATTTCATCATCCTCCACACACGCCACCGGCGCAAGGCTTCCCTCTGTAAGTCTTAGAATCATTCCTACCGTATATTCCTTGGCGTCCCACCGAAGCTGGTATCCGCCCTGCGCGCCTCGCACACTCTTTACATATCCGGCTTTGTTCAATACCGAAATAATCTGCTCCAGATATTTGTCTGAAATATCCTGGCGCTTTGCCACATCCTTCAGACTTACCGGAACTCCGGTATTATTTGCCCCAAGATCTATCATCAGACGAAGTGCATATCTTCCTTTTGTAGAAATTCTCATGGTTATCTCTCACTCCTGTTATTATTTAATTCCTAGTAAATTACTATACATTTTTATTCCCTACTTGTCAACAGTGTTTCCTTCAAAAAAAAGGGAACCATGCAGTCGAGAATTTCACCCTGCCAGGTTCCCTTGTATCAAATGATTACAAAAAAGCTGATTCCGAAGTTTTTATACGCCCTGCCCATAGGTAATGCCCTGAACAAAAAGCATCATAAGCAAAGTGCCTATCATAAATCCAAATGAGCAAAGCCATAGCATCAACGGGCGTTCTACAGAATATGGCTCTTTCTTTTTTCTGAAAATATATATAACCATCCAGACAAATCCCGCCAGACTGACGGCTGCCTCTAAAACGAGAATTAGCGCACCGCCGCCATAGCCAATCCATAGAAAATTGGAAACAGTTTCTTCTGATCTGCAGAGAAAAACTCAGCGGCCGGTATGCCAAACACAAGCACCTGCCATGGCAAAATCAGTTCTACAATCCACAGAATAAAATATTTTTTATCTTTAAACATTTATGATATCTTTCCTTCTTTAAAACAGCAGATCATCTCGTTGGTCAGACTGGCGTCATCCCAGGTCACATCAATATCCTTCCGTTCCACCCACTCTGCGGTCGAAAGCTCTCCGCGGTCCATGATAATGTCGGTGCTTCCGTCCACTTCGCAGAAGTACCCTGCCAGAATATCATCCGCAAATGCCCATGGCTGGGATTTGTAATATCGGATATTCTTTACCGCAAGTCCGGTTTCTTCCCGCACTTCTCTTTTTACGGTATCCTCAAAGCTTTCTCCGATTTCCGTAAATCCGGCGACAAGAGCATAATTTTTGTATGCCCTTCCCCTGTACTTGGTAAGCAGCAGCCGGGTTTTGTCTGTCACTGCGACAATCACAGCCGGGTTGATTCGCGGAAATACCGTATTCCCGCAGACCGGACACCGGAGCATTCTCTCCTTTTCATCCTTTTCCAGAATGTTTCCGCATGCTCCGCAAAACTTATTTTTTAGATACCATCCGTTCAGATGAAGGCCGGTAATTCCTGCAAATCCGTATTCTTTCGGCGCCGCGGCGCGAAAAAAGCGGCGGTCTTCAAAGCTGCCGGCTAAAACGGCCGCTTCCAATTCCTTTTTTCTGTTCTCGTCCGAAACCTCTACCCGATACATTGCCCTTTCGTCCAGCGAAAAAAGGTATGCCGCGTCCTCTGTCCACTGCTTTACTTCTTCGTACACCGGATATGTAATCTTTGTATGATTCGATTCTTCCGCAGGTTCCTTTATAACCAGCAACTGATCCCTGTAAAAGAACAGAATAAAGCTGTCCTCCTTCGGCTCTTTAGGCCGGTATGAGATATCCCACCGATGCGGAAAAATATCCTGTATCATATGAACACCTTCTTTTGAGAAGAATGTGCCCTGGCACATCCTTAAGCTTCCCACACGATAAAAAGCCGAGCGCCCCGCTTCGAGTTCCTTCAACAGACGTTACCTTCACAGTTAACTCAGTCCAGGCGCCCCTGCGGCACATGAGAGGTTCTGCTTAGGGCTGCTGTATTCCTACCCTGACCCGGTTCACAGATTCCCATTGCGCAAGACCCAGACGTCAACATCACTTATGAAGGGCTGCTCTACTGGCAGAACCCTCTACGAGACATCACCCCAACTATAGCGGATTGTTGGTTCAAGGTACCGCTGCCACCCCGGCTGCTCGGAGATTTAAGTATAATCTATATTCTTAATCGTTGTCAAGATTTATGCGCTTACTCGCTTCCTTTTTTCAGCCTTTTTTCTTCGCGAAGTTCCTTGAAAAAAGCAGATAACATTGCAGAACATTCCTCTTCCAATACTCCTTTTGTAATCTCTGCCTGATGATTAAACTGCTGCATATCCAAAAGATTTAAAACCGATCCCGCGCACCCTGCCTTCGGGTTCATGGTTGCAATTACCACACGCTTCAGCCTTGATTGCACAATTGCGCCTGCGCACATCTGACATGGCTCAAGCGTTACATACATGGTGCAATCCTCCAAACGCCAGTCGCCGGTCTTCCTGCTTGCTTTCCTTATTGCCGCAAGCTCTGCATGCGCCAGCGTGTTTTTATCTGTGTTTCTTCTGTTATACCCTCTCGCAATTACCTTGCCGTTCTGTACGATTACGCATCCGATCGGAACTTCTTTTAGCGCATATGCCTTTTTTGCCTGCGCAAGCGCGGCTTTCATATATTTTTCATCCTGTGTCATAGACTTCCCGCTCCAAAATGTTATAATATATATACATTGTAACTATTCATAACTCCTTAGAATAGAGTCGCCGCCCCATATATGAGCAAAAAGAAAGCTTCGAAGAAGCGCAAGCCTCGTTAAGAGGCTGTTTTTGCGAATATATGGGTGGGGTTCTGAATAGTTACTATATATCATAATCGAAATAGGAAAAGTTTACAAACATGTTATTCTCATATGAAACCAACCGTCTTGTTTTAAGAGTTCTTACCCCGGATTATGCGCCTATGGTGCTCGATTTTTTCCTGCGGGATCAGGAGCTTTTTGAGAGATATGAACCGGAACGCATGCCGCAATTTTATACCGAACAGTTCCAGCGCGAGACCCTGCAGTATGAATACAATCTTGCCTGCAAAAATGCCCATATCCGTTTTTATGTATTTTTGAAAGAGAATCCGAATAAAATCATTGGAACGGTATGCTTCCATAGAATCGAGTTCAACGTATACAGCTGTTGTGAAATCGGCTATAAGTTTTCCAGCGCTTATCATCACCGGGGATATGCCGCGGAGGCCCTTGAAAAGGGAATCGATATTATCTTTTCGGAGCTTCGCCTTCATCGCATCATGGCATGGGTTTCCCCGGACAACGCTCCGTCCGAGAGGCTGCTCCGCTCGCTCGGGTTTGAATTGGAAGGCATTAACCGGCAGCGTTTCTTTTTACATGACCATTGGGCCGATCATGCCCAGTACAGTCTGCTTAACCCGGATACATCACGTGTCTAACAGACAGAGCCAGTAACCAAAGGTGCCTTCCTTTACCGGCTCTGTTCCTTCCTCTGTCTCAAATTCCGGAAATCCAAACATCATCGCCATCACTTTTTCCTGCCGCTCATAATACCCCGGCACTCCGAGATACTGTTTCTTCTGCCCTTCACATTCCTTTTCTTTTACAATCAGGTAGTGATAGTTGAAAAATCCATGGAGCAGGAAGCTGTTGTTGCACAGATACCAGTTTCTCTTTGGAAGAGTCCGGATTCCCTGAATATCAATTTTACGAAAACTTAGGCTTTTTCCTCCGGAATCCTCCGGCTCCTTCTGTATATCCTTTTCCTTTGTCTCTTCCTGCGAAGCTGCCGGCGCGCTGTCCGGCATCGTTTTTTCCTGCGGCTGCGCGTTCCGCGGCGTCTCTCTTTGCATACATGGCTGCTCATCCTCCTTTGGAATTTCACACGTTTCCACTTCCACCGCCGCTTTCGTTGTCTCCTCAGCCGGTTCCTTTACCCAGATGGTAAATTTTCCGCTTAAAAAGACATCGTCTACCTCGTCTTCCCAGAAGCTTGCCGCATAATACTGGTTTCCGAAACGGATTCCCACTCCGCATACATTCAGAAAATCATAGCAGCTTTCCATGAGGGATTTCGTTGAAAATGAAAATGCCCCATCTCCTTTTCCCTGCGTCATTACAATCCATCCAAGCTCTACGCCTTCCGATTTCTGTCCCTTTGCAAGCAAAAACACCTGCGCTTTTCCTTGAAATCTTCCCAGATTCTGGATATGTAGCTCCATTTTGCACACTTCGTTTCTTATGTCCGTTCGAATAAATCCGATGTTTTTACACTTGTTGCCATCCTCGTAGTGAAACAGGTATGTAATAAAACGTTTCATTTTTGCACATTCCTTTACTGTATTAGTAGTAATCTATGCAAAGAGTTTGAAAAAATTGATTAACTTACCCGAAAATGTACCATACTAATAGAAGAAATTTTTACTGGGAGGAAAATATAGAATGAAAAAATATGTATGTACCGTATGCGGATATGTTTATGAAGGAGAACAGCCGCCGGAGGTGTGTCCGGTATGTAAGGCGCCAGCCGAGAAATTCACAGAGCAGACCGGAGAAAAAACATGGGCTGCCGAACATGTTGTCGGCATAGCGAAGGGCGTCAGCGAAGATATTGCCGCCGATCTTCGCGCAAACTATGAGGGCGAGTGCTCCGAGGTTGGCATGTATCTGGCAATGGGCCGCGTTGCTTACCGCGAAGGCTATCCGGAAGTGGGCGCTTTCTATGATAAGGCTGCTTTTGAGGAGGCAGAGCATGCTGCGAAATTCGCAGAGCTTCTGGGCGAAGTGGTAACGGATTCTACAAAGAAGAATCTGCAGATGCGCGTGGACGCGGAAAACGGCGCTACCGCAGGAAAAGTCGATCTTGCAAACCGCGCAAAAGCTGCCGGGCTCGATGCGATTCACGATACCGTCCATGAAATGGCAAAAGATGAGGCGAGACATGGAAGAGCTTTTGAAGGTCTATTAAAGAGATATTTCTAAATTCCCAAACGTGCAGCCGTCCGCCGGATTATTCCGGTCGGACGGTTGTGTATGTCAGAGGAATTTGATATGTCTTTTCATATATTTCTTTCCAAAGGGCGTAATTCTTCTCTAACATCTCATCCGCCCTCTCATGTTTTCCAAGCTGCGTATTCGGATAAATGGGCTTTCCCACATGAATCGTGTACTCCTGCACCAGAAATCCGTCCCCATCCAGATGGTCGCCGTCCTGCATAGTCACAAAAATTGGGAGAACGGGCACATTGCTCCTTACCGCAAGTGTGTATGCGCCTCGTTTTAACGGCTTTGGTTTTCTGTAATTCCACCACATGCTTCCTTCCGGGTACATCAGCACAAAATGTCCCGCGCAAAGCAGTTTGTTTACCGCACTCATAAATTTCTTCATCGTCTGCCGGTTCGAACTGAGCGGCAGCGTGTTGCAGTTTCTCATCAGCATCCCGAAAAAGCCCGGAAATCCGGTATAATTGCTCTCGTTGATTACGCGGTAAAACTTTCTTTTCTTGTGTCCGGCCGCCTCATATACGATCTGCGCGGTAAAACTGTCCATCGGACTAAAGTGGTTGCAGGTAATGACCGCTCCGCTGTTTAAGTTCCTGAAATTTTCAATCCCGGCGATTTCTTTTACGATCAATTGCTTTTGTTCCATCATCCGGTTCATAAATTTTCGCGCCAGATGAAAGGTTATCCCGGTTTTTATTTTCTTATCCAGACGCCAGAACCTTGGAATATAGTCAATCTCATCCGGCTTTAATTCCCGCCCCGGGGGATCGTTTTCCACATCCTCGCCGAAGCGCCCTTCTCTTTCGTATTGCTCAATGCGCGCCAATACCTCCAGACGCTCTTTTGACTGTTCAACAGTTGCTTGCCCACAAGTAGCTGCCATATCATTTTTCCTCCCGTTTATCTAAAGTAATATCATATAAATCCTCGAATGGAATCTTCGTGTTTACGATTACAAGAAGTCGTGCGTCCGTATCAATCCGCGAAACTATTCCCGTTACTTTCAGATATTCGCCTTTGCAAAAATAGACTGCCGTCACGATATCCTTCTTCCTGATTTTCAGAAACTGCCGGTCCAGTTCGTCCTTGCGCTCCTCGGAAAGTTCGATTCTCGGCACAATGATCTTTTCCTTTTTCCGCAGTTCCTCTTCGTACCCTTTAAGCGCCGCAAAGGGCATGAACTGCTTCGCCCGGTCTGCCCGGCTCATTTTTGTCCGTACCCTATTCCCCACTTCTATGTCCTCCGATCTGCCTATTTCGCTCCATAGTCGTGGCGCCCTCTTCCAGATTGATTCCCTTTAAGATTGCGTTTTTTCCAAACTTATTTTTGATATCAATCATGGCCTTCTGCATTTTCCGCTCGCGCTCCAGCTCCGCCGGATCCGTAAAAAGCCCATACTGCTGATACGCTTCCTCAATTACATGATTGAAGCTGATATTGATTCTGTGTACAGGGTATTCCCTTTTTACGATTCTGTTATAGAGTTCCTCGACTTTTGGGATAATCATGCGCGCGGAGCTCGTCGCATCATCCAGACGCACGCTTCCATGCGAGCTTTCTACGCCCAGCCGGTTTGCGTAACCGACGGACAGCGTAACCGACTGGGTAACCAGTCCTTTATCCACGAGATCGAGACACAGTAAGTCTGTCATTTCTTTTACAATAATGCAAGCCTTTTCTGCTGTATAGTCGCATCCTAACACCTGTCCGCTCGATATACAGTTTTCGGCCGGTTTGTAAGCCTTAATATCCGCAATGACAGTAGTCTCCCTCCCCCATGCGTGGTCAATCAGAAGCTCCGCATCGATGCCGAACAGCTTGTATAGCATGTCCTCATCTGCATGCGCCGCCTGCCCCATCGTATATATGCCATAGGAGGACAGCCGTTTTGCAATTCCCGGACCGACCCTCCAGAAGTCCGTAATCGGCTTATGATTCCATAACGTCTTTTGGTATGTCTCCTCATCCAGTATCCCAATGTGGTCGTCCACATGCTTTGCTGTGATATCAAGCGCGACCTTTGCAAGATACAGATTCGTGCCGATTCCACAGGCCGCCGTAATTCCCGTTGTATCCAATATGTCCTGCATTATCGTTTTTCCCAGTTCTTTTGCAGACATCTGATATAGCCCCAGATAATCGGTCACATCCAAAAAAGCCTCGTCAATTGAATAGACGTGAATGTCGTCCTTGGATATATACTTTAAATAAATCGAGTAGATATCCGCCGAATACTCGATATATTTTTTCATTCTCGGAACCGCCATAATGTAGGAAATATCCTTCGGGATCTGAAATACGCGGCATCGGTTTTTGATGCCAAGTGCTTTCATTGCCGGGGAAATTGCAAGGCAGATGGTTTTCTCCGTTCGTTCCGGATCCGCGACCACCAATCTTGTCGTAAGCGGATCCAAATTGCGCTCCACACATTCCACAGATGCGTAAAACGATTTTAAATCTATGCAAATGTATGTCCTTTCCCAGGCGCTTTTCATACCGTCTCTTCTCCCTTCCGGCCTACATGGTTTTCCTTTTGATAACTATTATATCTTATTAACAAAGAAAAATCCCTTTAAGTTTTTACCTTAAAGGGATTTCTCTTTGTTTTCGTTTATTCTAAGGAGTTCTGAACAGTTACAGTTCTTTTACACTTTCCGTATTCTGCATTTCAAAAGGTACCAGCTCATGGATTGCCGGCGAGTTCAGATCAATCATCCGAAAAAGAACCTCTACGCTTCTTGCTGCAATCCGCTCATACCCCTGACGAATGGTTACAATCTTCGGATTGTAGTAATCCGCCAACGGTGTTCCGTCAAACCCTATGATGGAGATGTCCTCCGGCACTCTGAGCCCACGATCACAGATTGCGCGGACGGCGCCAATCGCCATCACATCGCTCATGGCAAATACAGCAGATATCGGTATATTCTTATCGAACAGCCGCATCATTGCATGATATGCTCCGTCGAATGAGAAACGCGACTTTTCATAGTACTCTGCGTCAATCTTCATTCCATGCTTGCGGTAACTGTTCTCATAGCCGCGGTAGCGCTGCTTACTGGTGTGCGATGCACTTAAATCTCCACCTAACACAGCTATATTGCGGTGCCCCTTCGCAATCAGATAATCTACTGCGGTCTCTGCCGCTGCCACGTCATCCGTCGATACGGATGATAAATTCGAAAAACCAAGACTGTCGGCCTGTGTCGTTACAAGTACACAGGGAACCGCTACGTCTGCAAACTGCTCTTTAAAATACGCCGGGTTTCCTCCGAGAAAAAGAATTCCGATTGGCTTTCTCTCCCTGCAAAGCCGGATTGCCTCGCCCACTTCGTTGGCATCTTCATCCAGATAGTACACACGAACGGTATACTCTGACGCTTCCACGCTCTTTTGGACTGCTTCGATAATATTTGCAAAAAGCATATTGGAAGTTCCTTTTACAATAATAAGAATCGACTTTGTCGTTGTCTGCTTTAAATGCTTTGCATTATTATTCGGAATGAAATTGTGCGCCTCCACAATCTCCATGATTTTCTGCTTTGCAATAGGACTTACGTCTTTTCTATTGTTCAGCACCCGGGATACGGTACTAACGGAATAGCCCGATTCTTTTGCAATATCAATGATTGTCATCTGTTCTAGCCTTTCACTGCGCCTGCCACAACACCCTCGATGATATATTTTTGACAAACCAGATAGAAAATGACAACCGGAATAATCGCCAAAACAAGCATTGCCATCATCGTACCCCAATCAACGGCGCCGTAACCGCCCTTTAAGTACTGTACCGCAATCGGAATGGTCTTGTATTTTTTCAAATCCAGTACCAGGTACGGAAGCAGATAGTCGTTCCAGATCCACATTGCCTGTAGGATGGCGACGGTAATCGTTGTCGGCTTCATAATCGGAAATACAATCCGAAAAAATGTCTGTATCGGTGTACATCCGTCAATCATCGCTGCTTCCTCGATTTCAAGGGGAATACTCTTCACAAAACCGCAGAACATGAATACCGCAAGTCCCGCCCCAAAACCAAGGTATACGACAATAATGGAAATCGGATTTGTCAAATGCAGAATATTTGCGACCTTTGACAATGTGAACATTACCATCTGGAACGGAACAATCATTGAAAAAAGGCAGAGCAAATAAATCGCCGAGGTAATTTTATTATGTACACGTGTAATATACCATGCGCACATGGATGTGCACAAGATAATTACCGCTACGGATCCAATAGTGATTATAACGGAATTTGCGGCTGCTGAAAAGAATTTTGTTGTCTCAATTCCATTTGCAAAGTTTTCAAGCCCGAAAAAAGACTTTGCATTCGGAAGCGCAAACGGTTCTCTGGTAATAAATGCCTTCTTTTTCAACGCATTGATTACGACAAGAAAAATCGGATAGAGCCATAGCACTGTAAGCACACAAAAGAAAAGGGTAAGAATCCATCCATGCTTTGCTTTTCTTACAGAATTTACTGTATTTTCATCCTGCTTTGCCATTACTGCTGTACCTCCTTTCTTCTTGTCAGCTTATTCTGGGTAATTGCGATTACCGCAACAATTAAGAAGAACACAACTGCTTTTGCCTGACCGGCGCCTTCCCATCCGGTTCTTGTATAGAATGTCTCATAGATATTTAACGCAAGCATCTGGGACGCCTTGGCAGGTTCGCCGGATGTAAGCGCAAGGTTCTGATCGAACAATTTGAAGGAATTGGTCAGAGTCAGAAACGAGCAGATGGTAACGGACGGCATAACCATTGGGAGCGTTACGTTTTTCAGAAGCTGCCAGCTGTTGGCGCCGTCGATTTTTGCCGCTTCTATCAAATCCCCCGGAATGTTCTGTATTCCTGCTATGTAAATAATCATCATATAGCCGACCTGCTGCCAGCACATCAGTACAAGCAGTCCCCAGAAGCCATATGTACCGGAGTATGTAAGCGTTCTCTCCCAATGCGCCAGAATTCCGTTCAATAGAATCTGCCAGATATATCCCAGAACGATTCCGCCGATCAGGTTCGGCATAAAAAATACCGTTCTGAAAACATTGGTTCCTTTAATTCCCTTTGTTAAAAGCATCGCTATCGCAAATGCCAGCACATTGATCGCAATCACAGATACTACCGTAAAAAGTGCCGTAAATCCGAGTGCGTGCAAAAACGTATCGTCTGAAAATGCTCTTATATAGTTATTTAATCCGGTAAATTTTGCATTTGATATCGTTGAAAACTCGCAAAAAGATAAGTAGATACCCATAATAAAAGGAACTATAAATCCCAGCGTGAATGCGATTAACGTAGGGAGCGCAAAGATTGGAAAATATTTTTTTATAGCTTTCTCCATTTTTCTTTCCTCTCTGTAATTACAACCTGAAAAGGGTAGGCAGCAATTGCCTACCCATAAGAAATGTCAATTCCATTAGTGTGTTGCAGCGTACTCTGCAGCCCATCCGTCAACAAATGCGCTCTCAACGCCTGACCAGTCGCCGGTTCCCTGTGCATACTCAAGCAGTGCGGAGCCAACGCCGTTCTTCCAGTTCTCGGAAGGCATTGTGGTAAAGCACCATGTTACAGGCGTCTTTCCTGCAGCGGTGTAAGCGGCGTCCGCCTGAATTAAGCAGTTATCTGCAACATATCCGTCTGCAAAAGAATCAAACGGTGTGGTAAATCCCATTACGTTTGCCATAGCGTCACGTCCGGTATCCGAAGTAATTACCCATGTGAGGAAATCAAGTGTAGCCTTCTGGTCTTCTGCGGAAGCATTCTTGTTTACGCACCAGTAGTTCTCGGATCCTGTGCAAAGGCCCTGGTTCTCCTCGCCGTCAACACCAATGTAAATTGGCATCATGCTGAAATCATCAGCGGTAATGGTATATCCGTTGTCCGGGTTTGTGAGGTTTGCGTACTCCCATGTACCGTTCTGGTAAAATACAGCCTCTCCCATACCGAACTCAGCCTCGGCCTCGTCGCCGGTCTTGTTGGAAAGCAGTCCTGCCGCGCATGTGGAATCTGTAATGTAGAGATCCCATACGTTCTTGTAGTTCTCAAGGTAGGTTCCCTTAATGGCATCGGTAGAATCGATTCCGTCTGCCTGATACTCGTAATAGATTGGAAGATTTGCCAAATGCGTCTTAAATCTCCAGTCAGAAGATGCATCCATTCCTGCCGATGTGAATGCGCCAAGAAGGCTGTATCCGAACTGATCGTTGATCTCGTCAAGTCTAGCCTGAATATCATCGGCAACTGCCTTCAATGTATCAAAATTGTTGATCTCATCTATGGAAGAAATTACTGCATTATCCATTGTACAGTAATTCTCCAAAATCGTCTTGTTGTAGATGATTCCATATGTCTCGATAACGTATGCGATACCCTTTACCTCATCTCCCTCTTTTAAAGCATAATCACTGCTTGTAAGGTGCGAATAAACCTCAGAACCTGACAAGTCTGCGCAATAATCTGTCCAGTTTGCAAGTCCTACCGGTCCGTTAACCTGGAATAATGTAGGCGCTTCTGTCTTCTCCATCTCAGACTTTAACGTCTGCTCGTATGTTCCGTCAGCGGCGGTAATTACCTGAACCTGAACGCCGGTCTCTTCGGTGTATGCTGCTGCAAGATCCTGCCATGCGCCGTCCTGCTCCGGCTTGAAGTTCAGATAGTAAACCGAACCTGACGCCGTTCCTTCATTCTGGACCGCCTCGCTGTTGCTCTGTGTTTCGCCGCTTCCGCTCTGGGTGGAAGCAGTCGGCGCTGTTTCGCTTCCGCATCCTGCAAGCATGGCTGCTGCCATTGCGGAAATTAATACTGTTGATACAAATTTCTTTTTCATTTTTTCCCTCCTAAATTAAATGTGAAATGTGTAAACGTTACTGGTATTGTTCTCGGTAATGTTTCCGGTAACGTTTTCAGTAATTATTATATAACCACTTTTTCTGCTGTCTGACAATCCCCTTTTTCGCATTTTGTATAGATTCATAAAATATTTACTCATTTTTTGTGCAATATCGACAATCCTACATTTCTTATGTTGACATATCCGTAATATCATGCTATTTTTACTACGTCAGACGTAGTACGACAGACGTACTAACGATAGTCGTACTAACGATAGTCGTAGGAAAAAAGAAAGGAGTGTTTGCATGAATACGATCAGTAGCGACGTTATACGTGGTTACAATGATACCATGATCTTATTTTTTCTTTTGGAAAAGCCATCCTATGGTTATGAAATTTCCAAGCAGATTAAAACTTTAACTGACGAAAAATATATCATCAAAGAAACCACTCTCTATTCCGCATTTACCCGCATGGAAAAGAACGGATATATCGTTTCCTTCTCCTCGGACGAAGGAAGCGGAAAGAGGCGGACCTATTACCGGATTACCGATTTGGGCAGACAGTATTATGCCGAAAAATGCGCAGAATGGAACCTGACAAAAGAAGTAATTGAAAATTTTATTAATAAGGAGGTCTTCGTAAATGGAAGCAATTAGAAATTATCTGGAAAGTATGTTTCAAAACCTGCCGAACACTCCGGAGGTGCAGCGTGCCAAAAGCGAACTCTGGCAGATGATGGAAGATAAATACGCGGAATTGATAAATGATGGAAAGAGCGAGAATGAAGCCGTCGGCACCGTAATTTCGGAATTCGGCAATTTAGACGAAATTTCAGAAGTTCTCGGAATCCGCGGTGTTGTCCGCCGGCCGGAGCTGCACATAAATAGAAGGATCGTATCGCTGGAGGACGCAAAGCAGTTTTTAAGCGACTTCTCCAAACAGTCTGTCCAGATTGCACTCGGCGTTTTGTTGTGCATTACCAGTGTAGTCGGCCCTATTTTCTTCGATGCGATTTTCGCACCGGCTTTTCTGGGAGGTATCAGCATGTTTGTCTTCATTGCAATCGCCGTCGGACTTTTTGTTTATCCTGCAGTTATGATGAAGCGCTGGGACTTTTTAAGGCGGGAGCCATGCTCCATTGATTTTGCAACCGCCAAATATGTGCGCGACCGGAAGGAGCACTACCGCACCACATACGCACTGCTTCTTACCATCGGAATCATACTTTGCGTCATCAGCTTTGTACCTGCCGCCATTTTTGATGAACTAAGCCCGTCCGTCTGGAGACTGAATCTCTCGGATATCGGCGCCTGCCTGCTCTTTTTGCTGGTGGGAATCGGCGTATTCATGATTGTCCTGGGCTGCCGCGTCAACAGCAGTTTTTCTTTCCTGCTTCACTTAAACGATGCAAATACCGTAGGCGGTAATTTTGTTCCTAACCAGCATCCGGGCAAAAAATACACCAATCCGACGGTAGCGGCTATCATGTCGGTATATTGGCTTACTGTAACATGCGTTTATCTTTGCTGGAGCTTTCTTTCCTTCGATTGGTGGATTACGTGGATTATCTGGCCGGTTGCGGGAATTATCCATGCGGTAATTGATAGCGCGTATAAAGAATAGGAGGTTTCGTAGAATGAAAAAAAGTATTTATACAACGGTCTTAGTCATACTGACAATCTGCTGCATTATCGGCGGAACGATATTCCACATGCTCGGCTGGTTTTCCAGCTTCTCCCTTCTGCCATGGAACTGGGGAAATTCGTCCAATGCGCTCAACTACGAAAGGAAAACCTATTCTGAGCCTCTCGATGCGTTCTCTACCGTAAACATTGAGGGAAGTGTAATGGACATTACCATTCAGACGGGCGACGACTATCATTTATCCTATGACTGTGTCGCTTACCTTGTTCCTGAGGTAAAGATTTCTGCCGAAGAACATAAGCTTGAGATTATCCAGCCGACGGTTCCCCAGTTTGGTATCGGCGTTCATAACAACCACTGCGAGATGACGCTTACGGTTCCGGAAACCTGCACTCTGGAAAAATTAACCGTTTTCTGTGATGTAGGAGACCTTACGCTTGCGGGCGTCCATTCTGTGAGCGCCGATATTCAATCGGATGTTGGGGATATGGAAATGGATCAATGCAGCTTTCAGGTATCAGATCTCGGATCGGATGTGGGAGATTTAAGAATAAGGAATTCTTCTCTTGGAACCTGTACCGCTGATTCGGATGTGGGAGATATGGATTTCATTTCGTGCGACTTTACATCATTAGATGCTCGCGGAGACGTCGGCGATATCGACATTACACTCGCAAAAGAGGACTCTTCTTACGGAATCGATTTATCCTGCGATATCGGAGATATCTATGTAAACGGAGAAAACCATAAACATGATTATCGCACCTCTCTGGATCAGGAGCATTCCTCCGGCTTCATTTCAGGCTCGACCAGCACCGGAGACATCCGGCTGTCATACAAATAGCATAATAAAACCGGGCGAATCTGTCTGTATATGAACAGATTCGCCCTGTTTTTATTTTGATGCAAGCTCCAATATCTTATTCATCCGCTCCGTAAAGATATCTTCCTTTACAAGAGCAAGACCTTCCGCTTCGTCTCCCAATACGACCAGCCTGTCCTTATCCTTTATATCAAACAAATCCCGCGCCTGTTTCGGTATCACAATCTGCCCGCGCTCGGAAATCGTCACTGTCCCGAATATGTGTTTTCCCTTCGGTGCTGGCGGTATGCTTGTGCCGGCATCCAGCTTCTGGGTATGAATCAGGCTGTCGATGGTAACCCCGTAGACAGAGGCAAGCAAGTCGCATTTTTCAACATCCGGGATGGTTTCCCCCTTTTCCCACCTGCCGTAGGCCTGCCGGGAAATTCCGATTTTCTCCGCAATCTCTTCCTGGGAATAACCGTTTAGCTTTCTAAGAAAAATCAAATTATCCTTTATCATGCTTTTTTTCTCTCCTGATTCCTAAAATAAGGCATCTGACAACAGGTATCCTGCTGATCAGTTCATTTAGAACAAATGTGCCGGCAAATACAATCAGCAAAGCGATTATGTAAACGGCCCACGCCGGAAGAGACGTGCTGTTTTTCAAATAGTAGCATGGTATCAGCACAAACGTGTAGTGAAGCACATAAAAGCCATAGCTCGTCTTTGTCATATACGAGCAAAACGCATTTTGTCTGTCGAACCACTTTTCCCCGCAGCCTAACACCGCAAGCGTCATAACCCATGCATATACATTCGTAAACAGGCTCCTTAACACATCCTCTTTTGCATAATTTCTTCCAAAATAGAATATCACATAAGCGATTCCCATGACAACACCAATCAGCAGCATTGGCAGGCACATTTTTTCAAGCGTTTCCTGCGCCTTGTCATGGGAGAGGACAAAATATCCCAGCAAAAATGCAGTCAGATAGATTCCGAAGCGGTACGTGGTAAAAACCGGCATATTCAACACCTGCGCGCCTCCCCAGATGAGGAGTGCAGACAGCAGGAGAACCGCCGCATTGCACTTTCCTCCCAATTTCCACAAACGCTCGTTCTTATCAATCCTCCTAATCAGTAAAAGGAGAAGTGAAAACAGCCACAACACTTGCGCAAACCACAACGGTCCTACGCCGGAAAGAACGGAAATCGGATATACCATAAAGGACGGCATGTATGCCAGTCCGCCGCCGATTTTGATATTATAGTAGCCGACAATCCATTGATACACCATGAGGCCTAAGGTAGACGGAACAAGCAGCTTCCATGTCCGCTTTCTTATAAATTCTTTTGACGTAACCTTTTCCAAGGCATATTTTGCGCTCATGCCCGCAATCGTAAAAAGCAGCACCATAAACCAGGGATAGACAAAGTATAACAGTCCATCCTGATACTGTACCTTACCAAAACTGCCGACTCCTCCCAGAACTCCTGCCGCATTAAACATATAGAACACATGATAAACCATTACCAGCAAAACTGTTGCCCACCTGATGTTGTCCAGATAATATTTTCGCATAACAACCTCCTATAATCATATTTTTCATATTATAGTAATAAAAAGTTGCAGAAAGTGCAACCAACCAGACATGACAAATTTATTGAAAAAATGTAATGTTTCGTTGCGACAGGAGGACCATTTCTCTATCATTTCTTATTCTTGTTCAAATAAAAACGCCCTGCTTGTGCAGAGCGTCCCTCTATATAGGGCAATCGCATTTTCAGCGTCCCTATACAAGAATCTTCAGCAAATCCGAAAACGTATGCAACACATAATCTGCCTTTCCGCAATTAATGGCCTCTCCGATGGCAGCGGTCTTCATGCCTCCGGCAATTCCCGCGTCGATGCCGGCTTCCGCATCCTCCACAACCAGGCAATCCTCCGGATTTTCTCCGAGAAATTCCGCTCCCTTTAAGAACACCTCCGGATCCGGCTTTGACTTTGTAATATTATTTCCGTCGGATATTTTGTCAAAGGCATCGAGAAGGTTCACACGCTCCAGAATAAATTTTGCATTTTTGCTGGAGGAACCAAGGGAAATGCCATAGCCTCTCCGCCGTATTTCTGCAAGCGTATCTCTGACCTCCTGTGTCACATTCTCCGGTGTCATTGTCTTTAGCAATTCACGGTATATTTCATTCTTTTTAGCTGCCAATTCTTCTTTCCTCTCCTTTGATAACGGTTCCCCTTGATAGCGCTCCAAAATAATCTCCAGACTGTCCATACGGCTGACACCCCGCAGACGGTTATTGATTTTCTCGTCAAAATAAATGCCCATTTCATCCGCTATCTTTTTCCACGCCTGAAAATGAAACTTATCCGTAAACACAATTACCCCATCCAGATCAAAAATCACTGCTTTTAAACTCATTTCTCTCCTCTCTGCTCATGATGAAACTTCCTAATCATCCGTCTATGTTTTCTCTGCTGATTACCACGCTTGCAAAACCCGGTTTTCCCATATCCTGTGGACCGTAACCCGCTCTTGGACAAATGCGCACATCTCTGTTCCCGCACAATGGATTCCGGAAAGGTATACCCCTGTCAAAATCCACATGTTCTGCCGCATCCAAAAAATCTGCAAGAGCTGCTTTTGGCATTGGATCTGCCCCATGGGCAATGACTAGTTCATCAAAATCAATCTTCTCCGCCTTTTTCAAGGTGCGAATGTACTCGGAAAGCATAGTTGCCTCCGGGGCAAACAGCCACACAAACGGATTCATGGAATCTCCGGCAAAAAACAACTTCTCCTGCCTGTGGTAAAGGGCAATGCTCCCTCTTGTATGTCCCGGCACCTCTACTACTTCTAAGGCAAAATCTCCCAAATCAAACGCCTGCCCCTCCTTCACTGGAACCAGATTTCCGCATCCGCCCCTGATATAGGCTTCCTCGTCAAAATCTTCCGGCAAAATGTCTTTGCACTCTCCTGTCATATAATTCACTGTATGACGGGCTGATCCTACAGCACCCCGACGCATTTCCTCTGTGTTGTGCTGATGGCATAACTCAATATCCGCAGGATGAATATAAATGTTCTCTTCAAACTGAAAATTTCCGCAGGTATGATCTAAATGACCATGGGAATTTACAATGATAAGCGGCAGCGCGGTCATTTTTTTTACCACTTCTTTCAAATGCCCGTATCCGTAGCCTGTATCAAATAATAACGCCTTCTGGCTTCCCACAAATAAATCCATGGCTACCTGCTCTTCACTGTCAATGTGATAAATATTTTTTCTTAATTCTTTAATCCGGTAAAATTGTTCCATATCTCTCCTTTTGTTTTTCTGTATAAGGAAACGACTGCTATCTAATAGCAGTCTGCTCCCCAGATTCCGCAAAACGGATCTACAGGGCTTTTCCCTTTAAACTCACTTTTCCCTACTATTTTTTTTACAAAAGCCTCCACACTGTAACGGTTGGAAGAATAACAGTTTACAAAGGTGGAAATAAACGGTGCATCTACTATATGATATGGATTTGCAAAGGACACAAACATAGTTGGAATATCTTTCATATACCATGGTTCGTTTGCTGCCATCATGGTAATCCAATCCAATCTGCGAGTGGTATTGTTACTTGCATTGGCCACATTTGCCACCACGATAGACAAATCAAATTTTTTCTGCAGATCCGCGATTCCGCTCTCGAAAATTTCTCCACATTCCAGAGTCCGGTTATCGTACAGTTTCACTTCAAAGCCTTCCCGCTCTAAAGTTTCCTTCAGTGTCTGCGCTACTTTTTGATTATCTCCAAACCCGTCATTTCCTTCTTCTCCTAAAACCGTCATACGAATGCGCGGATACTTTCCGGCAGATATCGGCAGAAGATTTTGCGTATCTTTTACAAGCGTTACTGCTGCATCCGCACATTCCTCTGCCCATTGGCAATGCTCCTTTATCCCAATCGCGGATTCCGGAGGCTCCGCCGGGACAATCTCCCTGCCGGATTTCGTCAGCAATCCCAATTTCATTTTTACTGCAAGAATCCTTCGGACTGCATCCTCCAAACGTTCCATGGTTAAAATTCCATTTTCCAATCCGCGTTTTACAGATTCATAATCCTCTTCCGGATTCTTGCAGAACAATAACATGTCACAGCCTGCTGAAAGGGACATTGGCAGACATTCGCTCCGTTTCGCCAGCGCAGAATATCCCACCATGGCCGTTGCATCCGTCGTAATCAAGCCCTGAAAACCTAATTCCTCCCGCAGGAAGCTGGTAAGCAGATAACGATTCGTGGATGCGGG
>CAZTKM010000041.1:0-23978 GCA_964614035.1 uncultured Lachnobacterium sp.
GCCGCAGTCCTTTATTTATCAGGATTGCGGCGATTTTGCTTCCAAACTTGAGATATAAAATCTTTGTTTGATACATTACTCTTATTTCTTACCATTGTCAAGTGCAAATTTATTGACTTTTTTTTACAATAATTTTATACTTTAGTAGAGTACATTTATGAAGGAGGATTATGCCATGCGAACACTAACTCCACACGAGTTGGAACAAGGTATGATCGTTGCAGAGACAATTAAGACACCCAGCGGTCAGATTCTTGCCGCTCCCGGTTCCGAGGTCACGAGACAGTTGATCAATCGAATGAAGCTATACCGCGTTGATTTTGCGGTAGTAGAGGGAGAACCTGCGGCTGGCGAGGCAGAAGTATCCTCTGCTTTAGAGCCGGCTTCAACTGCAGAGCAGCCTTCCGAGCCTGCTCCTGCTCCGAAGACATACATACAGGAATCCAAAACCGTAAAGCAAAAGGTAGCTTCTTCGGATGCCTTTCAGTCTTTTCAGATACAGTATTACAAGGTTCTGGAGGATCTGAAAGTAGTTTTCAATGAAACCATCCATGAAAACAAACCGATTCAGCAGGAAATTCTCGTCGAGAAAGTTGCAACTTTGTTCCGGTCAAGAAATACCATTATTGAATTGTTCGACATGCTAAATAACATGCGCGCATTGGATGATTCTGTGTATGTGCATAGTTTGAATGTTGCCCTCATATCGCGGATGATTGGACGCTGGCTGAAGCTCGACCATCATAATCTGGATGTACTCACTTGCGCAGGGCTTTTCCATGACATAGGAAAAGTGCTGATTCCCGAAGAAGTCTTAAATAAATCCGGTAAATTGGCGGATGAAGAATTTGAGCTGATTAAGAGCCATACAAAAAAGGGATACGAAATATTAAAGTCACAAAATATTGACCCGCATATCAAGAAAGCTGCGCTTATGCATCACGAGAGATGCGACGGCAGCGGATATCCATCAGGATTGACCGAAGATCTCATCGATGAATTTGCAATGATTGTCGGCATCGCCGATGTTTATGACGCCATGACAGCCGCCCGTTCTTATCGTGCTCCGTTGTGCGCATTTCAGGTAATCAGCAACTTTGAAAAGGAAGGCTATCAGAAATATCACACCAAATACATTATGACCTTCTTAAAGCAGATTGCTACAACGTATCAGAGTAATCGTGTGGTATTGAGCGACGGCCGGGGCGGAAAAATCGTAATGATAAATCCAAACGACCTGTCCCGCCCAATCATTCAGTTTGACGATAACGAGTGCTTGGATCTTTCGACTCATCGCGATCTCTATATCAAAGCGATTATTTAGGCAGTCAAACAGTCAAGCGGGTAACTGTTGACAAGGTTATTTTTCATATAGTATATGAAAGGGTCTGTTGCAATAGATAATCAATCTATCTGGCAACAGGCCCTTCGTTTCTTTTACATTTTACCCCAATACCCTCCTTATCTGCTCCTCTGTCGCGCTTACCGCTCCCTGAATCATGGCAGGACTTCCGCCTCCTCGTGCAGATAGCTGCTCCCGAAGAACATTTGCCGTCTCTTTGCAATCGATTGTTTTGCTTCCGATGACATAGCTGTATCCGTTTGTATCGTCTCCAAAAAAGACCGCGCAAAGACCGTCATACTTCTCTGTCAGCTTATTTACCGTATTCCTTGCACCGTTGCTGTCGATGTCTCTTTCGAACAGCATGACCTGTTTCAAATCCTCCGGCAGTTCCTTAAGCTTATACTCCATCAAAGCCTGCTTTGCATTTACGAGCTGCGACTTTAAACTCTGGTTTAAAGCCTTTTGTCTGGTAATGTTATCCACAAGATTTTCCTGCCCGCATGTGAGAATACCGGTAAGCTTCGCAATAACCTGCGCCTTTTCGCGAAAAGCCGCCAGCGCGCGGAAACCGCTTAGCACACTGATGCGGACGCCGCCCTTATAATTCTGCACGCTCATTACCTTAAGCATTCCGATTTCCCCTGTGTGTCTGACATGAGGAGCACAGCATGCGCATACATCATATCCCGGTATCTCTACGATGCGCACCTGCCCTTCAATCTCAATCTTGCTGCGGTATTCCATCTCTTCCAATTCTTCTTTGGATGGGAAGCTGACTTTTACTTCAATATTCTTTGTAATAGCTTCATTGACTGCGTACTCAAGATCCGCAGCCTGTTCTGCCGTAAGAACACCGTCAAAATCCATCGTTACAATCTGGTCGCTCAGATGAAAGCCTGCATTGCGAAATCCAAATCTGCTATGTACGAGGCCTGAAAAAATATGTTCCGCCGAGTGCTGCTGCATATTATAAAACCGATGCTTCCAGTCAATTTTACCATGCACCTTCCGACCTGCTGCAAGGGGCTGCTTTAACGTATGCGTGATGATGTTCTTCTTAATCTGGACATCCGCAACCTCTATACCGTCTATCGTTCCCCTGTCCGGGCTCTGCCCTCCTTCCTCCGGGAAAAACAGCGTCCGGTCCAGAATAACCTGATAAAAATTCTCATCATTTTCTGTTACCTTCTCGCAGCTTACCACTGCAGCATCAAATTCGACTGCATATGCATCCGCATCATACAGCCGAACGGTTTCCTTCATTTCACTCATCCTTTCATCTCCACCTCTCTTATACTCTATTCTGTTAGGTAATTGTGAAACTCATGATTTCTAATGCAAAGTCTGCTGTTATCATGGCTCCGGACACGCATACCTGCTGTAAAGCGCGACATGATCCTCAATTGCCTGTTTGTTGCTACCTGTGCTTGCCGTAACCGCGATATATGGTTTTCCCTCATTTGAGACGAAATAGCTCGCAGCGCAGAAACGGGATTCATCTACATAGCCGGTCTTTGCACAGAGCACTTCCCCATGACTGTCTCTGTCTTCAATCCGCCGCAAAAACCAGTTCGAAATAGTAAGTCCTTCCGGATGCTGCTCCGTTGCGGATGTTGTATAGACATGCGCCTGCAGCACTTCACGACAAAAATCATTTTCCACTGCCGCCTTTAACATCATGGCCATATCGGAAACCGTACAATAATGATTCTCATCGTACAGTCCAACGCAATTTGTAAAATGCGCGGTGTCCGACAGCCCAAGCTCGTCAATTTTTTCATTCATCAGCTCCACAAACGCTTCCTGCGATCCTGCAGTATAAATAGCAAGTGCAAGCGCGGCGTCCGCGCCGGACGGCAGGATAGTGCCATAGAACAAATCCCGAACCGTTACTTCCTCTCCGACTTCAAATCCCACGCAGCTGCATCCGTTTACGAAGGAATAATCCGTAATCTCAAACGTAATCGTAAACGTATCATCCAGATCTGTGATATGCTCCGCGGCAACAAGTGCGGTCAATATCTTTGTCATAGAAGCGGGATTCATGATGGTGTCTTCGTTTTTTCCGACGAGAATCTCATTGGTGCTCTCGTCAATCAACACTGCATACTGACTGGTTACTTCACTCTCTGACGGCCATTTGGTGTTTTCTGTCCGCGCGGCGGTAAACCCATCCAGTACCTTAGTCTCCCCCAGCGTATACCATCCGTCTGCATCGGGGAAATTGTACCCTATGCCGATATCCGGGATTACCGGCTCACTTTCCGTCTCCGTCACTTCCTCGGTCCCGCCCGCTGCCTGCGTATCCTGCACATCTTCCTGTGTGCTTTCGGTATCCGGCCGGATTTCCGTTGTCTGCGTATTCTCCGCCGCTCTGTTCTTATGTGAACAGATTCCCCAGACTGCTATCACAACAATAAAAATTACAAGAACAGCCGCTGCCAGAATCATCAACAGCTTTGGCTTATCATACCTCAAATTCTTTAATTGGCGTTCCATTCTTCTTCTTTGCTTCTTCCTGCGATAGTCACGCAATGCTCTTTTGTTGTCTGCAAAATCATCTCTTCTTCTCAATGTTCTCTTCCCTCTGTCTTTGCTCTTTATGTAAAATTAAAATCAATCCGCCCGCCAAAAGCAGGGCCTTTAAAATATTATCTCCAATCATGCAATACCATATTTCGTTAATGCCCAGCCCTAACATCCGCACGCAGACGTAAGATCCGAAGATCCGGACGCCCCAGCGGGAAATCATGGTAACTGCAAACGGATAGCGTGTTCTTGCCATGCCGTCAAAAATTCCTTCCAGAACTGCTGCGCTTCCAAAAATCGGCTCCGTAAATGCCACGATACGAAGCAGCTTAGCGCCGATTCGGATTACCTCGCGGTCCTCCGAGAACAGTCCCATCATAAACTCTGCGCCGGCGAAAAGCAGCACGCCGGTCACACACATCAGGGAAAAAATGATAAGAAGCGCCCATCCGATAATGCTCCGCTCTTTCTTATAATCCCGCTCTCCAATCGCGTTTCCGATTAAGGTTGAGGTTGCCGCCTGCATACCGTATCCCGGAATGTAGAAAATTGTCTCCGCCGTTATCGCGATCGAATGTGCTGCATAGATTGTTGTCGCCATTGACGAGACAAAGCTTGTTGCCACCACATATCCGCTGCAGGAGACAATCTGAGTCAGCATAATCGGAAATCCGATGGAAAGACACGCGCCCAGAACCTTCCGGTCCGGTTTTGCATGTTCCTTTTTAAAATTGATTGTCCGGTTTTTAAGAAACGCCCTTGTCATCAATATGCCGCCGATGACAAACGAAATTGCCGTAGCGATTCCGGCTCCGACGGCTCCATAGTCCAGCATATAAATAAAGACATAGTTCAGCAGCGTATTGATGATATTCACCCATACGTTTACCAGCATCGGCGTCTTGGTATCTCCGGTAGAGCGGATAACAGAACCGAAAATCGACATCGCCGCTCGGAATATAAGCGGCGCATTTAGCAACATAAAATAAATTGATGCATCATGCCGGATTGCTTCTTCCGCTCCCATCCAGACCGGCATAAACGGAGCCATCGCCAGCGTGATTATTGTAAGCGCCACGCCTGTCACAATGACAACCGAAACAGCCTGTCCCGCGGCAATCTCGACCTTCTTTTGGTCTTTCTCCCCGATCGCTCTTGCAATATAGGACAAAAAGCCGATGCCCAGTGCATAGATGACACTGTTGATCGTCCAGTTGTAGGTAGAACTTAAAGACACCGTTGCAGTTGCGGAAGCGCCAAGATGTCCGACCATTGCCGTATCAATATATTGTATAACCGTCGCCAGAAGTTCTTCTAACACCGTCGGCCACGCAAGCGTTACCAGCGCCAAAAGCCTCCCTCGGTTTTGGTATATTTTTTCCCCATTATTCATCTCTTATGCAAATCCCTTATTGTACTTCACTCAATAAAAGTTGTATCATATTCCTTAGGTAGAACACAAGGAGGTTTTTATGGATATTTCACGAATTCAGGAATTAAAGAAAAATATGGAAAAGGTTATGATCGGAAACGGCAGGACCATCGAGCTTCTCATTGCCGCTCTGCTTTCCGGCGGACATGTGCTGCTTGAGGATGTTCCGGGAACCGGAAAAACGGTAATGGCAAAGTCTCTTGCGAAATCAATCTCGGCGGATTTCGGCCGCGTACAGTTTACGCCGGATCTTTTACCGAGCGACGTGACCGGTCTGAATTACTTCGATGCAAAAAGCGGCGAATTCGTTTTTTCCAAAGGGCCGGCCTTTTGCAATATTCTTCTTGCGGACGAAATCAATCGTGCCACCCCGAAAACGCAGAGCAGCCTTCTGGAATGCATGGCGGAACACCAGATTACCGTCGACGGCGTTACCCGCCCGTTAGAAGAGCCTTTCTTTGTAATTGCAACGCAGAATCCTTTGGAGACGCTCGGAACCTTCCCGCTTCCCGAGGCGCAGATGGACCGTTTTGTGATGCAGCTTTCCATGATTCCGCTGTCTGCAAACGAGGAGCTTGCCATGGTCGAACGTTTTATGAAGGAGGAACCTCTCGAAGAGCTCTCCGCAGTATGCAGCAGGCAAGACATCGCAATGCTTCGGCAGGAATGTAAAAATATCTACTTCCATCCGGAACTTTTAAAATACTTAATCTCTATCACACAGGCAACCAGAAATCATTCAAAGATTGAGAACGGCGTAAGCCCTCGTGGAACTCTGGCTTTCCTTCGCGCATCGCAGGGATACGCAATGGTAAATGGGCGCGATTTTGTAACGCCGGAAGATATCAAGGCGGTCGCTCCGTCCGTACTTCTTCACAGACTTTCCATGAATGCCGCGTTCGACGCGAGGAAATCCGCGGCGGAAGCGCTCAACGACATCTTGACCGGTTTGCCTCTTCCGACAGAGGATTGGAATGGACGGTAATGCTCTATGTGGGTACTTTTTTTACTGTTATCAGTTCTTTTTATCTGGTTTTTACAAAAACTGATATTTCAAAAATTCTGGAGCAAAGGGCTAACGGTCTCTCTTTCTTTTTCGGAGCCGTTTATCTATGAAGGAGACGTTTCCTCTTTAAAGGAAACCGTTACCAACAGCAAGCGCCTTCCCATTCTGGCGCTCTCCGTACGTCTTTCCATGAGCCGGAACCTCGAATTCCTAAAGGGAGCGAAAGAGAACAGTGCCACCTCGGATCAGACATACAAACGGGATATTTTTTCTCTGCTCCCGAAGCAGAAGACTACCCGCACCCTTCCGTTTCTTGGAAAAAAGCGCGGATGTTATCCCATCACCTCTGTCGATGTGTCCGCCTTTGATTACTTTTTCCAGCAGGGATATTACAAGGAGTTTCCGCAGACAGCCCGGCTTTTTATCTATCCCAAGCCTGTGGACATTCGAAGAATTGCGCTGACCAGTCAGGCAATCTCCGGGATGATATACTCCAAAAACCGGTTGTTTTTGGATCCGTTTGAATTTTCCGGAATCCGGGAATATCAGAAGAGCGATCCTATGAACCACATTAACTGGAAAGCGTCTGCCAGAGCCGGCAGCCTCATGGTCAATCAGTTTGACGCAACCACAAATTACACCGTCCATATTCTTGTGGATATGGAGGATCCTTACATTTTAAAATATGAAGCGCTCCTTGAAGAATCCATCCGCATCGCGGCCAGCCTTGCATCCAGTCTTGCGGCGGATAAGATGCCTGTCCGGATATGTGTCAATGCAAAGGATTCCCTGACGCATACCGCCATAGACGAATATATGCCGGCAGGCGGCGCACAGATGGGGATATTGTACCAGAAGCTTGCCTGTCTGGACGCCTCACAGATTTCTATGCATTTTTCCGATCTGCTGGAAAAGGAGCTGGAGAGAGATGCGGCAGGCGAAACCTATGTGATCATCTCCAAAAATCCTACACAGGAGACGGTGTCTGCCCTTCACGCACTGAGCCGGACTCCGAACCAGTTACTATGGGTGCTTCCGACTATGAGCTACGATATGGATCGCAGATTTGATGACGCAAAGCTTCACATACTGCATTGGGAGGTACAGCTATGAAACAGAACAAAATAACCGCAATCGGGCCCGACATTCCCTGTGTAATTCTATCCTGGATACATACAGTACTTTTATTTTTTGGCTTTTATCCTTTTTTTGCGGATTTTGCCAAGCTTACCGGGCAAACATTCCGGTCTTACTCCATGCTGGGTTTTTTCCTTTTTATTCCGGCCTGCCTCAGCTGGCTGCTGCTTAAGAAAATCCGCAGCCTCCCGCTGTACAACATCATCGGCTTCTTTCTGTCTCTGGGGCTTGGGCTTCTGGAGGGCTATCTGTCCGACGGTCTGTTCTACAAAAGTCGGCTGTTTACTACTGTTTTTACGTTTTGCGTATCCATGCTCATGTTCCTCATTCATACTTCCGCCCGTATTCGGCATGGAAATTTGAAAAATGACTTTCTCGCAGTTCATGGAGATACTGCACAATTTGAGCTTGAAGTATGGGAGATTCCGAACATCCTGTCCGCGCCAAGTCCGGTTGCGCTTATATGGTTCGCGGCCTTTTACCTTGTCGGTGCTCTTGTAAAGCTGACGAATTTCTGGCACGCTGCCTTCTATCTGACGCTTGCGGAGATTTTTGTCTGCTTTATGTACAAATGTCTTTTTTCTTTTACCGAGTTTCTTCAGAAGAATCATAAAAGCGCAAACATTCCTGTGACAACCATCCGGCATGTGCACAAAATTTTTTTCGTTACAGCCGTTTTCCTTCTCGCCATATTTGCGCTCCCTTCCGTTCTCTATAACCGGGAGCCGCTCTCCGAGTTAGAGCTGAAGGAGGTGCCCTTTGAGATTGAAGAATCTCCGCCTCAGATTGATGAAATGCAGTTTCCTGATGAAGCGGTGCAAATGAAAGAGATGCTGGAACAGGCGGATGTGGAAACAGTGGCTTTTCCGGAATGGGTTGGAACTCTCGTGCGAATTTTCTTATGGTGTCTGGTACTTCTTGCTTCCTGCGTCCTGATTGGAGGAATCATACACGCTATCAAAAATGCCATCGCCGATTTTAACGTGGAGGATGAAGATGAAATCACTTTCCTTGACTCGGAAGAGACCGATGAGACTTCGTCGATTCATGGGCAGGTCAAAATCGACCGTATTCTCTCTGCAAACGCCCAGATACGCAGACGCTATAAGAAGACAATAAAGAAAGCGACCCGGGGAACTCCGTCTTTTTGGGCTACTCCGTCAGAGCTCGAGACCGCTGCACAAATCGAACATACCGATTCCATGGATGCGCTTCATGTGCTTTATGAGAAAGCGCGTTACAGCGAAAACGGCTGCACGCGCGAAGATCTATCGAAGTTGGTATAATTACACAGCTCCCTGCCACGATACGCACAAATAAAATTTGCATATTGTATCATAGAGCGCTATTTTAAAAAACCTTGCACAATGCGCTCCTCCGCTTCTTTTTCCGTCAAGCCAAGCGTCATGAGTTTCATAAGCTGCTCGCCAGCAATCTTTCCGATTGCAGCTTCATGTACCAAGGACGCATCCACATCCGCCGCCTTG
Source organism: uncultured Lachnobacterium sp. (assembly GCA_964614035.1). Taxonomy (GTDB): domain Bacteria; phylum Bacillota; class Clostridia; order Lachnospirales; family Lachnospiraceae; genus Roseburia. The sequence continues at coordinate 8,937 of CAZTKM010000041.1, forward strand.
AGCATAGGGACGGCCAGAATCTGCGCGTTGTCCATGATAATGGAATCGCATTCCGCATGCCCATGGCACTGCGCGTTTCCATTGATTCCGAGTTTCACTTCCTGATAACTGTCGCCTTTTGCAACGCCGCGGCTGACAATATCACAGCTGGAAGCGGCGCCGTCCATATCGACAATCATTTCCGCAACCGCGCGCTGGTCGCCGGTCGTCATAATCTTATCATGTATGATAATGGCGGATCCCTCTTTTAAATCTGCGCTGGTCTTTCGAATGGTATCATCCACTCCGCCAATCTGTGCCGTCTCAAGCGTCATCTCAGAATACTCGCCCAAATGAATTACCGTTTCCGGATTCATAATTCTTTTTCCGGTTCCCGTTCCTTCGCCGTAATGCTTTTCCACATATCTGACCTTGCTGTTCTTTCCGACAAAAAAAGTATGCACGCCGTCATGCTGGCTGTTTCCGGAACCGCAGTTTGAGATTCCGCATCCTGCTATAATTACAACATCGCAGTTATCTCCGATGAAGAAATCATTGTATACGGTTTCCTTTAATCCGCTCTCGCTGATGATAACCGGAATGTGCACGCTTTCCTTTTTCGTGTTGTCCTTAATGATAATATCAATACCGGATTTGTCCTCTTTTGTAACAATATCAATATTCGCAGAAGAGTTTCTTGCGATACTTTTTCCGTCGCTTCGAATGTTGTAAGCTCCGACAGGAAGCGCATCTAACTCCGCCACTTCCTTCAGAAGATTTTTCTGTACGTTATCCATGGCTGCCTCCTAATCTATGGAATCTAACACATCCTGTGCGTCATCCTGTATTTTTCCGTCCTTTAAGTACACAATGCGGTCTGCAATATGAAGAATTCGTTCCTGATGACTGATCACAAGAATTCCTCCCCCGATTTCTTCCCTCATATGTTCAAAAAGATGAATCAGATTTTGAAAGCTCCATAAATCAATGCCCGCTTCCGGCTCGTCAAAAACGGATAATTTTGCCCGCCTAAGAACCGCCATGGCAATCTCGATGCGCTTCATCTCCCCGCCTGAGAGCGTATCGTTTAATTCTCTTCGCAAATATATCCTGGGATCAAGACCAACCGCGCTGATTGCTCCGTAAATGGCGTTGCGGTCTCCGGTTGAATTTGCTATATCGAGGAGGTCCTTCACTTGAAGGCCTTTAAACCGGACCGGCTGCTGGAATGCATATCCGATTCCGCGCTTTGCGCGCTCGTCAATAGTAAGATTTGTGATATCTTCCCCCTCGAAGTATATTTTGCCGGACGTCGGAGCAATCAGCCCCATCATAATTTTTGCAAGCGTTGATTTTCCGCTGCCGTTTGGCCCGGTTATCGCGACAAATTCATTTCCCAGTTCCAAATTGATATCATCTAAAATTACTGACTCATCCGCGATATAACTAATGTGCTCTAAACGTATCATGTCATACATCCCCACAAATTACTCTTCTTAGTATTCTCTTTACGCAATATAATATGTTATCAGAAAAGATGGTCACTTTTCAACTGAAAAAACCTTAGTTTTGAAATAAATGCAATGGAGCTGGCTGCTTTTTCCACAATTATCCAAAAATGTACAACTTTTATAGAGTTTTCCACAAGTTATCAGACTAATCCACAATCTTTTCTTTCGTCATCTCAAAGTATGGGGAGATGTTATAGCCGTTTCTCTTATACGCCGCAATTGCCGTTTCATTCTCTGTCTCCACCTCAAGCTTAAAGCGCACCGCTTCTTTATAATGCTCTTCCATAAAACGGAAAAAGGCGGATGAGATTCCCATTCCCCTGTATTCCGGCATAACGTACAAATCCTCCAGCCATACGCACACTCCGCCGTATTCCGTCGTGTAACTAAACGAAGTCATTGCATATCCGCAAAGCTTGTCATGTTCCTCAAAAACGAATCCTTCGACCAACGGCTGTTCTCCGATACAAGCCAGAATATCTCTTTTTAACACCTCGTCGGATGCGGTATGAATCACAGCCGGCGAATCGTAAAATACCCGCATCATGCCAAGCACATCATCAAAATCCTTTTGCTCCATGTTCCGAATTATCATTTTTTCTCTCTTCCCTGCTTTCCATACACGCTTTTTGATATTTATGTTTCCGGATGGATTCGTGTATTCCCATTGCAGACCGTAAAGGAGTGTCGGTACTTAATGAGTGTTTTTACGAATTTAGTACCGCTACACTCCGTCCCGAGCGAGAGCGTGTCTGCAATGGGAATACACGAATCCATCCGGAAACATTTTTATAAAACTCCTGCCGTCTTTTGATTATAGCATATCCACTATGCATTTTCTTTTTATTCTTTGTGCATAATAAAATTGATTTTACATGAAATTTTTTATGAATGCCAGCAAATTGGAGGAATTATGGAACAAAACGCATTAGAAAAATTAACCTATGGAGTTTTTATGGTCTCTACCCATTTCGGCGGTGTACAAAACGGTTGCATCATCGATACCTGTATCCAGGTTGCAAACTCCCCTGACCATATCGCAATATCCGTCTCGAATGAGCATTACACCTGCGAGCTCTTAAAGCAGAGCGACCTGTTTGCCATAAGCATATTGGACGAAAGCTGCACGCACGAGACAATCGCACATTTCGGATTTCAGTGCGGAAGGACTGCGAACAAATTTGCAGACTTTACATGCCCTAAGGATGACCTTGATAACCCTTATCTTGGATGGCAGACCTGCGGCGTTTTAAGCTGCCGCGTTGTAAAAAACGAAAATCTCGGCAGCCACACACTTTTCATCGGAGAAGTTGTTCAGACGAAAGTGTTAAGCGATAAAAAGCCACTATCCTACTTCATGTACCGGGAAAAGCTTAAATAAAAACACCACCCCTGCCTTGTTTCCCCATGGCAGGGATGATGTTTCTCATTCTCCCGGACTGCTTGCGATTACTTTTCCGGTATTCCATAAAAGCGCTGTTCGTTTTGCTGCTTCAAGTCTCTCTTCCTCTTTATGAAAATCAATGGTTACGGAATGACATCCGCATTCCATGCACATGACATAATATCCGCAGCCGTTTTCTTCCTCAAGAATCGCCCCTCCGTCACAAAGCGGACAGTCATTCAGTTCTATTTCTTCGTAAATATCCATGTTTCATCCTCGCTCCCTTATTCATACCTTAACTTAGCAGGTCATTGCGAAACTCTTTGATTTCTGATGCGAAGTTGTGCAATATAGACAAATCATCGCAGGGTAGTTCGCATTGAACACTTAGCAAGTGCCTTGCACGAGCTTAGTGTGAAAGTGTGCCTTGGTATGGAGCCGTCGGTGCTTAATGAGCGCTTTGCACGAATTTAGTACCGCTGCGAGCGACAAGCAGCGCGAGCGTGCCCTGCGGGGATTTTGTCTGTATTGTACAACGAATGGTTGTAAAGTCTGAGTTTCGCAATGACCCATATATCTTATCGTATCATAATTTCTGCGGGTTCGAAACAAAAATCTGACTAATCCTGCCGGATTCTCTCTACAATACTCTTTTTATTTACAATTTTCTGGCAGATAGCCGGAAGAATCATCGATACAAGGATCAGCCCGGGGATGCAGATCAAAGACGGCACTATCGTAAATCTTACGGTAAAATATCCGTCCGTACCTAAGAATGCAATCAGCAGCTGCCTTCCCAGCAGAACTCCCACTGTAAAAGAAAATACCAGCGTCCAGAGCGTGTAGGATAATCCTTCCTTCATCAGCATGACACTCTGCTGCTTTCTGGTCATTCCGATGCCGGACAGCATTGCCAGCTCCCGCCGTCTGGTCATAATCGAAGTAATGATCATATTTGCAAAATTTGCGATTCCGATCAGGGCAAGAAGCGCGCCAACCACGATGCCAACCAGCCGGTACATCTTCGTTGAATCGGCATACTCCTTCTCATAGGTTGCCCTTGAAGCATACTGCATATTGGAATCCACATTTTCGCAGTAATCCGAAAGAAATGCCTCCACTTCATCCATATGTCCATCTTCCATATCAAGCGTAAAAATCATTGGCGCCTTCTGCTCGATTTCCGAAAGGAAAATATCCGTCGGAACATACACATCCAGCTCGGTCGGATGTGTATGCTTTACCGTCAGACTGTACGGAAGGCTTGCCACCGCAAGCACCTCTCTGGTCGTCTTCGTTCCATCGGCGGCGATCGTCTCAATCGAATCTCCCACATGATAGTAGCAGATTTCTCCCGAGTCCACTTGCGGTTCGACTACCGCATATTTTCCGGTATGCAGCTTTTCGATATCTATGGTTCCCTCAAAAAGCTCGAATTCCTCCCACATACCATCCGCTATTCCATATTCATGAATGGTTCCCCATCCCTGGCTAATCTCTTGCGAAATGGCCTCAATCCATAGCGAAGACTGATCGGTTTTTTCTTTTATCAGCCTCGCATGGTCATTCCATCTCTCGTCAAGCTCCATCCACTGTTCCGTAAAGTAAACCGGCTGTGCAGCCTCCACGCCTTCAAAGGAAGTCATTTTCTCCATAAAGGAATCGCTTATGGTGTCCTGCGAATCATACCGCCCATATGTATTACCCCATGCGACATCCCCCATAACAAAGTCATGGCTGATCTGATTCTTTACATACTTTTCCATGTCAAAGGAATCCGCCATGGAGTATGCCATGTTCAGCACAATCAGGCTGAGAGAAAGGGAAATAATCACAAACACTTTTTTCTTATGCCTGCGGTCTACATTCTCCTGTGTACGAAGCGCTTCAACCGGACTTACCTTCGCCGCAAGCTTCGCTGCCTTACGCACGCTGATAGAGACAGTCAGCACCGCAAAAACAGCCGAAAATACAAAAATCCAGATACTTACGGACGCCTGAAGCACATTTGTATTCAAAGAACTTAAAATTATCGGCGTAATGATGACGCCGATCAGGCACCCCAGCAGGCATCCGATCGGAATACCAATCAGACACAGCCAGAGAACCTGTCTCTTTATCAGCTTTTTAAGCTGCTTTCCGGTCGTTCCGATTGTCTTAAGCAGACCGTAAAAACGCACATCCTTTGCCACGCTGATCAAAAACACGTTGGAAATCATCAGATACCCGCAGAAAATGATTACCGCAAGAATCCCGATCAGTCCCAGAACCGTTCCCGAATCAACTGCTGTTCCGCCGGCATACGCCCAGTTTACGCCTGCATTTACTTCACTCATTTCGTATCCGCAGTCCTCAACCAATTTTTCCATTTTTTTCTCAAGGAACAGGGAATTGGAAAACATGATATCCGCGCTTATTTTTCCAATCGAATCTGAATATGCACCGGCCGAAAGATCCGCGCCTGCAAGCTTCTGCTCCACGTAGTCCCGATCCAGCCACACCTGACTTGCCGGCATCAGCACATCCCCCTCCCAGAAGCCTGCCAGCTTGAAGGTATCGGTAATCTGCTCCCCGCCGAGCGAATATGTAATCGTCACGTCCTGTCCAAGCTCCGGCGTAACGCCGAGGTACTGCAGCACGATGGTATCTGCGGCAATTTCATCCGGCTCCTGCGGCAGCCTTCCCGTTGTCGGCAGCGAAAACATCATCTTTGCCGCAAGCTCGTCATTGGCATAGCGCAGCTCCGTATTTCTTTTTGCAAGCTCCGGATTCTCCCCGAATCCCAGCACAACCGTATAGGAGATTTCCTTGATGCCTGGGTGTTCCTTTATCGCAAGGTACTGCTCTTTGGTCAGCTGCTTAAATCCGCCATGCGCGCTTCCTCCTACCTGCCGCATCGTGCTTTGCTGCGTAGAGGTAATCACACTGTTTGCAATCGTAAACAATCCCGAAAACAGGACCGTAGTAAGTACGATTGCCGCAATGGCAAAGATGTTTCTCATTTTATCCGCCCAAAAAGACAGGTCTGCGACATGGTGTATCGTCTTTTTATTATCTACTTTAATCATGCTTTGCACCTACGATTCTTCCGTCTTCAATGCGGATAATCCGATTTGCCATCTGCGCAAGCTCCTCATTGTGGGTAATCATCACAATCGTCTGTCCGAACTGCTGCCCGGATACCTTAAGAAGCCCCATGACGTCCTGACTTGTCCTGCTGTCCAGATTTCCGGTAGGCTCATCCGCCAGAATAATCGCCGGCTTGCTTGCCAGCGCCCTTGCGATCGCTACCCTCTGCTGCTGTCCGCCCGACAGGTTCGGCGCCATATTCTTTCGCTTTTCCGAAAGCCCCAGCGTTTCGATAATACTGTCCACAAAGGCTGTGTCCGGTTTGTTTCCGTCCAGACCGATCGGAAGTACAATATTGTCATACACGTTCATGGTCGGAATCAGATTGTACGCCTGAAAGACAAATCCGATTTTCCTGCGTCTGAAAATGGTAAGCTCTTCATCATTTAATGCAAAGATATTCTTTCCGTCCACATACACCTTGCCGGCTGTCGGGCGATCCAGGCCGCCTAACATATGCAGCAGCGTAGATTTTCCGCTTCCCGAGGTTCCTACAATTGCTACAAATTCCCCCTTTTCTACGGAAAGATTCACTTTATCAAGCGCGCGCACCAGCGTGTCGCCTTCTCCGTACGTTTTTTCCAGTTCTTCTGTCTTTAAAATCTCCATTTGTTTTTCCTTCCTGAAAAAAAATAATCTGTATTGCTTTTTACAATACAGACTATATCATGCCAATCTTACCACAATCTTTCCCACTATAGAAAAATTCTTACAGTTCTGACAGATTTACCCGGCCCCGCGCAGAAAAACGGAAAATACCGAGCCTTCCTCTGGTCTGGAGGATACCTTGATGTATCCGCCCTGACTGCTGATAATCTCCCTTGCCAGATAAAGCCCCAGGCCGATTCCCTCTTCGGACTCTGTCTGCGCTCCTTTGTAGAATCGGGCAAAAATTTTCGGTATCTCCTCTTCCGAAATGCCGATTCCATTATCTTTGATGTCGATTCGGGTAAAAAGCGAATAATGGCTTACCAAAAGGCGGATGCTTCCTCCCTCCGGCGTATATTTTACGGCGTTATCCAAAATATTGTAGATTGCCTCCCCTGTCCATTTGGCATCAAACCTTGCAAAGCCCGACAAATTGCCCTTCTCAATCGTGATATTTTTTGCCTCCGACTTTGGTCTGGCCTGCTGGATGACGTCCGAAAGCATACCTGCTACGTTCTCCCTTTTGGGAGACGTCCGAATAATGCCGTTTTCCAGTCTGGAAATCTTTACCATATTGGAAATTAAAAAAGAAAGCTTTTTTGCCTGCTCATGTATTGCGTTTAAAAGTTCTATGCTTTCCTCCGGCAAATCCTGCTCGGATAACAGCTCCGAATACAGGATGAGGTTTGCGATGGGCGTCTTGGTCTGGTGCGAGATATCGGAAATCAGCCCGTTGACCCGGTTCTTTTCTTTCTCAATGTCTTCCTTGGACAGCTGGTTCATACTCAGGTATTTGGAAAGCTTTGTCTCTATCGCAGACATCTTCGTCTCGTCAAAGCAGTTATCTATGGAGGTTCCCTCGATGGCATGATCCAACATCTCATTCATGCGGTTTAAAATCCGGTCTGCGCTCCAAATATTCATACCGTATCCTCCCACCGATATCCGATTCCGTACACCGTCCGGATGTGGGATGGCGCAGACGGATGTTCCTCCAATTTGTCTCTCAAACGCTTTACGGTAACAGACAGCGCATTTTCATCCACATATTCCACGCCATCCGGCCAGATATAATCTATAAGCCGTCCTCTTTCGATAATCGCTCCTTTGTTTTCAATCAGCATCCGAAGAAGCTTTTGTTCGGTTTTGCTAAGCTCCACCTGTCTTTCCGCCTGTCGGCTTTCCGAATCCTCCCCGCCCTCCTTAATTTTGAAAATCATATCCTCAAAATCAAAGCTGTATTCGTCTGTCTGATACCAAAAACCGCCGTCCTTGTGCGGCATACCCTCCTGCCTCTTGCTGCGGAGCCTTGCATTTACCCTCGCCCGCAAAATCGCAAGGCTGAAGGGCTTCGTTATGTAATCGTCCGCGCCCATCTCAAGACCTGCCACGACATCGGTCTCCAGGTCGTTCGCGGTAAGCAGAATCACGCTGATGCTGCTTTTCCTTTTTACCTCTTCCAAAAAATCCAGCCCGTTTCCGTCCGGCAGATTGATATCTAAAATAATCAGGTCGTACCCTGACAACTCAAAGCTTCTGGCATCGCAAAGCGTAGACAGCATTGTGACCTCCATGGTCTCGCTTTGCAGGGCAAGCTTTATTCCGTTGGATAACGCTTTATCGTCTTCAATCAGAAGAATATGGTTCATTTTATTTCTTCCTCTACTTATTCTGTCCGTATCGTCTCAATAATATTTTGCTTTTCCAGTTCCCTTGACGCATACGCCTGAATCGCAAAATTGATTCCTATTACACATATAACACAAATCAGAAGAGATTTCCATGGAAAAGCGCTTGCTGCCGGGAGCATTTTCCGAACCACCGCATCCGTTACCCTGCAGATTCCAAGTCCCACAATCACACCGATAAGCAGCGCCTTCCCCGCCGTAAACAGATTTTCGATTGAAAGCATTCTTCGGACATCGCCGGACGTCATCCCTATGCTCTGCAGCATTGCGAATTCCCGGGAGCGCATCTTAATATTCGTATAAGAAGTCGTTACCAGATTCGTAACCCCGATCAAAGCCAGCAGGGTTGCAAACGCATACAAAAAGATGGTTGCGAACACAATGGACATATTCATCACTTTCATAAAGTCGCTCTTCATATACACGCGGGTAATAAAGCCCAGCTGCTCATACTGCTTCTCCCTGCCGCCCGGAAATTCGCGGTCAAGCAGCTCCTCGGCATAGCTCATAAATCCGTCGACGTCCTCCGGTGCCGCCATCCAGCAATAGTTGCGCACTACTGCTTCCGGCACAACCAGGCGCAGCTCGTTCATATGCGGATAAACAAGTTCCTCCGGTATCTCGTCTTCGTATAGCATTCCGTCAATTTTTGTCGACTGCGCCTCTCCGTTCATATAAAAAAGGCTTACCTTCCAAAGGGAATCCTCAAACGGAACAATGTGCCTTAGATATCCGTTGTCATTGTAGGAATAATCATTGAGCAGAATTACCGCCCCTGGCAAAACCCCCGCCGCCCTGCACAACTGCTCGTAATGCAGCTCGTCCAGGGTTATCACTTCCACTGAAAATTCATATCCTTCCTTTTGTGCAGCATTCTCCGAAGTCCCATCGTCCTGCTTTGCGTCTCTCTCATCCAAAAGCGCTGCCATCTCATCCGTAACCTGCTCCCGTTCTAAGAGGGCATAGTACATATCATAGTCATTTCCGAATCCGAAAACGTCGGCGTCCTCATACGTCCGCAAAAGCTCCGTAATCCGGTTTCCCTCCTCGCTGCTTATCGGCGCAAGATTATGCGTCTCATATCTTTTAGACTGTTCATTGAAGTGTCTCTCGCGATCGGAAGCATAATCTGCAAATACCGGCCGGTCAGTTCCCATATTCAGAACCCCGCTCACGCCTTTTGCCGTCGAGTACAGTCCGCCGAGGCTTAAAAAAAGCACAATGGAAAACGCCAAGGATGTGACGGACGCCTTTGTCATTCTTTTATTGCGTTTCCAGTTCTTCCATGCCAGATCCCCTTCCACTTGAAAAATCCGCATCATCCATTTGTTTCTTTTCATCCGTTTTGCTTCGATCTGCACCTCGTTGGTACGTCGGATGCAGTCGATTGCAGATTTCTTTGCTACCTGCTTTGCAGGAAGATACGCCGAGATGATTACCGTAAAAAAAGATAAGAGAATTGCGGCAGCACAGGCTTTCCATGACACCGCAAATTGAAGCGTAACCCGGATATCTTTTACCATCAGCCGAACCAGACTGTTCAGTTCCTCCACGTAATGCCCCGCGACCAGAACTCCAAGGTATGCCAGCCCCAGCCCGAGAAAGAAACCGATTGCAATTCCTGCCGCGGATAAATACAGCGCCTCCCAGAGTACCGACTCCACAATCTGCCGCTGCGTAGCCCCGACACATTTTAACGTCCCGAACTGCGCGATGCGCTCCCCCGCGCTTATCTTGAACACATTGGAAATTACCGTTACCGACATAAACAGAATCAACATCCCAAATATGCCGGCGGGAATCAAAAGCACCGCCATCTCCCCATGCGCCATCTTTCCGTAATCCTTGCCGTACAGGGATGATAACATGGCGTCGGCGCTTGACACCAGACAGCAGATTGCCGTTGCAAGCGCCGTAGAAAGCGCAATCGCTATAACGGTTGCAGCCGAGCGAAACCGGTTGTTTTTTAACTGCTTGTAAGCAAGCTTTGAGGTAACGCTTCTCATTTCATCACCTCATCTCTTATAATTCTGCCGTCGCTGACAGTAATAATCCGGTCTGCCTGCAGCGCGATTCTTTCATCATGGGTAATTAAAATCAGCGTCTGGTTATTGCACTTATTTGCCGCCTTTAAAAGCTCCATGACTTCTTTGCTGGATTTGCTGTCGAGATTTCCGGTCGGCTCATCCGCCAGAATAAAGGCAGGATCATTGACCATTGCCCGCCCTACGGAAACCCTCTGCTGCTGTCCGCCGGACAACTGACTCGGCAGATGTTCCTTCCGGTCCGTCAGATCCGTCACTTTTAAAATCTGCTCCAGTTTTCCCGGCTCCGCATTTCTATGATCCAGCAGGCAGGGCAGCATAATATTTTCCTCCGCCGTCAGCGTAGGAATCAGATTGTAAAACTGATAGACCATGCCGATATTTCTGCGGCGGAAAATCGCACGCTCGCTCTCATTCAGCGCGTAGATATCCTTTCCGTCGATAAAAACCGTTCCCTCCGTAGGGAAATCAATTCCCCCGATCAAGTTCATCAGGGTGGATTTTCCGGAGCCGGATGCTCCGACAATCGCAACAAATTCTCCCTTTTTTACCTGAAAGCTTACATGGTCTAACGCAACAACACGATTGTCGCCCTGTCCGTATATTTTTGTCAGTCCTTCGACTTCTAATACGTTCATTTCTTTGCCCTCCTTTTTGTCTGAGGTCATCATAGCAAGCCAAAGTGACTCTAAAGTGACTCAATCCGCTATTTGTAAAACTTCATGGTAAATACCGTTCCCTCGCCGTCTTCTTTCGGCGAAACCTCGATATCCCCATTCTGCCCCTGCATAATCGCAAGCGCAAGCGGCAGACCGATGCCATAACCGTTTCCGTCCTTAGAATTTTCAAATCGGTTAAACAACGTATGCAGTTTCTCCTTTGAAATTCCCTTGCCGCAATCCGAAACAGAGATAAAGCTGTAGATTGGATTCTCTCCGCTGTCGACGACGATTGCCGCTCCCTGCGGGCTGCTCTCCGATGCGTTTTTCAAAAGATTGGCCAACGCCTCCGCCGTCCATTTCAGATCGCACAGAAGCGCTGTCTCGTTCTGTATCTCAATCCTCTGGTCACGAATGTCAAGAAGTATCTCAAGCGGGCTCTCTGCCGCGTGAAGCAGTCCGGCAAGCTTTGTTTTTTGCGGACAGAATTCTACCGTACCGGAGTCCAGCCGCGCCATCTTGAGCATCGCGGAAGCCAGCCACTCCATATGGGATAGCTCCTTTTTCATCTTGAGAAGGAATTCCTGCTGCTTTTCTTTCGGTGCATCCGAAAGCAGATCTGTCAGAAGCATAGTCGACGTGAGCGGTGTCTTAATCTGATGGGAAATATCCGCAAGGTATTTTGCCAGAAGCTCCCTCTCGCTCTTTGCATACTCCCGCTGCTCCTTTTCGATATGAATCAGGGTATAAATATCATTCTTTAAAATGCTGAGTTCGCCCTCTTTGTTGTCCCGCAAATCCACATCCTGTCCGTCGATTGCCTTGCGGACGGCATCCGACATTGCCCTTAATTCTTTTTTCCTAATCCACACGATATCCGATTCCCCTTACTGTCTCAATGCAGACAGCGTCCCCGAGTTTCTGGCGCAGTCGTTTTACATAAACGGTCAATGTATTATCTTCTACAAAATTCCCGCTGTTGTCCCAGATATAGTTCAAAATCTGGCCGCGCGTAAGAAGCACGCCGCGGTTCTTTGCAAACATCAGAAGAAGCTGGTACTCCAGCGCGGTAAGCTCTACCGGTTCGCCCTTTGCGTATACTCTTCCCGCCTCCATATCAATCGTCACTTTCCCTGCTTTTAAGTATTTTTCATCAACCTTGCCCTGGCGCGCTCTTATCGTCCGCTTTACCCGCGCCAGAAGCTCCCCTAACCGGAAGGGCTTTGTGATATAATCCACCGCTCCCTCGTCGAACGCGTGAACAATCTCTTTTTCCTCATCCACAATCGTAAGAAAAATGATATCCGTCTTCTTCCCGTTCAGCTCTGCTGTCAGTTCCCGCGCATTTCCGTCCGGAAGCTGCATATCAAGAATCGCCAGATCGTATACATTCTCTTTTATAGCCTTCTTTGCCTCGCCGATGCTCTTGCAATGAAAGACCTGATAGCCTTCTTTTTCCAGTGCATAAACCAGACCTTCCGCAATTGCGGTATCATCCTCTACAAACAGCAATTGATACATTTTTTCTCCTTTATGAAAAAAGCAAAGAGAGTCTTGATTTTTCAAGGCTCTCCCACGATAGTTTACTTAAAGCAATAGCATCCTAGACTTTGGACGGTACAGGATGCTATTTCTTTTTGTTATTATGGTAGTCTATCTCTGTTCAAATCTATCTGATTCGCAGCCGATATGTCCTTGTTTTGTTTGTCCCAAGTGCCTCAGCGTCATCTATCTCAGAAAGCAAAGTTCTTGCTCTTGCCACACTTAAATTAAGCAATTCCGCTATATCACTTGTTTTTTTCGCTTGTTTCTTTTCAATTTTCTTATTTATTTGATAAATCAAATATCTTTTTCATTTCTTATTGCTTCTCCTCGTTTAAACAAATTACAACTTACTTTCCGTTCCCTCCAAATATACTTCACATTATATCGCTATCCCGCTGCATTTTCCATCATTTTGTGTTTCCCGCCACGCTCTAGCGTAGAAGGAGTGTTGCTTTTCCCCGCTCCATGAAAAGTAACATAGAATTTGTAGAATCTTTACCTCTAACAAGCATTGACATTTTTTGCTTTTTTGTTAAAGTGCAAAAAAGGGAATGAAGTTCTCCCTTAGGAAACCTAAACTGCTTTTATTAAGCTGATGACTTCTGTGATAATAATTATCGCAGAAAGGCATTGGCTTTTTTGTTCAGAAGGAGGATTATTTATGTTGACATCACTTGCACTTATTTTTCTTGTCGGTCTTGCTATGGCTTCCATTTGCCAAAAAATAAAACTTCCCCGTATTATCGGTATGTTGGTTACTGGGATAATTTTAGGGCAGTATGCACTTAATCTTTTAGACGCTTCGATTTTGGGCATATCTGCTGATTTGCGGCAGATGGCATTAGTGATTATTTTAATCAAAGCCGGATTATCCCTAAATATCAGTGACTTGAAAAAAGTAGGACGCCCGGCAGTCTTAATGTCTTTTTTACCCGCAGTCTTTGAGATACTGGCATTTGTCCTGTTTGCGCCGCCTGTTCTCGGAATAACACTGCTTGATGCTGCTATCATGGGGGCTGTTCTTGGGGCAGTATCTCCTGCAGTTGTTGTTCCCAGAATGGTACAGCTTATGGAAACAAAATACGGAACAAAAAAAGGGATTCCGCAGCTTATTTTAGCCGGAGCGTCTTTAGATGATGTTTTTGTCATTGTACTGTTTTCAACCTTTATCGGAATAGCGCAGGGAAATTCCGTAAATATTATGGAATTTATCAACATACCCATTTCAATTATTTCAGGCATATTCTTAGGGGCAGTTGTGGGGTTTTTCTTATCTGCTTTTTTTGAAACAAAATATGCACATAAACATTATGTACGCAACAGCATGAAAGTTATTATTGTCTTAGGAACTGCTTTTCTACTGATTGCTTTGGAAGAATGGCTGAAAAATGTTATCCCTGTTTCGGGACTTCTTGCAGTTATGAGCATGGCTTGTATGTTACAGTTAAGAAGTGTTGCTTCCGTTTCGGCTCGTCTTTCTGAAAAATTTGGCAAGCTGTGGATTGCCGCCGAGGTCATTCTGTTTGTGCTTGTGGGAGCGGCTGTTGACATTCGTTATACTTTGAACGCCGGACCTGGTGCTATCCTCATGATTATTATTGCGCTTATATTCCGTTCTGTTGGTGTTTACCTGTGTTTAATAGGTACAAAACTCAACTTAAAAGAAAAAATCTTCTGCGTCATTGCCTATCTTCCAAAGGCTACGGTTCAAGCCGCTATTGGTTCAGTTCCATTGTCTTTAGGGCTACCCTGCGGAAATATCGTGCTGTCGGTAGCCGTATTGTCAATCATAATTACTGCTCCGTTAGGCGCATTTGGCATGGATATAACGTATCAGCATTTGTTGGGAAAGGATATGTATTGACAAATTTCAATATGTGAATTCTGGTATCGTTGTTATGAAAAAAGAGCAGAAATGGGCGCACTATTCCATATCGGAGGAGGGCGTAGCGTATGCAATGGCTAAACCGTTTCATCGGAAATCCAGTTGGTAGCATGGGGAGATCTATCAATCAATGTTGTCAACGTGATTTACAATCTGCGGAAAAAGATTGACCTGGACAGTAAAAATCCGATTTATCTCAAAACAGCGGCAAATCTTAATTAGATAGGTTTACCGCTGTTTCGTTAATTATATATCCTGCCTTTCTTTCACTCGCACTCATTTCACATATTTAACATAATCTTCTTCTGCAGCAAAATCTGTGATGCCTTAATGCTTTTTGGATACACATCCTCGTACCTGTATATGCTTATAATAATTCCAACCAGAGCGTAACATAATAAAATATTGCTTCCTCCTGCGGAAAAGAACGGCAAAAAGGATGTCATTAATTTCGAACAAACAGCTTTGAACTCATGTCATAATTTGATATAATGATACAAGGGTCAAAAGTCTGATTGCGGGAATTGCGAAGCAATGGAGCAATTCGTGGTATCATATGGCAAAACAAG
>CAZTKM010000042.1:0-23430 GCA_964614035.1 uncultured Lachnobacterium sp.
GCTCATCCTTCAAATCCTGTGAAATCTGTTTTCCGTTTATTAAATCTGCCATTTTTTTCTCCTTAAAACAGTCCGGTTATCACTCCGTCTGCATCCACATCAATCGTATTTGCCGCAGGCTGTTTCGGAAGCCCGGGCATCGTCATAATGGAGCCGTTAATTGCAACTACAAATTCCGCGCCTGCGGAAACGTATACCTCGCGGACATTCAATGTGAAATCCTTTGGACGGCCGAGCTTTGCAGGATCGTCCGAAAGAGAATACTGCGTCTTAGCCATACATACAGGGAAGTGTCCCATTCCAAGATCCGTTATCCGCTTTAATTCTTTTTCCGCTGCCGGAGAATATGTAACGTCGCCCGCTCCGTATATCTCCTTTGCAACGGTCTCAATCTTCTCCTTTAAGCTAAGCTCATCCGCATAAATCGGCGCAAAATGGCTCTCCTTCGTCTCAAGCGTTTCAAGAACCTTCCTGGCAAGAGCGACTCCGCCTTCGCCGCCTTTTTCCCAGACCTCTGAAAGTGCGAACTCACAGCCTTTCTCTCTACAGAATTTTGCAACGTAATCCGTCTCCGCCTTTGTATCCGTCACAAAGGAATTTAAGGCAACAACGACAGGAACGCCGTATTTCTGGAGATTTTCAATATGCTTTTCAAGGTTGACGATACCCTTCTTTAAGGCGTCCAGATTCTCATTCGAAAGATCTGCCTTTGCAACGCCTCCGTTGTATTTCAAGGCGCGAACGGTAGCGACAAGAACAACCGCGTCAGGAGAAAGACCTGCCTTACGGCATTTGATATCGAAGAATTTCTCCGCTCCAAGGTCAGCGCCGAAACCGGCCTCCGTAATTACATAATCGGCGGCTTTCAGCGCGATTTTTGTAGCGCGGACGCTGTTGCATCCATGTGCGATGTTTGCAAAAGGACCGCCATGCACAATTGCAGGGGTATGCTCCAAGGTCTGAATCAGATTTGGCTTTAACGCATCTTTAAGAAGTGCAGCCATGGCGCCTACCGCATTCAAATCCGCCGCAGTAACCGGTTTGCCTTCAAACGAATAGGCTACAATAATATTTCCCAGCCGGCGCTTTAAATCTTTCATGTCATCGGCAAGACATAAAATGGCCATAATTTCAGAAGCCACCGTAATGACAAAATGATCCTCGCGAACCATTCCGTCTGTCTTGTTTCCGAGACCGACAACCACATTGCGGAGCACGCGGTCATTCATGTCCAGACATCTCTTCCAGACAATCTGTCTCGGATCGATTCCGAGCTCATTTCCCTGCTGAATATGGTTATCTAATAATGCTGCAAGCAGATTGTTTGCGGATGTGATTGCATGAAAATCTCCTGTAAAATGAAGATTTAAGTCCTCCATCGGAACAACCTGTGCATATCCGCCGCCTGCGGCGCCGCCCTTTACGCCAAAGCAAGGCCCCAAAGAAGGCTCCCGGAGTGCGATTACAGCGTTTTTCCCAAGCTTTCCAAAGGCCTGTCCAAGACCGACGCTCGTTGTCGTCTTACCTTCGCCTGCCGGAGTAGGATTAATTGCAGTTACCAAAATAAGTTTTCCGTTGGGATGATTCTCGATTTTCTTAACATACTCGTCCGAAAGCTTTGCCTTATATTTTCCGTAGAGTTCGAGATCGTCCTCGTCAATACCCATAGAGGCGGCAATGTCCTTGATTGGAAGCAATTTCGCCTCCTGTGCAATTTGAATATCTGTTTTCATCCTTTTCTTATCCTCCTAAGTCATATGCTATATGTGTATCATTTTTACACGTTTTCGTCAATAAATTGTTCCAATTCTTCCGCCCCCATTAACACTTTTCGCGGTTTTGTGCCCTCTTCCGGGCCGACCACGCCGGCTTCCTCCAGCTGATCCATAATCCTTGCCGCCCGGTTGAATCCGACCTTTAAGAACCTTTGGAGCATTCCGATGGAGGCTTTATCCTTGTCAATGATGATCTTTGCCGCCTCCGCAAAATACGGATCCCTTCCGTCGCCGCCTGCATCCCCATCGGAAATGGCGATCGTCTGATTTGCCGAGGCTGCCGCGATATGCTCAATCTCTCCGCCGATATCCCTACCGGACGTATTCTGGTTGTGTGTCTTAATGAATTCTACCACCTTTGTGACATCGTCATCCGGTACAAACGCGCCCTGCACACGAAGCGGTTTCGGAATACCCTGCGGATAGAACAGCATATCGCCTTTTCCGAGCAGCTTTTCCGCGCCGATCATATCCAGAATCGTTCTGGAATCCACGCCGCTTGTTACCGCAAAGGCAATACGGCTTGGCATATTTGCTTTGATCAGACCGGTAATGACGTTAACCGACGGCCTCTGCGTCGCAATAATCAGATGGATACCGCACGCTCTTGCGAGCTGGGCCAGACGGCAGATCGCGTCTTCCACGTCCCCGGATGCGACCATCATAAGATCGGCAAGCTCATCCACGATAATCACAATCTGCGGCATTTTCGCCGGGCGCTCGCTTTCATCCGTTACCTTTATGGACGAAACTTTAGCGTTATATCCATGAATGTCGCGGACACCGCACTCGGCAAATTTTTCATAGCGGTCCGTCATTTCCTTGACCGCCCAGTTCAGCGCGCCGGCCGCTTTCTTCGGATCCGTTACAACATTGGTCAGCAGATGCGGGATTCCGTTGTATACCGAAAGCTCCACCACCTTCGGGTCAATCATAATCAGCTTTACCTCATTCGGATCCGCCTTGTACAGGATACTCATAATAATCGTATTGATGCAGACCGACTTACCGGAGCCGGTCGCACCGGCAATCAAAAGGTGCGGCATCTTCGCGATATCCGTAACCTTTACCTTACCGGCAATGTCTTTTCCGACCGCAAACGTAATCTTCGACCTGGAGCTTTTAAATTCTTCCGATTCAATCAGGTCGCGGAAGGCTACCGTAACATTTTCCTTATTTGGCACTTCGATACCTACCGCAGGCTTCCCGGGGATAGGCGCTTCAATTCGAATATCCGCAGCCGCAAGGTTCAATTTGATATCGTCCGCCAGACCGACAATTTTGCTGACCTTGACGCCCATCTCAGGCTGAATCTCATATCTTGTGACTGCGGGCCCGCAGCTGATGTCCGTAACCGTAACATGAACGCCAAAGGTTTCCAATGTCTTCTTTAACTTGTCCGCCGTTTCTAAAAGCTGGCTTTCCGTATTGCCTGACGTCTTATTGTTTCCCTTTGTAAGCAGCGACGTCGGCGGAAATTCATAATTCTTAACCGGAACCGCATTCTGCTGCACTTCCTTCTCCATCACGCCGATTCCTTCTTTGATCTCGTCCTCGGAAGCGCGCGGATTTTTCCCATGAGGCTCTGCTTCGGCAGGGTTTTCTCGTGGTGCGGGCTCCTTCTTAGGTTCGGTATTCTCCGGGGGACAGAGCTCCTTCATTTCGTCCTTCGACGAAAGGTCTCTTGAAAAATTGCCTGAAATGACGGGCGCTAATGCAACATGAACCTCATCCGTTACCTCAGGCTGGTTTGGAAGCACCTGTTCCGGATCGATTTCGCCCATATTGTCCGTCTTCTTTTCCTCTGCCTTTTCAACCTTAGTATCTATCGAAACGCCGGACACCTTCTGGTCCATGCGGCGCTGCTTTTTCTCCGCCGCCTTATATTCGCGGTATTCCTGATAACGCTCGCTGTTTTCCTTTGCGGATGCATACACCTTCTGACCGCTTTTTTTCATTCCGCGGATTGCGGATTTCCCGGTAATAAGAACAACCGCGATAATCAGGACAATGACGTCGATAATATATGCCCCGATTTTGCCGAAAGCGGGAACCAGCAGATAGACGAGCGCTCCGCCGCAAAGCCCGCCTCCGAATTTTGTTTCCTTACTGTATGTAAATGCTTCGAGCGGCTCCATGACGCCGTCCTTGGAAACAATAAGACTCATAAACATACATAAGAACAACACTAGCAAAACGGACGAAAATAGCTTTAAAAGCGCAAACGCATTTCCTTTGTTTGCGATTGCAAAACCGCATCCGATAATCAGAAGAATCGGAAACACATAAGCAATCAATCCGAAAACTCCGAATAGAAATCCGCTCACTGTACCGCCGATAGTCCCGCCGACTCCGAAATTGCTGATGAACAGTAACAGAGCCACCGCTACAAGAATCCAGAGCATGACTTCCTTTTTGAAATTCTCTTTGCGCTCCATCTCCTCCATGCGCTCTTTCTTTGTTTTTCTCTGAGTGGATGTTGTTTCCTGACGTGTTCGACCGGAACTACGTTTTTTTGTTGTCATATCTTCCTCCAAAAAGAGACGCCCGAAAGCGTCTCTTTCTTTCAACTACTTCACTTTTATACTTCGCCTAAAAGGTAATTGTAAAGGCCTTCATACCGGAACTTCGAAGCGTTCCATGAGAAGTCTTTTGCCATACCGCGGTCAATCATCTGATTCCACTGACGTTTCCGATCGTAGTAAATATGCTTCGAATAGTTAATGATATACAGCATCTCATCTGCGTTGTAATTGCTGAATGAGAAGCCGTCGCCTGTGTTCTCATACTCATTGAACGGAATAACGGTATCCTTCAGTCCGCCGGTCTCACGCACAATCGGAACCGTTCCGTAGCGGAAGGAAATGAGCTGCGTAAGACCGCAAGGCTCAAATCTGGACGGCATCAGAAACGCATCTGCGGCCGCATAAAGCTTATGAGCCAGATCATCGGAATAACAGATATTTGCGGAGACACGATCCGGATACTTCCATGCATAGTGGCGGAACATATTCTCATAGCGGCTTTCGCCGGTTCCGATTACAACCAGCTGCGTATAATCGTCGATCAATCCGTCCACCACGTAATTGATCAGATCCAGACCTTTCTGATCCGTAAGTCTTGAAATCAGACCAATCATGTATTTCCTCCTGTCAACGGCAAGTCCGAGTTCCGCCTGCAGACGCTCTTTGTTGACCGCTTTCTTCTTGCGGAATGAGTCCGAATCGTAATTTTCGTAAATCTTTGGATCCGTCGCCGGATTATATACATTGTAATCGATGCCGTTTACGATTCCCTGCATGTCAAAATGACGGGCGGAAAGAAGACCGTTCAAGCCTTCTCCATAGTAATCGGTCTGGATCTCCTGCGCATATGTATCACTGACCGTAGTGATGTAATCCGCATAAACAAGTCCGCCCTTTAGCATATTTGCATCTTTTTTAAATTCAAGCTTATCCGGCGTAAAAAGATTCCTGGAAAATCCGGTAAGTCCCTGCATTGTCTTAATATCCCACACGCCCTGGAACTTTAAATTATGGATTGTCATAATGGTGCGGATTCCCCAATAGAACGAATCTGCTGAAAATTCGTTCTTTAGATATACAGGAATAAGACCGGTCTGCCAGTCATGGCAATGTATGATGTCCGGTCGAAAATCAATATGCTTTAACATGGACAGAACAGCCTTGTCAAAATAGACAAAATGTTCGATATCGTTTCGAATGTCGCCGTACGGAAGCATACAGTTAAAGTAGTCCTGATTATCAATAAAATAATACGTCACGCCGTCCATGACATATTTCAGAATTCCGACATATTTTCCGCGGATGTATGGGCCCGCATCCATCCAGAAATGTGCAACATATTGAAATTGATTGCGGTATTTTTCCGGAATACAGCTGTAATTTGGTATGACAACCCTTACATCCCAGTATTGCCTGTCAAATTCCTTTGGAAGCGCGCCGCACACGTCGGCGAGTCCTCCGGTCTTAATAAATGGTACGCATTCAGATGCTGCAAACAGAATTTTTTTCATAAAAAACCTCCCAACGGTTCAAACAACCTACTCTTCCCAGTTATGATATACTTCCTGTACATCGTCGTCATCATCCAGCAAATCGAGAATCCTGCCGATATTGATAATATCCGCTTCTTCGGTAAGAGTAACATAATTTTGAGGAAGCATGGTAACTTCGGCGGAAGCCATTGCAATCTTCGCTTCCTCCAACGCAGCGCGGACCGCATCAAAATCCTCCGGCGCCGTAATGATTTCAAAGCTGTCATCCTCTTCCGAAAAATCTTCCGCGCCTGCGTCAAGCGCAAGCATCATAAGATCGTCCGCGTCCATCCCGCACTCTTCTTTATCAATAATAATCTGTCCCTTTTCATCGAACATATAAGATACGCAGCC
This sequence comes from uncultured Lachnobacterium sp., assembly GCA_964614035.1. Classification (GTDB taxonomy): domain Bacteria; phylum Bacillota; class Clostridia; order Lachnospirales; family Lachnospiraceae; genus Roseburia. The sequence goes on from CAZTKM010000042.1 coordinate 6,187, forward strand.
CTGTGTGCCGATGCTGCCCTGTCCCTTTGTAAAACAGTTGCGCACATTTGCTGCGGTACGGTTCTTGTTGTCGGTAAGGCACTTTACGATAATTGCGGTGCCGGATGGGCCGTATCCTTCATATGTAGCGGTCTCGTAATTTACGCTTCCGCTCTCTCCCGCAGCCTTCTTGATGCCGCGGTCGATGGTATCATTCGGCACGTTGTTTGCCTTCGCCTTCGCAATGACCTGCGCAAGCTTGAAGTTATTGGCAGGATCCGGCCCGCCCTCCTTTACGGCAACCGCGAGCTCACGTCCGATCATGGTAAAAATCTTACCCTTTGCCGCATCATTTTTTTCTTTCTTATGCTTGATATTCGCAAACTTTGAATGTCCAGACATAATTTATTTCCTCTTTTCTTCCTAGTATTAATAACAATTTTAGCATTCTTTCCAAACAGGCGCAAGCGCAAGAACGCGCTGCTGCTTATTATTTTACTCCCTCATTTTTTCCCGATCCTTTTGGATGATGACCATACGGATGACCTTATCCTCCACTTCCTGAATGTCAAATATGTATCCATGCGCTTCTACGCTTGCGGTCTCCCCCTCGTCAGGAATTCTGCCGAGCAGGGAAATCAAATACCCATTCAGAGTCTCAAATGCATCCTCCTCCATCGGTATTCCGAGCATTTCCACGATATCGGAAAACGGTGTCATTCCGTCCACATGAATACTTCCATCCGATTCTTCCGTAATCTGCTGTTCTTCCACGTCATGTTCGTCCTCGATATTTCCGACAATTTCCTCCAGAATATCCTCCATTGCCACAATGCCGGAAGTCTGTCCGTATTCATCGACCACGACAACCAGATGGTTCTTTTTTGTCTGCATCTTCGCAAAAAGAACATTGATGTTCATGGTTTCGGGAATAAATTCGGCTTCGCGCAGAAGTCCCGGAATATCTTTAATGGAAGTGCGGAACAGCTCGTTCCTTTTTGAGAAAGCGAAAGCGTCCTTGATATGCAGAACCCCGATAATATGATCCACATCGTCGAGGTAGACCGGATATCTGCTTCGGCCCGTCTCAATCAGGAAGGAGACCATATCCGTATAGGATAATTCTCCGTCCAATGCAATCATGTTAATCCGGGGCGTCATAATATCTTTTGCTTCTTTATCGCCGTATTCAAAAATATTATGAATCATTTCGACTTCCTGCGCCTGCAAAACGCCTTGTTCATGCCCTTCATGGAGCATAGAAATAATCTCGCCTTCGGTCACATCCGAAAGCGATTTGTCTTTTCCGGCAAAAAAAGCTTTTACTTTTTGAGAAAAATTCTGGTTTTTACGGGGACTGCCACTATCGTCCATTACGTTCTTCCTTTCCTTCTTAAATAAAGAAATCATAACATTTAGAAGCTGCTTAGTCAAGTTATGTATACAGCTCCAAACTGATTTCCAAAGCCTTATCGATTTTTAAAAGAATCTGATTATCCAAATGACATACCTTATCTTTTAAGCGTTTTTTGTCGATGGTGCGAAGCTGCTCCAGCAGCACAACGGAATCCTTTGCAAGATCATACTCATCCGAATGAAGCTCGACATGCGTCGGAAGCTTTGCCTTGTTCATCTGCGAAGTGATCGCGGCACAGATAACCGTCGGACTGTGTCTGTTTCCGACATTATTCTGTATAATCAGAACCGGCCGGATGCCTCCTTGTTCCGAGCCTACAACCGGTCTTAAATCTGCGTAATAAATATCTCCTCTTTGAACTATCATAAAAATACACTCCATAAGTTTGGTTATAAATGAAGTATCTCCAAATTTATCGAGTGTATTCTTTTTATTTATCTAATTTTAAAGATAACAGCTTTAATCCGTCAATCAAATCGTCCGCCATGAGCGCAATAACCCCTTGTCTCTCCCGCGCCAGATCGCCGGAAATTCCATGAATATATACTCCGATGGACGCCGCGCTCTCCGCGTCAAGTCCCTGCGCAAGAAGCGCTCCGATGATTCCTGCCAGAACATCTCCGCTCCCCGCGGTTGCCATTCCGTTGTTTCCGGTCAGATTCACATAGCAGAGACCGTAAGGGACGGCGGTAACGGTATGAAAATCCTTCAGCACACAGGTCACATTGTATTGGTCTGCAAATTCCTGTGCCGTTTTCAAAAGCTTTGTCTTTATATAGGATATGGCGTTTCCGGTCAAACGTGCCATCTCTCCGGGATGCGGCGTAATAATATAATCGCCATGCAGGCGCAGCAAAACGTCGGTATCCTCGGCAAGCAGGTTCAGCGCATCCGCATCCAGAACAACAGGAACAGAAGCATGCTCCATGACAAGAGACAAAAGATCTTTTGAAACGCCGGACACTCCGATTCCGGGGCCGATTACAATGGCATCCGCCCAGTGAATCTCGTCGATGACCTGTTGTTCATCCAGACTCGTGCCGTACGTGGACACAATCGCTTCCGGAAGCCTTCCCAAAAGAAGATTCCGGTTGCATTCCGCGGTTAGAATCTTTACCATTCCGCTTCCGGCCGCACAGGCAGCCCCTGCGGCAAAATATGCGGCCCCTGCCATATGCTCGCTTCCGGCCACCACAAGCAGTCTGCCATAGGTTCCCTTATTGGAATCCGCCCTTCTTACCGGAAGACGCAGCAAATCCTCCTTGCCAAGAGATGCATATTTCGGTTTCCGGTTAAGAAAACTCTCTTTCGTGATTCCGATTTTTGCAACAATCCGTTGTCCGGTGTATTCAAATCCCGGTGCAAACAGCTGTCCAAGCTTTGCAAACGAAAAGGTAATCGTCGCGTCGGCCATAAATGCGGTTCCCAGAATTTCGCCGGTATCCGCCGAAACGCCGGAGGCGATATCCAGAGCTATCTTATATGCATGCTCAAGACCGTTTAACGCTTCTAACACTTCTTTTGTCCCGCCGGTTATTGGTCTCGACAGCCCGGTTCCAAAAACCGCATCCACCACAACGTCATAATCGTCTGAAATCCCGCTTGTCTCAGGCATCTGATAGGCGCGATATATTTCCATTTGAAGTTTATGCAGCTCCGATTCGTTTTGTGTCTGTCCAACGGAATAAACGGCGGCATATACGTTCTGCTGATTCAATAATCTTGCCGCCGCGATTCCGTCTGCGCCGTTATTGCCCTGCCCGCAGACCACAAGCACCTTTTTGACATTTTCCTTCAACAGAAAAAGCTCCCGGACAAAACTGCCGGCAGCCTGCTCCATAAGTACCTCCGCCGGCACTTTAAAGTGTTCGCTGGTGTTTTGATCCAGAAGCTTCATTTCTTTTCCAGTAACAAGGTAATCCAACTTATGTCTCCTCCTTGCTTTCCTCATATCGTCTGTCAAACAATTCAATGACCTCCGGCCCCAGAAGATCATGCAGATACGCGTACATTTCCTTATTATTAATGTCTCTGTTCTGTTTCCGGATAATATTTTTTTTCAGATCCACCCGGACCTGCGTGATCCATTGGTCAATCTCATCCGATTCTTCTTTGTTTATGCGGATCTTCTCATAAAAATAATCCATGCTTTTGATCATCAGCTGCTCGTTGGTGTCTTTGATTTTGTTCGGAAGATCCAGAAGCTCCTCTTCATAGCTTTCCGTCAGAGCATTGATCTCATCGATTTTCTTGCGGTCTTCCTCCAGCATACGCGCCTTTTTGGTATTGCTTGCCCCTGCGGTCGAGCCCTCCATATTCTGGACAATGTTGTCCATCAGGAGACTCTTTTTCTTTTTTAGTTCCTTCAATTCGGTATTTAATTTTCCCTGACGCTTCAGCAAATCGCCGAGTTCCGATTCCAGTTCCTTTACGTCCTCCGGCTTTCCATGAATTGCAAAAAGTCTGTGCCATTTCTGATCCAGAACCAGAATCGGCACCTTCTTTCCCTTTAGTGTGCTCGCAAAATCAAGTTCTTCCCCCATAATACAAGCCTCCTAAGACTGCGCTTTTTTCTTCACAATATTATAAGTAAGCTGCATTAAACTGTCCGATAAATGAACATTCTCGACCACGACTTCCTTCTCATCCACGTCAAGATCCACATGCGCAAAATTCCAGATTGCATGAATCCCAAGCTTTACCAGCTTGTCGGCAATTTCCGGAGCAAAATCCTTCGGGAGCGTAAGCGCCGCAATATCCACCGTATGCTCTTTGCAGAAATCTTCGAGCTCCTCCATCATATAAACCGGAATCCCGCGGCATTTTTTACCTTTTAGCTGTGGATTAATGTCAAACATTGCAATAATCACAAAGCCGCGCTTCTCAAACTTTGCATAATTGGCAAGCGCCTGTCCTAAATTTCCGGCCCCAATCACGATAATGGTGTGCTGCTGGTTTAATCCCAGAATCTTTCCGATTTCGTCATATAAGAATTGTACATTATATCCGTATCCCTGCTGCCCGAACCCGCCGAAATTGTTTAAATCCTGACGGATTTGCGATGCAGTTACTTTCATTAATTCACTCAGATCGCTCGAGGAAATGCGTTCTACTCCCTGATCCAGCAAATCACCCAAATATCTATAGTACCGCGGCATTCTCCGAATGACCGCCTGTGATATTTCTTTTTCCAAAGTGCTGTCCTCCTGGCTGGTATACGTTTGTTAAAAACATATCAACTAGAAATCATTATAGGTTTTTGCAGTCATTCTGTCAAATCTCATAGCATTTCTTCCAGCTCTTTGCGGATGGCCTTGATAAAATCCCCGCTGTTCAGGACAATCGGATGCTCTATTGACGTAATAAGCGCAAGATCCTTCGTCATCTTTCCGTCCTCAATCGTCTTGATACAGGCTGCTTCCAACGCATTCGCAAACTTCATGAGTGCCTCGTTTCCATCCAATTCGCCGCGCTTTCTAAGCGCGCCGGTCCATGCAAAAATCGTAGCAACCGAGTTGGTAGACGTCTCCTCTCCCTTTAAATGCTTATAATAGTGTCTCTGCACCGTTCCATGGGCGGCTTCATACTCATAATATCCCTGAGGGGACACCAGAACCGAAGTCATCATGGCAAGCGAACCGAATGCGGAGCTGATCATGTCGCTCATGACATCCCCGTCGTAATTTTTACAGGCCCAGATATATCCGCCTTCCGATTTCATCACACGTGCAACCGCATCGTCAATCAATGTATAGAAATACGTAATTCCCGCCTCTTCAAACGCAGTCTTGTACTCTGCGTCATAGATTTCCTGAAAGATATCCTTGAACGTATGGTCATATTGCTTCGAAATGGTATCCTTTGTGGCGAACCAGAGATCCTGCTTCGTATCCAGCGCATACTTAAAGCAGCTGTGTGCAAAGCTTTCAATGGAATCACAGAGATTGTGCTGCCCCTGAATCACGCCGGCGCCCTTAAAATGATGAATAAGCTCCCGGGTTTCGGTTCCGTCCTCGGCAGTAAATATAAGCTCTGCCTTTCCGGCACCGGGAACCTTCATCTCCGCTGCCTTGTAGACGTCGCCGTAGGCGTGTCTTGCAATTGTGATTGGCTTTTTCCATGTCTTTACGTTCGGCTCGATTCCTTTTACGACAATCGGAGCGCGGAAAACGGTTCCGTCAAGCATTGCCCGGATCGTTCCGTTCGGACTTTTCCACATTTCTTTCAGATTGTATTCGGTCATGCGCGCCGCATTTGGCGTAATGGTTGCGCACTTTACGGCGACGCCGTATTTCATCGTAGCGTTCGCGGAATCGATGGTAACCTGATCGTTGGTACGGTTTCTCTCCTCCAACCCGAGGTCGTAATATTCCGTATTTAATTCGATAAACGGACAAAGCAGTTCGTCCTTGATCATCTGCCAGAGAATTCTTGTCATCTCGTCTCCGTCCATCTCTACTAAGGGGGTTGTCATTTTAATCTTTTCCATCGCAATTCTCCTTTTTATTTTTATTTGCACAGGTTATCCCAGCCGACCCTGTCCATGTTTGCCTTCGTGCTCTGGATATGCGCATGCGCGTATTTTTCCGCCAAATCCGCATCATGACCACGAAGCGCCTGTACAATCAGCTTATGCTCCTCAGTGGAAGCCTTTACCCTGTCGGGATCCTTTAACGTTACCCTTCTCGCCCTCGATACATATTGATGATAGTCTTTCAAAACATGTATCAGTTCTTTGCTGGCAGAGGCCTCATACAGCGTCTCGTGGAAACGGTTATCCAGTTCGAGTACCTGTTCGAAATTGCCCTTATTACCATGAAATTCGCATAAATAAATATTCTCTTCCAATTCCGCAAGCTGTTCCTCTGTGATGAACTCGGCGGCCCATCTGGCACACAATCCTTCCAGTCTGGAGCGGATTTCATAAATATCCCGGATATCCTTGACCGTCACACCAATCACAAAGGCTCCTCTGTTGGGTATCATATTAACCAGACCTTCCAGCTCCAGCTGCCGGAGCGCCTCCCGGACGGGGGTGCGGCTCACACCGAACTCTTCTCCGATTTGCTTTTCTTTAATCTCTTCCCCGGAGACGTACTCTCCGGCCAAAATTTTTTTCCTGAGCTTATGAAATACCTTCGCGCTCAGTGAATAATTATCCTCTGGCATGATCCACCTCGATTATAATACGATATCCAAATCTTTACAGACATTTGTAATCTGAATGACCAGCTCATTGTCTGTGATTACGGTCACACGTCCTTCGTCGTACTCTTTGTCCACCCATTCCTTTACCTTTGTCACAACCGGCGACGTCTTATCGAGTTTGCGCTCATCCGGAAGGTTATAGTAATTGTTAATCCAATGCGCGATTCCCGCAAGACCGGAAGTATTCGATACAGCGACAAGCGGCGGACGATTTAAGAATTTTCCGGTATCGAAGATATTGTAAATCTCTTCGTTTTTCAACAGCCCGTCTGCATGGATACCGGCCCTTGTGACGTTGAAATTGCGGCCGACAAACGGAGTTCTCGAAGGCTGTACATACCCCAGTTCCTTTTCGAAGTATTCCGAAAGCTCGGTTATTACCGTCGTATCCATTCCGTCCAGCGTTCCCTTCAGCTGGGCGTATTCAAACACCATTGCCTCAAGAGGCGTATTTCCCGTACGTTCGCCGATTCCGAACAGGGAGCAGTTCACGCCGGATGCGCCGTAAAGCCATGCTGTCGTCGAATTATTGACGGCCTTGTAAAAGTCATTGTGTCCATGCCATTCGATTAGCTCTGACGGTACGCCCGCGTGTGTCATGAGACCATAGATAATTCCCGGAACGCTCCGCGGAATAACGGCTCCCGGGAAGTTGACGCCGTATCCCATCGTGTCGCAGGCGCGAACCTTAATCGGAATCTTATATTCATCCATAAGCTTCATCAGCTCCAGACAGAACGGGATGACAAATCCGTAAATATCGGATCGCGTGATGTCTTCCAGATGGCACCGCGGGCTGATCCCGGTCTCCAGACACTCCCGGATAACGCTTAGGTACATATTCATCACTTCGCGTCTGGTCATCCTCATCTTATAGAAAATGTGATAATCGGAACAGCTTACCAGAATACCGGTTTCGCGAAGCCCGATTTCCTTTACAAGCTCAAAATCCTTCTTACTTGCGCGGATCCATGCGGTTACTTCGGGAAACTCATAGCCGCGTTCCAGACATTTGTATACGGCGTCGCGGTCCTTCTTACTATATAAAAAGAATTCACTCTGGCGGACCTTTCCCTGCGGGCCGCCCAACCGGTGCAGATAATCATAGATCGTTACAATCTGCTCAGTGGTATATGGGGCTCTGGATTGCTGTCCGTCACGAAAGGTTGTATCGGTAATCCAGATGTTCTCAGGCATATTGTGAGGTACAATACGGTCATTGAACGCAATTTTCGGAATTTCTTCATACGGAAACAGATTCCGGAACGTATTCGGTTCGCTTACATCTGCCAGCTGATAGAAATGCTCTTCCAGCTGCAGAAGGTTCGTTTTACTGTTCATTATGACATTTCTCATGTTCTGTTTCTCCCTTTTTTGAATAATTGTATACAATTATACTTGTGTCCTAGTTAACAAGTTTACTGGACGAAACTATTAAAGTCAATAAGGAAACCGAAAATGGATATAAAAAATATGGAACCAAATATATTTCTCATCATAACATATATTGTAAATCAAATTTATTGGAGGTCACTTATGAGTGATTTAGCAGCAACAAACTGTGGATGTGGATGCAACGAAGGAAACGGATGTTCTTGGATTATCTGGATCATCCTGCTCCTTTGCTGCTGCGGAAACAATAGCTCTTCTTTGTTCTCAAACAACGGATGCGGCGGAGATAACAGCTGTATCTGGATTATCCTTCTCCTCATCTTCTGCGGCGGATGCGGAAACGGAATGAGCAGCAACTTTGGCAACAACTGCGGATGCGGATGCGGAAGCAACTTCTAATTTCATGAACCCGGAAAGAGGACCTTTAGCGGTCCTCTTTCTTATCTTTGTGATATTGCAGGTTCTTTTCCTCTTTCGCAAGATATTTTTCAATCCCGCATTCCTGCGGAACCTTCCGTTTTTTTAAACATTCCTCATCAATCTCGAATACGCTTTTTCCGTCTATAATTAATCGGCCCATAATGTCTCCGCTTAAAATCTTGATATAAGATATGTCACATTACTCATATTGTGATTTTTTCTTTCATAAGATGAAAAAAAACGGTATTAACATGGAAAATAGCAATATGTTTACTCTATATGATGAAATGATGCAGACCAGAGAACAACAAATGTTGAAATCGATGCTTCCTTTTTTAGATGTTAATCAACGTCAAAAAGTATTTTATATCATATTATATATGCAGATTGAACAATCCAAAAAGGTATTTTCTCCACAGGGATCCCTAAGTGCGCAGGAGATTCCTTCCGGAAACGAAAGGCTGTGCGCCATGCTGAATACGATAAAGGATTACTGCAATCCCAAAGAACGGGAAACCGTAGAAACACTGTTGAATCTTTTTTGCATTTTAGACAACTACGAGACTATTTTAAATTAAATACGTTCTTTTACCAAAGCGTTCCCGAATGAATTTGCTTATTTCTGTCTCAGACCGTAAAGGAGCGTCGGTACTTAATAAAGAAAAGAATATATTATAGTAGATTGGAGCAAACAAAATGGAAAATCAATTTTTTGAAAATGAAGTTTTTTTAAATATGTCGCCGGAAAAGAAAGAATTTATCCGGGCTTTTGTGAAAAAGGATATGCCAAAGCAGATGTCCGAGGCAATGCCGTTTTTGATGAATAATATCAGAAACGCCAAATCGCAGAACATTTCCTTCTCGAACGAGGAAGTCCAGCTAATCGCGCAAATTTTATGCAAGGATTTACCTCCGAGTGAAGTTGCCAAGGTAGACCGGATTCTCAAGATGATGCACAGAAAATAAGGGAGAGCTAGTCCAGCCCTCCCTTGGAAATCATCAAAATTTTATCAATCGGATATTTGCTGCTGCCGTTTCCGTCTGTTCCCGAATAATATTTTTCCCCACCGGATTCAAATAGCATATAAATCGTATCATCAATCACTGCGATTTCCTCCGAGCATGGAGGAAGCTCAACGCATACGCCGGGCCGATTGGGCTGCGCAGCCATATCCGCAAAGGAATCGTATTTCTTCAGGTAAGAGGAGGCATTCCTCCCGTATGACGTGCTCAAATATACCGCACCGTTGTCATCGAAGGCCATTCCCTGCACTTTCTCCGGAATCTTGTAGGAGGATAACGGATATAGACAATCGGACAAATTGTCAAAGTAGTACGTTACCACCTCCGACTGCGAATGTACTTTATGAGTGGCGACAAACAGACGGCCCTCGTAATACGTAATGCAGGACGGCGGATTGATGACCGGATAGATATCAACGATTTCAGACGCATCGACCACATTCCCTCGGTTTGATTCAACCATCAGCTGAATAAAATCATAAGACAGGCGTTCGATATAGTCTTTATTCGAATTGCAAACCCAGACATTCTCTCCGTCGAAAGAAATGCCGCCGAGATGGCTTTCGGCATCCATCCCCAATGTCACAAGATAGCTGCCGTCCCTGCGGTCAAAAACCATCAGTTCTCCTAAGATATCATCCCCCTCCGAATAGGAAGTGAGCATGATGTAATCGTCTGTAAAGCACATCCCCTGCGGGCATTGCGATTCGCTGAAAATGTAGCTGTTCTCAAAATCGTCTTTTTTCGTGTCCGGCATTCCGGGGATCAGCAGCTCCTCATAAAAAGAAAAATCCAGATCCTTCAGGAGTCTCACGCTCCTGTCTTTTGACGCACCCGACTCATACGTATAATTCATGACATTTGAAAAATTGTCAATGAAATCTGTCCCGGATGTTTCATCCGAAACCGGCGTAGAGGAGGCGCTGCCACCCGCCTCTGTGCCGCCGGAAATGCCAAGTACAGTAATTCCAAGGAGTATAAACAGAATACTCCCCGCAAAAATACGTTTCTTCAAAGTTACACTTATTCCTCAATTTCAACAATCTTGCTTGCGCGGCTCTCAATCTGCGCTTTGGCAATCTCCTCGGGAGCCTGTTCATATCTGGAAAACTCATACGAGAACTGCCCGCTTCCGCTTGTCATGGAGCGAAGCGCGGTATTATATCCATACAGTTCAAGATAAGGAATATCCGCAATGATTTCCTGATATCCGTTTTCAATCGGATTCATGCCCATCACACGTCCGCGTCTCTTATTTAAGTCTCCCATAATATCTCCGGTATATTCATCCGGGACAATCACTTTCAGACTTGCGATCGGCTCAAGCAGAACAGGCGAAGCATCTAAGAATCCCTTTTTAAACGCCTGCTGCGTCGCAACCTTAAACGCCAGTTCCGAGGAATCCACCGGATGATAGGAACCGTCATATAAAACCGCCTTTACACCGCATACCGGATATGCGGCAAGAGGACCCTTCTTTACGGACTCCGCAATCCCCTTCTCGACCGCAGGGAAGAAATTCTTCGGTACCGCGCCGCCGACTACACACTGGTCAAATACGTACGGCGTATCAAGATCGCCGGACGGCTCGAAGGTCATCTTTACATGACCATACTGTCCATGTCCGCCGGACTGCTTCTTATATTTGTATTCCACATCCGCTTTCTTGCGGAGCGTCTCTTTAAACGCTACCTTCGGACGCATAAGCTCAATCGCCACCTTGTATTTCTCCAACAGGAAGCTGGCGATAATCTCCAGGTGCTGATCTCCCATTCCGTAAAGCAGCGTCTGGCCGTTTTCGCTGTCATTTACATGGCGGAGCGTCAGATCCTCAACCAGCAGCTTCTGAATCGCCTGCGATATCTTATCCTCGTCGCCCTTATTCTTCGCTTTGTATCTCATCGAAACATATGGTTTTGAGATATTTGCACGTATGTAGGCAACCGGATTGTTTTTCATGGAAAGAGAATCCGTTGTAAGCGTATTCGTAAGCTTCGCGAGCGCACCGATGTCTCCTGCGTGAAGCTCCGGCACCTCTTCCACCTTGTTTCCGCTGATTACATACAATTTTCCGATTTTTTCATCCGTATCGCGATGGAAATTATAAAGCACATCATCGGTCTTGAGTACGCCGGAGTTTACCTTAATCAGGGAATATTTGCCAATATACGGATCGACAATGGTCTTAAATACATATGCCGACTTTGGCTTTGCAAAATTGTAGTCGGCCTCGAACACCTCGTTGGTCTTCGTGTTTATTCCCGCACACTTACGCTTTTCAGGGCTTGGAAGGTATTTCACAATATCTGAAAGTAATGTGTACATTCCTCTTGCAAGAGTATTGGAGCCCATGAGAACAGGAATGATGGAACCGTCGATTACGTTGGCGCGAAGAGCCTGACGAATTTCATCTTCCGAAAATTCATCGCCGTTAAAATAGCGATCCATGAACTCTTCACTGGTCTCGGCTACCGCTTCGAGCAGCGCCTCCCGGCAGATTCCAAGATTCTCCATAGAATAATCCGGAACATCAAATTTATCCACCGTTCCCTTGTCATTCCATCTCTTGGCTTTCTGCTGGATGACGTTTACATAGCCGACAAACTGGCCGTTCTCGCGAATCGGAAGATGGAACGGGGCAATCTTCTTTCCGTAAAGGCTTTGCAGATCTTCTACGACTTTGCGGAAGCTTGCATTATCAATATCCATATCCGTAACAAAAATCATGCGCGGAAGCTTATATCTTTCGCAAAGTTCCCATGCCTTCTTCGTTCCGGTCTCAATTCCGGCACGACCGGACACAATGATGATTGCAGCGTCGGCGACGCTGACCGCTTCCTCAACTTCTCCCACAAAATCAAAATATCCCGGAGTATCCAGCAAATTGATTTTTATATCGTTCCATGGAATCGGAATGACAGAGGTATGAATGGAGAAAAGGCGCTTTTGCTCTTCTTTATCATAATCACTGATTGTGTTGCCGTCTGAGACCGCCCCGAGCCTCTTGGTAACTCCTGCCGTAAAGGCCATAGCCTCTGCCAACGATGTCTTCCCGCAGCCGCCATGGCCAAGCAAAACAACGTTGCGAATCCTGTCTGTTGTATACACATTCATAAAAATACCTCCCAATATTTTAATATGTTTATATTGTACTAATCTTCTGCCTCTTTTACAATACTTTTGTGCAAAATGCAGAATATGTTTGACGAAAAATCTTTTTATAGTAAAATAAAATTGCTAAAACAACTTTGGAGGAGCTTGAAATGGCATTTCGCAAAATTGGCTTTATCGGACTCGGTCTGATTGGCGGTTCGATTGCTCTAAAATGCAAGGAAAATAATCCGTCTGTAAAAATATATGCTGCCGCTCATCATTTAGAAACGATTACGTCGGCCTATGAAATGGGTTTAATTGAAAATGACAGCCTGCCGGATCTCTCTGCCTTCTCGGACTGCGACTATATCTTTTTGTGCGCACCGGTTCAGCATAATATTGCTTATCTTCGCAAATTAAAGGAGATAATCAAGCCGTCCTGCATGATTACAGACGTCGGCAGCACAAAATCCGAAATCCATAGGGAAGTGACCGCGCTTGGTATGGAAAAAAATTTCATCGGCGGACATCCGATGACCGGTTCCGAGAAGACCGGAATTTTAAGTGCAAACAGCTCTATTCTGGAAAATGCATATTATGTAATCACTCCGACAAGCCTGTCAACGCCGGAACAAATCGAGACCTTTCGCAAATTTGTCCTATCTCTCGGCTCCATTCCGATGGTTCTCGATTATGAGGCTCATGATTTTGTGACCGGTTCCATCAGCCATCTTCCGCACATGATTGCATTTTCCTTAGTCAACCTTGTAAAGAAGCTCGATGACGAAAAAGAAACCATGAAAACAATTGCTGCCGGCGGATTTAAAGACATCACAAGAATCGCTTCCTCCTCTCCGGTCATGTGGCAGAATATCTGCTCCTCCAATAAGGATAAGCTTCTATCCCTCATGGATTCCTATATCAAAGAATTGGAATATGTCCGGCATATGATTGACGCGGATGACGCCGATTCACTTATGGATTACTTTCAATCCGCCAAGGATTACCGCGACTCCTTTGCCATTGCAAACAAGGGCTCTCTGATACACGAAATCTATCTGGATCTCGATGACGAGGCAGGAGCAATCGCTACGATTGCGACGATTCTTGCGAACGAGTCCGTCAGTATCAAGAATATCGGTCTTATACACAACAGGGAATTTGAAGAAGGAGTTCTTCATATCGAATTCTATGACGCAGATGCAATGAATCTGGCAGAAAAGCTGCTATCAGAAAGAAATTACATTATACACAAACGATAATGATTACTCCCTTTTCAGGAATATCTTCATAGGTAATTGCGAAACTCAGACGTTACAACTATACATTGGCAGCCAAGAGTTTCGCAATGATCCAGAATATGCAGATTCACTTCTGTGGAATACACTTGAAAAGGGAGTAAAACTAATCTAATATTGACAATCTGTTCTTAACGGTAAGTCGTAAGCAGACCACCGAGATAACCAGCGACATCAATTCTGCGATTGGGAAGCACCACCAGATAAAAGATAATCCTCCGATTTTTGCAAGAACATACGCAGCCGGAAGTAAGACCACAAGCTGACGCGCAACGGAAACATACATGCTGTACACAGCATTTCCAACTGCCTGAAATAAAGTTCCGGTTACGATGCTGAACCATGCAATCAGAAAATGAATTCCGATGATGCGAAGCGCCGGAACACCGATTGCAAGCATCTCTTCCGAAGCGTCAAACAAAAGCAATAACTGAGCCGGCAGAAACTCAAACGCCGCAAAGCCAAGAATTAAAGAAAGAAATGCAATTCCGTATCCGTATTTCATGGTATTCATCATGCGCTTCTTATTCTTTGCTCCATAATTATATGAAATAATCGGAATCAGTCCATTATTCAGTCCGAAAACCGGCATGAAGAAAAAGCTCTGAAGCTTAAAATATACGCCGAATACGGCGGCCGCAGTAGACGACAGTCCCATTAAAATCAGATTCATGCCTGCGGTCATCACAGAACCGATTGACTGCATGATAATCGAAGGAAGTCCGATCATATAGATTTCCCCGATGATTCTGCCGTTTGGCCGGAACCCTCGAAAAGAAATGCGCACGTCCACATTTTTCTTCATGTGGTATATGCAGGCGATACATGCAGCGATAATCTGTCCCGCCACTGTTGCAATAGCTGCACCGGCGATTCCAAGCTTCGGAAAGCCGACAAGTCCAAATATCAAAATCGGATCTAAAATAATATTGATGATTGCGCCGGTCAGCTGGCTGATCATTGTAAAAAATGTCCGTCCGGTAGCCTGAAGCATTCTTTCGAATATAAACTGCGCAAAAAGACCGAAGGAAAATACCATTACAATGGTAAGATACGTTGCTCCAAGTTCTGCGATATTCTCCTGTCCTTCGCCGGTCTGCATGGCATAAAACGGACGAACCACAAGGAATCCGAGAATTGCAACGACAAGAAAGCTTACCACATAAATGAAGATGCCGTTTGCTGCGACCTGATTGACCTTATCCTGTTTCTTTTCGCCAAGTCCTCTTGAAATTAAGGCGTTGACTCCCACTCCGGTTCCGGCCGCAATCGCAATCATCAGCGTCTGCAGCGGGAATGCAAGAGAAACCGCGGTAAGCGCATCCTCGGATATACGTGATACGAAAATACTATCCACAATATTGTACATTGCCTGGACAAGCATCGAAATCATCATCGGCAGCGACATATTAATCAGTAATTTCCCTTCCGGCATATAACCCATCTTATTTTCTGTCTTTACATTTTGTTCCATAATTGTTCATCCCTATTCTTTCTCTTGTTTCGTACATAAACCTTCCAACACATCAAAATAATTTTCAAATGTTTTTCTGCAGCACGCAGGATTCTGAATGATAATGCCGTCGCATGTCAGTCCGGGAATGGAAAAAGCCATTGCCACACGATGATCCTCATACGTCTCGATTTCACAGGCCTGAATCTGTCCCGGATGAACAGTAATCGTACCGTTCTCCTCCCGACATGCAATCCCCATCGCTCTTAAATTGTGAAGAATCGCCTCAATCCGGTCACATTCCTGCAGCCGGATGTGTCCGACATGCTCTATCACGACGTCGGATTCTGCAAACGGCGCAATTGCTGCAAGCGTAAGCGCCTGATCCGAAAAAGCCGACAAATCAAAGCGCCCGCCGCGCAGTTTATCGTCCGGCGGCAGCAGCACCAGACCGTCTTCGCTGGAAAAATCCGCGGAACATTCCGGGAAATCCTTTACAACGCTGCACCCCATGCGCTCCAGCACGTGCAGAAACCGAATGTCTCCCTGTAAGCAGTCCCATTTGACGCCCTTAACCTTTGCCGGCACACGAAGAATCGGGCACATGGCATAGAAATAGCATGCTGCGGAAAGATCCGGCTCCACCTCATAGCAAAGCGGTGTATAATCAGCGTCTTTTGATATCCGGTAGCTTGCCGTAATGCCGGTTCCGTCGGAATCCGTTTGTACGCCGGTCAGCTTCCGCTGCTCTACGGATACGCCGAACCGGTTCATCATCGAAACGGTCATATCCACGTACGCCATTCCATGATTTCCGGCAACGCGAATCTCAAAGTCTCTTTCGGATAGAACGGACGAAATGAGCAGCGCGCTGAGAAACTGGCTGCTCTTATCGACATCAACCGTAACTTCCTGCTTCTTCCATGACGGACAGCCGATGACGAACGGAAAATGATACGCTTCCTCCAGAAATTCCACCTCGGCTCCCAGATCCATGAGCGCAGTAAGAAGTTCCTTCATGGGACGTTTTTTCATTTGTCCGGAAGAGTCCATGCGGTATCTTCCGTCTGACAAACCGAGCAAAGCGGTTAGAAATCGGGCCGCTGTTCCCGCGCTTCCGACATAGACGGACGCTTCCTTTTTCGGGATTTTTCCGCCGCATCCCTCGATTTCGACCGTCCTGCTTTCTTCATCCGCTTCCACGCGAAATCCTAAATCCAGCAAGGCCTGCAAAAAATATCTGGAATCATCGGAAAACAAAACACCTTTTATTACGCTTTTTCCTTTCGCTAAAGCCGCAATCAGAAGCGCCCGGTTCGTTATGCTTTTAGAACCCGGAACAGACACCTCAATCGGGTGCGGATTGCGGATAACCGGTATCTTTAATTTGTCTGGCAGCATACATTTTTCCAAAACATCCCTCTCCTGCATAAAAAGAGGGCTGCAGTTCTGCAGCCCCCACAACCCTTACCTCTTACAAATCGTTGAAAATCTGGTAAATATCTATCTTCAGCGCATCGGTATCCGTCATACCGATAAAGATACCTCCGTAATGATATTCGCCGTCCTTCTCTTCTCTTCGGACAATCTCGATTACAGAATCCACAACTTCCTTCGTCCAAATCTGAATCTTGGTATCATAGTATGTATTGATATCAAGGGCTTGTTTCGACTTAAAACCGATTCCGCTTCTTGAGATATCGGTTACGTCTACATGGACATATTTTAAAGTAGTAATGCCCTCCTCATCCAATCTCTCAAGCTGTACGTTAACATCAAGATCCAGTCTCTTATGTCTTCTCTTCTCTTCCATCTCTGCTTTCTCCCTATCTGCTTTCCCCCAATAAAGAATCAAAACTTCATATATATTTTATTACAAAGTCGTTCAATTGGCAAGCATTACTTTATCACTTGAGTTTCCGCAAATTGCAGTGAAAAAATGAACAAATCACTCCGAAGTG
>CAZTKM010000043.1:0-22934 GCA_964614035.1 uncultured Lachnobacterium sp.
GTAGAGCATTCGGCTGTTAACCGAAGTGTCGTAGGTTCAAGTCCTACTTGGGGAGCTTTTTTCATATGGTGACTTAGCCAAGTGGTAAGGCGTGGGTCTGCAACACCCTGATGCATCGGTTCAAATCCGATAGTCACCTCTGCAAAACCTTAAGAAGTAAAATTCTTAAGGTTTTTTTCATTTCCGGCCACAGAAAAGAAGTGGGTACAATGTGCGTTTGCCATGCCTGATAGGCATATAAAAGTATGTAATATAAGTATTTGTTATGTTTAAAAGAGGGAGCTATAATACGAACAGGAATTCTAATCAAAAAAATTCATTCAGGAGGGAAACAAAATGGCAGTAAAACAGACGGCAGGAAGAGATTCATTGGGGGAATTTGCCCCGAAGTTTGCAGAGCTTAACGATGATGTATTATTCGGTGAGGTATGGAGCAGGGAGGATCAGCTTTCCCTGCGTGACCGCTCTCTGGTAACAGTGGTAGCGCTGATGGCACAGGGACTTACGGATTCTTCTTTCAAGTACCACCTGATGAGCGCAAAAAAGAACGGCATTACCAGAACAGAGATTGCGGAAATACTGACACATGCAGCTTTTTATGCCGGATGGCCGAAGGCGTGGGCGGCATTCCGTATGGCAAAAGAAGTCTGGGAGGAGGAAGCAACGGCAGAAAATGCTGGGGATGATAACGGTAGAGCTGCCCATGAGAGTTCCCTATTGCAAACGTGACCTTTGAGCCGGGCTGCAGAAACAATTGGCATGGCGCGGCACCGGACAGCTGGTTCTCCCATCTTGCTTTTGAAATTCCGGGAACGGAGCCTTCTAATGAATGGCTGGAGCCGGT
The DNA here is from genome assembly GCA_964614035.1 of uncultured Lachnobacterium sp. Lineage (GTDB taxonomy): Bacteria > Bacillota > Clostridia > Lachnospirales > Lachnospiraceae > Roseburia. The sequence continues at coordinate 845 of CAZTKM010000043.1, forward strand.
CAGCGATGAAGGTTACTGTAAATTAGAGAAAAAACAGCGCGGATGCAGCTAGAAGACGGAGGGTGCAATTCGCAAAATAATGGGCGTTATTTTGCAAATTGTCTTATTTATTTTACGCATGGAATCTTGTATGATAGGGAGTATAAAAATGATATCAGGAGGAAAAAGGCATGAGTAAGAAATTATATAAAAGTACAGGAGATAGAAAAATCTGTGGCGTATGCGGAGGAATCGCAGAGTATTTCAACATCGATTCGACAATCGTCAGATTAGCGTGGGTTGCATTTACCTGCTTAGGTGCAAGCGGACTCTTAGCGTATATTATCGCTGCGGTTGTAATGACGGACGATCCGGGGTATATCGACGTAAAATAGGACAAAAAGGAACAAGGAGCGCTGGCGGAGAAGATTTGCCAACGCTCTTTTTTTGCGCCGGACAACCGGGGAGGCAGTTCACAGATCGGACCGAAATTCATAAAAAAAGAAAAAGCAGAGAAGAATGGTAAATAAAAGTAAGTTTTTCATTTTTTTGCTCATAATAGAGAAGAAGAAAATCCAAAGGAAAAATCGGAGGGATAGAAGTATGGTCTATACCGTAACATGCAATCCCTCTCTGGATTATATCGTAAATGTGGATGAGTTTGTGTCTGGAAGAGTAAATCGGACGACAAAGGAAACGATATATCCGGGAGGGAAGGGAATCAATGTATCGATTGTTCTAAAGAATCTGGGTGTTGAAAATACGGCGCTTGGTTTCGTCGGAGGCTTTACAGGAGAGGAAATTATACGGCAGTTAGGTCAAAAAGGCATAAACTGTGATTTTATAAGGGTTGCAGAGGGAACAAGCCGGATCAATGTAAAGCTTCGCTCCGAGGTAGAATCGGAAATAAACGGGCAGGGCCCTGCCATAGAAGGAGCCGATATCAAAAAGCTTTATAGCAGGCTGGATGAGCTGGTGGATGGGGATATTCTCGTTCTGGCCGGAAGCATACCGGACAGAATGCCTCGTTCCATTTATACAGATATTATGAGGGCTCTGCAGACAAAAGAAATCCGGATTGTGGTGGACGCGACAAGGGATCTGCTCATCAATGTCCTGCCGTACAGACCGTTTTTAATCAAACCGAACAGCCACGAGCTGGGAGAACTGTTCGGCGTGGAAGTGAAGGAAAAAGAGGATGTGATTTTCTACGCAAGGAAGCTGCAGGAGCAGGGAGCAAGAAATGTGCTGGTCTCTATGGCGAAGGACGGAGCCGTATTGGTAACCGAACGGCAGCAGGAATTTGTAAGCAAAGCGCCGGAGGGAAGAGCAGTCAATTCCGTCGGGGCGGGAGATTCCATGGTGGCCGGGTTTTTGTCGGGATTTCTGGAAACCAGCGATTATGAGCAGGCGTTTATCAGAGGTGTTTGTGCAGGCAGCGCCAGTGCGTTTTCGGAGGAACTGGCGACAAAGGAAGAGGTCGAGCGACTGATAGAAAAAATAAAGAGTTGAGGAAATCGTTTTCGGAATGAGAACGATCGGTGGAAAAATGAGAATTAGAGATCTGTTAACGGTTGAAAGTATTGAATTAGACGGTGTCGCGAAGAATAAAACCGATGTGTTGAATCAGATGGTTGATCTGATGGTAAAAAGCGGAAAAATCATTGATGTCGACGCATATCGGGAGGGCGTATTCGAAAGAGAAAGAGAGGGAACGACCGGAATCGGGGAAGGAGTTGCGATTCCGCACTGCAAATCGGATGCGGTTTCAAGACCGGGACTTGCGGCGATGGTGGTAAAAAACGGAGTGGACTTTGACGCGTTAGACCAGGAGCCGGTTCATTTGCTGTTTCTGATTGCCGCGCCGAACACGAAGGATAACGTACATCTGGATGTGTTAAGTAAGCTTTCCGTACTCCTCATGGATGAGGAATTTACAAAGGCTTTGATAAATGCAAAAGGAACCATGGAATTTTTAAACATCATAGATGAGGCCGAGGCAGAAAAGGACGGCGAGAAAAAAACACAGACTGCAGAGGCCGCTCCGGAAGAGAAAAGAATAAAGGTGGTTGCCGTAACCGCATGTCCGACAGGAATCGCGCACACCTATATGGCTGCGGAAGCGCTTGAGAAAAAGGCAAAGAGCTTTGGAATTGACCTAAAGGTGGAGACAAGAGGTTCCGGTGGCGCCAAGAATGTGTTGACGCAGGAGGATGTCAGCAATGCGGCAGCAGTGATTGTTGCGGCGGACACAAAAGTGCCGATGGAGCGGTTTGACGGAAAGGCGCTGATTGAGTGCAAGGTTGCGGACGGAATCAACAAAGCGGAAGAATTGTTTCACAAGATACAGGATGGGAATGTCCCTGTTTATAAGGCGGATAAAAAAGAGAAAGCCGAAGACGAGAAGAACACAAAAAGACGCTCATCCGGCGGCGCAGGACATCAGATTTATACACACCTGATGAGCGGAGTCTCCCACATGCTTCCGTTCGTGATCGGCGGCGGTATTATGACAGCTCTGGCGTTTTTAATCGATACGCTGATGGGGTACGGCGCCATCGCGGGAGGAAGCTTCGGAAGCTACACGCCGTTATCCGCGTTCTTTAAGTACGTCGGAGGGCTGGCAATGGGACTTATGGTGCCGGTGTTAGCCGGATATATTGCGTATTCGATTGTCGACCGTCCCGGTCTTGCGGTCGGTTTTACAGGAGGACTTCTTGCATCGAGCGGAAATGCGTTTGCGGGCGATTACAGCTGGGCCGGTTCAATGGATGGATTTCAGGGCTTTATCTCAAATTTTGCGTTTCAGGGAGCAAACGGCGGAAATACGGTATCCGGTTTCCTCGGCGGAATTGTCGCAGGATTTCTGGCCGGATACATTGTTCTTCTGTTAAGAAAAATATGCTCCGCTCTTCCGGAATCGCTGGACGGCATCAAGCCGATTCTGATTTATCCGCTGGTTGGAATCTTTTGCATCGGCGTCCTGATGAGTTTTATCTTTAATCCATTAATCGGGCTGATCAACACAGGGCTCAGCGTGATGCTTACCGCAATTTCAAATGCCGGGTTTATTACCGTTTTAGGGCTTTTGCTCGGCGCAATGATGGCGGTTGATATGGGAGGCCCGATCAACAAGGCCGCGTATGTATTCGGAACCGGAATGCTTGCGACTGCCGCAGATCTGATTGCAAAGGGAGCGGACGTATCGGATCCGGCGGTGCAGGCATGCTATATAGCGATGGCGTCCATTATGGTCGGAGGAATGGTTCCTCCGGTGGGAATCGCCATTGCGTGCTGGATTTTTCCGAAAAAATTCACAGCGGAGGAGCGCGGTTCGAAGATTTCAAACATTGTGATGGGCTGTTCCTTCATTACGGAGGGCGCCATTCCGTTTGCAGCGGCGGATCCGGTGCACGTCATTCCATGTACGATGATTGGCTCGGCGGTCGCCGGATTTTTATCCGCGCTGTTTGGCTGTACGCTGATGGCGCCGCATGGAGGAGTCTTTGTCTTTGCGACCGTCGGAAATACGCTTTTGTATATCCTCTCATGGCTGATTGGTTCGGTTGTAACGGCAGTCATGCTTGGATTGATAAAAAAAGAAGTATAGGATTTCATGGAGAGGAGTTATTCTTTATAATATTTTCCTCTCCATTTTATCGCCTCGTCGCGGTATTTCCCGGCTACTTCCATCAGTTCGTTATATTGGGTTTTGGCGCTCTCAATAGCCGCGTAGAGAGCAGCCACTTCCTGATCCGGGTGCAGGGACTGTACAGAGAAATCGGAGCCGATGACATAAAAGCGGATTTCGGTTTGCCCTTTCACAAACACGAAAAGTCCTTTTTCCAATGGATAGCAGTAAAACAGCAGAGGCGCAGGGAGGCTTATAATCGCCTGCGGAGGTATTCTGGACGAAAAAGGGCATACAAAGCTTAGCTGGTAGGCCGGCGTCTGGGTGCAGTCTGTGTACTTTTCGACGTAGAAGAGAACAAGCTCTGCGCCAATCATATGAATTCTGGATGTCAGGATTTCTCCGGAAAAAGGGAGAAGGTAGAGGGATTCCGTCGAGAGAATGCTTTTGATGACATAATGGTCTTCATCGTTGCAATATAAGTAATAGATGGTGCCGCGATAGGAGATGGCGTCAAAATCCTTTTTATAATCGGTTGCAACGGCGGCCGGATATCCGATCTGGCTTCCGCGCTTCCGGTGCATGAGAATCTGTGTCTCATGGGGGTAGATCAGCATACTGTTTCCGTTTTCAAATGTAAAAAAGTTTGGCATAGGGGCTCTTCCTATCATTTTTGTTCTGTTTATATTCTATTTTTATGGTCACCAATTGAAAAATAGAACATATTATGTAGTAAACAAAAAAAGGAAGAACATAATGGCAAAATGTAAATGTGGAACAAGACCAAGAATTGTCAGTTCTGTCATTCAGTCCATGAACGACATGAATCCGATAAATGACGTAAATTGCGGATGCTGCAGGGACGTCTGCTCCAATCCGATTTGCGGCGATCCGGGTAAGTTAAGTCTTATGGCTCCTCTTATATACGACGAGATCGGCATAAATCTTTGCGCAACAGCGACGCTCGGATCGATTATCTCTACCACGTATCCGACCGTAACGAATGCAACGATAAAAGCAATCAATGCGACCTACACCTATGGTACCGGAAACGTTTCGGTGGAGGCGATTACCGGACGCCAGAACTGCTATCTGGTAACATTATCAAATATTACGGTGCAGTTTGCGATGAACTTGTACGATGCCTCATGCCGGCTGGTAACTACCATCTATCCTGAGATTGTATATCTTCCGCCGGCAACGACAGATCCAACCTATGACGAAGATACGAACCCGACTTCTGTGGAGTTGGAGATTTTTGCGCCGTACGGATTGGCATACACGACGCCGACTGCTACAACCACACCGATTATCAATTATATCGGGTACGTCGAGGGAAGAAATACGGTAACGCAGGGTATCAATCTTAGCAGCATGGCTAAGCTTCTTGACTTCAGCTTAGCGGACAATACGATAACCGTCGGTCTCACCTTAGTGCTTTCGAGCATCTATTTTGTAGGATACCGCGTGGAAAGCGCAGGCAAGATTGACACACCGAAGGGAAGCATTGTCACACCGGAAAATTCGGATTGTATGCGCTTTGTTGCCGGAGATCTGTTGAATCTGACAATCAAGCCGTTAGACCTTGGCGCGGTAAGCCCGCAAAACTGCGGCTGCAATAACAGCTGTACAAATCATTCCGGCAGCTGCGCGCCATATGCGGGAAAGTGCGACAATACCGCAAACGAATCGGTAACCTGCAATCCATGCAATTCGGGAAATTGTTTAAAGGATAACTGCGGGCAGGGTGCTGTAAGCGGGGAGAGCACAGTTGCAATTCCGGGAATATAAGGCAGATAGTTCAAAAAGAATCGGGAGTCTGTAAGACTTCCGGTTTTTTTCGGTTTGGATATTTACGTTTGAAAAGGAAACAATTACAATAAAGCTAGATTGATGGTATGAGGTGATTTATGAGCGCACAGGACAATATCGAGAAAATTTTGCGGGGTTTACACATACTCCTTTCAAAAAGCGAACCGTATCAGAAGGATACGACAAAGGTTGTTGTGGATAAGCAGGAAATGTTGTCGCTTTTAAGCGAACTGAGCAAGAGCATGTACGATATCATGGATGAATACGAGCTTACGACGCAGAGCCGCGATCGTGCGGAAAGGGAATTCCAGAAAAAGGGAGATAAAATTGTCTGGGATGCAAGCCGAAAGGCGGAGGATATCTATGCCGCATCGGTCATGTATACGGACGATGCCCTTCACAGCGTGCAGGACATTATGAAAGAAGCGGAAGAAAGCTTTCAGAAAACCTATATGGACATGGATAAGCGCTTGAAGGAGCAGGTGCTGCTGGTACAGTCCAACCAGACCGAGTTGAAAGGACAGCTGGCGGATCTGTTAGACAGCGAGAAATACTTAAAGCTGATTGAGGAACGCAATAAGGAGATTGAAAAAGAAAAGGCTAAGAAGGAAGGCGTTCCTGTGGAACAGCCGAAGCCTTCCATTTACGCAAACCGGCAGACGGAAATCAAGGTTAATACGGATGTGCTCAGACAGCTTGGCCTTGCCAGCGGGGAAGAGGAAGAATGACAATACTAGTTTGTGATGATGAAAAAGAAATCGTAGACGCCGTTGAAATTTATTTGCAGCAGGAAGGATATGAAGTCAAAAAAGCGTATGACGGAGAACAAGCGCTGGAAACATTAAAACAGGGCGGAATTGACTTAATGATTATCGACATTATGATGCCGAAGCTTGACGGAATACGCGCTACTCTGGAAGCGCGCAAGGAGAGCAGCATACCGATCATCATTTTATCCGCGAAGACGGAGGATGTGGACAAGATTCTTGGGCTCAACGTCGGGGCGGACGATTATATGACAAAGCCGTTCAATCCGTTGGAGCTTGTTGCGAGAGTGAAGTCGCAGCTAAGAAGATATTCGATGATGATACAGTCGCAGATTGCGTTTGCAAACGTATACGAGGTCGGCGGATTATCGATAGACGACGATTTAAAAAAGGTAACGGTGGATGGGGAGGAAGTAAAGCTTACGCCAATCGAGTACAACATCCTGCTTCTGCTGTTAAAGAACAAAGGAAAGGTGTATTCCATCAATCAGATATATGAAGAAATATGGAACGAAGAAGCGATTGGCGTAGATAATACGGTTGCCGTACATATCCGCCATATCCGGGAAAAAATAGAGATAAATCCAAAGGAACCAAGATACCTCAAGGTTGTCTGGGGTGTAGGTTACAAAATCGAAGGCTAGGAGCAGCAGAATGGAGCGATATTCTTTTGGAAAAAAGGCTGTTGCGATCGTGCTGCACCAGCTTTTTTTTATAAGCATGGTCATGGGGTTTTTTACCATGGATTTTTTTGCCAGAAATGAAAACATGAAGTATGCGGCCGGATACGGAATCGTGTGCCTAATCTGCCTGATTGTAAGCTTTGTGCTGCTTGCATATCTTACGAAGGCGTCCGGGAAGGCGGCGGATGTGAGGACGGAGCTTTCCTCGTGGGGAATTGACCGGATGGACGGCGATCTGCTGACCATCCTGACAGGCGTTTTGGTGTGGCTGATTCTCAGTCTGGTTTTTCGGACAAATGCGAGCAGTTTTTCCCTGGCGGGACTGCTTCTTGTTGCAGGGACGGTCGGTTATGTATTGGATACGATGTTCTTAGCGTATTATCTGAGTATTGTCCGGCGCATAAAAAAGGGAACGATTTTTACCCGGACGGCGGGTTATCGCCTGGTGCAATGGATAAGAAAGCTCATACAAAACGAAAAGGGCGAGTATCTGTCGTCGGAGGAAGCGGTGGAGCTGCAGAAACTGATACAGGTCGTGGAGGAGATCTCAAATGGAAATACGGAGATCTGTCTGGATGTGAACGAATTTCATGGGCAGAACATGGCTCTTGCGGAGGCGATCAATAAAATCGGAGCGGGAATGAAGGAAGCGATTGCTTCGAATACAAAAAGCGAGCGGATGAAAGCGGATCTTATCACAAATGTCTCGCACGATCTGAAGACGCCGCTTACCTCCGTTGTAAATTATGTGGATCTGCTGAAGCGGGAGGAGCTTGAGAACGAACGCGCAAAGGGCTATCTAAAAATCATCGAGGAGAAGGCATGGCGCCTAAAGCAATTAACGGAGGATTTGGTCGAGGTCTCCAAAATCAGTTCGGGCAATATCAAGCTGGATATACAGAATATAGATTTTGTGGAGCTGCTGTACCAGACCGGAGGCGAGTTTGACGAGCGCTTCGAGGCCAGAGGGCTTACGATTGTTACCAAACTTCCGAATGGGCCGGTTATGATTGCCGCGGACGGCAGGCAGCTGTACCGGGCCATCGAGAATCTGTATACAAACGCAGCAAAATATGCGCTCGAAAATACGCGGGTGTATGTGGAGCTGGAAAAACAGGACAATCTGGCTGTCTTTACGATAAAGAATGTATCAAAGAAGCCGCTCGATCCGGTATATGAAGACGGAGGAAACGAGCTTACGGAGAGATTTGTCAGAGGCGAGAGCTCGCGCACCACAGAAGGAAGTGGTCTTGGCCTTTCGATTGCGAAAGACCTTTCCGTACTGATGGGAGCGTCATTTGAGATTCAGGCGCAGGCGGAGCTTTTTATTGTGAGAATTGCCTTCAAAATGGCTTGATTAAAGTATATACAAAAGATATAATGCTTGTGAAAGAGACGATCAGGAGGTAAAGAAATGAAGTTATACGCAAATGGAGCATATCTGATTAAGGGGAAAGAGATTGTTCTAGAGTCGCCGGAAGCAAAAGCGGCAGTAAAGAGCATGACCGGACAGGAAATTACTGCGGAAGAAGCGAAGAAAAACACGATCGCATATGGCATTTTGAAGGATCACAACACTTCCGGAAACATGGATAAGCTTCAGATAAAGTTTGATAAGCTTACCTCCCACGATATTACGTTTGTCGGGATTATCCAGACGGCAAGAGCATCAGGGCTTGAGAAATTTCCGATACCGTATGTGCTTACAAACTGCCATAACAGTTTATGTGCGGTTGGCGGAACCATTAACGAGGATGACCATATGTTTGGTCTTACCTGCGCCAAGAAATACGGCGGAATCTATGTTCCTCCGCATCAGGCGGTCATCCACCAGTTTGCAAGAGAAATGCTTGCAGGCGCCGGTAAAATGATTCTCGGATCAGATTCACACACCCGGTACGGAGCGCTTGGAACCATGGCGGTCGGCGAAGGCGGACCGGAGCTTGTAAAGCAGCTTTTAAATAAGACATATGATATCGATATGCCAAAGGTTGTGGGAATTTACCTGAAGGGAGAACCGATGAAGGGGGTCGGGCCGCAGGATATCGCCCTCGCAATCATCGGAGAAGTGTTCGCGAACGGTTTTGTGAAGAATAAGGTAATGGAGTTCGTCGGGCCGGGCGTATCCAATTTGAGTGTAGATTTCCGTATCGGCGTCGACGTAATGACCACAGAGACCACCTGTCTTTCCTCTATCTGGAGAACGGACGACAAGGTAAAGGAATTCTATGATATCCATGGAAGAGTCGAAGAATACAAGGAATTAAATCCGGGGGATGTGGCGTATTACGACAGCTTTATTGAGATTGATCTCGACAGGATCAAGCCGATGATCGCCATGCCGTTCCACCCAAGCAACACGTACACCATCGAAGATCTGAATGAGAATCTCATGGATATCCTGGACGACTGTGAGAGAAGAGCGGAGGTAAGCTTTGACGGAAAAGTAAAGCTCGATCTTAAGAGCAAGGTAAGAAACGGAAAGCTTTATGTGGATCAGGGAATCATCGCAGGATGCGCCGGCGGCGGATTTGAAAATATCTGTGACGCGGCGGATATCTTAAAGGGACGTTCCATCGGAGCGGACGAGTTTACGCTTTCGGTATATCCGGCGTCTACGCCGATATACATGGAGCTTGTGAAGAACGGTGCGGTTGCCAGCCTGATGGCGACCGGAGCAATCGTAAAGACCGCATTCTGCGGGCCATGCTTTGGTGCAGGGGATACGCCTGCGAATAATGCCTTTTCCATCCGCCACTCGACCAGGAACTTCCCGAACAGAGAGGGCTCGAAGGTGCAGAACGGACAGATTTCATCCGTTGCGCTTATGGACGCTCGTTCGATTGCGGCAACCGCGGCAAACAAGGGATACCTTACCGCCGCAACGGAAATCGACGTAAACTACAGCAAACCGAAATATTTCTTTGATAAAACGATTTATGAGAACCGCGTATTTGACAGCAAGGGAGTCGCCGATCCGCAGGTAGAGATTCAGTTCGGGCCGAACATCAAGGACTGGCCGGCCATGAGCGCCCTTCCGAAGAACCTTGTGTTAAAGGTTGTTTCGGAGATTCACGATCCGGTAACGACAACGGATGAGCTTATTCCTTCCGGAGAGACTTCCTCCTTCCGCTCCAATCCTCTCGGCCTTGCCGAGTTTGCGCTCTCGCGAAAGGACCCGGAATATGTCGGCCGGGCAAAGGCAATCCAGACCGCGCAGAAGGCGGTAGAGTCTGACGATTGTCCGGGAAAGGCGTTCGAGGAGGTTGCACCGGTTCTTGCCGCGATTAAGAAGGCGTTTCCGAATAAGAATTTCCATGACGGAAAATTGGCGGAGAACATCGGATTCGGCAGCACGATTTTTGCGGTGAAGCCGGGAGACGGATCCGCCCGCGAGCAGGCGGCTTCCTGTCAGAAGGTACTCGGCGGATGGGCAAATATCGCAAATGAGTATGCGACCAAGCGATATCGTTCCAATCTGATCAACTGGGGCATGCTTCCGTTCATTATCGACGAGGGGGCGCTTCCGTTTCAGAATCTTGACTATCTGTTTCTTCCGGATATCCGCGACGCCGTTGCGGACGGAAAGACGGAATTTGAAGCATATGTGGTGAAGGATGATACGCTTACGCCGTTTACACTGCGAATGGGCGCGCTGACAGAAGACGAAAAGGAAATTATTTTAAAGGGATGTTTAATCAATTACTATAGAGGTTGATACAATTGGAAAACGAATCAAAGCAAAAAAAAGAAACAAAAGATATAACGGTATATATAAGGGCAGGGCTTACGGTATTTATTACCTTCGTTTGCTGTATTTTGTTTTTCTTTATGATTTTTCGTTATGAAGGATTTGCAAGCGGATGGAACAAGCTAATCAGCGCGGTGGAACCCATTACGATCGGACTGGTGCTGGCGTATCTGCTTACGCCGGTCATGCGGTTCTGCGAAAAAAGAATCCTGCCGTTTCTGGAGAAGCACACAAGAAACAAAGTGAAGGTAAAAAAGCGGGCAAGGGCATTGTCCGTTACCTGCTGCATTATTTTCTTACTGATTGTGATTGCGCTGCTGATTGCACTGATTGTGCCTGCGCTTATCAACAGTGTAATGACCTTGGTTACGACGCTGCCGGGGCAGGTGCGGGATTTTGTCAAAATGCTGAACGAGGGACGGTTCGGCGAAACGGAGCTTTCGGAAACATTTGGAAATTTCCTCGTTACAGCGACAGACTATGTGGATAATTACTTTACAGAAAAAATTCTGCCGGAGATACAGACGTACATTGCGCAGATAACCAGCGGCGTAATCTCGGTTGTCAAGGGGCTTTTGAACTTTATCATCGGCATCATAGCGATGGCCTATGTTATGACGATTATGGAGACGCTGCAGGGACAGGCTAAGAAGATTATATATGCGATTTTTAAGCCAAAATACGGAAACAGTATTATCCATACCATCCGTAAATCCAGCGAGATTTTCGGTGGGTTCATTACAGGAAAGCTTCTGGATTCCGCAATTATCGGAGTCATCTGCTATTTTGTCTGCCTGATTATGCGGATGCCGAGCGCGATGCTCGTCTCGGTTATCATCGGCGTTACCAATATTATTCCGTTTTTCGGGCCGTTTATCGGCGCGATACCGGCCTTGCTGCTGGTTGTCATTCAAAGTCCATGGCATGCGCTGTATCTGTTGATTTTCATTATCATATTGCAGCAGGTGGACGGAAATATCCTGGGGCCGAAGATTCTTGGAAATTCCACAGGGTTATCCTCATTCTGGGTTATGTTTGCGATTCTGGTATTCGGCGGAATCTGGGGTGTATTCGGAATGATTCTGGGAGTTCCGATTTTTGCGGTACTTTATTATATTATCGGCAAGATTGTAAGGTCGGCGCTTGGCAAAAAGAATCTGCCGACGGAAACGGCGGTCTATGTAGATGCGAGGGGCGTAAATCTGGATACGAATACGCTTCGATATAACAAAGCGGGAGAGCCGCCGGTCGAACATCCTGCAAAGGAAGAAAAGAATTAGATGATTATACTGGGAAAGGGTGCCTTTTCCAGTATTTTTTTGCGCATACTTTTTGACAATAAATAGACCCTATGATACACTAACACTAGGATACCAGAATGAAATATTTCTGTATATTTTGAGGTGGAAAAATTGGATAAGTATGAATACAATTTGAAGATAGACCAGATGAAAAGCCTATACGCGGAAGAAAATTTTGAGGCTGCCGCGGAAATTGCGGATACCATCAATTGGAGTAAGATTAAAAATGTAAATGCCTTGGTTCGCGCCGGTGAAGTTTATGAGAAAGCAGGGCGTTTCGAAGAGAGCAAGGAAATTCTTCTTACGGCGTATGACCGTTCGCCAATCGGGCGGATGATTATTTTCAGACTGGCGGAGGTCGCCGTAAAAATGAACGATTTCGACGCCGCAAATGAGTATTACAACGAATTTGTGGAAATTGCACCGCATGACAATCTGAAATATGTACTAAAGTATGAAATACGCAAAGCCCAGAAGGCGGAGTACAAAGAGCTGATTGCAATTCTAGAGGCCTTAAAAGAGCAGGAATATACAGAAGAATGGGCCTATGAACTGGCGTACTTATATCATAAGGCAGGCTTGAGCGAGAAATGTATCGAGGCGTGCGACGAACTGATCCTCTGGTTCGGAGACGGGCCTTACGTAGAGCGGGCATTGGAGTTAAAGATGCTTTATCAGCCGCTTACAAAGGTGCAGGAGGAAAAATACAGAAGATTCCGTCTGGCAAAAGAGGGCGTTACGACCATCGGCGAAGAGGAGATGAAGCGCGCCGGAGAATATGTGCATGATCCGGTGGAAATTCCACAGGTTTCACTCAACCCGGAAAGATTCAATACCGTAAATCTTCAGGAGGAGATTGCAAAGGGGATGCAGCAGATCATCGCTGCAACGGAAAAAGAGATGGTTTCCGATACGATGGACAACATCAAGAAAATCGTGGAAGACATTCCTTATTTGCAGCTTCCCAAGGAGGAAATGCCGGCAGGAGCAGGGCCGCATATCGAGACGGATGAGGAGATTGACGGATCATTAAAGCTGAATTTCCAGGAAATGTTAGGCGAAGACTATGACGGGCAGATGAGTCTTGTGATGGACGAGAAAGCCCTCGTAGAACAGCAGATTACCGGACAGCTTACCATAGAAGATGTTTTAGACGAGTGGGAAAAGACAAAGCGCGCGGCGGAGGCTGCGCTTTTGGACGCTGAGCAGAGGAAGCTGGAATCGGCAAAGGCGAGAGCGCTCCAGCAGGCAGGGGACATCATGGACCGCTTAAACGATGTAATTCCTCAGCTGGATGCAGGAGTTACACCGAGAGAACTTCTGGAAAATGAATATATGCAGCAGGAAACCGAACCGTCCGGAAGATGGGAGACGGCAGAAGCCGCAGAGGAGCCGACAATCCCGATAGAAGAGATTCTTACCGAAGAGTCGACAGCTTTTGCCGGGGAACCGCCGTCGTTGGAAGAGGAAGAAGCTTCAGCAAAAGAGCCGGCTGTGTTGGCAGAGGAGGAACTCTTAGCGGAAGAGCCGGAAGCTCTGGCGGAGGAGATGCCGCTTGTAGAAGAGGTTTCTATTGCAGACATACCGGAGATAGAAATTCCTCTCGACTTCGCTGCGGAAATTGCGGAAGAAGTACCGGCTGAACCGGAAAAGGCGCAGGAGGAGAAGCCGCAAGAGACAACATTGGAAGATCTCGATCTGGGGGAGGTGCCGCCGGTTGCGGAAAAGGTGCCAATAAAGGAGGAAAAGCAGGAGAGGGACGGCGATCAGTCCTCGAACAGGCTTACGGCGGAACAGAAATCCATCTTTTCTTATTTCGTGCCGGTAAAAGGCATGGAAGACCAGCTTTGTGCGGCGGTAAAGGCTGCGTCCGCACATCTGCGGAGGACGGAAACTGCAGGAACCGGTAACATTATTATTCAGGGCGGACAAGGATGCGGAAAGACCGTACTTGCCACCAGCTTAATTAAAGTCCTGCAGAGAGAGACCGGGGAGCTGAAGGGTAAAATCGGAAAGATTGACGCGGATTCTTTAAATGCAAAAGATATTCAGGGATTATTAAAGAAAGTGGCCGGCGGCTGCTTAATCATAGAGCGTGCCGGAGACCTGACGAGGGAATCCGCCGTAACGCTGTCGCTTTTGCTGGCAAACGATAAGAGCGGAATTCTTGTGATTCTGGAGGATACGTCCCTCGGAATCAAGAAAGCGTTATCCTTGGATGACAGCTTTGCAAAAAGGTTTACACAGAAGATTTCCGTTCCGATTTTCACAAATGATGAACTGGTTTCTTTTGCAAAATCATATGCAAAAGAATTGGGATATGAGATTGATGCGATGGCAGTTCTTGCTCTATATAACCGCATCAACAATATTCAGAAGCTGGATCAGGCAACAACGCTTACAGAGGTCAAAGAGATTGTGGATGAGGCAATCCGCAGAGAAGCTCGTTTTGGTATGAGTAAGTACATTAGTATATTGACAGCAAAGCGATATACGGATGATGACTGCATTCTGCTTCTGGAAAAACATTTTGATTAGGAAAACGGAGGGGTATATGAGTAATTTTACAGACATGGACTGTTACCTGTTCGGACAGGGAACACACTATGACATTTATCGTAAAATGGGAGCCCATCTTACGACACAAGGAAAAAAAGAGGGAGTATGCTTTAACGTATGGGCGCCGCATGCAGCGGAAGTATTTGTCATCGGAGACTTTAACAACTGGGATGAGACCGCCTGCCGGATGAAACGTGTCGAGCCGGAGACCATGGGCGTATATGAGTTGTTTGTGCCGGGCGTAAAGGAAGGAGCCTTATATAAATTTTTGATTCATACGCCGGACGGAAGAAAGCTTTACAAAGCCGATCCGTTTGCAAATTTTGCGGAGCTTCGTCCGGGAACGGCGTCCAGAGTTGCCGATATCGCTCATTTTAAGTGGACGGACAGCGCATGGATGAAGGAGCGCGCCGCTGCAAACGAGGATTTGTATGCACAGCCGATGACAATCTATGAGGTTCATCCGGGTTCGTGGATGCGCCATCCGGGAAGAAAGGAGGACGAAAGCTACTACAGCTACCGCGATCTGGCAAAATCTCTGGTCTCTTATGTCAAGGATATGGGCTATACGCATATCGAGCTTATGGGAATCTCCGAGTATCCGTTTGACGGATCCTGGGGATATCAGGTAACCGGGTATTATGCGCCGACCTCCCGCTACGGAAAACCGGAGGACTTTGCATACTTCGTCAATGAATGTCACAAGAATAAAATCGGCGTAATCTTAGACTGGGTTCCGGCACATTTCCCGAAAGATGCGCATGGGCTTGCCGAGTTCGACGGAACGCCGCTTTACGAATATGCCGATTCAAGAAAAGGAGAGCATCCGGACTGGGGCACCAAAATCTTCGATTACTCGAAAACGGAGGTTAAGAATTTTCTGTTTGGAAGCGCTTTAATGTGGATTGAGAATTATCATGTAGACGGTCTTCGTGTAGATGCAGTCGCTTCCATGCTTTACCTCGATTACGGAAAACAGAGCGGACAGTGGGTGCCAAACATTTACGGCGGCAATAAGAACTTAGAGGCAATCGAATTCTTCAAACATATCAATACCGTTATCTGCGGAAGAAATCCGGGCGCAATTATGATTGCGGAGGAATCCACCGCATGGCCAAAGGTAACCGGAAAAGCGGAGGAGGACGGACTCAACTTCAGCTATAAGTGGAACATGGGCTGGATGCATGACTTCTTGGAGTACATGAAGCTGGATCCATATTTTCGAAAAGATAACCACAACAAGCTGACTTTTGCAATGAGCTACAACGAAAGCGAGAAATACATTCTCGTATTATCGCATGACGAGGTAGTGCACTTAAAATGCTCTATGTTAAATAAGATGCCGGGACTGGAAGGAGATAAGTTTAAGAACCTGATGGCCGGATATACATTTATGATGGGACATTCGGGAAAGAAGCTTCTGTTTATGGGGCAGGATTTTGCACAGGCGCGGGAGTGGAGCGAAGCCAGGGAGTTAGACTGGTATCTGCTTGAAAATCCAAACCACAAAAAAATTCACGACTGGGTAAAAGAGCTGCTGCACATTTACAAGGCGAACCGCTGTATGTATGAGCTTGACACAAGCTGGGCGGGCTTTGAATGGATCAACGCGGACGACCGCGAGAGAAGTATTTTCAGCTTTGTAAGAAAGAGTAAGGACGGAAAGAACAACCTGCTCTTTGTCATAAACTTTACGCCGGTGGAGCGTGCGGATTACCGCGTCGGCGTTCCTAAGAGAAAGAGTTATAAGTTAATCTTAAACAGCGAAGACGCAAAATTCGGCGGGCCGGACACAGACCGGACCGTTATGTACAAGGCGCAAAAGAAACCGCAGGACGGAAGGGAATATTCATTCGCATATCCGCTTGCTCCTTATGGGGTAGCAATATTCAAATTCTAAAACATAAGCCGTATCGGCCATCCGGGAATGGACGATACGGCTTAATTTTTTGCGCGAACTTCCGATATATATATCATCAGAAAGAAAAAGAGGAAAGCCATGCAAATTGATCAGACGAACTTATATAGCGATATAGACCGCAGAACGGCGGAGAACGGACAGGGAATCTTTGCGTATATCAAGGAGGACGCCAGGGTTTCTTCAGGAGCGGCGGGCGAGCAATATAAGAAGCCGGAGGGAGTATCTGCCTCGGGCAATATTGATATGTCTGACGCGACATATATGCGGCCGGAGCAGACAAAAGAGAAGAAAAAAGCAGCAGACCGGCTTGCGGAAGAAGGAACGCTGACCGCAGAGGCAAGAAGAAATGAAATGGCTGTGGCAGCAAATACCACAACGGCCGAGGATTTGTCCAGAATGCAGGAGGAAGGGTTTTCCGTATCGGAGATGAAGGGCAGCACAATCGTAACCGTAACGGACAAAATCAAAGTAGCGATGGCACAGGGCGGTGCCGACGTGTCCTTCGGAAGTTCTGTGAGTGAGGAGAAAATCGCAGAGATTACCGGAAGCGAGGCGACGGCGTCCCGCATAGCGGACGCGTTCGAGCAGAAGGACCTTCCGGTTACCGAAGAAAATATGGAGGAGGCGGGCACTGCGGTAGAGGAGGCAAAATCCTTAGAGCAGCTGGAAGATTCTGAAATCCGATATTTGGTAAAAAACGAACTGCCGCCGACAATCGAAAACCTATATCGGGCACAGCACAGCGCTGCGGATGCATCCGACGCTGGGAATACGAATGTCATTTCGGATGAAGAATTCGCCGGAATAAAAGACCAGATTGACCGGATTATCGAAAAAGCAGGACTTTCTGTTACAAGTGAGACCGAACAGGATGCAAGACATCTGCTGGAAAATCGAATTCTGCTCACAACAGAAAATCTGACATACTATGAGAATCTGAAGAATGCCGCCGCGATGAATTACAGCGACGAACAGATTATCGCCGCTGTGACCGATGCGGTTGCCGAGGGGAAACGTCCGCTGGACGGTATACTGGTGGAGGAATGCGCACCAAAGCATCAGGCGGAGGATGCATATTCCGTTATTCAGGAAGCAACAGACGAGGATTTAGCGTATTTGCTGGAAGAAGGGGAGGAGCTTACTGTCGCAAACTTAAAAACGGCGATTGCGCACAGAGGAACGAAGCCGCTATCGGACAAAGGACTGGCGCTTCTAAAGGCAAAACGCCAGCTCGAGGAAGTAAGGCTCGCAATGACGGCAGAGGCGAATTATGCCCTTTTGAAAAAAGGAATCTCCATCGACACCAGACCGCTGGTCGAGCTGGTAGACGATTTAAAGCGGCAGGAGGAAAGCTATTACAGTGAGCTGCTGCAGCAGTCCGGAATCGAAGCAACGGAGGAGAAGGTAACGCTTTTTGCGGATACGACAGAGATGATTTCGGATTTAAAAGCATATCCGGCAAGCACGCTGTCTCTTGATTCTGCGGACGAAACAATCCCAAAACTCCATAAGAAGGGAGAAGCCCTGAAGGCGGATTATGATAAGGCAAACGAACGGTACGAGACATTGATGACCGCCCCAAGAGCCGACATGGGGGATTCTATGAAGAAAGCCTTTCGCAACGTAGATGATATACTTACGGATCTGGGTTTGGAAAACAGCGAAGCGAACCGGAGAGCGGTACGCATTTTGGCATACAATCGGACGGAGATTACCCCGGAAAATATAGCGCTTATGAAAGCGCAGGACGAAGAAGTGCAGCGCCTGTTTTCCAATATGACGCCAAAGGTAACGCTTGAGATGATCCGCAAAGGAATCAATCCGCTGGATATGAGTGTGAGCGAATTAAATCAGGCTGCGGAAGAGATCAAAAGCGGGTTTACGGAAAGCGACAACGAACGCTTTGAAAAATATCTGTGGAAGCTGGAGCATAATAAACAGATTTCAGAGGAAGAACGCACGTCGTACATCGGAATTTACCGTCTGATTGCCCAGGTAGAAAAGACAGACGGAGCGGCAATCGGCGCACTAATCAATCAGGATGCGCAGCTTACTATGAGAAATTTGCTGTCGGCTGTCCGCTCCGGTAAAAAGGGCAGGATGGATTACGAAGTGGACGATTCGTTTGACCGGGTTGTGGCAAAATCCGACGGAGCGCGGATTGACGACCAGATTATGTCTGCATATCAGAAGAATTGTATTAAGGATGCGGCAGAGAATCTGACTCCGGAGGCAGCGCGGGAAATAGAAGCGGACATACAGGATCTTACGCCGGAACAATTGAAGGAAGCCGTTCTATATGCAAACGCGGCAAATGAAGCCGGAGACGAAACGGAGAAAGCCTACCAGAGAGAGCAGTTGGAACAGTTTGCGGAAGTATTGTCCGCTCCGGAAGAGATTTATACCTATCTGGAACAGAACGATATTCCGAATACCATGAGCAATATCCTTGCAATTACGCAGATGTTCCGTAACCCAAACCGGATGTTTGAACGGCTATTTACCCCTCACAGCAGGGATAAGCAGAACATAGAGAAGGTAAGAGAGCTGAAGGATCTGGTATTGGAGCGATTTGCAGAGGCAGTAAAATCTCCGGAAGAAATGGCGGACGCTCAGGAAACCTTAGCGGAAGTGGCGGAGCATGTGATGGATACCATGATTATCGAGGATGAGCATATCAGCGCGGTAGATTTGAAGGAGCTGCGGCTGCTCAACAAGCAGCTTTCGCTGTGTGCGCAGCAGTCGAGAAAGGAATGCTACATGATTCCGGTTCAAACCGGAGAGGGTGTGACCGGAGTTTCTCTTAAAATTGTGCGGGGAGAAAAAAAGAAAGGACTGGTAGATATTTTCTTTAGAGGAAGCCTGATGGGAAAGGTTGCCGCGTCCTTTGAGGCGAAGGAAGACGGCGTCAGCGGAATGATTGCAACCGACGACGAGCAGACCAGGCAGCTGTTGTCAGACAACCTTGGTCTTTTCGCAGAGAAACTGAATCAGAATCAGGACGGGACCATGGATCTTCGGGTTGCATATATACCGGATTTATCTTTAGAGCATTACGCGGTAAGCAATGAGCAAAGCGGCAGACAACCGGTAAAGGAGGAAGAAAGAAATCCGGTACAGACAGCAAGACTTTATCATATTGCAGAAAGCTTCATTCAGACAATCGAAGAGTTTGAGCATATTTAAAGAAAATCCATGATACCCATATAGATGGAACGGACGATTTTTTCCTGATAGAGCTCGTCACAGAGCAGCTCCGCTTCATCGGGATTGCTTAGAAACCCACATTCTACGATAACGGTAGGTGTGGGTGTTTTTTTAAGTAAATAATAGCTCATATTGGATTTTACGCCGCGGCTCTCGGAAACGTGGAGCGTCTGATCCAGCCGGTTCTGGATACAGGAGGCAAGCTCTCCGCTCTCGGCAGAGTCCTTGTAGAAGAAGACCTGAGGGCCGCCAACCGAAGGATCCGTAAAGCTGTTCTGATGAATACTTACCGTAAGAACAGGATTGCTTTCCTCAATGAGCGCCAGACGATTTTTCATATCCTCACGTTTTTTATTTGGAGAATCCGCATCCGCCAGAATATCATCGGAATCTCTGGTTAAGACCACGCGGTAACCCTTGTTTTCCAGCAAAGGGGCGAGCTTTAAGACAATGGCCAGATTGATATCTTTTTCATATACATCATTGACGCCGATTTTTCCGGGATCGTTTGCGCCATGACCGGCATCGATGACGATGCAGGGAGCGGAGGTTCTGGCGCGCTCGGAAGCGACAAAGGACGCGCCTTGGCGCCCGAAGAAGAACGAGACAACAAAAAGACATAGGATTGAGATATATTTTATTGTTTTTTTCATAGAAAAACCTTATCTGTTATTACTTCATTTTATGAGAGGACAAAAAAAATATGTGTTTTTGGGAATATACTTTTGGAAATCATGCAATTACCTAAAAAAGAACGAAAGTCGAAAGGGAACGAAGTCATGAAAGAATTGATACAAAAAGCGGCCGTATATTTGGAGGAATATCAAAAACGGCGGGATGAAAGCGGCTTGGATTATAATATTTTTACCTTAATGCATATGGAGCGCGACGAAGCAGGGACACACGAAACAATGATCTTTACAATCCTAAATTACCGGACAAATGCAAAAGTAAGCCAAGAGCTGAAAAAGCAGTTTCTAATCAGCATGGGACTTCCAAAAAGCTTTTGGAATGAGACGTGGATCGTTGAAAGGGAATATTATACGGAAAGTAACGGAAGAATGGATTTATTTTTTCGAACAGCGGGACGCAATAAAAAATGTGTTGTGGTTGAGCTGAAAGTGGATGCCAAAGACCAGGAACAGCAGATAAAAAGGTACGAGGAGTATGTGCTGGCGAAAAAGTATGAAGATTACAGAATTATATATTTAACATTGAACGGAAGAAATCCGTCCAGGCAAAGCTATGAGGGTATCGTTCATCCGAAAAAATTACTGCGCAGGAGCTTCGGCGTGCATGTAGCGGATTGGCTGACGACCTGTATGGATATCTGTCGGGAATATGCGGTGGAAGCAAGCTTTATACAGCAGTACAGGATTTTGATTATGAAATTGGCGGAGGAAGAAAGCGTGGAAAAGAATATGGCCGGGTTGATTAAAAGCAGCAAAGATTTAAAGGCCTGCATAGGATTGGCGGAAGCGCTGCCTGCAGTAAAGGGACGGATTCTGTTTGATTTTATGGACGCAATTTATAAAAATCTGCAAAAAATGAAAGGGAAGGCCTTATATGCTGATTATGATTGTGCAAAAGACTATTACGGCGGGAGCGCATACTGTCCGGATTTTGCATATAAAATCACAGACTTTACAGCAAGAAATAGGAAAATCACGCTGGCGTTGGGAGTGGAAGTAGACTATAAGCTGTTTTTTTATTTTGGGTATTTTAATGAACAGCATGAAATAATATCCAGTGAACAATTCAAAAAGGGAAATAAGAAAATGAATCAATGGGTAGAGAAAGCGATAACAGAAACCTTAAACTGCGACATCCGAAGCAACGGTTATACAAGCATTTTTTATCAATATATTGTTGATGGTGCAAATCAGATATACGATTTTAAGCATTTTAGCGAAAACTGTGCCGAATTAAAGGACGTTCAGACATTGGATCGGGAAGCAGAAGGAATCGCTGCCAATCTGATGAACTATATCAGGGAAATCCATACAAGGCTGAAAAATGTATCTGACGAGAGAAAAAAAGCTGTGCGCAAATAACGTTGTGCACAGCTCCTTTTGCTCCGGTCAAACCCGATAGCTGTTTAATTCACGATTCATAACGGAAATGGCGGAAATCGTCTCTTCGGTCGCTGTTCCGATATCTTTCATATCCGTATCAATGGACGATACACGCTCGGACACATGCATAATTTCCGCACTGTTTTCCTCAGCGGCTGTGCTGACAGAGAGAATGGCGTCCTTGATATTTTCCAATGATTTCGCATATTGCTCGGTTGTCCGCTGCAGGTGCTCCATGGATTCAAGAATATCATTTGATTTATCTGTAAAATTCCGGGAGACATTTCCAAACGTGTCATAATCTGTGGATATTTCTTCGCGCAAAAGAGAAAGCATCCGGTCAGACAAATTGTTCAGTCCCTGAATGGCTTCCACCACATGACTGCTCATTTTCTGGATTTCAT
>CAZTKM010000044.1:0-22432 GCA_964614035.1 uncultured Lachnobacterium sp.
ATCAAAAGTATAATACTGCATGCAGGCACGATAATCAGAGGGAAACTCTGTGCCGTATCCGTATTTCTTTGCTTTTGAACAAGTTTTTCAACAAGCAATTCACAGATGAATACGAAAAATACGCTTAATACACTAAAAATCTGATCAAAACCCACACCATCCACATAGTCCACAAACAGCCAGACTCCTACGACATCGCATCCCACCAGTATCAAATAAATCACACCTACGATGAAAATATTATTCTTGAAAGATTTGTTATGGAAACCGGCAAGAACAAACATTCCGCAGATGTTTGACAATATATTGACCCAGACAGTATGAAATGCAAGATATCCGCCCAGCGTCAGAAGAAAAAAGACTCCGTAGGCACAGAATTCCTGCCTCCTATCCAGTCGCGATTTTCCGGCGAGGGTATCAATAAACCTTTTTATCAAATATGTACGAAATCCATTTGCAATTGTACATAATATCAGATTCATCATAATCCGTTCTCCTTTAAGATACTTTCCCTTACCTGTTTCCGGTATGCCTGACTGATTGTAAACTCGGTGCCGTCAACCATCTCAACGTTTTCATAGGTATATCTGGATATAAAATCCTTATTTACCACATAGGACTGGTGAATAGCAATAAATTCAGGCGGCAGTCCTTTTTTAATCTCTTTTAGTTTTCCATAAAAGTTCTTCTTACCATTGGTTGTAGCAATACTGATTTTTCTTCCGGTGCTGAAAAAATACAGAATATCGCCGTAGGATATCTGATAGAACTCTTTTCCGTAATGATATTGAAATTTTTCATTTTTCCGTCTTAAGATTTTGATTCCAAGCTCCAATACCGCTATAAGATCCGCCTCCGAAATGGGTTTTACCAGAAAATCCAGCGGCTGGGTTTTAAACAACTGCTGCGCATATGCGGCATGGGAGGAAATATACACGATCTGCATCCTCCGGTTGTCCAAAGTGTTTCGTATATAACCGCCTACATCAATTCCGGTAAGTGAAAGCAGCTCGATATCCAGAAACAGGATATCGACATCCTTCTCCTGCTGTAGATACTCGCAAAGACTCTCTCCCGAATACCATACTAATACTTCCGCCTGTAATCCACTTGCCTTCGCATACGATAATATTCTGTTCTCGATTTCTGCGCATACATTCTCAGCATCATCGCATATTCCAATTCTATACATATCAGTTGTGACCTCTCTTTTCCGTCTCCATAATAACATCAACTGGTTTCCTTATTCAAATTTTATTCTTCAAAAAAATATCTGCTTTCCATCGGTGTACTTTGTTAAATGTTCATGCACAAGTAATTTTATCCTCTTCATTCATACGAAGCGCTTAAAAAATCACTTTTCGTACGTACCTTTCCATTTTTCATACATACGAATTGCCTGAAAATGCACCTCTCGTATGTACCCTTCCATTTTTCATGCATACGAGATACCAGAAATTGCACTTCCCGTATGTACCCTTCCATTTCTCATGCATACGAGATACCAAAAATTACACTTCTCGTATGTATCTTTCCATATTCACATTTCTATTTTGCTGAGCAATCAATTTTCCCCGCTGGCACCATAAGATAAGAACTGCCACCGACAGCTTCTTTGGATGCCCGGCGCCGAAAAAAAGAGGCTTCATTTCTGAAACCTCTTCACGCAATTTACCGAACATCTATTCTCCGCAATCCGGCTGTATTGCATCCATCCGCATGGCTTTTACATACCATGCTTTTGCACTAATACTCTTTCCTGACATCACTCAGACCATACATTTTCCTAAAAGCATCCATATCGACCGGATTCTTAATCAGCATAACCTCTGTGAATTTTCCTGTTTTCTTATCCTTAAATCCTGCCACCTGTTCCCCTGTGCAGATACTGCAATGCAAAACGGCATCCTGCGTGTCCGGATCATATGCTATTGCAGGCTGACGTTTTTTCCTTATACCCAGCATGTTCTTAATCCTTTCTGACATCCATCGTTCATCTGATATAAAGTATTCTATCACGCAAAACAGCACAAGTAAATGAAATCTACTCGCTAAACCGTATCCGCTCCATGAGCGAATCCTTCTTTACTGCCCCCGCTATGCATACCGCAAGTACAATCTGTATCAGCAGAAGTGCCGCCGACATGATAACTGCTGCTGCCGCAGGATAATGGTAGGTTTGGATTTCAAAGATCCCCCTCCGCTTTGCG
Source organism: uncultured Lachnobacterium sp. (assembly GCA_964614035.1). Taxonomy (GTDB): domain Bacteria; phylum Bacillota; class Clostridia; order Lachnospirales; family Lachnospiraceae; genus Roseburia. The sequence continues at coordinate 2,211 of CAZTKM010000044.1, forward strand.
TAGAGAAACAGCGGATATCCGGCAAGGCTGCCCAGTCCCACAGCAATCAGCAGGGTTGTCAGCGTGTAAAACAGGCCTTCCATCTGCAGCGTTTTCACAAGCTGGCTGTCGGACATTCCGATGGCCTGCATCATACCGAGTTCCTTCTTTCGCACGTGTACGCTGTTAATCATCGTGTTGATCAGATTCATCACACTGATTACTGCCAGTATGATAAGAAATGCATAACACGCCCCGCTTGTAACCGATATGGCTTCCTTATATTCCTCATACAATGCTTTCCATGTCTGCATCTGAATTCTTCCGGATTCATCTACCAATAGATACTGTAAATCGTGATAATTCCCGCCAGCATAATTACTGCAATTGCCGGCACGATTGCCGGATCCACATAATTTGCGGCAAGGTACTCGTCATTTACGCCGATATCCTTTTCCGGAATTCCAAACTGCTCTGCAATGTATCTGATGCGTTCTTCCAGTTCGTCCGTTGTGGTATATCCGTTATCATCCAGCTGAAACAGAAAACGATAAACAATCTCGTCCTGCGGAATCTCTTCTTTTAAAAATGCTTCTGAAATCAGAGCCGTATATGTTTTCTGCCGGCGATTCAAATCATTGTCCGCAAAAAATCCGCAAATCCGGAACTCTTTTTCCTGTGTGTAATCCAACTCTCCTCCCCTGTATATCTGGTAAGGAACGTTGATGGAATCTCCGATAGTTCCCTGCTGTCCCAGTGCTTCCAAAATTCCCTGTGAGACAATAATCTCATCTTCTTCTTCCGGCAGCCTTCCCTCTGCGATGTTTAGCTTATACAGCTTTTGTCCCTCCTCATCCAGATATATCATGGATACTGCTGCATCCTCCAGATTCATAGCTCCCGCATCGCTTCGAAGACCGTATCGTAAGATATCGTGGTGTACGGAAAGCTTTTCAATGGCTGCTTCCCCCACATTCCGGTAAAGTGCATGCCAGGAAGGATATATCTTGTTGACTGCCGCATATTGGGCTTCGATCATGCCGTTTCCCACCGTAGGAACAACAAACAAAAGCAGCGTTGTCAACAGCATGGCGATACCCGCAAGTATATTTTTGCTTTTATGGTATTTCATATTTTTAAATGCAACCCATGTCGTCATTCTCATGCCCGATTCACCACCTTGCCGTCTTCGATTTCAATAATTCGATCCGCCATCTGCGCAATGGTCTCATCATGGGTAATCATAACCAGCGTCTGTCCAAACTCCGTCACGCAGCTTTTCAACAGACTCATCACTTCCAGTTCCGTCTGGGAATCCAGATTTCCGGTCGGCTCGTCCGCCAGAATAATCGCCGGTCCGGCTGCCAGTGCCCTTGCAATTACGGTTCGCTGCTTCTGTCCTCCGGACAAGGCATTCGGCATGGCATTTTTCTTGTCCTCCAGTCCGATTTTCTTTAATATCTGCTCCACGTCCTCGTGTCTGACCTTCCGGTTGTCCAGTCCGATCGGCAGCACGATATTTTCCCATACATTGAGCGACGGTATCAGGTTATAATCCTGAAAAATAAATCCGATTTTCTTTCTCCGAAACTGTGCCAGCATGTCGCTTTTCAGGGAAAAGATATCTTTTCCATCGAGCCATACCTTTCCTTCATCCGGTCTGTCCAATCCGCCGATCAGATGAAGAAGCGTCGACTTTCCGGATCCGGAGCGCCCTACGATTGCCGTAAATTTTCCCCGCTCAATCGAAAGGGCGGTATGGTCTACCGCACGCACCAGATTCTCGCCTCCCATAATATTTTACCAGATTATCTACCCGCAAAATCGCATGTTTCCCTGTGTTCATAAGGTGCCTCCTTTTCTGTTAAAACAGTGCTTCGCAATTACTGAAATAACAATACCACCGTAACATTGCAAAACCCTTACAAAAACCATAACAGTTTTGTAAGGGTTCTCTAACATGGCAGTGTAATTCGAAACACTGTCCCTCTTTCTCTTTTTCGTTTTGCGGATATGGTTCCGCCCTGACGTTCCAGAATCATTCTCGTCAGATACAATCCGACTCCGGCGCCCTCTTTGACGTTCTCCTTCGCGTCTGCTCCCCTGTATAATGATTCCAAAGGATTCTTCTGCCTCCTCTTTCCTTATAAAGTAAGCATCTTCCCCGGAATCTCCCAACAGAGCGATAATCTCCGCCTCCAGTTCGGGATGCTCTGCCATAAGTGCAAGCATCTGTGCCTGCTGCACAGAGCTTTCGTACCCCGCAAACATGCACATGAAGCCGGAAAAGAGGATGGTAAAATCCTCTGACATTGGAAATCTCATCCGTTTTCAGCTTGTTCTTTAATCTGCTGATATTGACCGCTACCGTATTGTCATCCACAAATTGTCCGTCCACATCCCAGATATGCTCCAGAATACCCTCCTTCGACACAATCCGCCCCGCGTTTTCCATAAGATAGACCAGAAGCTGCAGCTCCTTTCTGCTGAGCGAAACTTCCGCGCCGTTCTTATAAGCTTTCATCTCCTGATAGTTTACCTCTATCTCCCCGGAAGAAATCGTACTTTTCTCCTCCGCCGCATGATCCATGCGCCTCATCAGAGCGTTTACCTTTGAGACAAGCACCATCAACGAAAACGGCTTGGTAATATAGTCATCCGCTCCGCAGCCATATCCGTTTACGATGTCAATCTCCGAGTCAAGCGCGGTCAGATAAATCAAATAGGTATTCCTTCTTCCCGCACCTTTCGTCCAAAATCAAGCCCGCTTCCGTCCGGCAGCGTTATGTCGCTGATAATAAGGTCAAATCCGGTTTGCTTGCAATATTCCTCCGCCTCCGACAGCGAAAATGCGGAGGCCACCTTGTAGCCTGCCTTCTGCAATGTCAATGTAATTCCGCGGTTTAGGCTTCTGTCATCTTCCAGTAAAAGTATTTCCTGCATAGTTCTCCCTGTAAAAAGTAAGTTTGTAAAATATTGTAACACAAAAAGAATGAATGGCTATGCGTTTTCTTTTCTGGCTGTGATAATTGTCGCATTGTCGGAATTATAAATGAACGAAACATTGCTCCGGTATTGCAGCCTGCTTCCGCTTTTTTGGTATATGTCACGCAAAAGTTCTTCTTCCTCATCACAGCAGGCAATGTAATCTCCCAGGAGAAAAATTCCTCCTGCTTTCAGACCATCACAAATTTTCCGGTACAGTAACTTTTTGCGCTCCGGCAGAAAATGATGCAGGCTTTCAAAAGAAATAACGGCATCCCATCTTCCGCAGCCAAAATCATATTGAAAATAATCCTGACATACTGTGTGACGCCATGTTTATTTTCCACCTCATATATATTTTTAAAAAGCTTCTGTTGGCTCTAATCCATCAACCTGAATCATTCCGATAGGCAATCAAAAAGACTCAACTGCCCTTCTTTTGCGGATTTGACTTTTCTTACACTGATTTTATCATCTTCTGCAATTTTTCCGCATAAAACAGGCGATGCCATGCTATATTTGCGGCAATTGTTATCTACACTCTCCTGACTAACATTTGCATAGCAGTATTTACATCCATTCCTGCAGGTGTCGTATAACCCGATGTCGATGCTCTCCATGCAGCCACATTCTTTACGCTGATTTTTATCTTTACCGGCGTGTATTCTGCAGCCGATGATTGACTCAATTAAGGTCCGGTCAATGCAGCAGCTATGCTTTATTCCACATGATTCCAAATCTATTGCTTCCGCGCAGCTTCCTATTTCCATGTTGTTTTTTAAAGCAATCCTGCCAAGCTGCTGTGCAAACTCTTTCAAATGTTCCTTACTCATTTCACTAAAGTTTAATGCTTCCATATTCTTTTTGTTTTTTGCATAGATATCTGCAAAACTGATTACACACCGATTGGTATAACCACAAAGCGCATCTGCTATCTGCCCGAATGCTTTTACATGGTATTCCGGCGTATATTTATCGGTAAAAATAATCGGATCATACCTCCATATTACTTTTTCCTTCCCTATTTTTTCCGAAAGTACCTGAAATGTTGGAATGATTACCTCTTTCTTATGCGGCACATTACATTCAATATCCTTACCAAACCCGGTAATTGTGAATTGAAAATAGTATTTGTACTCTTTCAGTTCATCCAGCCTGTCCATCATCGGCTTTGGATTCTTTGTCCAAAAAACGATGCAATCCACCAGTTCCGGAGATAAGTCGATTTTACTGACCTGATGCATATTCATCGGATTACGCACATAAACAAATTTTTCTTTTATCCTTTGAAAGAACCAATCGGAATAATAATTTGGTATGTCGGTTCTTCTGCTTACACTTAATATCAAGTTCTATTCCCTCGTAAAAGTCGTTTTCCTCAGAATGTCTTTAAATGCATTTTTCCAGCTTTCAGTCTGAATGTAAGCAAGAACTTCTTCATCCCCTGATTTTGCTCTTTCGATTACATAATCTGTCATACTGTTTTTCTCCGTATCTTTTTGATGAACCACCCAGAACACCTGCTACTATGATATATACTTCACAATAGTGTCTTTTCCTTGCAACTTGCAATTCTATCTCTCTAAAAACAAACCTGTGTTCTTTTTCCTGTTGTGATACAATATTTTTAGCAGCAAAATTGCTACTGGCAATCGTGTTACAGGGTGGTTGACCTTCATTTTAGCGTTACTGACATTCATTTATTTGATATGTCAATAATATAGCAAAAACCTTCCCTGTACTTTGACCGAGTGAGGGAAGGCTTTTGATTTTTCTCATTTATATGGTCAACCACTCTGTGGCGATTGCCTTTTCTATTTATATTATAGCAATTTTTTTCTTTACAACCTATTTTTCTTAATACTGATACATATCAGTCACATGTATATCCCGGTTCTTTGTACAAGTAATCTTTACCGGTAACAATTTTTTTGTCCCAGACTTCCTCTTTCCAGTCTTTCTCATCCACATCCTTTATTGCAACGGAAACACTTTTAATCTCGCACCCAAGTATTTCGGAAATATCTTCTGCAATTTTTTTTGCACATCTTCTCTTTTGTTCTTCTGTCCTGCCAGAAAAACAATGAATTTCTACATGTGGCATATTCGCTTACCTCGCTTTCACTATATTTGCTTAACCATTAAGTACTCGTCGCCATAAGTTCCATCTAAATATTTTAGGGAATGCGGCATAGTGCCGATTATTTTAAATCCGTATTTTTCATAAAGCCCAATCGCCCGTTTGTTTTCCGTCAAAACATCAAGCTCCGCCTGTTCAATACCATGTGCTTTGCACCATGTAAGACATTCTTCCATCATAGCGGTTCCGATGCCGAGGCTCCAATACTCCTTCAAAAGAACAAACGCCACAAAGGCACGATGAAGGTATCTTTCGTTATTCCTGACCGTACCCACAGAACACTGTCCTACCACTTTTCCTTTATACTCCGGCAAATACCACACTCGCTCTGCCGTATCAGACAAAATATTCTCTATAAGTGTTCTCTCCCGCTCAATAGAAACCTTAAATTCGTCAGGATTTCTGGCTAAAAATTTTGTTTCCTTATCCGCAAGTTTAAAGACATCTATGATTGCCTCGGCATCATCCGGTTTTGGCAATCTTACATTTACCGTTTCGCCATTCTTTAATGTATATTCCATCTTTGCTCCTGCTTTTTTCTTATAACAAGTCCGACTACAGCCACCATGCTTAATACTCTTGAATCCGGTAATTGTCTGTCTTTTGATTCTAAAATTTATTGCACTAATTCTATCATAGCAGGTTTCCAAGTGTCAACGTACAATCCGTAAATACAGCAGTACTTCGCCATAGCCGCATGAATAATGCGCTGGAGAATTTCCCCATAGCAACAGTAATTTGCTCATTTCTATGGGGAATTAAAATGAAGAAGAACCGGGAAGTTCCCCACCAAATAAACTATTCCCCATGGATAGAACTATTTGTTCATCTCCGCGGGGAATTCGACAGAAATGATGTTGTATTTCTCTGCCATCCATTGAAATGTTTCCATTAAAGCGGGACTGCGATGATTCGTAGATATTGCAGCCTGTCTGTAATGCACTGTGGGCAGCCCTATAATTCTCTCCTTCATCAGTGATTATATGCTCTATTCCAGAATGTTCTTTGCCAAGATAATCCTTCATAAAACTTGGAAATGCCTTATATTTGTCCAAATCATGGATCGGTATCCAGTGCATTTCTTCTTTCACTCCGTAAACCGTACTATTACTATGGAGTTCTTTCGTTCCTCTTGATTTCATTCGAAAATAGAAGCTTATTTCATGGCAATTTAACCCCTTTAAAGATCCGCTGTTCTCATTAAAAAAGTTCTCATGGATAATCGCTAAATGGTCGATCTCATAATGCACACCTGTTTCCTCGAAGACCTGCCTCCTCCGCGGTTTCGCCCATATGAACACCGCCGCCAATGGAATATAAATAATTTTCATTCTTATTTCCTGCAAAAAGCACACAGCCGTTTTCTATAATAATTGCTCCTGCACGATACCGAAACCAATTATTTTCCCTGGTAAACCCGCAATCGTATTGTTCCATTGTTGCAAAACCTCCCCAAAATTCCGGAATCCGCTTCGTTCCCTCTTACTCTTCGTTCATATTTGCCAGTTTCTTCGCCTGGTCCGCCGCAATGCAGGCGTCGATAATTTCCTGAATATCTCCATTCATAATCTTATCCAGCTTGTAAAGGGTTAAGTTGATCCGATGGTCTGTCACGCGCCCCTGCGGGAAATTGTAGGTGCGAATCTTCTCCGCACGATCTCCGGTTCCGATCTGGCTGCGACGCATTTCCGATTCTGCATCCTGCTTCTTCTGAAGTTCCAGATCATACAGCTTTGCACGCAAAAGTGCAAAAGCCTTATCCTTATTCTGAAGCTGCGACTTTTCCGTCTGGCTGTAAATTACGATTCCCGTCGGATAGTGTGTAAGACGAACCGCCGAGTCTGTGGTATTGACACACTGTCCTCCGTTTCCTGATGCGCGCATGACATCGATACGGATATCCTTTTCATCAATTTCAATCTCGACATCCTCCGCCTCCGGCATTACTGCTACCGAGCAGGTCGACGTCTGGATACGCCCCTGCGACTCGGTCTCCGGCACACGCTGTACGCGGTGCACACCCGACTCATATTTTAAGACGGAATAAGCCCCCTGTCCGGTTACCATAAAGTCCACAGACTTCATTCCGCCGATACCGGTCTCATCCGCCTCCAAGGTCTCCACTTTCCAGCGGCGGCTCTCCGCATAATGCACATACATCCGGTAGATTTCAGCCGCAAAAAGCGCCGCTTCCTCTCCGCCTGCGCCCGCGCGGATCTCGACAATTACGTTCTTGTCGTCATTCGGATCTTTTGGAAGCAGCAAAATCTTTAGCTTATTTTCAAGCTCCTCCTGACGCGCCTTTGAATCATTCAATTCTTCCTTTGCGAGTTCTCTCATCTCCTCGTCGGATTCCTCGTCGAGCATCGTAAGAGAATCCTCGATATTCTGCTTACACTTCTTATACTCCGTATATGCCTCCACGATCGGAGCAAGGTCGCTCTGTTCCTTCATAAGCTTTTTGAAACGGACAGGATCGTTGGCAACGTCCGGCTCGCTCAAGGTATTCATCAATTCCTCATAGTGATGAAGCAAATCTTCTAATTTATCAAACATTTTCTTTTTCCTTTCTGTACGGTTTTCATGCTGTGTGTATCGGCTGTCCTGCGCTGTCTAAGGGCAGCTAAAGCTTGCCGTACACCACGCGGTCATTTCCTGCCATATCCTGAATGACACATACATCGGAAAAACCGGCCTCTTTCATCATGCCGCTGACCTCCTGTCCCTGGTCGTAACCTATCTCAAACAAAAGCATTCCGTTTTCATTTAAATATTCCCTGCTTTCAGATACAATCCTGCGGTAAAAATACAATCCGTCCTCTTTTCCGTCCAGTGCCAGAATCGGCTCGAATTGCGCGACTTCCTGCATCAGTGTCGGTATTACATCTGTCCGGATGTACGGCGGATTTGATACAATCATATCAAATTTATCAATCACGTTCTCAAACAAATCGCTTCGTTCAAACTCCGCGGAGACATCATTTTTTTTTGCATTTTCTTTCGCTACAATCAGCGCCTGCTTTGATACATCGCACCCCAGTCCGGTTGTACCCGGCGCATTTTTTAAAATACTGATAAGCACGCACCCCGAACCGGTGCACATATCCAGAATGTGCATTCCCGGCTGTATTCTTTTTAATGCCTGCTCTACCAGAGTTTCCGTATCCTGCCTCGGAATCAGCACGTTGGAATTTACATGAAAATTCATCCCCATAAATTCCTGCTCTCCGGTTATATACTGCAGCGGAATATGCTCGGCACGCTTTTTGATCAGGGATTCGTACTCTTTTACCTGTTCGCCGTCCATATCCTCATCCATGTGCATATAGTAAAAGGTATGGTCGATTTTGCACGCCGCGGTAAGAAGCAGCCATGCGTCATTCTTAGCGTCCGCGATATCCGCCATATTCAATATTTTTTCCCCAAGCGCAATCGCATCACGATACGTCATAGTTATTGTTCCCCCAACTGCTCCGCCTGCCATTTCTTCCAGTCGAATACGGCCTCCACCGAAGCAATCCCCACTTCTATCATAGCGTCCTCCGGCTCGCGGGTTGTAAGTCTCTGCATCCACAATCCGGGCTGGCTCAACACATTCACAAGCCAGTTGTCATACCGTCCCGCAAGACGAATAAATTCATACGATACTCCGGCAATTACCGGTATCAGAACAAGCCGAAATAACAGTCTCAAAATCTTTGAATCCACCTGAATGAACATAAAAAAGACGATGCTGATCAGCATGACAATCAACAGGAAGCTCGTTCCGCATCGCTTGTGCTGTTTCGAGCTTTTTCTGACATTCTCCACATTCAGCTCCATGCCATGCTCAATGCAGTTGATGCATTTATGCTCCGCCCCATGGTACATGAACACCCTCCTGATATCCGGCATGAGCGAAATCAGCGCGATATACCCGATAAACATTGCAAGCCGGATCAATCCCTCGATCAATGCAATCAGTATCTCGGAAGCGATGATTTTCCGGAAAAATCCGGACAAGAAATAAGGAATCGCAAAGAAGATTGCAAGCGCCATCACGATAGAGAATACGACTGTTCCACCCATCAGCGCCTTGTCTTCCTTCTCTTTTTTCTTTTGAATTTCCTCCGGTGTCAGACCCTCTTCTTTTTTGCGCTGCTTTTCAATCTCTTTCTCGGAAAGCTCTTCCTCCTCAAAGAAAGAAGACGAATACATCAGCGTGCTCATACCAAGATATAAGGATTCAACAAAGCTGATCACGCCTCTTACAATCGGAATCTTTCGAATCCTGCTCTTTTCCCCGGGCCCTTTGTACTTTTCTACTTTTACTTCTATCTTTCCGTCCGGTTTACGGACAGCCACAGCATATCTGTCATCATTTTTCATCATGACGCCTTCCATGACTGCCTGTCCGCCAACGCCTGAATACTTCATACTCTGCTCCTATATGCGAAAAAAGGTTGAGGCATTTCTACCTCAACCTTATCCTCACACTCTTGGTAATTAGTTCATACCATACTTCTTGTTGAACTGTTCGATACGTCCGCGAGCCTGACTAGCCTTCTGCTGTCCGGTGTAGAATGGATGGCACTTTGAACAGATTTCAACGTGAATCTCCGGCTTGGTAGATCCTGTAACAAAGGTATTACCACAGTTGCAGGTTACAGTTGCCTGATAATAATCTGGATGGATTCCTTCTCTCATGATTTTCACCTCTTTTATGTCTTATCGTTACTATGCTTCAATCTTCTATATCCGTATGCCCGATCCGCATATGATACTTACTGCGAAGAAAGACACTTTCGTCCGTTTACATCCCGATAAACAGCTTATTCATTGTAGCATAGGCAGATAACGAATGCAATAGGTATTTTTATAAAATTCTATTTTTTCTTACCTGATTGATAAATTCCTGATTGTTTCTAGTGTGGGCGAACATATTCAGGATATTCTCAACAGCTTCATCCGAGCGCATTCCGTTGAATGCTTTTCTCATTGTCTCAACCGCTGCAAGCTCGTCCATATCCAGAAGCAGATCCTCGCGTCTTGTACCGGATTTTACAATATCAATCGCAGGGAAAATACGCTTCTCCGAAAGCTTCCGGTCAAGGACAAGCTCCATATTGCCAGTTCCCTTAAACTCCTCATATACGACATCGTCCATCTTGCTTCCCGTATCGACGAGCGCGGTGGCCAGAATCGTCAGGCTGCCGCCCTCTCTCATGTTGCGGGCCGCTCCGAAAAAGCGCTTTGGCATATGAAGCGCAGCCGGATCAAGACCGCCGGAAAGCGTGCGGCCGCTCGGCGGAACGGTAAGGTTGTACGCTCTGGCAAGTCTTGTGATACTGTCGAGCAAGATCATGACGTCCCTTCTGTTCTCCACCAGACGCTTCGCGCGTTCTATTACCATCTCCGAAACACGCTTATGATGCTCCGGCAGCTCGTCAAATGTAGAATAAATGACCTCCACATTTTCCCCCTGAATCGCTTCCTTTATGTCCGTAACTTCCTCCGGGCGTTCGTCAATGAGCAGAATAATCAGATGCATCTCCGGATTGTTGGTAAGCACCGACTTTGCCACTTCCTTTAGCAGGGTAGTCTTTCCTGCCTTCGGCTGGGAGACAATCATTCCACGCTGTCCCTTTCCGATCGGCGATATCAGATCGACCACGCGCATGGCAACGCTCGAACCCGATCTTTCCAGGCGAAGTCTCTTATTTGGGAAAATCGGCGTCAGGTCTTCGAAATTCGGCTTCTTCAAATTCTCGCTCGGATTGGCGTCGTTTACCGCGGTCACGTACAAAAGCGCCGCAAACTTCTCCTTCTCCCCCTTAATTCTTGTATTTCCGGAAATAATATCTCCGGTCTTCATGTTAAACCGGCGGATCTGGGATGGGGACACATAAATATCGTTTTCGCCCGGCATATAATTGTCGCTTCGTATAAATCCGAAGCCGTCGGACATTACCTCGAGGATACCTTTTACCGAAATTCCGCTGTCAAGGCCGGCGATATCTTCCTTCAAGGTCATGGCCTCCTCTTCCTCTGTGCGCTTCTCGGTGTTGTCCGGCTGGGATTTTGCCTGTGCGGCGCCCTTTGCTATGTGCACGCTCTCCGGCTTCTGCCTTGTGACAAACTTTGTTCCTTCCTTCGCCTTCTGGCGCTCCTTATCCCTCTCGTCCTCCTCGAGCATACGCTCAATCAGATCTTCCTTCTTTAAGGCGGAAACTCCTTTTAGTCCTCGCGCTTTTGCCAAATCCTTCAGAATATTCAGCGATAAGCTTTCATACCTTTCTCTCATATCATTCTCCTTTTATCATTGTGCCGACATATATACAATATCTAACCAAAAATTCTTCTTTTACAGTCTCTCTGGGGTATTATGCCTGAAACGGCGTCTGAAAACGAATCTTCAATCTTTTTTTATCATACACAATTTTTTCACACATTGCAAGTAGGAAACTTCCTTGATTTGTCCGGTTAACAATGGTATCATAAACACATTGCAAAAATAATCTTCACATGGGAGAAAACTGATTATGGATAATAAAGAAAAAGCGCTTGCCATGCATAAGGAATGGAACGGAAAGCTCGAGACAACCGCAAAGTCAAAGGTAAATTCCAGAGAGGATCTTGCCATCGCATATACTCCGGGAGTGGCCGAGCCCTGCAAGGTAATCGCGGAGGATAAGGAAGCTGCTTATACATACACGTGGAAATCCAATACCGTCGCTGTCGTATCGGACGGAAGCGCCGTACTCGGACTCGGAAACATCGGCCCTTATGCGGCAATGCCGGTTATGGAAGGGAAATGCGTACTTTTCAAGGAATTCGGAAATGTAAACGCCGTTCCTATCTGTCTGGATACCCAGGATACCGAAGAGATTATCGCTGCCGTCAAAAATATAGCGCCGGGATTCGGCGGAATAAACTTAGAAGACATCTCCGCTCCGCGCTGTTTTGAAATCGAGGAGCGTTTAAAAGAAATGCTGGACATTCCGGTATTTCACGATGATCAGCATGGGACCGCAATCGTCGTCCTTGCCGGAATCATCAACAGCCTTCGTGTTACAGGCAAGAAAAAGGAAGATTGCAAGGTCGTTGTAAACGGAGCCGGTTCCGCCGGAATTGCCATTACCAAATTGTTACTGACTTATGGTTTTTGTCATGTTACCATGTGCGACCGCAAGGGAATCATCGGCCCGGACTACCCGGACTTAAACTGGATGCAGAAAAAAATGACCGAGGTAACGAACCAAGATCATGCGACAGGTTCGCTTGCCGATGCGCTGAAAGGCGCCGACATTTTCGTCGGAGTATCCGCTCCGAATATTGTTACTCCTGAGATGGTTGCTTCCATGAATAAAGACGCGATTCTCTTCGCAATGGCCAATCCGGTTCCGGAAATCATGCCGGACGCAGCAAAAGCCGCCGGAGCGAGAATTGTCGGAACAGGGCGGAGCGATTTTCCGAATCAGGTCAATAATGTTATTGCGTTTCCGGGAATTTTCAAAGGCGCGCTGGAAGGCCGCGCAACGCAGATTACAGAAGAGATGAAGCTGGCTGCCGCAAATGCGCTTGCAGGTCTTGTCAGCGATGAAGAATTATGCGACGAGTTTATCATGCCGGAAGCCTTCGATCCGCGGGTTGCAGAGGTCGTAAGCCGGGCGGTAAAAGAACATATTCATGCATAAACGATGCATATACAGGTAATTTTTATAGAAAAGGGTGAAAAGAGGAATCTATGGCCGAACCGTTTACCATATACAAAATGACAATTTTATACATGCTGGACAAAGCCGGTTTTCCTCTTTCCAATACACAGCTTTCCAATTTTTTCTTAGAGAAAGACTACACCGATTATTTCCGCATTCAGGAAGTCATCGGGGAACTTGTTGATTCGGATTTCATAATTGCCGAAACCACGCATTCCAATACACAGTACTCCCTCACCGCTGCCGGAAAGGAGACCTTAGGCTTTTTCAAGGATAAAATTACGGATGGCATTGAACAGGATGTAAAAGACTTTTTTGCGGAAAACAGGCTGGTTTTCCGTCAGGAAAACTCCGTCGTATCCGATTATTATAAGACTACGAACCAGAAATATGCCGTTCGCTGTCAGGTGCGTTCCGACGGAATAAATATGATTGATCTTACCCTTACCGTTAAGACCAAAGAGCAGGCGGAAGCGATTTGCGCTCATTGGAAAAAAAATAATGAAGACGTGTATGCTTATCTGATGGATATGCTGCTAAAGTAAGATAGACCTTTAGCAGCATTTTTTATACTCTATCGCGCTATTTCTTTCTGATACTATATCCAAATGAACCCAGCTTTTCTCCCATTTTAAAATATTCTCCATGCGAGTACATCACCAGTCCGGTCTCATTGATGCGGAACTTATTTTTCTCGTCGATATAAGCATCATCCACAGTTACACCCACCACCTCTGCAAGGAACATGATATGACTGCCGAGCGGTTTTATTTCTACAACCTTGCATTCAATATTTACCGGGCTTTCGGAGATTCCCGGAGCCTTCACATGTTCCATTGCAAGCTTTGTGAGCTTCATTCTCTCAAACTTATCCACATCGCGCCCGCTTGTCACACCGCAATAATCACAGGCCTTTACCAGCTTCTTTGTCGTTAAATTGATTACAAATTCCTTCGTTTCTTCTATGATCTTGCAGGAGAACCGCTCCGGTCTGACTGAAATCGATACCATCGGAGGATTCGTGCAGACCGTTCCCGCCCATGCGACCGTTATGATATTTGCATTACCGTCTTTGTCCGCCACACTTACCATGACAGCCGGTACGGGATTTAGCATGTTTCCCGGTTTCCAATTCTGCTTACCCATTTGATCTGTTCTCCTGCTTATCCTGTTTGGCTATACCGCTTACTTTCCTAAAAAGCGTCCTGCCAGATTAGGCCGACCTCCATCATCCGGTCCTTTAACAACGTCCTGTGATTCTCTTCCATATCGGTAAGCGGCAGCCTTACTCCGCCAGCCTCATATCCGATCAGTTTCATCGCGGCTTTTACCGGAATCGGGTTTACTTCGCAAAAAAGCGCCTGTATCAGACTGATATACTTCAGCTGCAATTCCAATGCACGCTTTGTATTGCCGTCCAGATATTCCGTAACCATATCGTGCATATCCAAAGGCGCTACGTTTGCCAGTACGGAAATGACACCTTTTCCGCCCAGGGAAAGAATCGGGACAACCTGATCATCATTTCCGGAATAAATATCAATCAGATTCTTTCCTAACGAAGCAATCTTTGCGACCTGCGAAATGTTTCCGCTTGCTTCCTTTATCCCGATGATATTGGCAAAATCCTTTGCCAATGCTACAGCGGTCTCCGGAAGCAGATTACATCCCGTTCTCGATGGGACGTTATACATAATAATCGGCTTTTCTACCGAGGAGGCAATTTCCTTATAGTGCTCGTAAAGTCCCTTCTGTGTTGCTTTATTATAATATGGCGTCACTACCAGAAATCCGTCCACGCCGAGAGCCTCTGCCCTCTTTGACGATTTTACCGCGGTTTCCGTACAGTTTGCACCTGTGCCCGCAATTACCGGAACTCTCCCATTTACCTTTTCCACTACATACCGGATTACCGCAAAGCGTTCTGCGTCTGTCATGGTCGCAGGCTCTCCGGTTGTCCCGCACACGATAATTGCGTCTGTTTTCTTTGAAATCTGCCGTTCGATCAGAGTTCCAAGCATCTTGTAATTTACACTTTTATCTGCATGAAATGGTGTGATTAGTGCCACTCCGGCACCTTCGAATACTGCCATACCCCCACCTCATTTACTTCATATATCTGAAATTACAACATTACACCATTTTATTACAATGAAATCTCCGGATGCTCCTTGATCACTTCGGCGATAAGCTCACGCTCATCCATATGATATTTCACACCCTTAATCTCCTGATAATCTTCATGGCCTTTTCCGGCGAGAACGATAATGTCCCCATCCTTTGCATGCTGCATACAATATGCGATTGCTTCCTTTCGGTCCGGTATCGTTACATATGCTCCGTCCGCCTTATGGACGCCAGCTAAAATATCTTCGATAATGTCCATCGGTTCTTCATTACGCGGATTATCCGATGTAACAACGGTAAGATCCGCCAAGCGTGATGATACCTCGCCCATCTCGTATCTTCTCGACTTTGCCCGGTTGCCTCCGCAGCCGAACAGGCATACCAGCCGTCCCGGTTCATATGCGCGAAGTGTCGTGAGCAGACTTTCCAGCGCCATAGCGTTATGTGCATAGTCAATCATAAGCGTATATCTTTTTGTAACCGGAACAATTTCGATTCTCCCTTTTACTCTTACATTGTTAAGCGCTGATTTAATTTTATCTATATCAACATCGAATTGCTCGCATATTGCGATTGCCGTCAGCGAATTGTACACGCTGAAGGTTCCGGGCACATTTACCTCCACATCAAACTCCAGATTGCCTGCCACATGATATTTTACGCCCAGCGCCCCATGATTTTTTTTCAGTTCTACATGCTCCGCACGCAAATCGTTCGACGCATTATAGCCGAAGGTCTCGACTTCGCAGGTGTGTCCGCTCATGATGCCGGAGATAAACTTGCTGTCTCCGTTAAATATTCCCTTTTTGCACTGCCGGAACAGAAGGCTCTTGCAGTGCATATAATCCTCGAAATCCTTATGCTCATTCTCTCCGATATGATCCGGTTCAAGATTCGTAAATACCCCGATATCAAACGTAAATCCGTCCACACGATGAAGCATGAGCGCCTGTGAGGAGACTTCCATAACTACCGCGTCCAGTCCGGCATCCGCCATTTTGCGGAAATATTCCTGCACCACATAAGATTCCGGCGTCGTATTGGAAGCGGCAATATGCTCCTCCCCGATAATCGCCTCAATCGTTCCGATTAGTCCGGTCTTCATACCGGCGGATTCGAGGATGGATTTTACCATATAGGTTGTCGTCGTCTTTCCCTTGGTTCCGGTAATGCCGATTGTCTTCAGCTTCCTCGCCGGATGTCCAAAATATGCCGCCGAAAGATATGCTAACGCTCTTCTGGAATTCTCTACTTTAATATATGTGATTCCTTCCTGCAGTTCTACATTTTTTTCTACTATAATTACTTTTGCTCCCTTTGCAATCACATCCGGGATAAAATCATGCGCATCGCGGGCAGTTCCGGAAATACATACAAAAGCCGCCCCTTCCTGAACCTTTCTCGAATCATAGACAAGGGCAGTTATTTCTTTGTCGATATCTCCCGCCAAAAGTGTATATTCCGTTTCTTCCAGAAGCTGCCTGATTTTCATTGAACCCACCTCGTAAATTTGTATAATGTAGAATTAATTTTTGCATACAATTGTATGTTCCTATATATCAATTTCTCCGCTAAATACTTCCGTTGCAGGCCCGGTCATAAAGATATGATTTGTACCCGGCTCATACTCAATCGTAAGGTCGCCGCCTCTCAAATGAACCAGTACCTTATTCTCTGTATAGCCGTTCAGAATACAGGCCATAACGGCTGCACAGGTTCCGGTTCCGCACGCCCATGTCTCGTTTGAGCCGCGCTCCCACACTCTCATGGAGATTTCCGACCTGGAGATAACCTGAACAAATTCCGTATTCGTTCTCTTTGGGAAGCGCTCGTGTTTCTCGAAAAGCGGGCCAAACTGTTCGATTGGAAAGGTTGCAGTATTTTTTACAAACACGACCGCATGCGGATTACCCATAGAGACACAGGTCATTCTCCATTCCATATTCCCAACGATAATTGAATCTGCAACGACCGGATTTCTGCCGGATAATACCGGAATCTTTGCCGGGTCGAGAATCGGTTCGCCCATATCCACACGCACCTGCTCTACCTTCTCATCCCGGGCATACAGATCCAGCCGTTTGATTCCCGCACCGGTCTCAACGGAAATTTCCGTCTGATCGGTCAGCTTATGATCATATACATATTTAGCGACACACCGGATGCCGTTTCCGCACATCTCGGCTTCCGAGCCGTCCGCATTGTAGATTCTCATCCGAAAATCCGCCGTCTCCGACGGACCGATTGTAATCAGACCGTCGGAACCGATTCCAAAATGTCTGTCACTTACAACAGTCGCAAGCTTCGGCGCATCTTCCACTGTCTCCTCAAAAAGATTCACATATACGTAATCGTTTCCACATCCATGCATTTTTGTAAATTTCATCATTCCATTGTTCCTTTCCTGTTTCTTATTTTATGTCTCTGTCGGCTACCGCTCGGCGAGCACTGCCATGAGTGTCGGAATCAGCTGTTTCTTGCGTGATACCACACCTTTAAGTATGATACCGTCCGGATCTACCATATTATATGCTTCCCGAACCAGACTTTCCGCACCCTCGCCGCAATAGAGCAATTTTGTGGTTTCGGTCAGAATATCTGTCAGCATAACAAACAACATATCTACCTTCTTCTCCCCCAGCATTCTCGAAAGCTGCGGCGTAATCCTTGCCTGCACCTTGTCAAGCGCCAGCTGATTCATCGCGCTTACCTGCGCGACGCCAATGTTTGAGGCAGCGGAATGGAATATTTTAAAATCCTGATTTAATATTTCCTCTTCCGTTTTACTGTCAAAGTTGCTGCCCGCCTCGAACATCTTCTGGGCAAACTCCTCTACCTCTATTCCTGCAATTTCTGCAAGCTTCATTGCCGCTTCCTTATCAATTTCCGTACAAGTCGGCGATCGGAACATCAGGGTATCCGACAAAATTGCCGAGCATAAGAGTCCTGCTATCTGCTTTGGGATTGTAAGACCTTTCTCCTGATACATCTGATAGATAATGGTTGACGTACATCCCAACGGCTGATTGCGGAAGTATACCGGCGCAATGGTCTCAAGACTTCCGATTCTGTGATGATCGATAATCTCCAGTATCTCGGCCTCCTCGATGTTGTTTACCGCCTGCGATTTTTCGTTATGGTCAACCAGTATCAGCTGTTTTTTCTGCGTACTCAGCAAATGTCTGCGTGAGAACATTCCCACATACTTTTGATTATCATCCAGAATCGGGAAATCGCGATGACGGATTTTTGCAACCGCGTCACGAACCTCATCCACATAATCATCCAAATGAAAATGAATGATATCGCCCTTTGTCATGAAATGCTTGATTGGCATACTTTGATTGATCAAACGCGCAGTTGTAAAGGTGTCGTAAGGAGTACTGATTACGATAACGTCCCTCTGGTTTGCGGCGTCAATGACCTTCTGGCTTACTTCGAGACCACCGGTAATGACAAGGCAGCTGCAATTCTTAGCGATGGAAGCAAGCTGGGATTCCTCGCGGTCTCCGATAATGACCAGATCATCGCTATCAATACTCTCCTGCAGCACTTCCGGCGCTCCAACTCCGATTACAACCTTGCCCTTCACAAAATATCCATGCTCGTTTCCGGTAATGATACGGCCTCCCAGCGTCTCGACAATATTCTTATACTGCGTTCTTGCCGCCGAAAGTATGGCATTATCATACTCATCCATATACGACTTTGCAATATCTCCGGTTACGATAATTCCTTCCAGCTGGTTTTTCTCATTTACGACAGAAAGTGTAACTACATTCAAAATTTTCATCATTTCCCATGCTTTTTTCATGGAGATATGACTGCTGACGCCTTCCGTTTTGCGGATTGCAATATCTTTAATCTGTGTGCCGACATCATCGATGTATTCCGGGGCTTCCACTCCAAAATGCTGCAGCACAAATGCGGTTTCCGCATTTACTTCCCCCGCGCGTTTTGCAATATACGTTCCGTCTTGCAATTGATTTTTGTAATCTGCATAAGCAATAGCCGCACAGATGGAATCTGTATCCGGATTCTTATGCCCTACTATCCAAACAGGCTTCTTTTCCACACTACACTCCTTTTTAAGCAAGAAATGCAATTCCGCTATGGAATTGCACTCATTTGTTCCCTATGTTCCCTATTAAAAACCGATAATTCCTAAACCGGCAAGTATGGACACAATCACGCCTGCCAGATTGATAACCGTAAAAACAATAATTGCGCGGGTTACCTTCCGAAGCTTTGCAACCTCTCTTTCAAGCGTATCCAGCTTGCTTAAACGGCCCTCCACATTTTTCAGAAGTTCGGAAAGGTTGCGGTAACTTTGAACGCTCTCGGTATGTATCTTTTCGGAAAGATCTGTCTTTACCGTATCGAGCTGCTCGGTTACGGCGCTCATGGAGTCCACCTTTTCCGAAACCTGACTCAACGTCTCCTTCAGCTCTATGGTGCGGGCTTCATCCTTTGCCTGACCGTCCTTTAACTCTGCATTTACGGCAGTCTTCACTTCATCCAGCTTTACGTCCACATTCGACGCCATGGAATCGATTTTCTTCTCAACCGCCTCTGTAAGCCCATCGGCCCGAGTCTGACGCTCTTTTACTATTTTCTCGAGTTCTTCCGCCTTATCTTCCCGCTCAGAGACAATCTGCTGTAGCTGCCTTGCTTTTTCCTGTCTGCTGTCCAACAGCTGCTGCAGCTGCTGTGCTCTCACGCGGAACTCGTCAATCTGCGCCAAAAGTGTATCGTCATTTGCTTTTACATCCGGCTTCTCTGCTGCCGTATCTTCCGCAGCCTGCTTTCCTGCCGTCGGAATAACCTTCTCGATGATATTTTCAAATATATTTCCCTGATTTTCCAAGACTTTATTATCCTTTTCTTCCGGTTTTACTTCTTCGCAGACCGTCCTGCCTATGTCCGGTATCTTTGTTTTCTCTCCCGGCTTTGCACTGCGATTCCACGATTCGAAGGATCTGTTACGATTGATTGCTGCCTGCTGTAAATCTTTCCTCTTCCTTCTTCGATACATCTGCATCTGAATCCGGTCAAGCAGATTCGCCATAACATTTTCCTCCGTCAGTACCCAATAATCCTTCTATATTTTATCATTCCTCGAAGCTCTTGTAAATCACTAAAAATAAAAAAGAATGTGCTTTGCACATTCTCGCGCCGAGCGCGGTCGCTTGCGGCATACTACATCTTCGCACGAGTGCGCATCCTCCCGGAGGGTTTCTATCATATAGGGAACGAACTTTCCTATATAAAAAAACTCCGATGCACCTGAATGC
>CAZTKM010000045.1:0-13876 GCA_964614035.1 uncultured Lachnobacterium sp.
TTATATACAAATATTTTTATTTTTTCTTTTCATGGGAAAAAAAATGAATTATAATAAACTAGTACTTTAGTAATCTTTATACAGAACATACGTTCGAGAAAATTTATGATAAAAGAATATCTGGAAAAAATAAGAGAAGAATTATTAGAAGAGCAGACCGATGTTCAAAAGAAAGAAACAGAGCTGCAGAATCATCTGAAAGAGAATATTAAATTTATTCAATTATTGGAGGAAACAAATGATCCGAATTATGCTGCATTTACTCCAAGGGAAGTAAATGGGCATAATCAAAAGAAAATAGAAGAGCTGAAAAAGGAACAAAAAGGAATCAATGAAGAACTGGAGAAGGTCAGAGACCAGAATAATAACCTGATGATGAGGATTGATGAAGTAAATAGCATTATCAGAGTAGCAAAGGAAGAATCTGCTTCTGCTTTGGAATCGATGCAAAGCCAATCTTCGGATCTAAGAAAGGCAATTCTCGAGACACAGGAGAAAGAGCGACAACGCATTGCAAGAGATCTTCACGACTCTACGGTACAGAATCTTACGTCTCTTGTACATAAATCCGAATTGTGTGCGAAGCTTTTGGATGTAGATCCGGTCAGATGCCGCTTGGAGTTATCTTCTCTTAGTATGATACTTAGAGATGTAATTGAAGATACCAGAAATATGATTTATGATTTGAGGCCAATGTCCTTTGATGATATCGGATTTGATGAAACAGTGGAACGGTATCTTGATAAGCTCAAAGCAGGAATGACTACGAAGTTTATTTATAGAGTAGAAGGCGAGCCGTATAAAATTGACAGTGTGATTCAGCTTACCTTACTTCGAATCATTCAGGAAGCCTGCAGCAACTCATTGAAACATGCAAAAGCAGAAAATGTGAATGTATGCCTATTCTATAAGGAAGATTCTCTTATTCTTTTGGTTGAGGACGACGGGGATGGTTTTGATATGTCTTCAATCCCAGAACATATCAGAAATGATAATTCCGGTTTTGGACTTTCTATGATGAGGGAGAGAGTGTATTTGCTTTCCGGTAAATTTGAGATGAATTCCGAAGTAGGAAACGGATGTAAGATTACGGTTGAAATTCCAATAAAGGAGGAGGGTTAGCAACATGGCGGTTAAAATTATGATTGCGGATGATCATTCGATGATTCGCGAAGGATTAAGAAGTTTGTTAGAACTGGATGGAGATATAAAAGTCATTGCGGAAGCAGTTGACGGAAAGGATTGTCTGGATAAGCTCGATATCGTAAAGCCGGATGTTCTTCTGCTTGATATAAATATGCCGAAGATGAATGGGCTGGATGTTTTAAAAAATCTGAAAGAGCGTCATGTCAAAGTGAAGGTGTTGGTGCTTACTGTCCATAACGAAATCGAGTATCTTATGAAGGCAGTCGATATCGGAATAAACGGATACGTCCTGAAGGATTCCGAATCGGCGGAGTTGAAAAAGGCTATCTTTGCGATCGTTGATGGAGAAACCTATATTCAGCCAAGTCTTATTCCTGCATTGAATGCAAAGCGGATTGAGAAAAATGAGGATGAGGTGAAGATTGATGATCTTACAAAGAGAGAACTCGAAGTATTGAAGCTGCTGGCGGTTGGTATGTACAACAAAGAAATTGCAGAAAAGTTGAATATCAGCGAGCGGACAGTAAAGAATCATGTTTCCAATATTTTTAAAAAGTTGGAGGTAACGGATCGTACACAAGCAGCAGTATTCGCAATTCGTAACAATTTGATTCAAATTTTTTAGAAACCATACTCCTGTATCACAACATTGTGGTGCAGGATTTTTTAAAGAGCAGAATCGCCAATATAATTCGGTATATGTTTGAAAATGTTTCACGTGAAACATTTTATTTTTTAAATTTTTTTTGTATCAAAATCCACAAGATATTGTTTTGAATCAAAAAGAAAAATACTAGGTTTAGAAAATAGATGTTTCATGTTTCACGTGAAACATTTTTTTATGTAGAAAAGAAAAAACAGAAGTGATATAATGAAAAAGCACAAAATTCGAGAGAAAATAGAAGAAAAGAATTAAGAAGATAATTGCGAGACTAAATATAAGGTTTAACAATTATCAAGAAAAATCAGAAGTAAGAAAGGATTAAAAATGGGAAGAATTATTGCAATTGCGAATCAAAAAGGCGGAGTTGGAAAGACTACTACTGCAATTAATCTTTCAGCTTGTTTAGCAGAAAAAGGGAAGAAGGTATTGGCAATCGATTTAGATCCGCAGGGAAACATGACAAGCGGACTTGGTGTAGATAAAAATGAAGTGGAAAACACCGCATATCAGTTAATATTAAATGAGTGTTCCATAAATGAAAGTATCCAGACAACAGTCGTAGATAATCTAAAAATTATAGCATCGAATGTAGAATTAGCCGGAGCGGAAATCGAATTATTGGGAATCAACGATAAAGAATATATTCTAAAAACAACCGTTGACTATATCAGGGACGATTACGATTTTATTATTATTGACTGTCCACCATCACTAAATATGCTGACAGTCAATGCAATGACGACAGCTGATACGGTACTTGTTCCGATTCAGTGTGAATATTATGCGCTGGAAGGACTCAGCCAGCTGATCCATACCATCAATCTGGTACAGGAAAGATTAAATCCGAATCTCCAGATGGAAGGCGTAGTGTTTACCATGTATGATGTGAGAACAAACCTCTCTAATCAGGTAGTGGATAATGTAAAGGCAAACCTTGATACAACCATTTATAAGACAATGATTCCAAGAAATATACGTCTGGCTGAGGCTCCGTCATATGGAATTCCAATCAATATGTATGACGCGAAATCAGCGGGAGCAGAGAGTTACCGCAATCTGGCACAGGAGATAATTGAGAGAAAGGATTTATAAAGGCTATGGCAGTGAAGAAAAATGGATTGGGAAAAGGATTAGACTCATTAATTACAGACAAAGTAAACAAACCAAGCGCCGCGGGATCTGCAAAGAAGGAATCGGAACATGACGCAACCATGATTGACATCAATAAGGTAGAGCCGAACAGAGAACAGCCTCGTAAGAAATTTGATGAAGACGCATTGCTGGAGCTGGCAGAATCCATTAAGCAATTTGGAATATTGCAGCCGCTTCTGGTGCAAAAACGTGATACTTATTATGAGATTATTGCCGGCGAGCGCCGGTGGAGAGCAGCAAAGATTGCTAAACTGAAAGAAGTACCTGTCATTATCAAACAGCTGACAGAGCAGGAAATCATGGAAATCTCTTTGATTGAGAATATTCAGAGAGAAGACTTAAATCCGATTGAAGAAGCGTTGGCGTATAAGCGTCTGTTAAATGAATTCAATCTGAAACAGGATGAGGTTGCGGAGCGTGTTTCAAAGAGCAGGACTGCAGTAACTAATTCCATGAGATTACTGAAACTCGACGATCGAGTACAACAGATGGTTATCGATGAAATGCTGACAACCGGACATGCAAGAACGATTCTTGGAATCGAAGATGCAGATAAGCAGTATGAAATTGCGCAGAAGATTTTTGACGAAAAGCTCAGCGTGCGCGATACGGAGAAGCTTGTGAAAAGCCTTCAGAATGAGAAGGAGAATAATCCGAAGGAGGATAAACAGAAGCTGGATCCAAAGCTGGAAGCAATCTATCGGGATCTGGAAGAGCAGATGAAAGGAATCCTCGGAACAAAGGTTGCAATCAATCCAAAGGATGATAAGCGTGGAAAGCTTGAAATTGAGTACTATTCACAGGATGAGCTTGACAGAATTATCGATATGCTTAGAACGGTACAAAAATAGGTACATTTATACTATTTAATTTATATAGAAAAAGGCCGAAAATATATAAAGGAGAATAATACATGTTATCTGATTTATTTGGATTTGATTCGGATTATATTATGATAGGATTGGCAGCATTCGTTGTCATTCTCCTTGTACTTTATATTGTAAATATAGTACAGATGAAGAAACTCAAAAAACGTTACGATATTTTCATGAGCGGAAAGAACGCAAAGACATTGGAGGACACATTGATTAAGAGACTGGATCAGGTGGACACTCTGATTGCGGCAAACTCTACCAATGAAAAGAATATCGAGAAGTTGTTTGGCAATATGAAATTTACTTTCCAGAAGGTTGGATTGGTAAAGTATGATGCCTTCCATGAGATGGGCGGGAAACTCAGTTTTTCATTAGCATTACTGAACGAGACCGACGATGGTTTCGTGATGAACGCGGTCCATAGCAGAGAAGGCTGCTATACTTATATCAAAGAAATCGTTGGCGGTAATTCCATTATTGTTTTAGCAGAGGAAGAGCAGGAAGCTTTAGATATGGCCAAGGAGGCAAATAAGCCTGCGAAGAAATAACAATGGAGAAACGGATATGAGAATAAAAACAATCGATGCAATAACCGGTGGTGAAATCCTTGCGGAAGCAATCATAAATGATAAAAAAAATGTTTTGATTCCGGCTGGCACAGTTATTAAAATAGATTATATTCCATTAATTCAATCATTTGGCATTGATAGTATAATAATTGAAGATCCGTATGAAAATTATGAGGAACCGAACCCTCTTCTTGAGCCGGGACGTTTTCAGGCTTATGTGGACAGAGTGCGGAATGTGTTAGAGAAGCACATTTATCATGGGGAGATTTCCCTGCAGGAAATCGAAATCATTGCACATGAAATGGTGCAGGAGGTCAATGAGATTCCAAGCGAAGCAATCTTCGATATGAATGAGCGCACTGCAAATTTATATGAACATACCGTAATGGTAAGCTTGCTCTCTATCATGGTTGCGAGAAAACTAAAATTAGATAAGAAAAAACAATACAACATTGCAGTCGGATGTTTACTGCACGATATCGGAATCCGATACATTACCGTTCCGTATGAAAACCGCGATATGGAAGCCGGAGATCCGGTGCAGGTATTTGAGTATAAGAAGCATACGATTTTAGGATATTCCGCGTTGGAAGAGGATTGGATTCCGGAGATATCAAAAAAGATGGTATTATCTCATCATGAGAAACAGGACGGAACAGGTTTTCCAATGAGACAGAAGAATAAAGAGATTGAGTGTAAAATCATTCAGGCAGTGGATACATTCGATTGTTATATCTCCGGCATGGAGCATAAGAGAACATATGTTCGCGAAGCGATTGAGAAAATCGTGGATGAGGCCGGAACAGGATACGAGCAGAAAATCATTGAGCAGCTGGTCTCGATGATTGCGCGCTATCCGGTCGGCACAACCGTAAAGATCAACGAGGAAGAAAAAGGAGTAGTCATCTCTCAGACGAATGATCCGGAAAGTCCGATTATTATGATTATTCATGCGAATGATGAAAATGAGATAGAAGATAAAAAGTATAATCTGATGCTGGAAAAAAATATTTCTATTCTTCAAGTTGTCTAGAATATCTTTTTCTAGTAAAATAAAAGGAGAATATTAGAGTGCATAAATTCCTTAGAGCCATTGGGTTCTCTGATATCAGAAAAAAGGATCTTACGATGATTCTGAACGATATCATAGAATGTCCCGATGTATTAAAAGTAACAAAAGATTCTGAAGGAAATGAATTTGCAGAGCTTTCTTATGAAGTGGCACAGGGTATTGGAATAAAAGTGTGCGGCTCCTATGAAGAAGACGATACGTTTCATATGGATTACTACTATCCGTATATTACCGGCAGCAGTGTGACCAGTCAGGAACAGATTGAAGTACAAAAACACGCGGAAAAGGAATCGTATGCCGGCGTATGTGAAGAGGTAAGTCTGGGAGTTACCCTGATTTTTTATGTCGCAAATGTTGCTGACCTGCTGGCAGAGAAAAGAATACATGAGAATCTGATGATTTCGGGTGCAAAAATGGCAGCATTATCTACCGAAGGAAAGATTCTTTTTCCGGTAGAGAAGAAAGAGACAAATGATCAGGAACGTGAATATAAGCAAACGGCACGCAATCAGTTGATTTCTCAGGCAAGAGAGGGAGACGAGGATGCAATTGAAAGTCTCACGCTTGAAGACATGGATATTTATTCTATGATTTCGCGGAGAGTACAGCATGAGGATATTCTGACAATTGTTACATCCTATTTTATGCCTTATGGGATAGAGAGCGACCAATATGGAATCCTCGGCGAGATTATCGATTACTCCGTCGTGGAAAACCGGGTAACGGAAGAAAACATGTATCGTATGAAAATTGAGTGCAATGATATTGTGTTTGATGTCTGTATCAATGAGAAAGATCTTTTCGGGCAGCCTGCAGTCGGCAGACGATTTAAAGGAAATATCTGGATGCAGGGAGAATTATGCCTTTAAAGATAGATTTGCATCTATAGCTCAGTAGGATAGAGCGACCGCCTCCTAAGCGGTAGGCCGCTGGTTCGAATCCAGTTAGGTGCATGCGCATAAGAGTCAGGGAAGACTCTTTGGGAATACAAATTTGGATAAGGTTGGAAAAGGAGAGACGATCTATGCCAGAAAAGAAAAAGGACAAAGCTACTCTACAAATCATTTTTTCATCCATACTGCTTGCAGTAATTCTTTTTATTGAACTGTATGCGATGATAAATGTACCGGATCAGTTCATAGTAATAGGCATTGTGGGAATTTTATTTATTGCGTGCCTGTATGTGCTGGTTCAAGGGATTATCCGCAGGCTGGATATGAAAAAGCAGGAAGAAAAAGAACGCTATGATAATATTTTTAAATCTGAAAAAGCGTCTTATCTTTTGATGAAGAAGTACTTTGGAGAGATAGAAGAAAAACTGGATTTACTTGAGCGGACGACAAAGGTGCCGACGGAAGAAATTGTCGGGATGCAAAAGGGAATCGGAAAGGTTATTATCAGCCGAAGTCGTGAAAATGCGGAAGCAGTAATGTCGTCAAATGAGGTTCTGGGCGACCGGATTGAAAAATTCGAAGAAAAAATTCAGGAGAGCAAGGACAACGTGGTTGCTTTGTATAAGAGTATAGGGGATGAGAATGTAAACCAGCTTTTGATGAAGCAGCAGGATATTATCATGAGCCTTAAAGATATGGAACTTCGTCTGAATACGGCAATTATGCAGAGTCAAAAGGTCGTTGCAGCGGCTCCGCAGATTGTGGCATCGCCAATGCCGGAGATACCTGAAATGACAGAAGAGATTTTGGCAGAAGAGCCGCAGGAAGAAGAGAAACCGCCAATGCCGGATTTGTCAGATCCAAATAAGGTAATGAGCCCGGACGATATCGCAGCGCTGCTTGCGAACATGGGTGTGGATGATGAACCGGAAGAAGAACCGGAGCCCGAACCTGCTGCACCGGAAATTGATTTGTCAGATCCAAATAAGAAAATGAGCCAGGACGATATTGCCGCACTTTTTGCAGCAATGGGAAGCTAATAGTTACATACATAAAAAAACCGCAAGAGCTATACATGTAAAACGCCGTATAGTTCCTGCGGTTTTTCGATATAGGAAATTACCGGTCAACAGGATTTGTCAGAATTGCAAGGAGAATCTGAACGGCCGTCTCCATACCCTCCACTGTAATATGCTCGAATGGGCCATGGAATCCATAGCCGCCGGTTCCGAGATTCGGACAGGGAAGTCCCATAAAAGAAAGCCTTGCTCCGTCGGTGCCGCCTCTGACAGGACGTGAAATTGGTTCAAGACCAACGGAAGAGATTGCCTTGCGCGCAAGCTCAACAATGTACATCTGGTTTTCGATTACGGAAAGCATGTTTTCGTAGGAATGTTTGATCTCCAGATTGACGGTTCCCGCTCCGTATTTCTGATTCATTTCTACCTCTATTGTACGCAGGCGGTTTAATCTGGATTCGAATATATTCTTATCATGATCACGAACGATATAAGAAAGCTTTGCAGACGATACATCGCCTGACATATCTGTCAGATGGAAAAATCCCTGACGGTCACAGGTAGCGGCAGGAGTTTCATCCGCCGGAAGGCTCATCGCAATCTCACAGCCGACGAGCGCGGCATTAACCATAATATCTTTTGCTTCGCCCGGATGAACATTTACGCCGGTAATTGAGAAAACGGCACTTGCGGCGTTAAAATTTTCATAGGCGATTTCTCCCTCGTAATCCCCATCAACGGTGTATCCGTAATCGGCCTTAAAATAATCAAGATCAAAGAGATCCGCCCCGGCGCCTACCTCCTCATCAGGAGTAAATCCCACCCAAATGTCTCCATGAGGAGTTTTTTTTCCGATAATCTGTTCAAGAGCAGTCATAATCTCCGCTACTCCGGCCTTATCGTCCGCTCCGAGAAGAGTAGTCCCGTCCGTTGTGATCAGAGTACGCCCTTTCAGAGAAGCAAGCGTCGGAAAATCAGATACTTTCAGATACTCCCCGCTTCCTTTCAGCAGAACATTCTCTCCATTGTAATCCGGAATGATCTGCGGCTTGACATTTTCTCCGGAATAATCCGGCGAAGTATCCATATGCGCGATTAACCCGATTGGCTTTTTGTTCTCCATTCCCGGGGTGGCAGGAAGAAGTCCGTAGACATAGCAGTGTTCGGTAAGAACCACTTTGCGAAGTCCCAGCGTCTTCAATTCCTCTTCTAATCGTTTCCCAAGTGCAAATTGACGGTCGCTGCTCGGAATGTCTGAATTACTATCATCGGAAGTGGTCCAATAGGACACATACTCCAGCAATCTTTCCTGAACTTTCATATAAAAATCTCCCTTCAAATTTTTTTCAAAAAAAAGAAAAAATTGTTGCATTTTCCATACTTATACTATATAATAATTTTTGCGTCAAGAAAAGGCGCAAAAAAAGCGCACCACTAGCTCATTTGGTAGAGCACCTGACTCTTAATCAGGGTGTGCAGGGTTCGAGCCCCTGGTGGTGCATTTAATAATCTTTATAGCTTTATAATAAATGACAAAAGACTCTTGACGAAGGAATACCTCGTTGGGGGTTTTTTTTATGCCAATGTGAATTGGCAGGGCACCGGCGATTTTGCGAGTAGTTCGTTGACGGCTTAGAATTAGCTATGATAAAATGAATGCGCCAAAATGTTTGTGGAGGAGAAGAATCCCCATATGATGAAACTTTTGTTATTTTCTATCAAAACAATCCTTGTGGCAGGGTTGGATTATATGATTATGACGAGGCAACAAGGGAAATCTATGTATATTACTGGGTTGCCACAAAATATAGGAGAAAAAACATAGGTGCTCGTTCTGTAAGAAGTGTTCTTGACTATTTAATGACAATTGGAATTAAAAGTGTATTGTTCGATGTTAAGAAGGACAATCACGAAAGCATTGCTCTTGTTAAAGCACTTGAGAACATAACGATTGTTTCTGAAGATAGTAAAACTTATACTTACTCCTACACTCTAAAGTGACAGGAGATGTGGGATTGAATCGTTTTGACAATGATTTCTGGGCGATGTTAGATTCCTTAGTTAACGAATCAGAGATTGTGATAGACAGACCAAAAGGAACCGCACATCCAAAGTATCCGAATTTTATCTATAAGGTAGATTATGGGTTTTTGAAGAGCACGTCATCCATGGATGGTGCGGGTATTGATATTTGGGTTGGTTCGGGTAAGAAACAAGCAGATGCTATAATGTGTACGGTTGATTATATGAAACGAGATTCGGAAATCAAAATTTTAATCGGATGTACAGAAGAAGAAAAGCAACTCGTATATCAGGCCCATAATGAAACACAGTATATGAAGGGGATAATGATAAGGAGAATATAGTGAAGAGAAACGATATCGTATTAATCAACTAGGAGAAGTGATACGGCTTATGAAGCGAACAGAAAATTCATTGGATAGCAAACAGGTACTCACAGTTATTGAAAAATATAGTGAAGCATTAGAATTGCTGGATTCTTATGATCATCAGAACATGAAACGCCCAGAAGGGCAAAAGGCAACCTACGTTCTTACATATGAGGAATGTAGAGAAGTTATAGACCATCTGTGTTTTAGCAGTGAATCCTGCTTGTTTGGGAAGGAAAAAGATGACTCTTTCAAAGGAAGCAAATGATGATTACGGTAATTATGAACTGTATGAAGTAAAAAATAAGGCTGTTTTAGAAATAGTTATTTCTATGTTGCTAAGTGTTCGAAGATGCTTATTTATATTTTGGAGGAGAAAAAATGAAGATTTTGTATGGTACAACCAATAAGGCAAAATTGCAGGCAATGAAAGCAGCAGTCGAACCACTTGACATCGAGCTTATTGGTTTAAATGACTTGGATTGTGAGATTCCGTCTATCATCGAAACCGGTAAAACGCCGCTGGAAAATGCAGAAATGAAAGCAAAGGCATACTATAAAGCGTTTCAAATGCCGGTATTTTCCTGCGACAGCGGCTTATATTTTGATGAACTGACAGAGGAGGAGCAGCCGGGAATCTATGTGCGCAGAAGAGACGGCAGAGAGTTGACCGATGATGAAATGATTCAGTATTATTCGTCTTTGGCAGAAAATCATGGCGGGAAAATAACCGGTCGGTATAGAAATGCAATCTATTTCATCTTAGATGAGAAGCATCGCTATTCGAGTATGGATCCGTCTATTGCTACGGAGCCTTTTATGCTCGTAGCAAAGCCGCACCCAAAATGTGTGGAAGGATTTCCTCTGGATTCTTTGTCAATAGATATCGGAAGCGGAAAATACTATTATGATCTGGAGGTAAAAGATGTAAGTACATCGGTAGACGATGGAATTCGGAAATTTTTCTCGGAAATCATTTTCTAACTTTTACAGCCAGAGCATGAGCTCTCATGCCCTCGGATTCTGCAAGCTGAATGATATAGCCGGCATTCTTTTTTAATGCAGATTCCGGATACCTGATTACACTATATCCTCGCATAAATCCTCCGACGGACATTCCGGAAGAGAATCTGGCAGTGCCGCATGTCGGAAGAATATGGTTTGTGCCGCAAAAGTAATCGCCAACCGGTTCGGTGCTGTATTCGCCGACAAACACCGCACCTGCATTGGTTAATCGAGGCAGTACGGCTTCGCAATCCTTACATAGCAATTCTGCGTGTTCAGGAGCAATTTCGTTTACCGCATCGACTGCTTCTTCCATAGAATCGACCACAAAAATGTCGCCATAATTTTCAAATGCATGTTTGGTCGCATTTGTAAGATGGTTTTCGCTACACAGACGTTCAATTTCATTTTTAATTTCTTTCGCTTTGGTTTCGGATAAGCAGAATGTCGTACTTGCTTCAAAGCCGGTTCCATGTTCCGCCTGCGACATCATATCGGCGGCAATAAAAGTAGGGTTGGCTTCTTCGTCAGCGATAATTGCAATTTCTGAAGGACCCGCTATATAATCAATTTTTACCTCTCCAAATAGCTGCTTTTTAGCGATCTGGGTAAAATTGTTTCCGGGTCCAATGACGGCGTCGACTTTCCTGACCGTTTCGGTGCCGTAAGCAACAGCCGCTAATCCTTGGGCGCCGGAGAGCTTATAATAATTTTTAACATTCAAATAGTCTGCTACGTACAGCAAATGTTCATCAATCGTTCCGTCGATTCGTGGTTTGGTAAGTATGTATATATTCGGAACTCCGGCAACTATGGCAGGAACTAAATTCATGCATAATGTAGAAACGAGGGGAGCCATATTTCCCGGAACGGTAACGGCGACGCTATGAATTGGAGTATATTTGCGTTCAAGCACAGCGCCGTCTTCATATTCTTCGGTAAAGCCAATCGGTAATTGTCTTTTGTGAAATTGAAAGAGATTATCGCAGGCTTTTCTAATTGCTTCTTTAAATTCATCCGATACCTTTTCTTTTGCGCGGGCAAATTCATCCTCCGACACAAATAATCCGATTTCATTTATGTCTACATGATCAAATTTTTTCATATATGAATATAAGGCCCGGTCTCCCAGTTCTTTCACATCCTTTAGTACATTTTTTACGGTGTCCTCCACCTCTTCCGGAATATTGCTTCTCCGATTCAAAAGATTTGCGTATCGCGGGTTTTCGCGACTGAATCTGCTGATGGTAACCATATCTTTTGCCTCCTTCTTCATTTTTGGGATAAAAAAACGCCTGTTAGAGAAGTTTTCCCTAACAAGCGTGGATCAAGCATTTCGCCTAATATCAATAAAGATAATATCAACATATATTTTTTTTGTCAAGCAAAAATATCGATTGCTGAGTGTCATCTTCGCTGTATAATTCGTTCGTCAATCCTTCGTACTACACCGCTGGTATAAGCAGATTGCATGTGAAACGGCTCCTGCCCGCACCCATTTTGCTCCTGCAGCCTGATACATGGCGGCATAAATTTTAGATCGGTTCTCCGCGACGGCTGCGTTTGCACCCATCGGGGAAAAAATCCCCTTCACATCCGTTGCGCGAAACGCATTGTCAAAAGGATCGCAGCAACACAAAAACCCAATCATTTTATCATCTTCAAATGCGGCAACTCCCAGCCCGTTTTCGGCAAAACCATCTAAATCAGGAATATCACATCATCTCCTCTACGGAAAAAAATCTATGTAAACACAAGATTCCTTGTGGTAAGTGTGATCAGTATATCGTTTTCGATTTTGTTTGTCAATTTTACGCCGGTCATCGCCGCTCTTTTGTTTTTAGTCGAAAAGCGATAAGATAGGAGCAGACGATCGGTTACATCTATGCGGAAGGAACGAAAAAAGACGTGGAATACTATTCATTCAATCAGTATCTTCGGGATACGTTTGGCGAAAAAGTATATAAGATTGCATTGGACGGCGGCTTTACCTGCCCGAACCGCGACGGAACCGTCGGTGCGGGCGGCTGTATTTTTTGCGCGGGAGACGGTTCAGGCGCCTTTGCGGGCGCAAGGACACGCTCTGTCACAGAGCAGATTGAAACAGGGAAAAGGCTTGTAGAAAAAAAGATGGGAAAAAATGCAGGCAAGCCGCATAAGTACATCGCATATTTCCAGAATTTTACCGGAACCTATGATTCGGTGGAACGATTGCGAAAGTTATATCTGGAAGCGATTGCGCCCGATGAGATAGCTGCGCTTTCCATTGCAACGCGACCGGATTGTCTTTCCGAGAAAGTATTGGATTTGCTGGAGGAACTAAATAGAAGAAAGCCGGTATGGGTAGAACTGGGATTGCAGACAATTCATGAAGTAACCGCAATCTATATTCGAAGGGGATATGAGCTGTCTGTTTACGAGCGGGCGGTAAAGCTGCTGAAAGAAAGAGATCTTGTCGTGATTACCCACATGATTATCGGACTTCCGTATGAGACAAAGGACATGATGGTTGAGACTGCGCGCTATATCGGAGCGACCGGTTCGGACGGAATCAAATTGCAGCTTCTTCATGTGTTAAAGGGAACGGATTTGGCGAAGGATTATGAAAAGGGATTGTTTGAGGTTCTCTCTCTGGAGGAATATGTACGAATTGTTGCAGAGTGTCTGGCTGTATTGCCGGAGGGTATGGTTATCCACCGCCTTACCGGGGATGGGGACAAGAAGCAGCTGATTGCGCCAATGTGGAGTGCGGATAAGAAGCGGGTGCTAAACCGGCTTGCAAAAGAGATAAAAGAGTATACAAAATAAGGCTCTCTCTTTACAAGATACCTTTGCCAAAACACAGGGGAGGCAATTCTCGTTACAATGGATTGTGCATTTTTCTGTATGCTTTTAAAATTCATCTTAGAGGGAGGGAGAACGTATATGGACAAAATAAAAACAGGAGAGCTTATAAAAAATGCGCGAATCGGCAAAAACTAGCAGAATAGTCCGCCAGAATGAGCGGTGGGAAAGAAGTATATCCCACCGCTCATTCTGGCGGACTATTCTGCTAGTTTTTGCTCATAAATCTCTTTCAAATCATCAACAG
>CAZTKM010000045.1:13976-20610 GCA_964614035.1 uncultured Lachnobacterium sp.
CTGGCGGACTATTCTGCTAGTTTTTGCTCATAAATCTCTTTCAAATCATCAACAGCCATTGCAACATCAAATGTGTGGAACCCAAGCCAGCATTCATTCATTGTTCCGGCATCGGCGATTTTGTATATGTCGCGGCTGTATTCACCTGTGTAGTAATGCCAGTAGCGATAGGTATACCCAATCCAGTACATTATTTCTGAAGCATAAGTTGTGCCGGCTGTTTTGAGTCCGTTTGCTTCATCATTTAGTTCTTCAAGAATGTATTCTTCGCCTGCCCATTGTAACCGGTCATAGACGTCATCAAGGGCGGCAGCAGTTTTGCTGTTCATAAAGAATTCAATAAATGCCGGACAATCAAATCCGGTTTTTCGTGCAAGTTCAAACAATCGTCCTTGTATATCACAAAGCTGACGTTTTTCAAGGGTAAAATTTTCCATTTTATTTTCCTGCCTTTAATATTTCATCGAAGAACCGACCGTCGCGACGATATTTCCGGCAGATTTCATCCGCCGTTGCAATACCTTTCGAACGATTGGTTTCGCTTACTTGTTTCAATGTATGGCGATCTTTCTCGGTAATTTTTTGCTCATCAAAAATTTTTATTCTGTTGCAGGCTTTTTCTGTTAAGGCTACATATTGCTTGCCAAGCTTCAATGCCGAAAGACTGTTAATAAGTGCAAGATCTGTAATCTCTCCATGAAAAAAGCGATCCAGAACAACAAACATTTTATCGTTGGCAATATAGCCGATAATCATATCACAGCCATTACTTAAATTTGCAAAACGATTATAAATTGCGGAATGTTTTACGGATTCCATTTTGCCGCGATTATATGCGATTAACAGCGCCCAGTCTAATCCTGCCTCTACATCAAGAATGTTAAGATTGGATAAATCAACGCTTAGCGTATATAGCTTGGCGTCAGGAAAATTGCAAATTAAAGTAAGCGGCTGGGTTCGGTCGGTTCCCATATAAAACCCTTTTCCAAAATCGCATCGTTTCCGGCTAATCGGTGCGATAGCTCCATGAATCCCCGATTTCGAACCATGATAAAGAGTTACAATTTCATTTGTTGTAATGATATGATTTCCCTCGAATTGAGAAAAGTCAATGTTATTATCCGAACATAAATTTTTGATTGCGTTTACTGCAATCTGAGATGGTTTACAACGTCCTTTTTCCCAGCGGTTGACCGTTGCAAAACTTACACCCAGAGCATCGGCGAATTCGTTTTGGCTTACATTCAGGCAGGAGCGGATTTCCTTTATCATATCGGAACTTTTCATAGAGACCTCCTTGATTTATAATATAACATCTGACTGGTATGATTATAACATATGACATGATAGGATACAATATGGTGTGCGCACTGCGATAATTCCTTAATCAAATCTTAAATATTTCCCACCTTTTAACTTCATATTAAGTTCGTTACAATAGTATCATGATCAGAAAGCGCAAGGGAATGCGCTTATCCTTAAGGAGAATGAAAATGTACAACATATTGGTGTGTGATGATGAAAAGGATATTGTTTCGGCGCTTCGCATTTACCTGACGGCGGAAGGATATGAAGTTTTTGAAGCATACAATGGGAAAGATGCAATTGAAGTTCTGAAAAGTCAGGAAATTCATCTGATTTTGATGGATATCATGATGCCCATGATGGATGGAATATCCGCAATGGTCGAAATCCGAAAGACCAGCAATGTTCCGGTTATCCTTCTTACCGCAAAAAGCGAGGATACGGATAAGGTTTTGGGACTTAATGTCGGTGCGGATGATTACATCACAAAGCCGTTTAATCCGGTAGAGCTTCAGGCGAGAGTCAAATCCCAGCTTCGCAGATATATGCTGCTGGGCGGTGGAAATGTGAAAAAGGATGTTTTGTCCATTGGCGGAATTGAGTTAAACGATAAGACGAAGGAAGTGTCTTTGGATGGCGAGGTTATCTCTCTTACCAGAACGGAGTTTGATATCTTAAAGCTTCTGATGGAGCATCCGGGACAGGTTTTTTCGCCGAATCAGATTTACGAGCAGGTATGGAAGGATAATCCATACGGAACCGAGAACACCGTAGCCGTTCATATCCGACATCTGAGGGAAAAAATTGAGTATAATCCGGCGGAACCGAGATTCCTCAAAATGGTCTGGGGACGCGGATACAAGATGGAGGGAGAATAGGATGGAGAAACTGACTCACTTCTTATGGGCAAAGGTCGTTGCCGTTATTTTGTGTATTGTCAGCGCGTTTTGCGCGTGTGGAACTTTGGTTCTTTTTGCGATAAGCGCGAATTATAGCGAGGGAGAGCTTTTAGATGAGCTGTATCAAAGCGCTGCGGACAACTATGCGGCGTCCATTGTGGATCACTATGAAAAAGCCAGAGACCAGAATAAGAATCAGGCGTTATCCATGTTTGACGGTACGAGCTTAAATTATGCGGTGGTTAAGAGCAACAGCATCGATATTACACAGAAGGGGTTGTCTCCGCAGAACTGGGGAACCTATCTGTACGGAACGCCGGAGACTGCGAAGGATTATACCTATCACTTTATCAGTGCTCCGGAAGACGCCGATGGACAGTATTCGTATAATACAAGTTCCATTTTGTCGGGGCTGGGAATGGGGGATTTTACCAACTATGCGCAGCAGATTGCAGTAAAAGAAGAGATTATTCGTGATGTGGTCTATGCAAAGGATACCGGTCTGTTTTATGTGGTAACGGATCAGGCATTTATATTGGTTCGCAGTCTCATGATTGGGTATGAGAAGTATGACAGCAGTTATGACGGAGCAGCTTTCGATGGGTACAGTTGTTATTACATAGACGATTTGGACCGGCCGTATTATATAGACGACGACTATCGAATTGTAACGCTTGATTTAAGTCAGGATTGTGAGTATACGCTAATTATCGATGACTGTAACAGCGTACTTCGGATTGTGAGAGAAGAACATATTTTGTCCGACGCGGACGAGGTTCCGGAGTCTGAGGGTTTTGATGCGGCACAGCAGACGGTGGGAGAGATAGCGGATATTGACATCCTCTCTGGGGAAACGACGACTGCGGATGTGTGGAATAATCGGGACATTCATGTGGTGGAATGTCTGCCGGAAGATGCAAATGTGTACCAGACAGGGTATAGGGATATTTCCGGTTCGATTGTATACTATGAGATTGACGAGAGCGACAGCGGGGAAGAAGAAACCTTTTACCATGTGTTGTCTTATGTAAACCCGGATATGGCATGTAAAGGGGATTTATTTGATCAGGCAAGACAGATCAATAATCTGGTGCAGGCTGCCGCAAGATATGGGACTCTGGTTGAAGTGGTATTTATTTCGCTTGCGATTGCTTCGTTTATATTTTTAATGTACGCGGCAGGAAAGAGAAGAGGGGATAACGAGATTCATCTTCGCATCTGGGACCGGATGTTTTTTGAAATCTATACGGCCGGGATGTTTGCTATAGAGTTGTTGCTTTTTGTCGGAACAATTCTGCTTTTGGATGAAGTGGAAAACGATTTTCTTCTTTATCATCTTGTGACGATGGGGGTTCAGGCTGCGGCTGTTTTTGCTGTAATTGCCATCGTATACTGTATGGGACTTGCGGTCCGCATAAAGTCGAAGAATTTTTGGAACTATACGCTTGTTTACCGGATCTGCCGGTGGATTAAGAGAAAAAAGGATCGTTTCGTTCAGAAATTCCACGAGAATCCGTCCCTTATGAAAAAAACGATATGGATTCTTGCAGCATGGTTTGCGATTGAATTTTTTACACTGATAGTCTTTCTGGTGTTTGGATGTGCATTTACAAATGGGGTGTTTTCCGTTCTGGTCTGGCTGTTTTTAAGCTTTGTAGTAAAAGCGGTCATTATCATCGGGGTAATTATGGAGCTTGACCAGCTGCGGCGCGGAGCAGAGCGGCTTGCAAACGGAGATTTTGAGCATCCGATTGATACGTCGAGAATGGTGTGGGAGATCAAAAAGCATGGCGACAACTTAAATGCGGTTGGGGACGGCTTTTCTCTTGCGGTCGCAAAGCAGATGAAGAGCGAGCATTTTAAGACTGAGCTGATTACTAACGTCTCCCATGATATCAAGACGCCGCTCACTTCCATTATCAATTATGTGGATCTGCTCGAAAAGGAGAACATTGATTCGCCGAAAGCGAAGGAATATATCGAAGTATTGGAGCGGCAATCCAACCGGTTAAAGAAGCTGATTGAAGATTTGATGGAGGCCTCGAAGGCTTCTACCGGAAACCTTGCGGTTCATCTGGAAAAGCTGGAGGCGGATGTGTTCCTTGTGCAGACCGTCGGAGAATTTGAGGAAAAGACAAAGGCGGCAGGGCTGGATTTAATCATTAAAAAGCCGGAGGAACCGGTTACGGTGCTGGCGGACAGCAGACATTTCTGGCGTGTGATTGATAATCTGATGAACAATATCTGCAAGTATGCACAGCCGGATACGAGAGTATATATCGATCTGGAGAAAAAAGGGGAAAGCGTTTTTGTAATTTTCAAGAATACGTCAAAGACACAGCTGAATATCAGCAGCGAGGAACTGATGGAGCGGTTTGTAAGGGGCGACAGCTCCAGAAATACGGAAGGAAACGGACTTGGACTTAGCATTGCAAGAAGTCTGATGGAGCTTATGAAAGGCGAGCTTACGCTGGTAGTGGACGGCGATTTGTTCAAGGTTACTTTAAGATTTAACAGTTGATTACCTGACGGTTATCCTGCAGAGAGCATCGAGATACCGTTCGGATAATCGGCAAAAAAATCTCCGGGGCATGACTGCCCGGAGATTTTTTATATAAACGCTGAAAGAAACCGTAAGGATAATATCTAACGGGAAGTGATCAGCTTGCAAATCGGATTTCCCATGGAAGAGAACTTTTCTTCGTATTCCGTCATAACATTCCCTTCATTTAGTATGGGATCGTTGTGAAGGTCTCTGGTAGAAGCATCAAGCTTCCAAAGCGGGGAATCTTCGATTTCCTGCAAAGAGAATGTAAACAAATCCTGATTATCCGTCTTGAATTCTATGTGTCCGTCCTTCTTTAGAAACCGGTCGTATCTTTCCAGAAATTCATGGGAGGTTAACCGGCGTTTGGCGTGG
This sequence comes from uncultured Lachnobacterium sp., assembly GCA_964614035.1. GTDB lineage: Bacteria > Bacillota > Clostridia > Lachnospirales > Lachnospiraceae > Roseburia. Next base: position 19,101 of record CAZTKM010000045.1, read on the forward strand.
CGGTCCTTGGGCCATGGATCGGAAAAGTTCAAATAGATTCGCGAGACCTCGTCCTGGTCAAATACTTCCGGGAGCGTTGCAGCGTCGATGCAGAGAAAATGTACGTTTGGTAAGGGCTGTTCCTCCATTTTCTGTACTGCCCGAAGCAGAACGCTGGTGTAACGCTCGATTCCGATATAGTTGATATTAGGATGAAGCGCGGCAAGCTGCATTAAAAACTTCCCTTTTCCCATTCCGACCTCGATGTAAATCGGGTGTTCGTTTTTCAAGAAATTATGCCAATTTCCTTTTAATTCGGCTGGATTTGGTATGCAGTAGATGCTGTTTGATACAACCTCCCCGGCACCTGGAATGTTTCGAAGTCTCATGCTGTGTTCTCCTTTAGTTTACGGCAGTACGGCCCTCCGCCTGTCCGTAAGTAACATAATGCATATAATAGGATTTTAAGTCTGCTCCAAATGCTGCCTGAAGATCCGGATGGTGCGTCATGTAGGCGTTGACGTCAAATTCCGGGTTAGCCCGGCGGCCTTCGGCCATACCGCTTAGTACGAAATGTTCAAACAGTTTATCCTCGTTGAATCCGTATGCCGCAAATATGTCCTGATTGTGTGCCGCATAATAGCCCGGATTGAAGACTGCCGCGTAGTCAATACCCTCGTAGGTGGTCTGCCCGCCTACCATGTAATCCGAGAAGCCGGTTCCGACACGCCCTTCAAAGACGCCGGACGTCATGAAATGCGTGTAGTATTTTTCCCAATCTATTCCGAATGCTGCCCGCAGATCCGGATAGGCGTTCCGGTAGGAGACCGGATCAAAGGAAGCAATTCCCTGTCTTCCCTGTGAAGTACCAACGTTAATGAAGTGCTGCAGCATTGCGGAGACATTTCCTCCGCAGGAAGCGGCTACATCAGGATAGCGTGTGGAATAGAACACCGGGTCGAATACAGAGGAATAATCTTTTCCGTAGATGGTTCCGTTATCATACAGTAATCCAGATCAAGGTAAGTGGATGACGCTCCGTATGCGGTGCCGGATGCTTTGCTTGTAAACTGCCAGAAATCATACAGGCCGGCATAGTCGGATGCAGTCGTGTAATGTGCAAGCCATACACGATTGCCTGCGTCTGTAATCGCCTTCGGATTCAGGTAGTTGTTCAGCATGGTTTTGTTTGCATATACCATCGGGGTGTATCCGGTGGAACGGACGCGGTCACAGAATGCATTTACAACTGCGGTTCCGTTTTCTTTGGAAAGACCGGCTGCGCGGAGCCTTCCCGGCGCATTGGTTACCGGGTCGTTGCGGAATTCGTAATCCATGACAATCGGAAGCGCAATGCCTGTAATCAGAAACATGAATACAAGCATTGCGGAAAGCAGTCGTTTCCAGCCTTTGGGTTGAAGTTTTAGCTGTTTCATGTAGTTCTCCATTGTCTTGTTGTGTAATTTAAGCGGGTTATTATATATTATTATGAAGGAAAATCAAAAATTGTAAAGTGCTTTTCCCCTGTCTT
>CAZTKM010000046.1:0-20222 GCA_964614035.1 uncultured Lachnobacterium sp.
GCTGCAGCTGGAACGCATCGCGACGCTTCAAAAGGAGCTTCACAAAAGCGAAAACATTTCTGTCAAAAAACTAAGCGACATAGCATTCTTTATGGAAAGAGAGAAGAAGCTGAAGAAGGTAAGAGGAATCACGATTGCGGTGGGCCTGGTAATGGATGCAATTGAAATCGGAACGATCTGCATCGGAATAACAAGGGGAAACTGGATTCCGTTTGCGATCGGAATGCTTGCAGTAATCGCATGTGGAATCCTGCTTGTAAGGTATTATTACAGGCATGTGCTCTATATCTGCCCAGAGTGCCATAAGAAGTTCAGGCCAAAGTTTTGGGAATTTTTCTGGTCAAGGCATACGCCGAGGACAAGAAAGCTTACGTGCAGCGGATGTCATTATAAAGGATTCGTAGTGGAAACCTACGGGGAAGAGGAGGAATAGACTATGGATTATGGTACGGTATCAACAAATACGTTTCTGGCACTTGGCATTATGGCTGTATGGGGAATCGGACTTCCTGTGGTAATTGCGGTAATCTGGAAAATTAAGACAAAGGCAAGCCTGATTCCGATGCTGGTCGGGGCAATCATCATACACATATCCTGCTCTGTATTTGTATTATGGGCGGTAAGAGAATCGGGAAAATGGTATTTCTTCCCGCTTGCAATTGTATGTCATGGTCTTATTGACGTATTTGCAGGATTGTATCAGTCTGGTGTAATCGGCTCGGTTTATGTCGTGGAAGTTCTCATTGCTATATTGGCTGTCTGTCTGGCAATACCGGCCTGCAGAATTTATCGGGGTATGAAAAACGAGCAAAATGTTATAGAATAGTTACGAATAAGTATAGAATTGCAGAAGAGCTTTTTGCAAAGCAGAAGAGGAGACGAGGTTTTATGGTAAAGATTATTTCGGACAGCACCTGCGATCTTTCGGAGGAACTGGTGAAGCGATACGACATAGGAATTCTGCCGCTTCATATTGTATTGAAGGAGAAAGAATTTTTAGATGGGAAAGATATTACTCCGGATGAAATTTATGCATGGGCGGATAAAAATCAGACAACGCCAAAGACTTCGGCTCCTGCAATCGGGGATGCGGTAAGTATCATGAAGCCATACGTTGACGCCGGAAGAGAAATCGTGTGCTTTTCCATCTCAGAAGACATGTCCACATCTGCGAATGTCATGCGTATTGCAGCGGAGGAATTGGAGGCAAAGGACAGGGTGTTTGTGGTCAATTCCGCCAATCTGTCTACCGGAATCGGACTGCTTGTGATTGAGGCCGCGATTATGGCGCAGGAAGGAAAAAGCGGAAGTGAAATTGCAAGAGCCATGGAGGAATTAAAGCCGAAGGTCCGCGCAAGCTTTGTCGTGGATACGCTCGAATATCTGCATCGGGGCGGAAGATGCAGCGGGGTGGCGGCTTTTGTGGGAGGAGCGTTCCGGCTTCATCCGACAATTGTCGTGGAAAAAGGTAAGATGATGCCGACAAAAAAGTATCGGGGAAAAATGAGCAGCGTATTGCTTTCCTATGCAAAAGATCAGGAAGAGAAACTGAAAAACGCAAGACCGGCCCGCGTGTTTATTACACATTCCGGATGCGATGAGGCATTGGTAAAATCGGTGTACGATTATCTGGAAAGCCTTCATATTTTTGAGGAAATCCTGATTACAAGAGCGGGCGGTGTAATTTCGAGCCATTGCGGCCCGGGAACGCTCGGAGTACTGTTTATTGCAAAAGAATGACTATCGCAGGGATAGTCCGGCAGCGTTACGAAAAGGACAGGTAAATAAGATGAGTGGCGGAGAGCAGTTGTCCGCCACTTATTTTTCCGGGAAGAAAGTGCCGAAAATTAGAATTGTTTTTGTTGATTTAGCGATAAACATAATGTAAAATTGAAACAAGAGTATTGTAGGAGGCGGCATTTTTGACAGCAAAAGAATGTTTCTTCGGGATACAAGCTTCACAGAACTGGAAGCGGCGATGCAGGCAGAGAATTATGATGAGGCTTTCCGCATGACCCGCACGTTGAAGGGCGTGTGCCAGAACCTATCGTTACGGAGCTGTATGAGCCGGCGCAGGAGCTTACGGAATCGCTTCGGGACAGGAACCGGAAATTGCGCCTGCAAAGAGTCTGTTTCCTAAGGTAGCGGAGCAATATGAAAGAACGGCTGCCGGAATCAACGAACTATTGCAGAATGCATAAATACAAAGAGAGAAAAGAAGGGGGGAGACCAAACGTGTATAAAAGAAAAATTTTAATCGCCGATGATGCGGAAATCAACCGCGAGATGTTGAAAATTATTTTCGAGGAGCAATACGATATTATCGAGGCGGAGGACGGAGACCGCGCCGTTGAGATACTCGATGCGAAGGCGCAGGAGATTTCCATGTTGTTTTTGGATTTTATTATGCCGGGAAAGTCCGGTATTGACGTGCTGGAACATATGGTAAGCAAGGGGTATACGGATTTTCTTCCGGTTATTATGATTACGGGAGAAGCAACGTCGGAATTTGAGGTAAGGGCATACGAGCTTGGAGCGTCGGATATTATATACAAGCCGTTTGAACCGATGGTAGTCATGCGCAGAACCTTGAATATTACCGAGCTTTTTGAGCATCGTATCGATATCGAGAAGAAGCTGGACGAGAGAACGAAGGAACTGGTTGAGAGCAGGAAGAAGCTTGAGAAGAGCAACGAATTTATGATTAACGCATTGAGTTCGGTTGTGGAATTCAGAAGCATGGAGTCCGGAGACCATATCAAGCGCGTGAAGACGTTTACCGGCATTATTCTGGAATATGTCCGCAAGTTCTATCCGGAATATGGGCTTACGAAAGAGCAGGTGGAACTGATTACGCAGGCGTCCGCGCTGCATGATCTCGGGAAAATCGCAATTCCCGACAGCATCCTTCTGAAACCGGGTAAGCTTACCAGAGATGAATTTGAAGAGATGAAAAAGCATACGATTTACGGATGTGAGATTCTTGAGAATTTCAAGCAGGAAGAAAACGAATTCTATCGTTACTGTTATGATATCTGCCGTTATCATCATGAAAGATATGACGGAAAGGGATATCCGGACAGACTTGTAGGGGAGGATATTCCAATCTGGGCGCAGGTTGTATCGATTGTGGATGTATATGACGCGCTTGTAAGCAGGAGAGTATACAAGGCTCCTTATGACGTGAATGTGGCAGTGCGCATGATTCATGACGGAGAGTGCGGCGTATTTTCGGATAAAATTATGGACTGCTTTGACCTTGCAAAGGAGGAACTCTTTGCGATTACGGAGAGAGCGTTTACCGAGGATGAAAAGGAGTCTGCAGGAAGTATAGGACAATGAAAAAGAGAGCGACATTATCTCTGCGGCTGATGGTCACAATGGTTCTGATTGTTATCGGAACCGTTGCGATCGGCTGGTTTTTGAACAGTGCATTTTTGGAAAAGTATTATTCGTATAACAAGCAAAAGGAACTGTTGAATTCTTTTCGTGAAATCGATGCGGCCGCACAGGACGGTATTCTGGCAAGTACGGATTTTGATATTCCGTTTGAGCGCATCTGTACCAATGGAAATATCAGCATTATTATCATGAGTCAGAACGGAGGGATACTGCGCTCTTCTGCATTGAATGAGAAGAATTTTCTGGTGGAGCTAAGTCAGATGATATTCGGCGTAGATCCAAACTGCGCCGATGTCATAAAGTCGACGGAGGATTATACATTGGAGCGGCTGGCAGATGAGCGTATGCAATCCGATTATCTGGTATTGTGGGGCATACTCTCAGATGGCAGCTATATTTATATGAGGACCGCGCTGGAGAGCATCCGCGAAAGTGCGGCAATCACGAACCGCTTTTTTCTTCTGATGGGGGCCGCGTCGTCCCTGATCTGCGTGATTGTTATTATTTTTGTATCAAAGTCTATCTCCCGGCCGATTATGGAGCTTTCCGAGATATCCACGAGAATGAGCGAGCTGGATTTTGATGCGAAATATAAGGCGAAACGCAATACGGCCAGAGAAATTGATCAGCTCGGAAATCATATGAATGATTTGTCAGAAAAGCTTGAGTCGACGATATCGGAGCTGAAGGCTGCAAATAATGAACTGCTGAACGACATCGAAAAGAAAGAGCAGATTGACGAGATGCGGAAGGAATTCCTGTCCAACGTATCCCATGAGTTAAAGACGCCGCTGGCTTTGATTCAGGGGTATGCCGAAGGGTTAAACGAGTGCGTGGACGAAGACGATCCGGAAAGCAGACAGTTCTATTGCGATGTCATTGTAGACGAGTCCGCAAAAATGAATCAGATGGTGCAGAAACTTCTGACTTTGAATCAGCTGGAATTCGGCAATGATGTCGTGGAAATGACGAGATTTAACATAACTGAGCTGATTGCAGGCGTGGTGCAGGCTGCCGCGCGCCTTGCAAAACAGGATCAGATTACCTTGCTGTTTGAGGAGAAGGAAGCTGCATATGTCTGGGCGGATGAACTGAAAGTGGAGGAGGTTATTACGAATTTTTTAAGTAACGCGATGCATCATGCAGAAGGGGAAAAAATCGTACGGATTTTTTATACGCTGAAGGCGGATGCGCTAAGAATCAGCGTCTATAATACCGGAAAGCCGATACCGGAAGAGGATATTGATAAAATCTGGGACAAGTTTTACAAGGTGGATAAGGCGAGAACCAGAGAATACGGCGGGAGCGGAATCGGGCTTTCGATTGTAAAAGCAATCATGGATTCCTTTCATCAGCCATGCGGTGTGGTCAACCACACCGACGGAGTGGAATTCTGGATGGAATTGGAAAATACTAATTCTTAGGCAATAATTCCTATATTATATATTGCGAATGTGACAAAAATATGGTAGGATATTTTAAGATAATAGGTAAAATTTGACAAGGAGACAAAATGAAAAAGAAGGGTATCGTTTTCCTGACGCTTTCCATAAGCATTGCGTTTCTTTTTTGTGGCTGCGGAACGAAGATGCATGAGCTGACGGCGGACGAGCAGGAACTGATTGTTCAATATTCTGCTTATGCACTGGGACGATTTAACGCATATCAAAAGGACGGAATGCAGTATTATATTGCGGAGGAAGCGGAGACTTTGGCCGGAAGCCCGGAACCGGCAAATGACGAGCCGGGGGATGACTTGCAGGAGAATGTTCCGGCGGAAGGAACGGGAGACGCAAACCAGTCATCTATGGGCAATCCGATTAGTTTTGCGGACGCAATCGGATACGGAAGCAAACTTCTGGTTGCTTATCAGGGGTTTGATCTGCAAAGCAATTACAAAGAGGGCAATTATTTTTCCATTGATGCGAAACCGGGATGTCAGCTGTTTATCGCAAAGTTTGAGGTTAAGAACATATCGGATGCAGAGGTCGTAGTGAATGCAATGGAGCAGAATCCGACATTCCGGCTCAGTATCGACGGAGGGAGCAGCTGGATCAATGAGGATGTGACATTGCTGTTGTATGATCTGTCTACATATTATGGAACTATAAATGCTTCGGATACCGTCGAGTGCGTGCTTTTATTCGAAATTCCGGCAGATAAGAGTGTGGACAATGGGGACGTTTCCTTTTCTGTTGTGAAGAATGGAGCGGCATATCCGGTCAATTAACAAAGTTTTCTGAAAAATATAGAAAAAAATAGACGAAATTGTCGAATTTATGCTATAATAAATTATATCTGAATTTGGGAGGGAATATATGGACACGAATATTCTATTGGAATCAGGAACGAACGAGCTGGAGATCCTCGAATTTACGCTGGAGGATAATCATTACGGAATTAATGTGGCAAAGATTCGGGAGATATTACAGTATTCTCAGGTTACCCCGGTTCCGAATACCCATCCGAGTGTAGAAGGTATTTTCATGCCGAGAGATACTATGATTACAGTAATCAATCTGAAGAAGTGTTTAGGTCTTGGAGAGCAGGAGAAGAAGGGCTTATTCATTATCACAAATTTCAATAAATTGGATATTGCATTCCACGTAGATAATGTGATTGGAATTCATCGTGTATCATGGGGAGAAATCATCAAGCCGGATTCCACATTGAACGGACAGGACGGAAGCGTCTCTACCGGCGTAATCAAGATGGATGGCAAACTGGTAGTGATTCTGGACTTCGAATCGATTGTATCTTCCATCAGTCCGGAGACAGGACTTCGCACTTCTGACGTGGAGAATATGGAGGAGAGAGACCGGAGCGATTCTCCGATTCTTATTGCAGAGGATTCGCCGCTTCTCAGCAAACTCATTACAGACTGTCTGAAGAAGGCCGGATACGGACGGCTGATTGTGACGACGAACGGACAGGAGGCATGGGAGAAGCTTGTCCAGTATAAGGCGGAAGGCGATGTAAAAGAGAAAGTACACTGCATTATTACAGATATAGAGATGCCTCAGATGGACGGACACAGACTGACCAAGCTTGTAAAGGAAGATGATACACTAAAAGGTATTCCGCTTATTATCTTCTCTTCACTTGTCAATGAGGAAATGAGACGCAAGGGCGAACAGCTCGGCGCGGACGCACAGCTTACAAAGCCCGAGATTGGACAACTTGTAGATGCGATTGACAAGCTGATTACAAGAAGCAGATAATACATTTTAGGAAAAGTATAGGATGTGATGAAACCATCACATCCTTTTATAAATTATTTCGGAGAAATTGTATGGGCGATAATTCATCAGAAAACTATCTGGATAACTTACTGGAATCCATTAGCGAAATTGACAATTCAAGAAAGACGGAGATAGATTTTATTCCGGAGAATATTTTCGGAGACAATCCGTTCGGCAAAAAGGAGGAACCGGAATCCTTGTTTAAAGATAATCCTTTTGAAGAACCGGATAATATATTGGAGCAGGAGAAGAAGAGAAAATTAAGCTCGGACGACGAATTTTTACGTGAATTTGAAAAAGAATTAGAATCAGACGCTTACAAGGATTATTTTTCGGATTTTGAAGCGGAATTGGAAGAGGAACAGAACAGGGATCTGGAAATTTCGACAGAACGGAAGGGAATCCCGGACGATCTCGATCCGATTTTGCGGGGATTAGAAGAGAATTCGAAGGAAGTAGAGCCTGTTCCTGCCATGCCGGATCCACGAACCGAAAGCGCCGAGGAGATACTGAACAGTATGGAAAAGAAGGGCGCAGCGGGAAGAAAACCGGGCCCGGATCATCCGGGTGATATTTCCGGAATGGAAGAACCGGGGGATACCGGCGAGGCAATCCCGGCGGAAGAGCCGCTTGCCATGACAGAGACCGGAGAGCCGGATCTGGCGGGAGTAGGAGACGCAGATCTGATTGAACTGCTTGCGAAGGTAGACGGTCTTTCCGATTTGGGCGATATACTGCAAAACAGCGAATCGGACACTCCGCTGGATGAAGAGGACGCAATCGGCAAATATGCTGAGGACGAAATGAATCCGCAAAAGCAGGAGCAGACCGAAGAGAAAGGCAGGAAGAGAAAAAGGGAATCTTCCAAAGGCAGCAAGGAAAAACCTGCGGACGGAGGAGTCTTAAATAAATTAAAGATTCTGTTCTTCGGGGATGATGAGGAGGACGAGCCGGACATAAAGGAAAAGGCAAAGACTCCCCCAAAGAATACTGCGGAAGAGCTTGCGGATGAAAACGCTCAGATTCTGGCGGAGTTAGAGCAGGAAGAGAACGCTTCATCCGAGAAAGAAAAGAAGAAAAAGGAGAAGGTTAAGAAAGAGAAGGCGAAGAAAACGCCCAAGGAAAAGAAGCCGAAGAAAGTAAAGGCACCAAAGCCAAAGAAAGAGAAGAAGCCGAAAGAGAAGGACAATACGCCTCCTCTTCCAAAGAAACCGGTAATTTTGATTTTCCTGATGGTTATTTCGTTTGTTGCTCTTGTTATGATCGGGACGTCCCTTCTCAATTACAGTGCGGATTTTAGTCTGGCGAAGGAAATGTATAGGCAGGGCAGCTATTGCGAAGGATACGAACGGCTTCAGGGACAGAAAGTCAAGGAGAAGGACGAGACTTTTTATGAGCAGCTGAAGGTGCTTGCTACCGTAGACAGCCAGTATCAGTCATATCTCGTATTTCTCATGAACGGACAGCAGGCCCGGGCATTGGACTGTCTGGTGTGTGCGGCCGGAAGATACGACCTGAACATGGAAAAGGCGGTCGAATATGAGTGCGAACAGGAGTACAATGCGCTGGGCGAATCGATTGCAAATGCATGTGCCGGATATGATATGACATTGGAGGAGGCGATTATGATTTATAACCAGCCGAATCGGATTGAGTATACGAAAGCGTTGGAGGAGAAGATTTCGAGCCTGGGTCTCGAATAGCAGGAGGCGCGATTTTGGTTGCAATAATTGATTACAATGCAGGGAATTTAAAGAGTGTCGAAAAGGCGGTGGCACTGCTGCAGGAACCATGCATAGTTACGCGGGAGCGTAAAGAAATCTTACAGGCAGATAAGGTAATTCTTCCGGGCGTCGGAGCCTTTGGAAACGCGATGGCTGAATTGAAGAAGTATGAGCTGGATCAGGTAATCCGGGAGGTTGCTGCCAACGGGACGCCTTTTCTCGGAATCTGCTTAGGACTTCAGCTTTTATTTGAAGGCAGCGACGAGAGCAGCGGCGTGGAGGGACTTCACATTTTGGACGGAAAAGTCCACCGGATACCGGACAAGGAAGGGCTAAAGATCCCGCATATCGGATGGAATTCACTTTCTCTGATGAACAATGGCAGGCTTTTTCGAAATTTGGAAGGGAACCCTTATGTCTATTTCGTGCACTCTTATTATCTGAAAGCGGCGGATGATGACATCGTAAAAGCAACTGCGGATTACAGTGTGACCATTCATGCGTCGGTGGAGAAGGGAAATGTGTTTGCGTGTCAGTTTCATCCGGAAAAAAGCAGTACGGTGGGGCTTTCTATCCTGAAAAACTTTATTTCCGTTCAGAAAGGAGAGGCGTAATGTTCACAAAGCGTATTATTCCATGTCTGGATGTGAATAACGGACGAGTCGTAAAGGGCGTTAATTTCGTGAATCTGAAGGATGCCGGAGATCCTGTGGAAATTGCGGCAGCCTATGATCAGGCAGGTGCGGACGAGATTGTGTTTCTGGATATTACGGCTTCGTGCGACAACCGCGGAACTGTGGTTGATATGGTCCGGCGTGTGGCCGAGCGCGTGTTCATTCCGTTTACGGTCGGGGGAGGAATACGGACAGTAGACGATTTTAAGACGCTTCTCAGGGAGGGCGCGGATAAAATTTCCATCAATTCGGCCGCAATCAATACTCCGGAGTTAATCAGCAACGCGGCCGATAAATTCGGAAGCCAATGCGTCGTGGTGGCGATTGATGCAAGACGGCGTGCCGACGGAAGCGGATGGAATGTTTACAAAAACGGCGGTCGTATCGATACCGGACTGGATGCGGTCGAATGGGCCGTAAAGGCAGACCGGATGGGTGCGGGAGAGATTCTTCTTACCAGTATGGACTGCGACGGAACAAAAGAAGGATATGATATCGAACTGACCAGAACCATTGCCGGTCAGGTGTCGATTCCGGTAATTGCTTCCGGAGGAGCAGGAACGAAGGAACATTTTTATGATGTTCTGGTAGACGGTCATGCGGATGCAGCGCTTGCTGCTTCGTTGTTTCACTATAAAGAGCTTGAGATTATGGACTTGAAGAATTATCTTGCGGACAGAGGAGTATCAGTGCGCAGATAGGAGATGAGAGACGATATGGCAATGATTACGAACGATTGGCTTCCTCCGATGGAGGCCGAGTTTAAGAAACCATATTATAGACAGCTGTATCAGTTTGTAAAGGAAGAATATAGCAGGGCGGTTGTCTATCCGCCGGCGGATGATATTTTTAACGCGATGCATTTTACACCACTGAGCGAGGTCAAGGTGCTGATTCTGGGGCAGGATCCCTACCACGAACCGAATCAGGCGCATGGACTGTCTTTCTCGGTTCCCATGGACCAGAAAAACATTCCGCCTTCCCTGCAGAATATTTATAAGGAACTGCATTCGGATCTCGGGTGCGCCGTTCCGAATAACGGCTACCTGAAAAAATGGGCGGATCAGGGAGTGCTTTTGCTCAACACAGTGCTTACGGTCCGGGCACATCAGGCTTTTTCCCATCAGGGAAAGGGCTGGGAACAGTTTACGGATGCAATCATTTCTGCGGTAAACGAGCAGGACCGCCCGATTGTATACCTGCTTTGGGGGAAGCCGGCGCAGAGCAAGATGGCAATGCTGAATAATCCGAAGCATCTGATTCTCACTGCGCCGCATCCGAGTCCGCTGTCTGCACATCGGGGCTTTTTCGGATGCGGACATTTTAGCAAGGCAAACGAATTTCTGATTGCAAACGGACAGACACCGATTGACTGGCAGATTGAAAATATATAGCGTGACAAATTTTTAGTTTGGGTATAGAATATAGACAGGAAAGAAGATACATAGGATAACTCAGTCAGGGATGACATGTTTTCAAAGGAGTGATGATTATGACAGGAGTATATGCGTATGATTCAAATTCAATCAGTACGTTGTTTTCCGGCCTGAATAGTCAGAGGTCAGGCAACAGCGGATCGTCGATGGGCATAGACCTCTCTACCTACGGACTGATTCGCAGCGGCTCCTACTATAAGCTGATGCAGTCTTATTTCTCTCTGGACGGAAGCAAGGAGGCTGTAAAAAAGGCGGTTACCGGTTCAACCGCCACCTCGGAGGATTCGGCAAAGACGCTGGCTTCCGTTAAGAGTTCGTCGGAGGCGCTGATTGATTCCTCAGAGGCGCTGTACAAGTCGAACAGCGAGGTATTTAAGAAGGTTACAACCGAAGACGAGAACGGAAAGCAGACGACGGATTATGACAGGGAAGCAATATATAAAGCGGTGGATCAGTTTATATCCGATTATAATTCCGCAATTTCGGCTGCCGGACAGTCAAAGACTTCATCCATCGCAAATGCCGCGGAGTCCATGGTCAATCATACGGCAAACAATGCATCGCTTCTCGGGAAGGTGGGAATTCGTATTGACGCGGATGATGATACGTTATCGATTGACAAGGACACCTTTATGAAAGCCGACATCTCGAGAGTCCGCTCATTGTTTAACGGAAACGGATCTTATGCATACGCAACGGCGGTAAAGGCATCCATGGTCAACAGCTATGCGAACATCGAGAGTTCCAAATCCAATACTTATAACAGCAGCGGAAAATATACCTATAACTACAACACAGGCGCATTGTATAATTCTGTTTTTTAAGCGCCGATACATTAAAAAAGTAAACCTCCTGTTTCCTGCATTTGTGCAGTATGTAGGAAACAGGAGGTTTTTTACTGTCCGCAGGCCGGATAAAGGAATCAGTTATCATTCTCGGCGTCCGCAGACATAGAGTAAACCTGACGCTTTCTTGCCATCGCATCATTTTCCAGATATTCATCATAAGTAGATACCTTATCGATCATGGAGCCGTCCGGCAGGAACTCGATGATACGGTTCGCTGTGGTCTGTACAACCTGATGGTCGCGGCATGCAAAAAGAATCACGCCGGAAAATTTAATCATACCGTTATTCAGCGCGGTAATAGATTCCATGTCCAGATGGTCGGTCGGCTCGTCAAAAATGAGGACATTGCCCGCCTGAATCATCATGCGGGAGAGAAGCACGCGCACCTTTTCTCCGCCGGAGAGCACACGCATTTTCTTGACTCCGTCCTCGCCGGCAAAGAGCATCCGGCCTAAGAAACCGCGGACATAAGTTGCGTCCTTGATTTCGGAATACTGCGTCAGCCAGTCTACGATTAATTCGTCTGTGGCAAAGATTTCCGTATTGTCCTTTGGAAAATATGCCTGACTTGTGGTAACTCCCCATTTGTAGGAACCTTCATCCGGTTCCATTTCGCCTGTGAGAATCTTAAAGAGCGTAGTTTTGGCAAGCTCGTTGCCGCCGACGAACGCAATTTTATCGTCATGTCCGACGATAAAGGAAATATTGTCGAGCACCTTTACACCGTCAATGGTTTTGGAGATTTTGTCGACGGCGAGAACCTCATTTCCGATTTCGCGGTTTGGACGGAAATCGATGTAGGGATATTTACGGCTGGAAGGCTTGATTTCATCCAGCTGGATTTTTTCCAGGGCACGCTTACGCGAAGTCGCCTGTTTGGATTTGGAGGCGTTTGCGGAGAAGCGGGAGATGAATTCCTGCAGCTCTTTGATTTTTTCTTCCTTTTTCTTGTTCGCTTCCTTCATCTGGCGGACGATAAGCTGGCTGGACTCATACCAGAAATCGTAGTTTCCGGCATAGAGCTGGATTTTCCCATAATCCATATCCGCAATATTGGTGCAGACCTTGTTTAAGAAATAACGGTCGTGGGATACGACGATGATGCAGTTCTCAAAGTTAATCAGAAATTCCTCCAGCCATGCGATGGCGTCAAGATCCAGGTGGTTCGTAGGCTCGTCGAGCAGCAGAATGTCCGGATTTCCAAAAAGGGCCTGGGCAAGGAGCACTTTCACTTTAAGAGCGCTTGGCATATCGGCCATCAGAGTGTAATGATTCTCTGTCGGAATACCGAGCCCGTTTAAAAGGGTGGCGGCGTCCGATTCCGCATTCCATCCGTCCATATCCGCAAATTCCGCCTCAAGCTCGCTGGCCCGGATTCCGTCTTCGTCCGAGAAATCCTCCTTCATATATATGGCTTCTTTTTCCTTCATGATGACATACAGCCGTTTGTTGCCCATGATTACCGTATCAAGAACCGGATATTCGTCGTATTTGAAGTGATCCTGCTGTAAAAATGAAAGCCGCTGTCCGGGCGTGATGACAACGTCGCCGCTGGTAGGTTCAAGCTGGCCGGATAAAATTTTCAGGAAGGTAGATTTACCGGCGCCGTTCGCTCCGATAAGTCCGTAACAGTTTCCTTCCGTAAATTTGATGTTGACGTCCTCAAACAGGGCTTTTTTTCCGAGTCGTAAAGTTATATTATTTGCACTGATCATAAAGTATACCTTTCTGTATAAGCGTAATTGCAATCGCTTTCTATTTTATCGTATAATTTGCATTTTGCAAGTGTTTTATCTTGGATTCGGCGAAAACAGATGTTATAATTAAAGTATCCATATATAGAATCAGGTGATTGTGCAGCCTTATAGATAGTTAGAATAAAGAGTTTCGCAATTGCCCATATATGCACATGGAAAAATAAAACAGAGGTTAAAGTGTATGCAGGGGATGAGTATGAACCTACCGGTTCCGATGGCCGTATTTCGATGCGCAGCCGATTGGGAGGTTGTGGAGGTAAACGGGAAATTATGTGAATTATTCGGACAAGAGCGCAGCCGGATGCTGCAGAGAGAAAGCTGGGAACAGCTGATTTATGAGAGGGACCGGGCGTGCTTCGAGGAAATGCTGGAAAGTGTTGCAAGAGACAAGTCTGCTGCGTCATGCGAGATACGGATTTTAGGAAACGGCGGTACGCAAAAGTGGGTGCGCATAGAATGCAGCTTTTTATATGTAAACAATGTTGCACCGTACATATCCGGCACAGTGATTGACATTCAGAAGCAAAAGGAAGCGGAATTGCGGCTCAGACTTGTCAATGAACAGTATCAGATGCTGGGAGAAATCATAAACGAAATCCCGTTTGAGATGGATATTTCCAGCTGGGACATTCTGGTTACAAAGCGCTTTTTCGAAATGCGGGGAGACGCGGACGCGGCAGACAGATACTGCCCGTTTTCCGATGTGCTGAAGCTGGTTCATCCGGACGATCAGGATGTGATGATTAAGGCGGTAAAAAGTGCGACGATTTGCGAAAAGGCAGGAACGATAGAGTACCGTATCAACATGTCGGTAAAGGGGGATGCATACCCCGTCTGGTTCCGGACCTATTACCGCAGCATTACGGATGATGACGGCAGCGTGATTCGTCTGATTGGGCGAAGCTACAACATTGATAAGGAGAAGGCGATTGTCGACGAGGCAAAGAGGGATTCTCTGACAAAATTGTATAATAAAGCAGAGACGAAAAATGCAATTGTCCGCGTGATAGGAGAATGTCCGGATGAATCGCATGCCATGTTTTTAATTGACATCGATGATTTTAAGGCAATCAACGATACCTTTGGACATACCTATGGGGATACGGTAATTATTGATGTCGCCAATACGATCAAGGAAAATTTCCGAAGCGAAGATATTGTCGGACGTGTGGGCGGAGACGAATTTCTGGTGTTTATGAAGGATGTTCCGCAGGATAAGGCGATTGAGAAAGCCAGAAATCTCTGCAGGGCTTTGGAGAAATCCTATCGGGGAGATGTGGTATCGAAACAGATTTCAATCAGTATGGGTATCGCTTTTTACGGAAAAGACGGAAAAACGTTTCAGAGCCTGTTTGAAAAGGCGGATCATGCAATGTACCGCGCGAAGCTGGGCGGGAAAAGCGGATTTGCGCTTGCGAAGGAGGATGATACCGGGCCAATCAAACAGAAAAGCCGCATGGTAGAAAACCGCGCCGGTCTGGATTCAAAGGACAAGGAGTTTCTTACATTTGCAACAGGTCTTATGACGCATGCAAGAAATATTGACGGTTCCTTAAACATGCTGCTCAAGAGAATAGCGGAGCGGTTCAGTCTGGATCTCGTCGCCATTTTTGAAGAAGACCAATATGGAAAAAATCTTCTCTTGACCAATTATTACAGCGATACATATAATTTTTATGAAAAGTCATTATTTCCGAAGACAAATCCACAGCTTGACTCCGCCGCAGTAGGAGAGATGGTGGAAATCCGAAAAGCAACCAGGTGGGTGTATGAAAACGGAATTAAGGAGTGGCAGAATTCGAACGATCTTCCATGTACAGACTGCGCGATTCTGGCAGGCAGATTTGAACATATCGGCGTGGCAAACGGATATATCTACTATGTTTCCATGGACGCTGCAAGAGAGTGGGCGCCAAATGAGGTGGCGCTTTTGAGTGAGCTTACAAGGGCGATTGCGGTGTTTGTGTCACTTCGAATCCGCATGGATGAAAGCAAGAGGGAACTCCGGAAAATTCAAAGGAGAGACCAGCTCACCGGACTGTACAATTTTGATACGTTTCAGGCAGAAATGAAAAAGATTCTGGACAATCCGAAACCGGACAAGGTGTATGCGCTGGAATATCTGGATATTAATAACTTTGGCTATGTGAATGACAACTATGGTTATCAGGTAGGCGACAATGCGCTGAAAATGTTTGCACAGCTTGCAAAAAGCCAGCCCTATTATATCGCAGGGTGCCATCTGTATTCAGACTTCTTTGTCATTCTGGTTGCAGATGATTCAAAAGATGCTTTGATTCACAATTTGAACAAT
The DNA here is from genome assembly GCA_964614035.1 of uncultured Lachnobacterium sp. Classification (GTDB taxonomy): domain Bacteria; phylum Bacillota; class Clostridia; order Lachnospirales; family Lachnospiraceae; genus Roseburia. The sequence continues at coordinate 15,398 of CAZTKM010000046.1, forward strand.
CAGCACAGCAGATTTGCGCGGATGCAGAACCAGCAGTATCCGAGCAGCAGTATGAGCATCTGTTCGGGAACCTATGTTATTGAGGACAAGTATCCGGATGTGGAGAATGCGTTTGAGAACGCAAATCTGGCATGGAAAATGGCAAAACAGAGCAGATGCCGGGACGTAGTATTGTTTACGGATGAGCTTCGCAATGCCAAGAAGGCGGAGCAGGCGATTATCGGAGAATTTTACGAGGCCTTGTACCGGAAAGAGTTTCAGATGTATCTGCAGCCGAAGTTTATGCTGCTGGACGGGAGAATATATGGGGCGGAGGCTCTTGCAAGATGGAAGAAGCCAAACGGCTGGATTCTTCCTCCCGGAACGTTTTTAGAGCCGCTTGAGAAAATCGGATATGTGACGGAACTGGATTTTTACATATACGAAGAACTGTTAAAGACGATGCAGAGCTGGATTGAGGAAGGGAAGGAACCGCTTGTAGTGTCCACAAACTTCTCGGGAAGGCACTTTGAACAGGATGGGAAGGATTTTATTGAACGGATTACGATGCTTTTGGAAAAGTATACGGTTCCGGCAAACTGTATCGAAATCGAGATTACAGAGGGGGTATTCATCAAGAATAAGGCCGTATTGAACGAATGCTTACAGATTTTAAGAGAAAAGGGATTCCGCATTGCGATTGACGATTTCGGAACAGGGTATTCCTCGCTTTCCGTTCTCACCGATATACCGGTAGATGTGGTAAAAATGGACAAGAGCTTCATTGACAAAGCCGATTCCAAAAAACAGCGGGATCTCATTACGGAAATCGGAAAACTGATTCAGATTGCAGGAAAGGACGTCATCTTTGAAGGAATCGAGACAGAGGAACAGAAGGAATTTCTGACCACAAGCGGATTTTCTCTCGGACAGGGATATTTGTGCAATAGGCCGATTCCTTCGGATGAATTCAAAAAAATGTATGTGAAGGACCGGAACTAGAATCTGTTGTTTTTCCGAAAAAGGAAGTATTTTTATATGATGTAAATTTTTTGAAAAACTTTCATTTTGTTTTTAATTTAAAACAGAATAAAGGTGTCTAAGCGACTTTACACTTAGAAGAAAAAATGGTAAAATTGTACCTAAATACTGAGTGTGTATGGGGCACATTCGTAGATAACAAAAGGAGGAAACAAAATGCCTAGAGCAAAACAATCAATGGATGGAAATACCGCCGCTGCTCATGTAGCATATGCTTACACAGAAGTTGCAGGAATCTATCCTATTACACCTTCTTCTCCAATGGCCGACTCTGTTGATCAGTGGTCTGCAGCAGGACAGAAGAACATTTTCGGAAGCACCGTAAAGGTTGTCGAGATGGAGTCTGAGGCCGGTGCAGCAGGTACCGTTCATGGATCACTTGCAGCCGGAGCACTTACCACAACATTTACCGCTTCACAGGGACTTCTTCTTATGATCCCTAATATGTACAAAATCGCAGGAGAGAATCTTCCTTGCGTATTTGATGTATCTGCACGTACCGTATCTTCACATGCGCTGAACATTTTCGGCGATCACAGTGACGTATATGCGTGCCGTCAGACTGGTTTCGCTATGCTTTGCGAGACAAACCCACAGGAGGTTATGGATCTTTCTCCAGTTGCACATCTTGCAGCCCTTGAAGGAAAGGTTCCGTTTATCAACTTCTTTGACGGATTCCGTACTTCCCATGAGATTCAGAAGATTGAGAAGTGGGATTATGAAGATTTAAAGGAAATGTGTCCGATGGATGCGGTGGAAGCATTCCGCGCGCATGCTCTTAACCCGGAGCATCCGGCATCCCGCGGTTCACACGAGAACGGAGACGTTTTCTTCCAGCACAGAGAGGCTTGTAACTCATTCTATGATGCGCTTCCGGCAGTGGTCGAGAAGTACATGAATAAGATTAACGAGAAGCTTGGTACGGATTATAAATTATTCAACTACTATGGAGCGCCGGACGCTGACCGCGTGATCATCGCCATGGGTTCTATCAATGACGTTGCGGAAGAAGTAATCGATTACCTGACCGCTAAAGGCGAGAAGGTCGGCCTTATTAAGGTTCGTTTGTATCGTCCATGGTCTTCGGAAGCTCTTCTTAAAGTTATTCCAAAGACTGCAAAGAAGATTGCCGTATTAGACCGTACCAAGGAGCCGGGCTCTCTTGGCGAGCCGTTATACTTAGACGTAGCTACCACGCTTCGCGAGGCAGGTATGAATGACGTTACTCTCGTAGGCGGACGTTACGGATTAGGTTCTAAGGATACGCCTCCTTCCTCTGTATTCGCTGTATATACAGAACTGTTAAAGGATGCTCCAAAGAACAGATTTACGCTTGGTATCGTCGATGATGTGACCAACTTGAGCTTGCCGGAAGTAAAGCCTGCTCCGATTACTTCTGCTCCAGGAACCAAGGAGTGCAAGTTCTGGGGACTTGGCGGAGACGGTACTGTAGGTGCGAACAAGAACTCTACAAAGATTATCGGCGACCACACAGACAAGTACATTCAGGCATACTTCCAGTATGACTCGAAGAAGACCGGTGGTATTACCATTTCCCACCTGCGCTTCGGCGACAACCCGATCAAGAGTCCATACTACATCAATCAGGCTGACTTTGTTGCATGCCACAATCCTGCATATGTAACACAGGGTATGAAGATGGTTCAGGACGTTAAGCCGGGCGGAGTATTCATGATCAACTGCCAGTGGTCTGACGAAGAGTTAGAGCACCACTTAAATGCTGATGCGAAGAAGTACATCGCTGACAACAATATTCAGCTTTACACAATCAACGCAATTGACAAGGCTATCGAGATTGGAATGGGTAAAAGAACCAACACCATTTTACAGTCTGCATTCTTCAAGCTTGCAGATGTAATGCCAATCGATGAGGCTGTTGACTATATGAAGCAGGCTGCCAAGAAGTCTTACTCTAAGAAGGGCGATGCAGTTGTAGAGATGAACTACAAGGCAATTGATGCCGGTGTAGACGCTATACATAAAGTAGAAGTACCTGCATCCTGGGCAAATCCGCAGGCAGATGCTCCTAAGGCAGCAAAGACAGGACGCCCGGAAGTTGTTAAGCTTGTTAACAATCTTCTTGATCCGATTTCCAAGATGGATGGAGATTCACTCCCTGTATCCGCATTCAAGGATATTGCAGACGGTCAGTTCGTAACAGGAGCTTCCGCATACGAGAAGCGTGGTACTGCTGTAACGGTACCTGAGTGGGATGCAGAAAAGTGTATCCAGTGTAACCAGTGTGCATTTGTATGTTCACATGCTACCATTCGTCCGTTCTTACTTTCAGCTGACGAAGTGAAGGCAGCTCCGGACAATATGAAGACTGCTGATATGAAGCCAAAGGCCGGCGCTTACAAGTACACCATGAGCGTATCTCCGCTTGACTGTATGGGATGCGGCGAGTGTATTACGGTTTGTCCGGTTGGCGCTATCACAATGGTTCCACAGGAATCACAGGCAGCAGAGCAGCCGGTATTCGATTATCTGGTTGCTAACGTTTCCAAGAAGACCGATGCAGGAATGAACGATCTTACTCCTAAGGGATCACAGTTCAACCAGCCGCTCCTTGAGTTCTCAGGATCATGTGCGGGTTGTGCAGAGACTTCTTATGCAAGATTGATTACCCAGCTCTTTGGCGAGCAGATGTACATCTCTAACGCAACAGGATGTTCTTCAATCTGGGGTAACCCGGCTGCTACATCGCCATATACGGTTAATATCAACTCCAAGAAGGGACCGGCTTGGTCGAACTCATTGTTTGAGGACAACGCAGAGCATGGTCTTGGAATGCAGGTAGGACAGAAGTACTTGCGTGAGCGTGCAATTGAGGCTGCTGCAGCCTGCGCTGCAAGCGACAAGGCGTCAGCAGAGCTTAAAGCTGCATTTGACGAGTTCATGGCCACCAAGGATAACACAAAGGCTAACGTTGCTCCGACAGCAGCTCTGATTGCTGAGTTAGAGAAGGCAGCAGCTGCCGGATGTCCGGATGCAAAAGAGGCACTTTCTAAGAAGGATTACCTTGGCAAGAAGTCTGTATGGATCTTCGGTGGAGACGGATGGGCATACGATATCGGTTACGGCGGATTGGATCATGTACTTGCTTCCGGCGAGAACGTAAACGTAATGGTATTCGATACCGAGATGTACTCAAATACAGGCGGTCAGGCTTCTAAGGCTTCCAATATCGGCGAGGTTTGCCAGTTCGCTGCCGCAGGTAAGGAAATCGGAAAGAAGTCACTTTCTGAAATCGCTATGCAGTACGGATATGTATATGTTGCCCAGATTGCTCTTGGAGCAAATATGGCACAGGCTGTTAAGGTTATCGCTGAGGCAGAGGCTTACAACGGACCTTCGCTTATCATTGGTTATGCACCTTGCGAACTTCATGGTATCGCTAAGGGTGGTATGAACCACTGTCAGGATGAGATGAAGAAGGCAGTAGCAGCAGGTTACTGGAACCTCTTCTCATTCAACCCGGCTCTCAAGGCGGAAGGAAAGAATCCATTCACACTTACCTCTAAGGCCGGCGACGGAACTTATCAGGATTTCCTGAATAATGAGGCTCGTTATACGCGTCTGATCAAGCCATTCCCGGAGAGAGCAGAGAGACTCTTCGCTGAATCTGAGAAGGCAGCTAAGGAGCGTTACGAACACTTACAGAAGTTAGTAACATTATACGGAACTGACAATCAGTAAGCTTGCTTGAGTTATAGGATAAACTCCGGTGCATTCAGGTGCATCGGAGTTTTTTTATATAGGAAAGTTCGTTCCCTATATGATA
>CAZTKM010000047.1:0-19181 GCA_964614035.1 uncultured Lachnobacterium sp.
TCGCCATCACATAGGCGATGTTCTCAAACATCTCAAGGGAGAACAGGTCAAGGTTAGACTCGTCCGCATTGCCGTTTCCCACGCTCTTTTCCAGAGAGCGGAGATCCTTATAAATAAATATCCCTGTGGAACCGCATCCGGTAAATGCGGGGGGATCGCCGCGGATGCCTTGAACGGCACCAGCTTCCCGTCAATCTCGATATTCTGCTTCATACTCATCAGCCTTTACCCTCCTCGTTCAGAGCGGCCGTTTCCGTCTGGACTTCCACCTCGTCCTCATCAGGCTCAAATATTTCTTTTCATCCCCAATTTCCAAACAGCATTCTCCCAATCGGAGCATGACAAATAAAAAAGACCGTCGCGCTACGATTCTCTTACCACTCGTTAGCGCGACGGTCTCTTACTGATTCTTACTTTATTGTCTATTCTTCTTTTGACTTGTAGTAATCTTCGAACATCTCATTTGCCTTATCAATTGTCTGCTTACAGATATCCGGAAGACCTTTTCCCCATGATTTGGTAGCCTGCTTATATCCTTTCATCATGGCCTCCTGCATGTCCTTCATCTTATCGACATCATCCCCTGCAAGCGCGCTTGCAAAATCAAATAAGCGCTGTGAAGTCTGGGCTACACCGTAATAACCGTCCTCCGCTACATCCGCTTTTGCCTGTGCGATTGCCGCAGCGTCAATATTCTTTATGTTCTCAGACGAGAACAGGCTGGCCAGATTTGATGTCTTTGCCTGTTTTCCAAGCATTTGCTGTACCAGATCCGTCAACTGCTGCTGGCGTGACTGCTGATCTGCCTTCATCTGCTGTACAATGGATGCGCGATCCTCTGCACTCATTTTATTGATAGAATAAGTAGCCTTCTTTGTATCAGCGGTCTCAGAAGCCTTCTCATATACAACTCCTGTCTCCTCCGCCTTAGCTGCTTCTTTGCTCTCTGTTTTCTCTGCCTTTGCAACCGGCTGTGTATAGGTACTATTGTAAACCTCACTTGCCGCACTCGTTACATTACTTACGCTCATATGTTTCCCTCCTTGAAAATCTGTGCCCCGAAATCCGTTTCAAAGCCTGTTTATTGTTTCGTATCTTATATCGGCAGCCATCCGTAGAAAATTAACTGTCCCGCATACTTTTTTACAAAAAATTTTCCGGTTGATCCGTATCAGCCCTGAAGCCCTCTCGACTGACGGTCCATGTCCTCCACAACGATGTCATAAATTTCTCCCAATGATGCGCCGTACTCCAAAATCAGCCATGGCTCATTGGTATGAAAATGAATCTTAATCAGTTCCTCGTCTCCCACTGCCAGAAGACAATCCCCCTTAAAATGCTCGGTAATATAATCGTTGATTTCGTCCTCGTCCAAATTCTCCCCCTCAATCAAAAGCTGCGTATCATATCGAAATTCTAACACTTTAACATCCTCCTTCTAATTTATATTGTACTATGATAAGTATACTCCATAAATTTTAGGACATCAATCCAATTTTATGATTTGATAGACTTCTTCGGTTTCCGCATCGTCATAGCCGCCCAGATAATAGGTCTCCTCCTCTGTCTGAACTTTCATAAAAAAATTGTTTTTCGGATTTAAGAACACGCTGCATGTTCCTTCGCGGTAAATCTCAAAGGTGCCTTTTTCCATATTTTCCATGGCGGAACCGTTTACCCTGCTCCATTTTGGCGTTTCCTGTATGACGGTCACTTCCAGAATATCGTCTATCGGAATTACATAGTCCGTATTCAAATGGTTTGCAACGATTGCGTCATTCTCTACGGCAAGATGAATCGGCGTAAATTCTTCCAAAATCATCCACACACAAAGAACCGGCAGCGCAAGAAGCGCTGCAAGTGCAAAGCCCATAGTGCCCTTCCCCACTTTTGTAGCCATATTGGTGGTACTTCCTATGCCGACACGCTGTTCTACCATCACGTGCCTGTCATTCGGATTATAATAGATAAGTCCCCATTTCCAGTACTTATCGCTGTCATGGGCCTCCGTCCTCATATCCGTATACTTTTTCTCAATTTCCTGCATTTTCAAAAAAGCCAGACAACTTTCCGCAAGCGCAATCAGGCAAAACGCAATACTTCCCCACAGAATCTGCCCAACTCCGGTTCCGTTGGTCTCATACCCATACAAAAATATTGCAATAATCCATGTAAAACCGGTATTCGTCCATGCAAGAATCAGCCACAGGTTTTTCCAAATCTGCTTTTTTGCTCTGGTGTAATTTAAGTTGACTTCCGCATCTTCGCAGATAACCGTCGTTTTTTGCTTATCTAAAAGCACAGCCAAAAGATAACTAAGCGGGGTGCATAAGGCGGCCGCAGCCACGCAAATCAAAAGTGCGTACATGCTCCTGTCATTCATCTGCCAAAAACAGACCGGAATTACAGCCAGACTGATGACAGTCGGTATCAGAAACGGGATTGCTTTTACTTTCCGGACAGTTCCTGCCGCTTCCATTTCGGCATAGGAAATTTCTGCCCTTTCCTGCGCTTTCTCCGACAGCCCATGTCTGATCTTCTCGTTCTCCTTCCATTCCTGCACAGCTTCATTTGCCCTCGCAAAAGGAATAAACGGAACGAAAATACAGCCTAAAAGCCATGCCATCCAGATAGAAAACGTAATTGAAAAATACGGAATAAAGAACGTTACAACCGGTATAACTGCAAAAACAATAAGCCAGGTTCTTAAACTTTTTCGAAATGTATGTTCAATTTCAACCAGCCTTCCCTGATCAAAATTTTTCCATTCTCTTGTTCTTGTTACTCCGAAGCAATATTTTCCGTCGGATTTCGTGCTGTACCTTAAAACCAGATACAAAATAATCAGAACAGGATACATGGTCAATAGAAAAATCATATTTAATATTACTGCAGTTGACATACTGTTCTCCCTTCTGCCTGTTTTGTCGTATCCGGCATCGTTTCCGAATACAATTCCTTGCATATCTCATGCAGCTCCGACAGGGATATTCCGCGAAGCTTCGCCTCCGAAACAATCTGTTTTAAGTTCTCTTTCGCCTCGGGAGGAAGTTCCTTATTCAACGAAATTTTTTCCCGGACTCTGGCTCCGTTTCTCCTCTCGGTATAAATATATCCTTCCTGCTTTAATATCTGGTATGCCTTATTTACGGTCATTGCATTGATGCCGATTTCTTCTGCCAGCGCCCGAACAGTAGGAAGCTGTTCCCCCGGCGCAAGCCTCCCATCGGAAATCCCCTGCACAATCTGATTCCTAAGCTGCAGATAAATCGGCATTTCCGAATTCTCGCGGATAGAGATAATCATATACATCCACCCCTTTCTTTTTGTATTATTTATACTAATACAAATAATACAATATGTCAACCCTGCAAATCCTTTTTTTACTGTATTTCCGCCAAAAAAAAGCATGTGCCCGGACACATGCTCAAAAAAGATACCTTACAGCGCTTTTATTCTTTCTAACGCCTTTACCGTATTCTCATAATTTCCAAACGCAGTCAGACGGAAATAGCCTTCTCCGCTTGGCCCGAATCCGGAACCTGGCGTGCCGACAACATTTGCATTTTCCAGAAGATAATCGAAAAATTCCCATGAAGTCATGCCATCCGGCGTCCTCATCCATATGTATGGAGCATTTATCCCGCCGTACACGTCGAATCCCGCATCCTTCAATCCCGCCTTGATGGTTTTGGCATTGTTCATATAGTATTCGACCTGTTCCTGAAGCTGTGCCTTTCCGGCAGCTGAATATACAGCCTCCCCGGCGCGCTGTACAATGTATGGCGCACCGTTGAACTTGGTGCCATGGCGGCGGGCCCACATTGCGTGAAGGGAAACTTCCCCGCATTTTAGTTCCTTCGGAACGACTGTAAATCCGAGGCGGACGCCGGTAAATCCCGCATTTTTCGAAAAGCTCCGAAGCTCGATTGCACAGGTCTTTGCGCCCTCGCACTCGTAAATGCTGTGAGCGACATTGTCCTCCCGGATATATGCTTCGTAAGCGGCATCGTAGATAATTACCGCGCCGTTTTTATTCGCGTAGTCAACCCACTGCTGCAGCTGTTCTTTAGTCAGCGTGGTTCCCGTCGGGTTATTCGGCAGGCAAAGATAAATCATATCCGGTACTTTTTTCGGAAACTCCGGCACAAAATGGTTTTCTGCCGTACATGGCATATAGATGACGTCACTCCACATTTCCTTTTTGGAATCATAAGTTCCGCATCTTCCTGCCATAGCGTTCGAATCTACATATACCGGATATACCGGATCGCATACCGCAATGCGGTTTGTCGCTGCAAAAATTTCCTGAATATTTCCGGAATCACTCTTTGCACCATCCGAAACAAAAATCTCGTCCGCGCTGATATCGCAGCCCCTTGCTCTATAATCGTTTTCGGCAATCGCGCTGCGTAAGAATTCATATCCGAGATCCGGCGCATAGCCGCGGAAGGTTGCCGCATTCCCCATCTCGTCCACAGCCTTATGCATTGCCTCTATAATTGCATGAGCAATCGGCAGGGTTACGTCTCCTATTCCCAGTCTGATAATATTTTTGTCCGGATTGGCCGCCGAAAAAGCGGCTACTTTCTTCCCGATTGTGCTAAACAAATAGCTTCCCGGAAGTTTCTGATAGTTGTCGTTAATCTGATACATAGTTTTTCCCTTTCTGTCGCTTTGTCTATGAATTACCCATCAGGCTTAATATCATCTGTGCAGTCTCGACGAGGCCGGTTCCATTGTCCATACTCCGCTTCTGGATATAACGATGAGCCTCCTCCTCGGTCATTTTGTTCCGATCCATCAGGACGTCTTTCGCTTTCTGCAGAATCTGATGTTCCTCATCACTTCTTACCTTCGGTCTGCTTCTTAACCGCTTCCGACGCTTCTGCATTTCATAATCCATCATCTCCAACGTCTGAAGGAGTTCATGAACTTTCAGCGGCAGATTTAACGCAATCAGATTATCTACTTTTTTTTCCGCAGTCACACCCGCAGATGCGATAAGAAGCATTTGGAAGCCTTCCGGAAGATACTCATACAGTTCTTCGTACATCATATCAACGAATTGATACCCGCACACCAAAACTCCGTCGTCTAAACCGTTTAGACTGGCAAGCGCCTGTGCGCCGGTTGTACAGACTTTTGTAACCGGATATCCGCTCTGACCAAGCACCTTTTTTATGCTTAGAGCGATTTCCTTTTTTGGAAATGCGATTACAATATTTTTCACGCTGTTCCCCTTATGATTGTTATACTTGTGTGCCCTTAAAACTATTACTTTTTAGCTATCCAGAACCCCACCGAAAGAACCTGCCACCGGCAGCTTCTTACATGCAAGCATGGCGAATCTGTCTATCTTATTCTAAAGTGCTCTGAACAGTTACTAAATTTTATATAAATATTCCTGAATTTCCCATTCGGTTACCTGTCTGCAATAGCAATTCCACTCTTTCTGCTTTGCTTCCACATATTTTGTTGAAATGTGCCCGCCAAGAACCTCCTGCACCAGTTTGTCTTCCTTAAATGCTTCAATTGCTTCCCAGAGATTCTTTGGCAGAGGCTCGATATTCAGTTCCTTTCTTGTCCTCTCATCCATCTCATACACATTTCCTTTTACCGGAGCCAGCGGCCTGATTTTGTTGCGAATACCGTCCAGACCTGCCGCAAGACACACAGCAAGAAGCAGGTACGGATTTGCTGCCGGATCCGGACTCCGAAGTTCGATACGTTTATTCTCATTTTGAGAAGAAGGAATGCGGATCAGCGGACTTCTGTTCATTGCCGACCATGCAATATAAGCCGGCGCCTCATCCCCCGCGCCAAGTCTCTTATAGGAATTGACAATCGGGTTTGTAATCAGCGTAATCCCCTTCATATGCTTCATGATTCCGCCGATAAAATAGTACGCTTCCTCCGATAAGCCAAACTCATCCTTCGTATCGCCAAAAATATTTACGCCGTCCTTCTTGAGCGACATGTTGATATGCATGCCGGAGCCAAAGGTGTCGCTCTTGGGCTTTGGCATAAAGCTTGCAACCACGCCATGCTTTTTGGCGATTGTCCGGACCGCAAGCTTGAAGGTTATGATATTATCCGCCGACGCCAGTGCCTCGTCATATTTAAAATCAATCTCATGCTGGGCCGGAGCGCATTCGTGGTGGGAAGATTCGATTTCATACCCCATATCCTCCAAAGTAAGCACCATATCCCGTCTTGCATTCTCGCCAAAATCCGCCGGTCCGATGTCAAAATAGCCTGCGTTTTCATTGGTTGTCGTTGTCGGAAGTCCATTCTCATCCTGCTGGAATAAAAAGAATTCACATTCCGGCCCCACGTCAAAGGTATATCCCATCTTTTTAGCTTCTTCGATCTGTCTTTCCAGAATGTATCGTGGATTGCCGATAAACGGCGTTCCGTCCGCACAATACACATCACATATGATGCGCGCCACCTTTCCCTGCTGAGGTCTCCATGGGAAAATGGCAAATGTATCCAAATCCGGATAAAGATACATATCCGACTCTTCCACTCTGACAAATCCCTCAATGGCAGAACCGTCAAACATACATTGGTTATTCAATGCTTTTTCCAGCTGGCTCGATGTGATTGCGATGTTTTTCAGCGTTCCAAAGATATCCGTAAACTGCAGACGGATGAACTCCACGCCTTCATTCTCAACGATTTGTACAATATCCTGCTTTGTGTACTTACTCATATTTTTTCTCCTGTCTATTGATTTATATTATATGAATTACTTCTTGTTTGATTGCAAAAAGCTAAAACTTCCTGATACGGCAGATTCCCTCCAAAGAGATCCAGCGCGCTCCCGACGGTTACGTGCAGCCTGTTCTGCCCGAGCCTGTATATTTTATCCAGATCTTCAAAGCTGTGGACTCCGCCGGCATATGTAATCGGGATTTTTCCCCAATTTCCCAGAAGCTTAACCAGTTCCTCCTCGATGCCGCCCGATTTTCCTTCCACATCAACCGCATGAACCAGAAACTCCGCTGCGTACTCTGCAAGCAAATCCAACAGTTCCTCCGTCATCCGTTCCGTCGTAAACTTCTGCCACCGGTCTGTAACAATATAGTACCCCTGCCGCAGCGTCTCCTCTCCTTCTGTCCGCTCTTCACAATATCTGCAGGACAGATCGAGCACGATGTGTTCCTTTCCCACAACACCGCATAGCTTATCCAGATGCTCCATATTGATTTTTCCGTCTGAAAAGACGTAGGAGGTAACAATGACCTTATCTGCACCTGCCTCAAGAAAAGACTTTGCATTTTCCGCCGTTATTCCGCCGCCAATCTGAAGGCCGCCCGGAAATGCCGCCAGCGAAAGCAGCGCCTGCTCTTTTGTCCTGTCGTAGTACTCGCTGCCTTCCTTATTTAATAAGATAATATGACCGCCTTTTATCCCGGCCTTCCTATATAGGTTCGCAAAAAAGGCGCCGTCCTGTTCGGACACAAAATTGTCTACCGCAAAGCTTCCCTCATCCTTGAGGCTGCTTCCGACAATCTGTTTTACTTTTCCGTTGTGGATATCAATGCATGGGCGAAAATCCATTCTTTCTTCCTCATACGCTCTCGGCGTTTGCTTTCTGATTACAAAAACAGGCAAAGAACCCCCTTTTGTAAGACGTCTTTGCCCTTTTTGCATCATAGCACATTTTTTTCCATTTGTGAATGATTATTTCAGTTCTTTTTCTCTAACCAAAAAGGACAACACAATTACCGACGCAATTACTATCCACTTACATTTTTTATATTCCATTTATTTTTCATGCAAAATTTTCCTCCTGAATTTATACCGTTTTCCGGTACATTCTATATATTTTCTTTCGCCTTTGTACCAATCGGCATTTTACCTATTCTGCTCCTTGACACTTTACGTCATTTTTGATATCGTTATTTGAAATAGTTTTTTAAATAACACAAATAGAAGAAAGTGAGGATTATAAGAAAAATGGGTACTATTATCGGCGAAGGAATTACTTTTGATGATGTTCTCCTAGTGCCTCAGTATTCTGAGGTTACTCCGAATATGATTGATTTAAGAACACATCTTACCAAAAAGATTGTTCTTAACATTCCTATGATGAGTGCTGCAATGGACACCGTTACAGAATCAAAAATGGCAATCGCCATGGCAAGACAGGGTGGTATCGGTATCATCCATAAGAATATGTCTATTGAAGCGCAGGCTGATGAGGTTGATAAGGTAAAACGTTCTGAGAACGGTGTTATTACCGATCCATTTTATCTTTCTCCTGACCATACACTTGCCGATGCGGATAATCTGATGGCAAAGTTCAAAATCTCCGGTGTTCCGATTACCGAGAACGGAAAGCTTGTCGGAATCATTACCAACCGGGATCTCAAATTTGAGAAGGATTTTTCCAAGAAAATCAAAGAGTCCATGACATCAGAGAATCTGATTACCGCCCAGGAAGGAATTACCCTGGAGGAAGCAAAGTCCATTCTTGCCGCTTCCAGAAAAGAAAAGCTTCCGATTGTCGATAAAGATTTCAATCTCAAGGGACTGATCACAATCAAGGATATCGAAAAGCAGATCAAATATCCGCTCGCCGCAAAGGATGCACAGGGACGCCTTCTCTGTGGCGCCGGCGTCGGAATTACCGGAAACATGATGGAGCGTGTGGATGCGCTTGTCAGCGCGCATGTCGACGTAATCGTCGTCGATTCCGCACATGGTCATTCCAAGAACATCTTAACCGCAGTTAAGCGTATCAAAGAAAAGTATCCTGACCTTCCGGTTATCGCAGGCAATATCGCTACCGGAGCTGCCGCCAGAGATTTAATCAAGGCCGGCGCCGATGCAGTCAAGGTCGGGATCGGACCGGGATCGATTTGCACCACCCGCATTGTTGCAGGTATCGGTGTTCCGCAGATTTCCGCAATCATGGATTGTTATGAAGTTGCAAAAGAGTATGGTATTCCGGTTATCGCGGACGGCGGAATCAAGTATTCCGGCGATATGACAAAAGCCCTTGCAGCCGGCGCTAACGTATGCATGATGGGTTCCATGTTTGCCGGCTGTGATGAAGCGCCGGGAACCTTTGAATTATATCAGGGAAGAAAATACAAGGTATACCGCGGCATGGGCTCTATCGCTGCGATGGAAAACGGAAGCAAAGACCGTTACTTCCAGGAAGGAGCAAGAAAGCTTGTTCCGGAAGGCGTGGAAGGTCGCGTAGCGTACAAAGGTACACTTGAAGATACCATCTTTCAGCTGGTCGGCGGCATCCGTTCGGGTATGGGCTACTGCGGATGCCCTGACATTGAGACCTTAAAGGAGAACGGAAAATTCGTTAAGATTTCCGCCGCATCCTTAAAAGAAAGTCATCCACATGACATTCATATTACAAAAGAAGCTCCAAACTACAGTACTGACGCTAATTAGTCAAAACTTATTTTATGAGGTGTATATATGGAATCCGGCGACATAGCTTCGATTATCATATTAATTATTTTATTACTGCTCTCCGCCTTCTTTTCGTCGGCGGAGACGGCTCTTACCACTGTAAACAAAATCCGTATGCGTACCCTGTCTGAGGCAGGCGATAAAAGAGCAGACAAAGTTCTTCAGATTACGGAAGATTCCGGAAAGATGCTGTCTGCAATCCTGATTGGAAACAACATTGTTAATCTTTCCGCTTCTTCACTTGCCACTTCACTTGCCCTCAAATACTTCGGCAGTGTGGGAGCAGGCGTCGCAACAGGAATACTTACGCTTTTAATTTTAATTTTCGGGGAAGTCACTCCAAAGACGAAAGCCACAATCCATGCTGATAAAATGTCTTTGTCCTATGCGTTTTTGATTGGACTTTTGATGAAGGTGCTTACCCCTGTCATTTTTATAGTCAACAAACTTTCCATGGCTATTCTTTTCCTGCTTCGGGTGGATCCGCGGGATAAAGACAAGAAGATGACCGAGGAGGAGCTGCGCACCATCGTCGATGTCAGTCAGGAGACGGGCGTTATCGAAGATGAAGAGCGCGACATGATTCACAACCTCTTTGATTTCGGCGATTCGGAGGCCAAGGAAGTCATGGTTCCCCGGATTGATATGACGTTTGTTGAAAAAAACGCCAGCTACAATGAAATCATTGAAATCTTCCGGAAAGATAAATTTACCCGTCTTCCGGTCTACGAGGAGACCACCGATCATGTCATCGGTATCATTAACATGAAGGATCTGCTGTTATGCGAAGATCCGGAGACCTTTACCGTAGACAGTATTCTAAGAGAGCCGTTTTTTACATATGAGCACAAGAATACGGCAAATCTGTTTATTGAGATGCGTAAGAATTCCATCGCTCTTGCAATCGTGCTTGATGAATACGGAGTTACGGCAGGCCTGATTACGTTAGAGGATCTTCTCGAAGAAATCGTCGGCGAAATACGGGATGAATACGATACCGACGAGGTCGATGCAATAACCCGCATAAACGACCGCGAATTTATCGTTTTAGGTTCGGCCAATCTCGATGATATAAGCGATGGGCTCGATTTCCCATTTACTTCCGAAAATTATGACACTATCGGCGGATATTGTCTAGATCGCCTGGATCATCTGCCGGAAAAAAATGAGATAATCATTACGGACGAAAACGTGCTCCTCCGGATTGAGCAGGTAGACAAAAACCGTATAGAGAAAATATATATTAAGCTTCCGCCGGTTTCTAAGGAAGATTAGCCTTTTTTACAGACTCCCAGAGTATTGTGCGATATGTATCGTCCAACACCCACTGGGAGTCATGTTTTATTCCTCCGGATTCTTCCGGTACAAGCCCCTCTTCGGAGGAAAAATACGGTTCGTCCACAAATCGGATTTTTCCCAGTACACCTCTTCCGCTCGTAATCGTAGTATCTACAACGTATACCCACACCGATTCTTCCACACGATTTCCTGCATGGTCGACCGCTTCGTAGATAATCTCCACCTTACCGTCGCCGTCTAAATTCAGAAAAACATCTGCGTCATAATTTGCGATACAAAAGGAATTTCTCTCATTGATTCCATATGGGATGTCCCCATCCTCCCGGTCCGTTACATATGCGCCCCCTGCAAGCTCCGATTCTGTGATTTTTCCTTCCCTTGCATCCGTAAGAGAATAGTAAAAATCTCCGGTATGAATCTCTGGCGCATAATCCCATATTGCATACAACAGGATGGTCGCGTCATTCTGATATAATACTCCTGCCCTCTCTGCAAGCTGTCTCATCCAAATTCTCTGATTGATCAGATAGTCCGGCTCAAACGCCGCTTTGTTATGCCCCCATCCAAGATACGTGCAGATTGGCGCAGGCTTTGCAAATCCGTTTTGCGGCAACGTAACCTCCTGTTCATAATTTGCCGTAATTTCCGGCACGCTCCCATACGGCGCGCCGTTTCCATGAAAAGCGACATGATAGATATTCACTTCCCAGACCGCATAGAGCGTCACTTTCGGATAACGGGCATTGATCCATTCGGATGAAACGGCATAATTCATCGCATAGTCCGCTTGTTTTGCGTTTTTGTCTTCCGACCACCCAATCTGATGATATCCGGCCTTTGTATACCCCGGATCCGCAAATCTCTGATTCGAAACGCCATAGGTATATTGCTTCGACTGCGACATGGAGTCGCCTTCAAAAGCATTGCGGTTAAATATAACCTCCGTTACCTTTGGCTTACCGTTTGCAGTCAGTGTAACATCGCCATTCACATAAAATCCATAGCCTGCACTGTATGAGACGGCCGAACCGCTCCAATGTGAAAAAAGATATCCGGAGGCAGGCGCGGCATTTACTATGACATAGGTTCCGTAACAATATCTTCCTCCGCCCGTTGCTCTTTCAATTCCGTTTCCCGCCCTGACCGCTACATTGCAAAAAAGTCCGTCTACCGTTTTGTTGTAATAGCTGTGCAATGCATCTTTCGATACCGCCGCCCAGCCGGCTGCATTTGCGATTCCATCGTAGGAGGTATATACGCTTCCCGACGTAGCTCCGTTATCGTTCATAGTGCCTCCCGGCGAACCGTTTGTCATCACAACCATACATGCATCCAGAACAATCGAACAGCTTCCCTGATTGATTGCTGCAATCGCGTTTCCATTCATCCGGCTTTTTAAGGAGCTTAGCCGCATTGCATAGAGATTGTAGATATTTTCCCCTATTTGAACACTGTTCATCTCCTGAAGATAACTCCCGCCAAGCTGCACATAAAGCGTTTGCAGTACCGATCCGCTGCTGTTTACAACATTAATCTTCCATCCGATTGTCCTATACTTAATCCCGGTGCTTCCCTCCACCCCGCGGGTAGCGCAGTATATGTATCCGTCCGTTGCCGATGTACCATGAAACACCGCTCGATTTCCATATGAGTTATAGTAATCACATGCGTTTTCCCAGGTATCCGCAAATACAATTTTCCTATTCCCTGACAATAAGGAAAAAAGCATTCCCATCAGGACGCAAAAGAAACGCATGTGAAATTTTATTTTTTCTGTCAATGACAGATTCTCCCTTCTATTCCACGACAGCCGTTTTTGCATAATGCCAATTCTTTTCCTTTCCGTTCGGCAGGATGTAGTTTTCATCCACCCTGACCGACAAAATTCCCATATCCATATCGCAGGCAAGTATTGTGATGGAATAATTCGAATCCGAGCTCAGCCTCCTTTCAATTTCTTCCGCAACCTCTTCCCTGACGGTCTCCTCGGATACAGGCTCATAATCACTCTCTCTGAGAACCTCGGGAACATAGTAGTTGTCCAGCGTCTGCCATACAATTTCCGATAAGCAGTTTTCCAGTTCGTTCTTTCTGCTCTGAACCGAATAAATGCTGACCGCAATCATGATGGTATAGAAGAACATCATTCCCCCAAATACCCCGATAATTACATTTTTCATATAAACTTTCTTTGTACTGGAATCCTCAGCTTTCCATACTGCGTCCGGCCAATATCGTCTACCGTCTTAAAATACACCGTATAAATTCCCGGTTTTCCAAACAATAATCCTTCCTTTCCTTCTAAAAATGTAGAATGAATCCGATTCCCTTCCTCATCCAGTACCACGAAAATATGAAGCGGAATCTTTCTCCCTTCATCCGTAACCGCAAGGAAATGATCATCGGTAAATTCTATGCTCTGTTCCGTAATCGGCACGTTTAGATATTCCATGGTTACTTTTCCTTCCGATGCATAGGCATGGAAAGCCTTTGTACTCAAATCCGCCGGTGCAGCACTCAGCGGAAGCTTTATCCCGACAAAAAACGGCAGAATAAACCATGCTGTGAACACAGCAATTACCAGCTCGCCATATTCTGTAAAAAGTTCCTTCACTTTAACAGCCTCCCGAGAGCAAAAATGCAACCAATCCTGCAAAATCACAATCGCATGCAAGAAGCAGCTTTTCAAAAAGTCCAAAAACCGCGATAAATCCTGACATTGACAAAATCAAACTTCCATAATTCAAAAATATAACCTTCATTTTATTCCCCTTATATCAGCTCAAATAGTTCCTGCATCAGTTCCAAAATCACTCCTCCGAGAAATATCAGAACCGCACATATTCCATATTCTTCTATTATCTGTTTCATGTCTCTCCTAACGCGCATATGCGCATAAGCTTTTCGTTTCCGTAAAATCATAAAATGCAGCCTCCAGCGGAAATTGCAATTCCACTTTTGCGTAAACTACCTCATCCGTATTCTCAGGGACATCCTCCGCATTCCTACAGCATACGCTGGTATAGTCGCTCTGATACAATGTTACCTCAAGCGTATATCCCCGGTTTTTCGCGAGCAAAAAGCATTCCCTTACCACTTCCGGATAGAAATCGCTGTTCTCCAATTCATTTACCATATTCTGGTGTATATCCTGCGCATCCGCCACCGTAAGGTACGCCGCCAAAATTCCCGCCGCCGCAAAGGTAATGGACAACATAATGAATATACCCATATATGCTTTTATAATCTGACTCATTCTTCCTCTCTCCTATATCAAAGATGATGACAAAAAGCTTAGCATAAAAACCGCCATATCAATCACAAGCTTTAAGGAGGCCGTCACAACCGGCGCTAAAAACAGCAGATACATTCCGCTGTTCTTATCCTTCATCCGCGCGGATTCCGCCACATCCAGCATCTGCTGGTTCTTCTCAATCAATTCCGCAATCTGCCGCCTTGCATTTCCGCTGTTTCCGATGGAGAGCGAGTACAGCATGCTCATGGTCGAAGACACTTCCGGAAGCGCAAACGCTTTCAAAAAATTGTGGTACGGTTCGGCGTCCTCGGGATTGATCTCCAACCCGGCCAGCAGTTCCTCTAAATCTTCCTTTAGAACCGCGGGTACATGTTCTTTCGATTTTTCCAAGGCAACCTGCACATTTTCACTTTGAAGCAGCAGAACAAGCTCCATCAACCAATTGGGAAACGCGCTTTGTATATTCCTCTTTATATTTTTTCCCGCTATAAAATGTCCGATTTTATGCTGATTCAAAAATACAAGGAACAATCCCATCATTCCTGCCGCGGCCCAATGTTTTTGAAAAAACAATAATATTGCAATAGTCACTCCCGATATACCTGCAAGAATGAAAGACAGCTTTTTCTCTTTTCGTTCGTCATACGCATAAAACTCCCGCATCTTTTTTTCATAATCGACCTTGTTGTCCAATATGTCTAACGTAAGCCAGTCAATCCCCAGATAGCTCTGCGCGCGCAAAACAATCAGATCGTCCAGCACGATTACAAGGACCGCCAGCGCCTGCACAATCCATTTTCCGCTGATATCCATATTGCCGATTGGAATATATAACACCATTCCGCAGATGATTAAGGACGCGCCGACCGACATCACAACCTCCCGGAAGCTTTTTTTACGCTCTTCCATGGCCTGCCGGATCCGCCTTTCGTAACAGTTCTTATCCTGAAGCAGAAGCAGAACAGTCTCTTCTATTGCGCCTCCGTACGCCTCCACATGCAGCATAAAATCATGTATACTTTTCAGTCTTCCGCTCGCATAGCTTTTTTCAATGCAGGAAAGTCCGTCTGCAGTTGCGTCCGAATTGTCGAAGGTAAGCGTCATGTGGTCGTGCGCCTGAATTGCCGTCTCCCGCATCCGGCCTTCCGGCAGCGACAGACATACGTCGGCCAGCGCCGCTTCCACCTTCTGTTCCCGCAGAAACGCATAAAGCAATGTGTCTATATAAATCATGACCTCCAAAAACCGCTTTTCCTGTTCCTTCTTCCGGTTCTGTGCTTTCCTGTGAAACGGATACACGATCAGGAAGAAAAGTCCGATTGCTATGGTCATATACCGGTTCAGTTTTAACAGAAGGTGCAGGACATACGCCAGCACCGCAATATACAGAAAGCTCATGACTCTGCCTCCATGCGGTCTTTGGTCCCGCTTTCGTTCAATGCCAGTTCCAGTTCTTCACATTCAAACGGGTTCTCGATTCCCGCGCGGAAAAATCTCCGCTGCATCTGTTCAGGAAGCTGCTTCAGCACAAATTTTCCTTCATTTACGACCATAACAATCTTGTTCTGTCCGCTTTCTCTCATAAAGAAACACACCTGATCGACATACCGGTACAGTGTCCCGTTTTCATCCTTTTTCTTCCGAATCAGTAAGCCGACATCAAGCGCCTGATAGATATCGTTCTCCATCCGGTCCGCATCGGTGCGGTTCGGCAACATGCTTAAAATCCGGTCCGGTACGTTCCTCACATCATCCGTATGCAGCGTTGTCATCCCTCTGACTCCGGTTGACCATCCCTCAAGCAGATACTTTACCTCTGTGGATCTCGCCTCCGACAGCATAATCCACTTTGGATTCAGCCGCAGGCTGGACTTAATCGCTTTCGCGTAATCAAACATATCCTCACTGACCTTCATCTCCACACAATCCTTCCCCGGATTGGTCTTTGAATACCGAAGCTCCAGCGTGTCCTCGATCGTTATGACTCTCTCATTTGCAGGGATGAACCGGGAGAAAAATTTCGCGGATTCGGTCTTTCCGACTCCCGGCATTCCGCAAAAAATCAGATTCATCTTTGTCAGCACGCAATTGATGAGAAGCGCCATGACCTCCTTGCTGCAAAAGCGCTCCTTTAGCGCTTTTGCAGCCGTTATTCGTATAATCGGAGGCGTTTTTCTGATACTGATCGTACGACCGGATTTCGCCACAGACTCATGCAGAATGGTTACCCGAAGCTCGCTCGTCTCCGCTTCAAGCTCAGGGTTTCGCTTGTTGAACTGGACGCTCACGAGATTTGCAATGCGCTGTGAAAACTGCTCCACAAACGCCGGCGTGATATGCTCTGCTACAAATGCCGGATCAACCATATATCTTTCGTTCGCGATATTCGTAAGCCACACTTCGCTTCCGTTAAAATCAATATCCGTTATTTCGGGATCCGATACAAAGCAAAAAAGCGGGCCAAAATATTCCTTGCCGAGTTCCATGCCCCACCTCTATTCTCCGATTCCGATACTGCTGTTCGCACGTGCGACAAAGCTGTCAATCAGACCCTTAAAGGCAATGCCAATCGCTCCGTTCTCATCGCTCCCAATTACCGCAACCACCACTAAAATGACGGAAAGTATCGCAACAACAGTAATCAAGATACCTCCGTATTCCTGAAATATTTCTTTCATAATTCTCCTTTCTTTGTACAATCCTTTGTACGTCAAAAAGAGTCATAGCCATATTCTGTTAAAATAAATCCCGGGATTTTCTTTGGCGAACGCCCACGAAATGTCCCCATAAACGGAAAAAAGATAATTTGTATTTTACAACATTTTTTTCATTTGTAAAGAGTTTTTTAAAAAATAGTGCGCCTTTTTGCGCACTATTTATGAATTCTGGATTTAATAAATTCAATTATATCTGGATTTATTTTCTCTCCAACAATTTATTTGCACTTACCAGCCGGACTACGATAACGAATATTTCCGCAGCCTGCGTAAGCTCCGACAGACTTGGATAAGTAGGAGCGATGCGGATTACGGAATCCTTCGGATCCTTCTGGTATGGGAAAGGAGCTCCCGCACCGGTCAATGTAACGCCGGCCTCCTTACATTTTGCAACGATTTCCTTTGCGCATCCTTCAAGCGCGCAGAAGCTGATAAAATATCCGCCTTTCGGGTTGATCCATGAACCGATTCCGCGCGGAGCGATTTCTTTTCCAAGAAGGTCATTGATCATCTCAAACTTCGGACGGATACAGGCAGCCTGTTTTGCCATATGGGCCTTTACCCCATCCATATCCTTGAAATACTCTGCATGGCGGAGCTGATTGATCTTATCATATCCGATTGTCTGGTAAACAAGCTGTCCCCTGATATCCTCGATATTTGCAGCGGATGTTGCAAGCGCCGCAATGCCGCTTCCCGGGAAGGTTACCTTGCTGGTGGAGCAGAACTCAATCACCATATCGGGATTGCCGGCCTTTTCACATTCCGAAATGATATCTAAAATCTCGGCCTGCTCCTCCTCATAGAGATGATGGATGGCATAAGCATTATCCCAGAAAATCCGAAAATCCGGTGCCGCCGGCTTTAATGCTGCAAAGCGTCTTACCACCTCGTCGGAATAGACGATCCCGCTCGGATTGGAATATTTCGGCACGCACCAGATGCCTTTGACGGAAGCGTCATTATTTACGTACTTCTCGACAGCGTCCATATCCGGTCCGTTATCATCCATGTCAATTGAAATCATTTCAATTCCAAAATGCTCGGTAATAGCAAAATGACGATCATATCCCGGCACCGGACAGAGGAATTTTACTGTCCCCTGCTTAGACCATGGAGTATTCCCGCAGATTCCGTCAAACATTGCTCTTGCAATCTGATCATACATAATGTTCAGGCTTGAATTGCCGTAAATCATCACATTTTCCGGCTTGCACCCAAGCATTCCGGCAACAAGCCGTTTGGCTTCCGGAATACCGTCAAGGACTCCGTAATTGCGAAGATCAAACCCATTCTCACTCTCCAGCAGGCTCTTCGATGTAAGAACATCCATCATCGGCATCGAAAGTTCAAGCTGATCCGCTCCCGGTTTTCCTCTTGACATGTCAAGCGCAAGTCCGGATGCTTTAATTTTCTCGTATTCAGCCTCCAGCCCCGCCTTCTCCTGTAAAAGCTCTTCCTTTGTCATTTCCCGGTAACTTTTCATTCCTTGGATTCCTCACTTTCACCCTTTATTTTCTTAAAATACTCTCGGATTGTCTTTTCATATCCGATATCCGTCGGACGGTAAAATACTTTATCTGTAAGTTCATCCGGCAGATACTGCTGATCCACATAATGATTCGGGTAGTCATGCGCATATTTGTAGCCAAGCCCATGCCCCAGCTTCTCTGCCGACTTGTAATGAGCGTCCTGTAAATGTGCCGGAACCGGCGGCGTCTCCATATTCTTAACGGCCTGCATCGCTTCATACACCGATTCGCAGGATGCATTGCTCTTCGGAGCACACGCCACATAATTTACCGCCTGTGCCAGAATAATCTGTGCTTCCGGCATACCGACCCGCTCAATTGCCAAAGATGCGGAAGCTGCAACCACAAGCGCCATCGGATCTGCGTTTCCGACATCCTCCGATGCACAGATCATAATGCGTCTGGCAATGAATTTGATGTCTTCCCCCGCATAAAGCATACGGGCCAGATAGTATACGGCCGCATCCGGGTCGGAACCTCTCATACTCTTAATAAATGCAGAAATCGTATCATAGTGATTATCTCCTGTCTTATCATAAGAAATTACCCGCTTCTGTATACATTCGCTCGCCACATCAATCGTAATGTGAATCCTGCCGTCCTCATCGCGGTCTGTAGTAAGCACGCCGAGCTCAATTGCGGTAAGCGCGGCTCTTGCGTCTCCGTTGCATACATCCGCCAGAAATTCCAAAGCATCCTCATCGATTGCCGCATTGTAGGAGCCGAGACCTTTTTCTTTATCGGTTATCGCTCTCATCAGAAGTATTTTGATATCCTCTTTCGAAAGCTTCTTCAGTTCAAAAATGACGGAGCGGGACAAAAGAGCGCCGTTGACTTCAAAGTATGGGTTCTCTGTGGTCGCACCGATTAAAATAATCGTGCCGTCCTCCACAAACGGAAGCAGATAATCCTGCTGCCCCTTATTGAAGC
>CAZTKM010000048.1:0-18728 GCA_964614035.1 uncultured Lachnobacterium sp.
TTGGATTAGGTCTGTGTTCTTTGCACTTTCCGTATTTTTTGTCACCGTCTTCCTGTTCGATCTCAAAAAAATAGTTCGTACAATCGTAGTAGAGGATTGTAGTGGTCAAGCATTTTTGTAACACTTGTGGCTAAAAAATGCTTGACCACTACACTGTTTTGTATTATACAGACCTTTGTTTACTCTTCCAATAGTATTAGTAATGATGTTGATGTTTCATTTTTAGTATGTTAAATTATCTTGCACAGGAGGTTGATAAGATGAATACCGGTAAAAAGATTAAGCTAATCCGAACATTTCGTGGATTAACACAAAAAGAGCTTGGTGACTTAGCCGGCATTCATGAGGTTGCAATTCGTAAGTATGAGTTAGGAAAAAATCTTCCGAAGCCAGAACAATTGCGAAAGATTGCAGATTCATTGAATATAAATGTCAACACCCTTGCAGAATTTGATATTCAGACAGACGGAGATATACTACCTCTCCTATTTGCTATCGATGAAGCATTTCCTGCCACCATTAAAGATGTAGATGGCGCACCGGGAATCTTCTTTGAAAACAAAAGTCTAGCACAGTTCTTAAAGGATTGGCAGGCTATGAAAGAACTATTACAATCAGGTAACCAGATGCCGGACAATTATGAAATATGGAAAACCATACGTCCAAGTGTCACAAAGGTAAACCACGAGGACTAAGATTGGCACACGAACCGCTTATCAGCTTGCTGAATCTAAGCGAAAGGAATGGTGCGAATGAAGTTACCCAACAGATACGGAAGCGTTGAAAAACTTTCCGGCAAAAGAAGAAATCCTTATCTTGTCAGAAAACCAATGGTTGACATTATGACAAAGAAAAAGATAAACAGGTTCAGGATTTTATCATTATAGGTTATGATCCTACCAGAGCAGACGGCTTGCAGATGCTGGCTGACTATAACAAGAATCCATTTGATACCAAAGCAGCGAAGATGACCTTTGATGTCCCCGGAAAAAGATTTCTCCCGTAGTCGGTTTTAAAAGCCCCGTTATTGTTTTTAGCAACGTGGATTTTCCGGCGCCGTTCGGTCCTAAGAGGCCGTATACACAGTTCTCCGGGATGTTCATCGTAATTTCCTTCAACACCTTCTGCCGCTTAAATTCCTTAGACAAATTTTTTATAACGACAATATTTTCGCTCATGTCAAATCCTCCTGATTGTTTATTCCGCACAATCAGAATAAAAAAAATTTATAAGGAATTTATAAGGATATTATTTTTTGTAAATCTTTTTTCGTTGTGCCTGAAGGTCTGCAAAAATTTTTTCTACATTATTAGTCGTTTATAATTTTCTTCATCACCAAACAATCTGCCCGATAACAACGGATTACAAGAAAGGAATTTTACTAAATGATCACATTAAAAGAAATATATCTATAGCGCAGTGTTTTTCATTCCGCATTCCTCGAGTGTGCAGAGATTTCCTTCTCTCGCAATTTCATTGCCCGGCCTCCTTGAATTTTTCCAGCCTCATATATTGTTTCGCCACTCTTTTGCACTTTGCAGTATACTTTCACTGATCTTTCTGCCGAGCGTTGATGTCCCGGAACCCGCTGCTCCATAAATATGTATTACATTCTTCATTTTCAGCACCTACAATTTTTTCGTAAAACAAATAATTCGATTAGCCTCTTCAAACCCCATTTTTAAATGAAATTTCCGACTGTCTTCGTTTACCAGCTCGCAATCGCTGGCAAACTCTGTGCAATGCTGCTCCTTTGCCCATTTCTGACAGGCATCCAGCATCTCCTTTGCCAGTCCGTTTTTTCTATAATGCTCCTCAACGAAAATCCCCTCCAAATATCCTACCGGGCTCGTATCTGTTCCTTCCACATAATCATTCCTCAACCCACATTGTGCAAAACCGACAGCACAATCGTCCAATATAGCAAGGATAACCTCGCAATTACCCTTACAAATATACTCTCGGAATTCCTCTGTCAGCTCCTCGACTGTATGTGATTTCCACATCTTTATTGCTAATCCGGCAACTGTTTTTGCATCTTCAATCGTCGCCCTTTTTATCATCGCCTGCATGATTTTCTCGCTCCATTTTTCTGTAAACTATATATCCTCGCGGCTTTTTTTCAGCTTTTTGTATACCTCCCCACGTTCTTAAATATATCCTTTACAATATATCTTTGACAGTATAAGTATACCACAATCATCATTTAAAAAAGAATGTGCGAAGCACATTCTCGCGCCGAGCGCGGTCGCTTGCGACATACTACATCTTCGCGCGAGTGCGCATCCCCCCCGGAGGGTTTTTATCATATAGGAAACGAAGTTTCCTATATGATAAAAAAACCCACAAACTTGATGTTTGCGGGTTTCCATATAATATATACAATTTCCTATCTCTTTGAGAACTGCGGAGCACGACGTGCGGCTTTGAGACCATACTTCTTACGCTCTTTCATACGCGGATCTCTTGTTAAGAATCCTGCTTTCTTTAGCACCGGTCTTAAATCAGGATCTACCTGAAGCAATGCGCGGGCGATACCATGACGGATAGCTCCTGCCTGTCCTGAATATCCGCCGCCCTTTACGTTAACGATCACATCGAACTTCTCTGTGTTCTCTGTCAATACTAACGGCTGGCGAACGATAACCTTTAACGTCTCAAGACCTAAGTACTCATCAATATCTCTTTTATTAATTGTAACCTTACCTGTTCCCGGTACTAAGTATACTCTGGCAACAGATGATTTTCTTCTACCGGTTCCGTAATATTTTGTAGCAGCCAATGTTCTTTACCTCCTATTAAAATGTAAGCTCTTCCGGCTTCTGAGCCGCATGCTTGTGTTCTGGTCCGGCATATACAAATAACTTGGTATACATCTTGCGGCCTAAAGGTCCCTTTGGAAGCATACCCTTAACAGCGAACTCAATCACACGCTCCGGATGCTTTGCTAACATTTCTCGCAATGTGGTCTCTTTCATTCCGCCAACGTAATCCGAATGCTTGTAGTAAATCTTCTGATCCAATTTTCTTCCGGTAACTTTAACCTTCGCAGCATTTACAACGATTACATAATCGCCACAATCCATGTGAGGAGTAAAGATTGCTTTATTCTTTCCTCTTAATACTTTTGCAATTTCAGATGCTAAACGACCTAAGGTCTTACCTTCAGCGTCAACTACATACCACTTTCTTTCGATGGTAGCAGGACTGGCCATAAATGTCTTCATCAGGTTATCCTCCTTAAACTAGATAAACAAAATTGTTAAGATCACACGTTAGGATCGCGTATGTCCGGACGCCATCTTACTAATGCTTTCACTGTCCGATTGCTTATAAATCCGTTGAGAAATGGCTTCATCATAAGCGTTCCGGCAGCTATCTTTCTATACTTCAGTGTCTCACCGGGGCTTTGGTTCGACACGAATCCACTATCGCAGACCTACACATTATAATCTCTCATGTCCAGACTGTCAAGAAAATCTTGCAGAAAAATTACAGTTTTTCCAATACTTACAAGCTTATTCCTCTTCATATACAAGCCCGATCAGGGTCAGCCCATTCGCCGGAGCGGTTGGTCCCGCTGCGCCTCTATCGCGCGCCCTTAATATATTCGGCATTTCCTCTGGGGCGATATCGCCGGAGCCGACTTTTATCAGAGTCCCCGCTATAATACGCACCATATGATACAAAAAACCGCTTCCGGTTACCGAAATCGTTATAATATCATTCTCATCCCTCTTTACATGACAGTCATAAATCGTCCGAATGGTGGTTTCCGACTGCGTATGAATAGAAGCAAAGCTCTTAAAGTCATGCTCTCCGACCAGATAAGCCGCCGCCTTCTGCATATTTCCTTCGTCTAACGGATAATGGAAAAAGTGCGTGTCGAGTCTTCTTGTCGGATCCGGAAATCTGCGGTTTAAGATGCGGTATTCATAAGTCTTACGGCTTTTCGAAAATCTGGGGTGAAAATCCTCTGACACTTCACAGGAATCGGTTACTACAATATCATCCGGCAGCCTTTGGTTTAAAGCAAAGCTGATTTTTTCCGCCGGCATTCTCGTTTCTACATCAAATACACAGACATTGCCGAGCGCATGCACTCCGGCATCCGTTCTGCTCGCTCCGGTAACTTTTCTTTCGCACCCGAACAATGCACTGACTGCATCATTTAGTTTTTCCTCGATTGTCACTCCGTTCGGCTGAATCTGCCATCCGCAGTAATTCGTACCGTCGTATGCTACCGTAAGCTTTACCCTCATATTGATACCCCGGCTTTCATTATACTATTGCGGCCATGGGAGCATGATCCTTGCAGCTACTACAAGCGCCAGAAAAGCAATAGAAACCATATAAGTCACATAGTCCGCTTTTTTATAGCACAGCGGTTTCATCTTAGTTCTTCCGTCCCCGCCATTGTAGCAGCGCGCTTCCATAGCCATTGCAAGATCATCCGCCCTGCGGAATGCCGATACGAAAAGCGGTACCAGCAGCGGCACCATGTTTTTTGCCCGCTGTATCAGGTTTCCATGCTCGAAGTCCGCGCCTCTTGCCATCTGCGCTTTCATAATCTTATCTGTCTCTTCTATGAGAATCGGAATGAACCGAAGTGCAATGGACATCATCATTGCAATCGCATGAACCGGAATGTGAATTTTGTTCAACGGCTTTAGCGAAGTTTCCAAGCCGTCCGTCAGCTGATTCGGGGTAGTGGTAAGCGTCATAAGAGAAGTTCCTATAATAAGGAAAATCAGTCTTGACATCATCACGACCGCATTGGTTAGTCCCACATTGGAGATTTTCAACGCCTTATACTGCCACAAAACCACATCGCCCGGTGTCAGGAACAGATTAAACACAGCTGTAATCAGCAAAATCATTACAATCGCTTTCAATCCCTTTACAATGAATTTAAACGGAACCTTTGACAGCTTTATCACAGTAAACAGAAAAACGCCGATCACTGCGAATGACAGAACTCCTTTAAAAGAAAAGAGCGCAATAATATAGATCAATGTTGCAAATAATTTTACACGTGGGTCCAGTTTATGCACGATCGAATCGGCTGGATAATACTGGCCTATTGTGATATCTCGAATCATAATTTTGTCCTTTTATCTTTTATTACAATGCCATGAGCACATTTCGGGCAGCTTCATCCACAGTCGCTGCCGTAAGGTCCACAGATAATCCCTTTCCCGCAAGCTCGTGCATCAGGTAAGTTACCTGAGGTGCGGCCAGTCCGACCTGTTCGAGTTCCTTATAATGGCGAAATACCTCCTTTGGTATGTCGTCAAACATCACAGAACCCTGATTCATTACGATAATGCGGTCTACATACTTTGCCACATCCTCCATGCTATGGGAAACGAGAATGACTGTTATTCCAAGCTTCCTATGCATATCTGCGATTAAACCGAGGATTTCGTCCCTGCCTGCCGGATCAAGTCCCGCGGTAGGCTCATCCAATATCAGCACTTCCGGCTTCATTGCCAGCACTCCTGCGATTGCCACGCGGCGTTTCTGCCCGCCGGAAAGATCAAACGGAGGCTGATCAAACAATTCTTTCGGAAACCTTACATTTTCCAGCGCTTCAAACGCTCTAAGCTCTACGTCCTTCCGATTCAGTCCCTGATTCTTAGGTCCGAAACATACATCCTCAAAAACGGTCGTCTCAAAGAGTTGATATTCCGGATATTGGAATACCAGTCCGACCTTGCCGCGAAGCTTTCTCATATCGTAATCTTTATCATAAATGTCTTCGCCGTTGAAATAGATGTGTCCGTCCGTTGCTTTAATCAGACCGTTTAAATGCTGTATCAGCGTGGATTTCCCGGAGCCGGTATGTCCGATTATTCCGATAAACTGCCCCTGATCCAGCTTTAGGTTAATATCCTTCAAGGCCTGAATCTGGTAAGCCGTTCCCTCGCTATAGGAATAGTTCACATGATCGATTAAAATTGATGTTGTTAAATCCTGTTTTTTTTCTTTGGAAGCCGCAGCCCGCTTTCCGGCATCCGTATTCTGCGAGTTTTCCATTCTTTGCAGCGCGCCCTTTGCGATGCTCCTCATGTCCGCGCGGCCCGATAATTTCATAATCGCATCCACAAGCTCTTCTCTTGCCAGTATCCCTGTCGGGATCTCAAGACCTGCTTTTTTCAAATTGTCGGCAAGAATTGTAATTTGCGGCACATCGAGCCGATGCGCCTTCAGCTCATCCACTCTTGAGAAAATTTCTTTCGGCGTGCCGTCCATGACAATCTGTCCCTCTTCCATGACATATACATAGTCTGCGTCGACCACTTCTTCCATGTAATGTGTAATCAGAAGAATCGTTACGCCTTTTTCCTTATTCAGCTTATGCGCGGTTCTTATGACTTCCTTCCGTCCGTTCGGATCCAGCATCGCCGTCGGCTCGTCAAAGACAATGCATTTCGGTTCCATCGCAACCACCCCCGCGATTGCGACGCGCTGCTTCTGTCCCCCGGACAGCCTATTCGGCGAGTGCTGCCTGTATTTTGTCATTCCGACCGATTTTAAGCTAAAATCAACCCTTCTTAAAATTTCTTCTGTCGGCACGCCGATATTTTCCGGGCCGAAGCCTACATCCTCCTCCACCACGCTTGCAATAATCTGGTTGTCCGGATTTTGAAAAACCATTCCTGCGCTTTTGCGAACCGGAATGATATTTTCCTCCTTTGACACATCCATGCCGTCCACCCAGACCGTTCCCTCGCTCGGTGCAAGCAATGCGTTGATATGCTTTGCGAGCGTGGATTTTCCGGATCCGTTGTGTCCGAGAATTGCAATAAACTGTCCTTCTTTTACATCCAGATTCACATGGTCAAGAGCGGTTGTTATGGACTCTACGTTGTTGTCCTCGTCTCTGCGGATAAATTCATGCACCAGCCCTTTTGTTTTTATAATTCCCATTTATTCATCCCAACTCAGTCTGTGGAGCTGTCCTTCCAGTTTCATATGGTCAAAGTTATTCTGGCGAAGCGCCTCGTAAAGCACAATCGCAACCGAATTCGATAAATTGAGCGATCTCGTTTCCCCCATCATCGGAATCCGGACGCAGGTCTTCGGATGTTCCTTTAAGATTTCTTCCGGGATGCCTGCGCTCTCCTTCCCGAACATAATATAGCAATCCGGCTCGTACTTTACGTCGGAATACACATGCCGTCCCTTCGTGGTAGCATAATAGATTTTTACATCCGGATTCTTTTGGCAGAAGTCCTCCCAATTTACATAGGTTGTGACGTCCAGTTCCTTCCAGTAATCCATCCCGGAACGCTTAACCGCCTTTTCGTTTAGGGAAAATCCAAGCGGTTCAATCAAATGCAGCCTTGTTCCTGTCGCCACGCAGGTACGCCCGATGTTTCCGGTGTTTGACGGAATCTCCGGCTCATACAACACAATATTCAATGCTGCCATTCTTTTTTCTCCCGAAGCTTCGTAATAAAACATTCGATTCTGCCAAGCGCTTCTTTCAAATTCTCCAACGAATATGCATAAGAGATTCGGATAAATCCCTCTCCTGAATCGCCGAATGCGGTTCCGGGCACGACGGCAACCTTCTGGTCGTTTAAGAGCTCCGTCGCAAATTCGTCCGAGGTCATGCCAAACTCTTTAATGCATGGAAACGTATAAAATGCGCCGAACGGTTCAAAACATTCCAGCCCCATCTCCCTGAATCGGTGCAGCAGGTACCGGCGTCTTCCGTTATACTCTTCGCGCATGCCTGCGACGTCCTCGTCTCCGTTTTTCAGCGCTTCCACCGCCGCATACTGGCTTGTAGTCGGAGCGCACATAATTGCGAACTGGTGGATTTTTAGCATCTGTTTGATGATCTCCTTCGGCCCGCACGCATAGCCAAGCCGCCATCCGGTCATTGCATGGGACTTTGAAAACCCATTGATGGTAATGGTTCTCTCCCACATTCCCGGAAGGGATGCGATAGATACATGCTCATCAAGGTATGTAAGCTCGGAGTAGATTTCGTCGCTGAGCACAAAAATATCATGCTTGATAATCACTTTTGCAATAGCCTCAAGATCCTTTCTTTCCATAACCGCGCCCGTCGGGTTATTCGGAAACGGAAGCACCAGAAGCTTCGTCTTGTCGGTAATCGCATTTTCCAGCTGCTCCGCTGTAAGACGGAATTCATTTTCGGCTTTAAGCTCAATAATCACAGGCACGCCGTTTGCCAGAACGGCGCATGGAAGATATGACACATAACTCGGCTGGGGAATCAGTACCTCGTCGCCGGGATCGAGCATCGCGCGCATCGCTATATCAATCGCTTCACTGCCGCCAACCGTAACCATAATCTCATCCGCCGGATGATAGTCTGTGTTGTATCTTCTCTTTAAATAGTTCGATATTTCTTCCTTTAATTCCTTTAAACCCGAATTTGAAGTATAGAATGTTCTTCCCATTTCAAGAGAATGGATTCCTTCTTCTCTGACATGCCATGGAGTGTCGAAATCAGGTTCCCCTACGCCAAGCGAAATTGCATCCGGCATCTCGCTTACAATATCAAAAAATTTACGGATTCCCGATGGCTGAATCGTAACTATTGTTTTAGATAGTGGATTTCTCATTACGCCATCATAATCCTTTCGTCTTTTGCAGGAGCGGCCATAACCGTTCCATGGTCTTTATACTTTTTCAAAATAAAGTTGGTCTTTGTTGAAAGTACGGTGTCAATCGTCGAGAGCTTCTCGGATACAAACTGGGAAACCTCTCGGAGTGTTTTCCCTTCGATCGATACCAGAAAATCGAATCCGCCGGAAATAAGATAGACCGCATTTACCTCCGGATAGCGGGCAATGCGTTCGGCAACCTTGTCAAATCCCATCTCGCGCTGAGGGGTTACCCGCACTTCAATCAGTGCGGTTACTTTCTCGATTCCAACCTTATCCCAGTCAATGAGCGTCGGGTATCCGCAGATAATGTGCTCCTGCTCCATAGCCTCCAGCTCGTTTGCAACGTCCGCTTCTTCCACGCCGAGGATAACCGCCAGTTCCGCAAGGTCAATCCTGCTGTTTTTTTCTATAAAAGTTAAGATTTTTTCTCTCATCATGCTTTCCCTTTCATTTTATGTATTTCGTCGGTCTGCGTTTTCTCAAGAAATCTGCGTTCTTCCCCTGAGAGGAGCACGCGATCGTTTCCGCCTGTTGTCCTTCCGATCAAAGAAGAGAAAATTCCCTCCTGCTCCAGCTTCCGCTGCAGCTGCTTACCGTTTTGGGCGGCGATCAGCATACAGCCGCCTGATATCAGTTTATATGGATTGATGTCAAAAAATTCGCAAATTTCAACGGTTTCCTGACGAATCGGTATTTTTTTTAATTCAATTTCAAGTCCAACGCCGGCCGCTTGCGCCATTTCCCAGAGTGCGCCAAAAATTCCGCCCTCAGAGACGTCATGCATTCCACCTGCGCCGGACTGCGCGGCGACTGCAGCCTCCGGCCATACCGGCATATATTCGAGATACTTTTTTGCCGTATCGATAAATGGGGCGGAAAATCTGGTCAGCAGTTCTCTCTCCCTTTTGACCGCAAGAATCGCCGTTCCCTCAAGTCCGATCCACTTTGTCGCAACAATATCCATGCCCGGCTCAATCCGGCGATTGTCACACAAATTTGCCTGCTTAACCTTGCCGACGCCCGTTGCCGTAATAAGCGGCTTTTGAACCGATCTGGTCACTTCCGTATGGCCTCCGAGGACTTCCACATCCGCCTTCTGGCACACTTCGTCAATCTCCTTTATGATATCCCCCAGCTGCCGCTCGTTCGTTGAGGTTGGCAGAAGCAGACTGATCAACACACCCACAGGACATGCCCCGGAGCAGGCGACATCGTTGAGTGCAGCTATAACGGCGGTGCCTGCCGCGCAATCCGCCGCCTCCGTCACAGAATCGCAGGATAGTACAACGGTCTCATCCTCCGCCACGTCAATCGCAGAATAATCCAGTCCTATTGCCGGGCGGATGCGCACGTCTGTTCTTCGGCTATTCAATTGTCTGAAAACGGTTCGTTCCATCACAGATTCCGGCAATTTTCCTGCTTTCATATACCTGCTCCCTATATAGGCTTTAAGGCTGCTCCAATTCAGGAGCAGCCTAACGCATTGTTCATTCAAAAGTTCTTCAATTATCTATTCTTCCGGCACTGTACCTTCCGCCGGTGTCGGGGTTCCGCCATCTGCCGGCACTGTACCTTCCGCCGGTGTTTCCGGCGCCGCCGGCGCTGCAAGGGATGCAACGGTTGCGCGGACGGTCGCCTCGTCGTTCGTTGCAATCGCTGCGCCGAGCGCGCCTAACTGCGCCTCGTTGGCTCCTGCGGTTCCAACCGTAATCATCCTAGGAGATCCGACATAACTGCTCTTGTTGAAAACCTCTCTACTCTGCTCCACGCCGTCGACCGTTACAATCTTCCACAAGCGTGCGGAGGTTTTTAGATGAGCGCCCTGATCCACATTGATATATCCTAACGGAAGCGTTCCGTTCAGATTGAACTGCACAGAAGCAGGCTCCTGCGACAAAATCTCACTCTCGAATGAGACCTTTCTGTTCTCAGGCCTTGTCTCTTTTCCGTAGATATTGAAGGTCAATTTCTTATTGGCACAGTAACCCTCAATATAAATCGGATAATCCTGATTGTTCACAAATCGAAAATCCTTATAGGTTCCGGCGATTGCGGCATCGTCAGACGGTTCCACATACGTTACCGTCATCGAATGGCTGTATCTCATAGTCACTTCAAGTTCTGCGCGGATAACCGCATTGTATAAGGTACTTGATACCTGACAGATTCCGCCTCCGATGGAATCAATGACGACGCCGTTCTGGTATGCGCCTCCCACACCGTATCCGTTCTCGACAGTAAACGGATGGCACAGCTCATATACCGAAAGTTCCTCTCCCGGATAGATTAATGCGCCGTTGAGCTTGCTGCTTCCGTTTGTCACGTTCTGGACACGTCCCGCATCGGATGAACTGAAATCCGTTGTAAAGCTTCCGAGCAGATCCTTTACCTCTGCAAGTTCTTCCTTTGTTCCTCGCGGTTCGACAATATCAGTAATAAGCGCAAGCTCCGCCGGATTGCCGTCCCAATCATTGGAAATATAATCTTCAATCTTATATACGGATTCGACGATATTGACTTCATATCCTGTCTGTCCAGGGACAAATACAAACTCGTCGCCTTCCTTCTTCAGTCCGTTGTTTATTGCATCTACGTTCAAAGGCTCCGCCTTATCATAGATTGCATGCGCGGTCAGCTGCTTGTCAATGGAAAGCTTCAAATCCACGTACAGATCGTTTTTCTCCAAATCTTTTGTTTCCTTAAAACGATTGATCAGATTGCCGGAATGCGCAACGACAAACGCGCGCTCAACCGCTTCATCAACGTCGGCGGTAAGCCCCATTTCGTCCACCAGAATGTCAATGCTTCCGGTCGCGCCGTTCAGCGTAATCTGATTCTGCTTTAATCCTTCCACATATTCATTTACCGCAGCCTTTGCCTCTTCCGTTGTCATACCGCTGACATCAACGGTAGAAATATATACGCCATTTGCAATTTTATCGTCCGTCATACTGACTGCGCGGACAGTGCTTGTATAACCGGTCCCTGCTCCGATGACGGAAAGCAGTACTGCTGCAAAAATGATACCTTTTACTTTCTTCATAGACACCTCTTCTATATAATCTGCATTATGTTCCAATCATCCTTTTATCTGA
The DNA here is from genome assembly GCA_964614035.1 of uncultured Lachnobacterium sp. GTDB lineage: Bacteria > Bacillota > Clostridia > Lachnospirales > Lachnospiraceae > Roseburia. The sequence goes on from CAZTKM010000048.1 coordinate 11,747, forward strand.
AAACATATTGTAACACAAATACCCATATTTTCAAGGCAAAAAATGAATTAAACAATAAGCGCGGAGACGATGGTGGTAACTAATAATGCGGCGGCTAAAACAATTCCTACAATTGCGATTACCCTTTTTTTCTTTTGACTGTTAAAATTGTACATTTTAAGTTCACCTCTTTCTAAAAAAAGTATATAATAAAAGCACCCCACAGTAGAAAGGATTATGAAAAGTGCCGTATTTTACAATATTTGCTGTAATTTTTATTATTGTATTCACAATAAGAAACCGTCAGAATGTCAAAAAGCAGACAAACGTCACTGAAAATTTCTGGAAACAGGAGCAGGAAGCGAACTCCACCCGGAAAAGGGACATTTCAAATTTAGACTATCTTACCATACCTTTAGAGATTTTTCCATCCGGGATTCACAAGGAATGTGAGGAAAAAATCAAAGCCCTGTCGGGAAAAAAGATTCTGAATCTTACCGGAATTACCAATACCGAGCTAAAGCTTGCTTACGGAGTTGCCAATCTGGAGTTTCTTGGAGAATGCGACGCTAACTTCGCAGACCTTGTGTACTGTATCGGCACGTATGCCTCCGAGCTCTTAAAGGCCGGACGCGCGGCCGAAGCGAAGCGGATACTGGAATACGGCGTATCCATCCACGCAGATTCAAGTCTGATATACACCACGCTCGGCCAAATTTATAACGAATCCGGCGAAACTGCTCAGATTAAGCAGCTCATCGAGGAAGCAGGACGGCTCGACTCTCTTCAGAAGACTTCCATCATCTCCAAGCTGTCTGAGTATGTAAGCTGATCATCTGCCATATACCGCATAGTAGCGGTCCATCATGCGCGACACTTCATTTCTGGTAAGCGACTCATAGCAGACTGCATCCGTCAGGTTATGTCTCATACGGTATTCTTTCAGACGCTCAAGCTGATGTGCGGTTGCAGGCGTCTGTTTTTTCGCCTTGTGCACCAGTGTCCCCGGCTCCAGAAGCTTATCATAATCCGCCCGGTCGGGATACCTTTCCGCCGCAAGAAGCTTCAGCTTCTCAAATAGCCAGGCAGTCTGTATCGCATCCTCCAATGCGCGGTGCCCGCATTTACGCGCGATTCCGAAATATTCGCACAATGCTTCCAGATTCTTCGGCTGCTCCGGCGGCAGCAGCAGTCTGGCAAGCTTTAACGTATCGCATGCCTGTTTTTCCATAGGAATCCGTTTATTTACCGCCCACTGCTTCAAAAAGCTGTAATCAAACGTCACATTCTGCCCGACAATCAAATCATTGCCCAGAAATGCTAACAGTTCTGCGACTGCTTCATCCTGCCCCTTCTGTCCCTTTACCATATCGTCCGTTATGCCGGTAAGCTTCTGCACACGCTCAGGAATCGGACGGTGCGGATCAACCAGCGTTCCGTAGGTCTCCAGGATTGCTTCATTTCTTACCTTAACCGCACCGATCTCAATCATGCGGTCGTTTTTGGGTGATAAACCGGTCATTTCCAAATCGATTACCACATAGTTTTCCGGGTTCATATCACTCATCCTTCTTCTCTTTTACATATTCCACATGTGCCTGATGACTCAGCGGATTCCTGTTTTCATAGGAGAACCGCACCCAGAGAGGCTCTCTGCTGCGCGCCGGCAGTCTCTTGCCGTATAGCGCATCCCTGTCCAGAAAATCATAGAAAAAAGGTTCCACATGCGATAGCTTTCCGTTCGTGCAGTACGCCCGCGTCATGTCTTTCCACTTAGACGCATCCGGGCCCAATACGGTCTGCTCTTGCAGTTTTCGCGGTAGTACAAATCAAAGGTAAGGGATTCCTTTATGATAGAAAGGAAGCCCCGCAATCAAATCCAGATGCTCGTGTATATTCTCTTTGGCCCGGATTGTTCTGACCGCCTCCTTCAGCCGCTTTAATTTCATCGTCCGGTGAATCTCTTTAATCGTTGCCTCATTCGTGGATTGCACGCCGATTTCCAACTGAATCAGCCCCGGTCTCATATCCGAGAGCAGCTCCAGTTCTTCCCTATTCAACAAATCCGCAGATATCTCAAAATGGAAATTCGTCACGCCGTTATCGTATTCCCTGATAAAGCTCCATATTTCCATCGCATGCGCGTGATTGCAGTTGAACGTCCGGTCTACAAACTTGACCTGCGGCACCTGCCGCTCAAGAAAAAACGTTAATTCTTTTTCTACCAGTGAAATATCCCGGAAACGAACCGCCTTATCCACAGAGGATAAGCAGTAGCTGCATGAAAACGGACAGCCCCTGCTGCTCTCGTAGTAAATAATCCGGTTGGAAAAATCCGCAATATCGTCATAGCAGAACGGTATCCTGTTTAAATCCGTTACCGCTCTCGGCGGCGTGATTCTGACATTCTCCCGGGCGCCGGTCTCTTCGCCCTCGCCGATCATAATACCGGTAATATGCGTATTTCTCTGCAAAAAAGCCTCCGCCTCGTAAGACACCTCCGGGCCTCCTGCCCAGATTGGGACTTTGGGGCAGAGCTTATGAAATTTATTTTGCATTTAACGCAACTAACAATGCCTTCATTTTCTATCCTCAAAAGTTCATTGCATCAATATAACGGCCCGAAAAGTCCGGATCGTCTGCAAGAACAATCTCCTTTGCACGTTTGCGGACAGATTCGATTTCCATATCCGCATGTCTCCGGTTCTCCTTCCCGTATCGTATTGCCCCAAGCAGGGACGTATTTCCGACCGCCTTCGTCTTGTGCAAAAAGTCTTCCGGCAGCATTCCGATTCCGACCGCATCGGCAGGATTTATGAAAAATCCCATTCCGCCTGCCAACAGCACCTCATCCACCTGCCTTGCATCAATTTTGGCCTCTTTTAGCAGGACTTCGATTCCCGCCCTGATAGCAGCTTTTGCCATCTGGATTTCCCGGATGATGTCCTGTGTAAAATAGAGCGTTCCTTTGTCTTCTGCCGAAACCGGAAAGCCCTTTTTAAAATATGCCTCCGAGAGCATTCCCGTTGAATCTACCGCTCCTTCTTGAAGCATCTTATGCAGGCATTTTAGAATCCCTGCGCCAAATAATTCCGCGGCCAGCTCGTTTCCCTCAAACGCGGGTCCCGCCGCAGCGGAAGCGGTATACAATATTCCGCCATGCGCCAGAACCATTTCCCCATTCGTTCCGAGGTCCACAAACAGTACGTTAGCGGTTCTCCTGTGAATCGAAAGCGCATAGATTCCGCTTACGATATCCGCGCCGACAAACGCGGATATGCCCGGCAGCGCCGTCACATTGCAGGAAATTGTACCGCCATCCTCATTTGTAAGCTTCCAGACTTCCTCAACCTTCTCCAGCGTACTTGGCAGAAACGGCGCTCTCCCCAGCCCTTTGCAATCCAGTCCGAACAGAAAATGCAGCATGGTCGTGTTTCCGGCAATCACAACGCTTACCTCCCTGCAGGATTTGCACAAATCATCTGTCATTTTCCGTATGCTGCTGCAAAGCTCCGAACGGATTGCTTCCGTAAGCTCCTCCTGCTTTCCATCATTTGCCTGACAAAGCCGGCTCATCACATCCGCGCCGTACCGGCGCTGCGGGTTCGTAAAACCGGATGCAAGCTGTCTGCCTTCATAAAATCCGGTCATTGCGACGGTAGTCGTTCCAAGATCTACCGCGATAACCGGACGGCTGTCCCAGCCCTCCTCCGCCAAAAAGCTATCCGAAGATATTTCGTCCTCCGTCAGCCCTACCGCCTGGAATTCGATGCTCTTCGGTACGGTAACCTCATAAGTTCCCGGGATCCGGAATTGGCATGACCTGACTTTTCCGAATTGTTCAACCTCAACCATACATCCGCCGCAGATTCCTTTACCTCCGCAGGGCAGGTTCAACCTTATATTTTGTTTTCTCAACGCTTCCGAGAGGGATTCCCCTTTTTTTAGTAGGACTTTCAACGTTCGTCTCCTGCATACCTGTTCTCTTTTTTCTCATTATACATTGTAGCACAAAAAAACGCCAGCCAAACAGCCGACGTTCCAAACCAAGTTATTCCAAAAATTTAATCCTCATATAATATTCATCGAACACCTTATTATTATGTCGATTCCGGCAATAATCAGAAGGGCCGCCCCTATCGCGTAAACCTTTCGCTTTGGCTGCGCACCAAAACGGTATCCCATGTACATTCCAGCTATCACATATACAACCGCAGCAATGACAACCATAATCAGAATTGTGGTTACACCGGTCTCGAGGAATCCGAAGGCAATTCCTGCCAGCAGTGTATAAAGTGCAGTTCTCCCCGTCGTACACAAAAAGCGCTTATATCCAAGATTCTCCTGCCTCCGCTCGATGACCGGCTCATTCCTGACCGCCTTATAAATCAGCCTTATCCCCAGTCCGAAAAAGATGATAATTGCAATCAATTCCGCAAGCACAATTCCCTTCTCAGAGATAGACTGTTTTCCTTTCATAACCGTTGCAAGGAAATAACCTAAATATAACGCCGCCAGCTGGCAGACCCCGACAATCAGGCTGACCAGCACCAGTTTTTTTCTGTTTATTTTTGCTACTAACGCTCCATGACAGGCCATCGCTGCAAATAAATCCAAAAGCAAGCCTGCAATAATCAGCAAATCTTCTATCCAGCTCATTGTGCTCCTCCAACGCTATCAGTATAAGCAATCTGGATTTTAGAAAACATATGCAATCACTTTTTCCTGTAAAAAGCAGATATACACATCTTCCATTTTGTATAGTTACCATTACAGCAGATCCTGGAGAATTCCCTCCATCGAGTGTGTCAGAACATAATCATATGCATCCGCCAATTCTCTCGGAGGAATCGTCATCCCTTTTCTAATCCATTCAAATACCGCAAAGCACAGGGACTGAGCATAATAGCCGGACACTAAGTCCGGAGATAACCAATCATACTTCGGTTTGTGATTGTTTCCTGCCTCTTTGCATACTTTGAGAAATAACTCCTTCACACATTTGTTGGCAATATCCGAAAAAGTAACCACGCCGTCCATTCGAACCGCATGGCTGTAAAATACGCGGTCTTTCTCGATATTTGTGAGCATAAGCAGCACCGCTTCCTTTTGCATATTGTTCAGAAGCAACGGCAACATCGGTTCGAGAAGCTCCGTATTTAAAATCCACTCGAGCAGTTCGTACTTATCCTGAAAATGATTGTAAAACGTCGGGCGGATGACGCCGGCTTTGTCTGTGATCTCTTTAATTGTTATTTTCTCAATTGGTTGTTTTGCCGCAAGCTCTTTCAGACTCCTCGCAAGAACCAAATCTATTTCGTTTTTCACTAATCCTGCCATATTTTTTACTCATCAAATTCCATTGTTACGAAAAAGCCTTTCTCCGTCTCTTTCACGTCAACAACAACACCCTCTGTGCTTTTGAGTCTTTGGCTTACTTCGTAATTCCCGGACATTGCAATCGCATGTTCTATCGTATAGTAATAGGAGGTCGGAAGCTTACTCTCGGTCACCGAAAGATGTTCCCCAATCTGTGTCAGCCCCGGGCGCTCCATCTTAAATTCCATCTGCCGCATAACTCTGCTAATCCTCTTTAAATTCCACATCGATTGTTTCCTGCTGTCTGCGGTAGGATTTTTCATATTTTGACGCGTGCACCGCAATCCAGATATTCGTTACTCCGTTGTAGATTAGTCCGATACCGATTACCACAAACGCAAGCTTGACTACTCCAAATGCTTTGACAATGCAGATCACTCCGAACACCATGCTGATCAGTGAAAAAATTGCGCCGATTCCCCAGGAATTATACCCATATCCCTTTGAATCCCACGATTCCTTGAATCCACGCAGTCCATGCGCCAGAAGGACAACGCCAATCACAATCGGTATCAGCGTAAGAACAATTGACGGTTGCAGCAGAATCCACACGCCAAGGAGCAAAATGATTGCGCCGATTGCCGCTGACAGCCCGTTTGCCGCAATATGCAGAAGAAAGCTGCACAGATATACCACGCCAATGATAATCATAACAATCGCCAGCACCATGCCAATGACATCTGACGTCTTATCCGGCCACACCACAAATACAATTCCCAGTGCAATACACATCAATGATGAAAGTAAATAGTCCGCCCGAATCCGTTTAAAAAAATCTTTCAAAATGTACCCCTCGCTTTTCATAAATTTTTGGGAGCTTTTCAATTTTCTCCGATGTGTTATTAAAACTAATCCGTAATTCCATACTCCCGGTAGAACTGTTTTCTCGCCTCTTCATCAGAAACAGCTTTTTGAATGTCATCCATCCTCTCATCCGATAACAGCAGGCTGATTAGCTTGGTTACCCTATTCTCGCCCTCTTCACGTCCCTCCTCGTGGATGCCATTAATAAACACCTCTTCATTGTACTCTGTCAGACACACATTCATCACCTCCGCTCTGTGCTTCGTAAGGAAATCACTTAATACATTCTCCTCAATACATTGTTTCACTGCTTCATCGACTGCCTGCTCCACTGCGAGTCCTGCCTCCTGCTTTTCCCTGATATGGTTAATCAGTGTCATATAATCCGCCAGCGGCCTGCACATGGATAGCAGATTGTCATTCTTTCCTTTATTCAGATTATACATGGTCGCAGTCCATTCAAACTCACTGCCGCTGTCCGGCTGAATAAAAGAATCAGACAGTCTCAATTTCCTGATCGGCTCCTTATCCGAGGTTCCGTTATAGAATACAACATATCTCGGCGTAGGGATTTTTACCAGCCTCGATCCGTAGATATTCAAGCTGTTCTTATCAATATACGCTTCATACAGACTGCCGAAATACATCAGACCTCGTAACGGCATATTTGGATTATATGAGCTCTGCTGCTCCCACAGGGTTAAGTAACTGTCAATCAGGATAGAAACATCATTCTTCATTTTTATATACACAGCGTCATCTAACGTGGTTATCTCTGTTATATCATTTACAGTATATGCCGTCTGATACAGCGCATTAT
>CAZTKM010000049.1:0-17815 GCA_964614035.1 uncultured Lachnobacterium sp.
GTATCAAGAAGACAATTCAGTGGTATCTGGACAATAAGGAGTGGTGGGAGACCATCATTTCCGGCGAATATCAGAACTACTACGAAAAGATGTATTCGAACAGATAACTGCTGTTTGGAAAACGATATAGTTTGATTCCAAACAGCTCGTATAGAAAGGGGAGCTATTATGAAAGTTTTCGTTACTGGTGTCGCCGGACAGCTCGGACATGACGTGATGAATGAGCTTGCAAAACGCGGCTATGAAGGAGTCGGCAGCGATATTGCTCCTTCGTATAACGGTGCTGCAGATGGATCGGCCGTTACCGCGATGCCCTATATTGCAATGGATATCACAGACGCCGCTTCTGTAAAAAAGATTCTGACAGAGGTAAAACCGGATGTGATCGTTCACTGCGCCGCATGGACTGCGGTTGATCTTGCGGAAGATGAGGATAAGCAGGCGAAGGTTCGCGCAATCAATGCGGACGGAACCGCTCATATAGCAGAAGCCGCCAGAGCGATTGACGCGAAGATGGTGTATATCAGTACCGACTATGTGTTTGACGGACAGGGCGAGAAGCCTTGGGAACCGGATTGCAAGGATTACGCACCTCTGAATGTCTATGGAAAGACAAAGCTGGAAGGGGAGCTTGCAGTAGCCAATACATTGGAAAAATATTTTATTGTTCGCATCGCCTGGGTATTCGGCGTAAACGGAAAGAACTTTATCAAGACGATGCTGAGTGTCGGAAAAACGCACGATAAGCTTACCGTTGTATGCGATCAGATCGGAACTCCGACGTATACCTATGATCTGGCCCGCCTTCTGGTAGATATGATTGTGACGGATAAGTACGGCTGCTATCATGCAACGAATGAAGGCGGATACATCAGCTGGTACGAGTTCGCCGAAGAAATTTTCCGGCAGGCAGCCGCTATGGGACACAGCGAGTATTCGAAGGAGCGATTAAGCGTTGTTCCCGTTACAACAGCAGAGTACGGTGCGTCGAAGGCAGCCAGACCTTTTAACAGCAGACTGGAAAAGAGTAAGCTGGCAGAAGCCGGATTTACGCCGCTTCCAGGCTGGCAGAATGCATTGGAGAGATATCTGAAAGAGATATCGTTTTGATGGAGGATGATAGAAATGGGACAGATTAAAGTCGAAAAGAATGCAGGCGGAATCGAGGGACTCTGTGTGATTGAGCCTGCGGTACATGGCGATGCAAGAGGCTATTTTATGGAGACCTACAATCAGAATGATATGCATGAAGAGGGCCTTGATATGGTATTCGTGCAGGATAACCAATCCTGCTCCGCAAAGGGAGTCCTCCGCGGGCTTCATTTTCAGAAGCAGTACCCGCAGGGCAAGTTGGTTCGCGTGGTAAAAGGATCGGTTTTTGACGTTGCAGTTGATCTGCGCAAGGATTCCGGGACTTACGGAAAATGGTTCGGAGTGGAGCTTACGGAAGGGAATAAGAAGCAGTTCTATATCCCGGAGGGATTTGCACATGGATTTCTGGTATTGTCCGAGATTGCAGAGTTCTGTTATAAATGTACCGATTTCTATCATCCGGGAGATGAAGGCGGACTTGCATGGAATGACCCGGAGATTGGAATTCAGTGGCCAAAGCTGACCGGCGAATATCCGGGAAGTGCTTCTGTAGAAGGGTATGCGCTAGAGGATGGCACCCCGCTTAATTTAAGCGAAAAAGACCAGCTCTGGGCAGGACTTAAGGACACGTTTTCATTTTAACAGCAAAGGAAAGTAAGAGGATACCGGTCGTGCTTTTTAGCTCAATGATTTTTTTGTGGACTTTTTTGCCGATTGTTCTGTTTTTGTATTACGCACTATTTCTGGTAAAAAAGGAACAACTGAAGATAGTATTACAAAATATATTGCTGCTTCTGGCAAGTCTTTTTTTCTATGCATGGGGAGAACCGGTTTACATATTTCTGATGCTCATTACGATTACGGTAAACTATGTTGCCGGAATCCTGATGGAAAAGGCCCTGGCACATAAGGGATGGGTTCTGGCAGGAACGATTGCCGCCAATCTTGGATTTCTGTTCTACTTTAAATACTTTAATCTATTCGTAGTTACGTTTAACAAGATTGCCTCTTCGCATCCGTTGGAGCTTAAGGAGATTGCGCTTCCGATTGGGATTTCATTCTACACCTTTCAGGCAATGTCGTATGTGATCGATCTGTACCGCGGCGAGATTGAGGTTCAGAAGAAATGGTATAAGCTGGCGCTTTACATTTCCTTCTTTCCGCAGCTGATTGCGGGGCCGATTGTGAAATACCGCGATATCTGCGAACAGATTAATGCGAGAAACTGTACGCAGGACAAGTTCGTGTATGGAATAAAACGATTTTCATATGGACTTGGAAAAAAAGTGATTCTTGCGAATACATTTGCTTCGGTGGTTGACTCGATTTTAAGCGAGGACGAGCTGCTGCTTGGGACTTTTACGGTATGGCTTGCGGCGTTATGCTACACCCTTCAAATCTATTTTGATTTTTCCGGGTATTCGGATATGGCAATCGGACTTGGAAAAATGTTCGGATTTGATATCAACGAGAACTTTAATTATCCTTATATCTCGAAGTCGATTCAGGAATTCTGGAGAAGGTGGCATATTTCACTTTCTACCTGGTTCAAGGAGTATCTGTATATTCCGCTCGGAGGGAACCGGAAGGGAAAGTACCGGACATATCTGAATCTTTTTATCGTCTTTTTCGTGACGGGGCTGTGGCATGGAGCCGCGTATACATTTATTTTATGGGGATTGTACCATGGCTTTTTCTCTATTCTGGAGAGGCTTTTCCTCGGCAAAGCGCTGGAGAAGAATCCGGTTAAAATCATAAATCATATTTACACGATGCTTGTGGTGTGCATCGGCTGGGTATTGTTCCGCGCGGACAATTTGCATCAGGCATATAATCTGATTAAGCAGATGTTTGTTTATGCACCGGGTAATACTTCCTATGTCGGGGTAAAGGAAATCATTCTGATTATACTTGGAGTGATTCTGTCGGTCGCACCTGCACTTACGGCCGAAAGGAAAAACAATGCCGCAAAGCGCATCGGCAAAGCAGATGCACCTGGACGTGCGGAATCCGTAAACTGGGGAGAGCTTATCGTTTGCGCAGGATGTCTGCTCTACAGCGGCATACTTTTGATTTGCGACACATACAATCCGTTTATTTATTTTAGGTTTTAAGGAACATGAAGAACAAGATTTTCATTACAGTTTTTGTCCTGATGCTGGTCGGTCCGACGCTGCTTTGGGCATGCTTAAAAAATAATATTGATACGGCGTCATCGGAAAACCGTACTCTGGCAGAAAAGCCCGCGTTTTCCCTGACGGGGATTGCCGATTATCCCAAAAATTACGAGGCATATTATAATGACCACCTGCCGTTTAAAAGCATGGTTGTAAAAGCGAAAACGTTTTTTGATATTAAGTGTTTTCATACGGTAGATTCGGAGAAAGTATTGCTCGGAAAGGATAACTGGCTGTTCTATAAGGGAATCCCGGAGCTTCCGAATGAACGTCCGATTCTGGATTATCAGAGGAATAATTTGTATACGGACGAGGAACTGGCATATATCTGCAAAAATGTGAACGACGTTGACGCGTATCTGTCAGAACAGGGGATTGATTTTTCCATTATGATCTGCCCGAATAAGGAATGCGTTTATACGGAGTATATGCCGGGCAAATATAAGGTTTCGGATGGACCGGGCAAAGCGGAGGCACTGGTGCAGACACTTGGCAGAGAAACGGATGTACCTGTGTTTTATGCGGATAACGAGATTCTGGCATACAAGAATGAATATCCGCTTTACTATAAGTATGACACTCACTGGAATATGCTAGGAGGCTTTATCGCCAGCCAGCAGGTTACCGGATACTATCAGAATGAAACACATACCCTGGATGAGTACGAGATTGGCGTCAGGGAGGATGCAGCGGTAAACGACCTTGCAATTATGCTGAATCTCGGAGATTATTTCTCAGATGACGATTATTATTTTGTGAAAAACTATAAGCCTGAGGTAACCGCTGTCCTCGTAGACGAAGGCGAGGAGCGCGGCGTGAACTATAAGGTATATGAATCGGATGCACCCGATGAGAGAACCCTGCTGGTAGTCAGGGACTCTTTTGGGGAATATCTGTACGATACGCTCCCGAAGGATTTCCGGAACGTCATCTTTGTGCACCGGGATATTTTTGACGAGAGCTATATCGAAACGTACCAGCCGGATCTTCTGATGTTCGAGGTGGTGGAACGCGCAACCGATGCGCTTGGCAATGTGGAAACCACGTTTGGCCTGAATAAATAATTTTATTTTGTACAAATGAAGACTCCTGCATCCTTTGTGATGCGGAAGTCTTTTTTTACCTTCTTTTCAACAAAGCTGCGGAAATCATGGTAACGGTCCAACAAATACTGATTCTGGTTGCCATGGCAGGACAGAATGTATTCAATCAGCGGTTCCGCGGTGTTGAGAATGATTTCGTCCTCATACCGCTCCAACGAAAAGCTGCCAAACGTTTTTTGCAGTATCTGTCCGCCGTTTTCCAGACCGAAGCGTTCGTATAATTTCTCGCCGGACAACACAATCCGGTTGTCAAATTCCTGCACGAGATCCGTAATTTCCTTCATGTGCGCGGCGCCGTAGGTGCTGCAGAGGAAAATGCCGTCATGGCCGGCTTGTCTTCGCAACACGCGGGAAACCTCCTGACACACCGTATCGATATCTTCGCAGTAGAACAGCAGATGGTTTGCAATGACCAGATCAAACGTGTCGGCCGGGTAAGGGATTTTATGACAGTCAAAGGTGTCAAATGAAAATCTGGAATCATTACCTATGGTTCTCCTGACGTCGCGGATCATTCCCTCGGAGATATCGGAAAGCGTGATGTGCAGGTTTGGATTATGCGGAAGCTTTTCTTTGTTTTCGGTCCAGAGCGCGCCGTTTCCGCAGCCGATTTCCAGAATGCGGATTCCGGGCGCCAGACTCAGGATATGTTCAAACTGCCCGAATAACCATGGAAACCAGCCCTGTCTGTTGACGGAATATTCCTTGTGCAGACGGATTCTTGCGGCAATATTGCCGGCGTTCTGATACTGGGTCTTGAAACTCTTCTCCATGCCGGTCAGATGAATGAGGTCAAGCATCCGGCTCCAATTGATGTCTGAGGTCTGGCTTTGGTCTGCCGTCTCAAGCGCCGCAACGGTATCGTCGATTGCGCCCGCGACAAGCTCCATCTGTTCAATCCGGTCTAAGACAAGCTGTTTTTGCAGCGTAAGAGAGTTCTGCAGATAGCGTATGTCCAAATCGTCGACGAGCATGCCTTTGATATCGTCGAGAGAAAATCCCAGATATTTGAACAGCAGAATCTGCTGCAGGCGCGCAAAGTCTGCGTCCGTATAAAAGCGGGCGCCGGATTCGTTTACGTAGGAGGGCTTTAAAATATTCTGTTTGTCGTAAAAGCGGACAGTTCGTAAGGATACCTGAGCCATTTTGGCGAATTGTCCGGAGGAATAGTAACCCGGTAGTTTCATATGAGGCCCCTTTCTTTTCATACAATTATACAAAAAAAGCGGGCGCATGAAAACCGGTTTGCCAAATTTGCTGTCAGTTTTTACCAACAGATGCTTCTTTTCACTTCCAAATGAAATGAAACTATGTTAGAATAATGCTGTCTAGTGAGTTTGAAAAATGGAGGATAAACTAATGGATTACATGAATGAATATCAGAAATGGTGTACAGATCCTTACTTTGATGAAGCTGCCAAAGCAGAGCTTAGGGGAATTGCAGATGATAAAGCAGAAATCGAAGATCGTTTTTATCGGACATTGGAGTTTGGTACGGCAGGACTCCGCGGGGTAATCGGAGCAGGTACCAACCGTATGAATATATATACTGTTCGTCAGGCAACCCAGGGACTCGCAAATTACATCCTTTCACAGGGGGCGCAGGACAGGGGTGTTGCGATTGCGCATGATTCCCGCCTGATGCATGATGAGTTTACGGACGCAGCCGCGCTCTGCCTTGCCGCAAACGGCATTAAGACCTATGTGTTTCCGCAGCTTGCGCCGGTTCCGGAGCTCTCTTATGCGGTTCGCACATTAGGTACGATTGCAGGCATTGTCATTACCGCAAGCCACAATCCTCGTGAGTATAACGGATATAAGGTATATTGGGAGGACGGCGCACAGGTTACGCCGCCGCACGATACGAATATTATGGCGGAGGTTGTCAAGGTTACTTCGTTTGATATGGTTAAGACCATGGACAAAGAGGAGGCTGTCGCGGCAGGACTTTACAATGTAATCGGCGAGGAGGTTGAGGAAGGATATTTTGCAGAGCTTCGCAAACTGTCGATTCATCCGGAAATCATCAAGACAATGGCAAAAGACATCAAGATTGTATATACCCCTCTTCATGGAACCGGACTCCGTCCGGTGCAGAGGGTATTGAAGGATCTTGGCTTTGAGAATGTATATATCGAGCCGCAGCAGGCTGTTGCGGACGGCAATTTTCCAACCTGCCCGTATCCGAATCCGGAGAACCCGGACGCATGGGAGCTTGCGCTGAAGCTTGCGAAGGAAAAGGACGCCGACATTGTTCTTGCAACCGATCCCGATGCCGACCGGCTTGGCGTGTACTGCAAGGATACTAAGACTGGGGAGTATGTGACCTTTACCGGAAATATGTCCGCCATGCTTATCGCGGATTATATGCTCAAAGAGAAGGTTAAGAACGGCACAATGCCCGAGAATCCGGCGCTTGTCGAATCAATTGTTTCTACCGATATGGCGAAGGCAATTGCAAAGGCGTATGGGGTGGAACTGATTGAGGTTCTTACCGGATTTAAGTATATCGGAGAGCAGATGCTAAGGTTTGAACAGACGAAAAGCCACAATTATGTATTCGGAATGGAAGAAAGCTACGGCTGCCTTCCGGGAACTTATGCAAGAGATAAGGATGCGCCGGCAGCAGTATGTATGCTCTGTGAGGTTGCGGCATATCATAAGTCAAAGGGCAAGACGCTCTGGGATGCAATGATTGATATGTACGAGAAGTACGGATACTACAGAGAAGGAATTGCTACCATGACATTGAAGGGAATCGACGGCGCTGCCCGGATTCAGGAGATTATGAGTCGCGCGCGAAAGAACGTTCCTGCGACGGTAGGCGGATATGAGGTGCTCGCGGTCCGCGATTACAAAGCAGATACCAGAAAAGATGTTAAGACCGGAGCGGTTACCTCCACAGGTCTTCCAAGCTCAAACGTTCTTTACTATGAGCTTTCCGATGATGCATGGTGCTGCGTTCGTCCTTCCGGTACCGAGCCGAAGATCAAGTTCTACTGCGGAGTAAAAGGTAACGCTTTAGAGTCCGCAGATGCAGCGCTTGAGAGATTAAAGGCAGACGTCCTTAGAGTATTTGAATAAGCAGGTGTTTTCTACTATGATGAAGATTTTTATTTGTCCGCAGTGCGGCTGGCTTCGCATGGTTTCAAGAAGAAGCAGCGTGGAGTGCCATAAGTGCGGATGCGCCCAGATGAAGCTTACCAATCTTGATCTGGAAAAATACACAGGAATGTCCGAGGAGGAACGCAAGGATTATTCCGACGGCTGGATGTATATCCATAGCCGGAAAAAGGAGAAATAGGATAAAGACATGGGAGTAGTACACAAGCTGCTCCCTATTATGCGTTTTTAGGCACCGGATATCAGGAAAATGCCGGTGGAAGATGATGCGCAGCGCGTATGGATAAGGAGAGATGAGATGAATCGTGCGACTGTTGAAAAAATCACAGCTACAAACCAGAAGTATTTAAAGGGGCTGATCGGAAAAGAGATTCCCGCAAAGCTGGAAAAACAGATTGAGGAGATAGACTGGTCCTGTCTTGACAGGATTTATCAGAGAGAAAACAAGAGAGGAACGTTCGCCCCGCTTGGCGCGATGGAGCTTTCCGAGATAGAGCGGAAAAAGGAGATTTTTTCCAAGACCGGTATGGAGGCAGTTAAAGCATGTAAAGTCGGCGCAATTTTGCTTGCCGGCGGACAGGGCACGAGACTTGGGTTTGATAAGGCAAAAGGTATGTATAATATCGGTGTGAATAAGGAGTTATACATCTTTGAACAGCTTGTGGAAAACCTGAAAAAGGTAACGACTCAGGCGGATGCATGGGTTCCGCTCTATATTATGACCAGCGATAAGAATGATGAGCAGACCAGAGCCTTTTTCAAGGAACATCATTTCTTCGGCTATAATCCGGATTTTGTAAAATTCTTCGTACAGGAGATGGTTCCGGCAGTTGATTTCGACGGAAATGTGCTGATGGAAGCAAAAGATTCCCTTGCGATGTCTCCGAACGGAAACGGCGGATGGTTCCAGTCTCTGGTTAAAGCCGGACTCGACCGGGATTTGCAGGAAAAGGGCGTGGAATGGCTCAATGTTTTTGCGGTCGACAATGTGCTTCAGCGGATAGCGGATCCCATATTTGTGGGAGCTACGATTGAGTCGGGCTGCGTCAGCGGTGCGAAGGTGGTGAGAAAGGCGGATCCTTACGAGCGTGTGGGAGCGCTTTGTCTGGAGGATGGAAAGCCGTCCATCATCGAATATTATGAGCTCACTCCGGAAATGGCGGAGGCAACCGACGAAAACAAAACATTGCTGTACGGCTTCGGAGTTATTCTGAACTATCTGTTCCGCGTGGATAAGCTGACGGAAATCTTAAACAAAAAGCTTCCGCTTCACATCGTTGAGAAAAAGGTTCCGTTTATGGATGAGACCGGTACAGTCTATAAGCCGGATACGCCGAATGCATACAAGTTCGAGACGCTGATTCTTGACATGGTGTACATGATGGATAACTGTCTGTCATTTGAAGTGGAGCGCGAGAAAGAATTTGCTCCGGTTAAGAATGCGGTCGGAGTTGATTCGGTTGAGTCTGCAAGAGAGCTTCTGAAAAAGAATGGGATTGCAATTTAGCCGTAGGAGGAAGCTTTACCTTCCAATAAGTGGCATTTGTGGGGCAAGGGTTGCATTATTCCTGCAAAATCCATAAAATGAACTGGTATATACAATTAAGGGAATTCATTATGTTAACATAGGAGGTAAAAGGTTATGTGTGGAATCGTAGGATACATTGGCAGGAAGCAGGCCGCACCGATTCTTTTGGACGGATTGTCAAAACTGGAGTATCGTGGTTATGATTCAGCCGGAATGGCTATTTACGACGGAGAACACATCAATATCAAGAAGGCAATGGGACGGCTTAAGGTGCTAAGCGAGCTGACGCATGATGGGGCGACAATGCCGGGGACCATCGGGATCGGGCATACCAGATGGGCAACCCATGGCGAGCCTTCCGATGTGAATGCGCATCCGCATTTTAACAGGGATCAGACCATAGCAGTAGTGCATAACGGCATTATTGAGAATTATATCAAGCTGAAAAACAAGCTTCAGGACAGAGGATACGAATTCTGCTCCGAGACGGATACGGAGGTGGTAGCGCATCTTCTGGATTACTATTACAACAAATACGGCAAGGATCCGCTTGTCGCCGTAACGAAGGTTATTCATCGTGTGGAAGGCTCCTATGCACTCGGAATTATTTTTGCGGATTATCCGGATGTGGTTTACTCCGTCAGAAAGGACAGTCCCCTTATCGTGGGAAAGGCTTCGGACGGAAATCTGATTGCATCGGATGTGCCGGCGGTGCTCAAGTATACCAGAGACGTATATTTTATTGAAAATGAGGAGATTGCCCGTCTCTCAGAAGATTTCATCGAGTTTTTCAATGTGGACGGAGAGCCGATTAGCAAGGAATCAAGGCATATAGACTGGGATATTAACGCGGCGGAGAAAAACGGTTACGAGCATTTTATGCTCAAAGAGATCTATGAGCAGCCGAAAGCGGTTCGGGATACCATCAGTCCGCGGATCAAGGATGAAAAGATTGTAATTGATGAGCTTGGTATGAGCGACGAAGAAATTAAGGCGATTCAGAAGATTTATATCGTTGCCTGCGGCTCCGCATATCATACCGGCGTGACAAATAAGTATGTATTGGAAGGACTTGCAAGAATTCCTGTGGAGGTGGATCTGGCATCGGAATTCCGATATCGGAACCCGATTCTGGAGGATGGCGCTCTGGTTATTATTATCAGTCAGTCCGGGGAGACGGCGGATTCGCTCGCCGCACTCCGCCTTGCAAAAGAGCGGGGAATTACAACGCTCGGCATTGTAAATGTAGTCGGAAGCTCTATTGCGCGTGAAGCGGATAAGGTCATGTACACATGGGCGGGGCCGGAGATTTCGGTTGCGACCACAAAGGCGTACAGCTGTCAGCTTGTTGCCCAATATCTGCTGGCGCTAAAGTTCGCGCAGGTTCGGGGACTTGTCACAGAGGATGAGATGAAAGGGTATCTTCGTGAGCTTGAGATGATTCCAAATCAGATAGAACGTCTGCTGGAGCAGAAGCAGAAGATTCAGAAGTTTGCGAACCGGTATGTTGCAGCCAAGGACGTATTCTTTATAGGTCGTGGTATCGACTATGCGATTTCATTGGAAGGTTCTTTGAAATTAAAGGAGATTTCTTATATTCATTCTGAGGCTTATGCCGCAGGCGAGTTAAAGCATGGAACCATTTCCCTCATTGAGGAGGGGACACTGGTTGCCGCTGTGGTAACGCAGGAGGCATTATATCAGAAGACTGTGAGCAACATTGTAGAGGTAAAAAGCCGCGGCGCAGTTGTACTTGCAGTAACGAATGAAGATAATATCGAAATTGAGAAAAATGCAGATTATGTAATCTATGTGCCAAAAACGAATCCGTATTTTTCGAATTCGTTGGCAATCATTCCGCTTCAGCTCTTTGGATACTATGTATCCGTAGGAAAAGGTCTGGATGTGGATAAACCGCGTAATCTTGCAAAATCAGTTACAGTTGAGTAAACGTAACGCGCTCCCGCAATATGGGAGAGCGCGTTTAGATGAAGGAGTAAGAAATGAGTTTTATAGAAGTACTTAAAGGGGTGGGGCCTAAGATTGCCGCCGGCGTGAAGAATATTCCTGCGACGGTTGCCGGATGGTCACAGACAACTCAGATCATTGCAGCCGGATGTACGGCCGGTTCACTCATGGTAGCATCTGTGGGAGGTGTAGCCATATATCAGCGTAACAGTCTGGCAAAGGAAACGGTTGAAGTTGTCACAGAGACAGAGACGGAAACGCAGACACAGACCGTAGTCGTACAGGAGGAGACGGAATCTCCCGATGTTCAAATGACAGAGTTTGTGGATATTCCGACCTTTGTTTCCTGCAAGATTTCCAGTGATTCTTTGGAAAAAGATCTGACTCTTTATATCAAGGGCGAGAATAATTCCAAAATCAGCGGAGAGGCCTTTCAGGTAAAACTGATCAACCCGAATGACAAGAAAAAGCTAAGCGATGCGATTGATGCGATTGAGGATATCAATGAGAAGATCGAGAACGCTTCCGAGGAGGCCGCATCCGGCAATCTTCATGCGGACGAGGAGGAAGGAAGTGAAAATGCAGCTGCTGACGAAGGCGCGGGAATGCTGATTCGCGGCGACGCGGGCGCGGCTTCGGAGGATGTCGTCTATGTATCTTCACTTACCGGATTGGAGATTTCCGAGAAGGAAGCCCTTCTGGTCGAGAAGGAAAAGGCGTTGAAGGATTACTGCGATGCATTGGCATCGGTCAGCGGCGAGAGTTATATCGATGATAATTCGGACGGAATGATTTACATTTCCAAGATTAACAGCGGAGATTACCTTGCCTGTCTGGTTCCGACAAACGATTATATTCCAAATAGTCTTACGGTTAAAGTAAATGTAAAGGATAAGCTGGAATATAAGGCGGTTGAGACGATTGAGGATAAGACGGTGTCCGAGGCGGCGGCCGGAGATGTGAAGGAAACCCATGAGGAGATTGAAGTCGAGAATGTTCTGGCGGATACTGTCGAATGGGTAGATTCCTCTGTGATTGAAGGAAATGCAAAATTTACCGCGGCTCCACCGAAGTTTGCGGATGCAGCGGTTGTTACCAAAGAAGCGGTGGTCCGTTTGAAAAAGAATACAGTAGAACAGTGTACCTGTGAATTGAAGTGTACAGAGGCAGACAAGAATAGCGACTGTCCTGTATGCAAGAACGATATCACAAAGTGTACCGGAAAAGCCTGTACTTGTGAGTATGAGTGCACTTCGGCGGAGGATGCCGCAAAGTGCGCATACTGTAAGGAAAGCGATAACTGGAAAAAGTGCCCATGCACAAAAGAAAAACCAGCAGAGTCATCGACAGAATCTACAACAGAGTCATCGACAGAATCTACAACAGAGCCATCGACAGAAGCTACAACAGAACCGGCCACAGAAAAATCAACGGAAGAACCGGGTGGCAGCGAGCAGGAGGATACACAACAAGGTACCGAGACCTCTACTGAGAGCGGCACGCAGACGAGCGCCCGCATCGTCAGTCATTATTCTCCAAGGCTGGCAACGTCTTCCACAACCCCGGCTGAGGAGTATACAACCGGAAAACTGACATTGTCCGTATCCGCGACGACCATTTATAATACGGCAGACGGAACCAGAGGAAGCGCGGAGGTTAAGGTAACTGCGCCGGAAGGCATTACGCCGGTACTGAAGGTAAACGGAACCGCAGTTACAGGCAGCTCCGTTACAATCAAGGCTTCTGACTACAGGAGCGGTACGGTGTCTGTGATTGCGGTTGCATCCGAACCAAAAGACAAGTCGATTGACACACCGAAGGATGTAACAACCGAGACGATTCAGATTTCGGTTGTTTCCGCCGAGACAGCGTTAAAGGATGCGGCAGGAAACGCGCTTTTCAAGGATGATCAGGGAAAAGCCGCAGCAACGGTCGGCGATTATAAGACCGGAGTTACTTTTTATAACAAGACTGGGGAAGGTACGAAAACCTATTATGGCTGGCAGACCATCGACGGTGTGCGGTATTATTTTGACAAGAACGGAAAGAAGGTTACCGGCGAGCAGGTAATTCTGGGCAACAAGTACAATTTTGGCAGTGACGGCGCTCTTCTTACCAGCGGATATGGTATTGATGTATCGAAGTGGCAGGGAGATATCGACTGGTCGCAGGCAAAATCGGCAGTTTCCTTTGCAATTATTCGTGCCGGTATCCGCGGAACAACCGGAGCACTCTCGATTGACAGCTATGCGGGAACGAATATCAAGAACGCAAAAGCAAACGGTGTCAAGGTCGGTCTCTATTTCTACTCGAGAGCACAGAACGAGGTTCAGGCGGTAGAGGAGGCTTCTCTTGCTGTCAGCATTGCAAACCAGTACGGAGGAATCAGTCTTCCAATCTATATTGATATGGAGGATTCTTCACAGGCAGGGCTTTCGACCGCACAGAGGGATGCCATCGCGCTGGCATTCTGCCAGACGGTTAAGAATGCAGGGTATTCTGCGGGCGTATATGCGAATAAGACATGGCTTACGAATTATCTGACACCTTCCAAATATACCGGATACTCCATTTGGTGCGCGCAGTATAATACGACCTGTACCTATACCGGAAGGTATGACATCTGGCAGTATAGCAGCAAGGGTTCTATACCGGGAATAAAGGGAAATGTGGATCTTAACCAGAGCTTTTTCTAAAAAAATGCTCTGCAAAAGATAATATTTTTTTCAAAAGTTCGTCACAATTTGAACACAGATTCCAGATAAACTCGGATATGTAAAGAAAAAAGGTAGCGATTCAGAACTCCTTAGAATAAGATAGGCGGATTCGTCATGCCTGCAAAGGAAGCTTCAAAGAAGCACCAGCCTCGAAAAGAGTCTGGTTTTGCGAATGTATGGGTGGGTTCTGAATAGTTACGGGAAAAGATACATATCAGGGTTTTCATATACGCAGGCAGCGGATATGACCGGACGAAAGGAGTCATAAATCATGGATCAGAATAATTATGGTTCAAACTACAACTACAATATGAATGGAAATTATAGTCAGAACGGAGAATCGCAGGCGGGAGGAACTCCCTATAACCCATACCGTCAGCCAAATTATGGGCAGGGGTACAATCCCTATGAGGATCGATCAACCGCATCCTGCAATACACAGTATAAAGCGAAAACCCAGTATGCAGAGAATGCAGGTCAGGCAGGCGGAAACACAAAGAAAAGTCAGAAAGGCGGATTCGGAGTAAAGCTTGCAAAGGCGGCTGCGATTGCTCTGGTGTTCGGCCTTGTTGGCGGCGGAGTTTTTACCGGGGTAAGCTATGCAGGGCTGAGTGCGGTGGGTGCAATCGGAGAAAACTCCAAGAATCTGCCGGATCAGTCTTCCGCAGAGGAGAGCGTGGAGGCTTCCGCTTCGGCCGGCAATGCGGATAAGAATGTGCTTGCAGCGACGGCGACCGGTGTGGCGGCCGATCTTGTCGATGTATCGTCTGTGGCGGAAGAAGTGATGCCAAGCGTTGTTGCAATTACAAATGTCGGAACATATACGTATCAGGGATTCTGGGGACAGACACAACAGTATGAGAGCGAGAGCTGCGGCTCGGGAATTATTGTGGAACAGGATGAAGAGTACATTTATATCGCAACGAATAACCATGTGGTTTCCGGAGCGGATTCACTTACGGTTCAGTTTGTAGACGAAACTACGGTAAGCGCAGAGGTGCAGGGAACAGATCCTTCCGATGATCTTGCGGTCGTAAAAGTTGCCTTGTCCAGCATCGAGAGTGATACGTTGAGCAAGATTAAAGTCGCAACGATAGGAGATTCTTCGAATCTGAAAGTCGGAGAGGCTACGATTGCAATCGGAAATGCCCTGGGATATGGGCAGTCGGTTACAACCGGCGTCATCAGCGCATTAAACAGAACGGTTACTGTTACGGATAATTCTTCAACGGTTACGAATACGAACCTGATTCAGACAGACGCTGCAATTAATCCGGGAAACAGCGGCGGCGCACTCCTCAATGCAAACGGGGAAGTGATTGGAATAAATTCTGCGAAATATTCAGACACTTCTGTAGAAGGAATCGGGTATGCAATTCCGATTTCCGATGCCATGGATGTGGTCAATGATTTGATTGCGCATGGTGTTGTCACATCCGGACAGACCGCATACCTCGGTATACAGGGAAATGATGTTTCAAGCGACGTGGCTGCAAAGTATGGCCTGCCTTTGGGCGTGTATGTTTATTCAACCGTAGCCGGAACAGGAGCAGAGGCGGCAGGACTACGTCAGGGGGATGTGATTACCGGACTTGACGGAATTACAATTACCGGCATGGATCAGCTGAAGAGTCTGATGGAAGATTATGAACCTGGGGATACGGTAACGCTTACGATTTCGAGGCTGCAGAATCAGGGATATGAGGAAATGGAGTTATCCGTTGTTCTTACCGGAGTAAGCAGTGTGACACAATAAACGGAATGATTGAATCAAAAGAGGCGCGAAGCATTTTCGCGTCTCTTTTCGGCTTAAATAAATTTTAATTTGACTTCGAAGCGTATATGAGCTACAATGTGTGGATGAAAAAATGAGAGGAACAAAGTTATACAGAAGATAGAGGGTCAAGAAAGATTATGATCAGCTGGCTTGTTTATGCGGGAATATTGATTTATATGGAAGCGGTGTTCCATCTGGGATGCTACGGAATGCAGAGTGTCAATCCGATTTTTACAATCGGTCTGATTGCCTTGATTTCTGCGCTGCAGTCCTTTGTGGGAGGCTGTTTTTGTGAAAAAGGGGAGAAAAGAGCATCGAGGATTATACTGTGGCTGCAGTATATTGTGTTTGCGGCGCAGGCGGTCTATGTTCGCATATTTCGTCAGCCGTTGCGGCTGAGAGCGGTATTTATGGGAGGACAGGACGCCCTGACAGACTATTGGAGAGAGGCTCTGAGCGGACTTGTGCGCACGCTTCCCTTATTGCTTCTGCTCGTTCTGCCGATTTTTGCTCTGGAACTGTTCAGAAAGCAGAAGAAGTGGCGTCCGGTTAAACAGCATGGTCCGAAAAAGCTGCTTATGATACTGGCGGCCGGGTTGTCGATGCTGTACTGTATCTGCGTCATCCTGATTGGCAGCAAAACCGAAGCCGATTATGTTGAGGACTATCGGGAGTTCTATGATCCCGAGACGGTTATGCGAAATATGGGCGTGGTTGTCATGGCGCAGCGGGACGGATGGTATGAGATTGAACGATTGACCGGAAACCTGCTGCAGCGCGCAGAAGAAACAAGTGCGGCAGCGGGAGAGGCTGATGTCGAAGCAGGTAAGGCGGACATTCTGCCCGAAGAGAATGTTCCCGGTAATCAGGGTTCAGAAGAAGACGCGCCCGTTTCGGAACAGACGGAACAGACGGAACAGACGGAAGAACCGGATACGTCGCCTTTTATGTGGAACATAGACATGGCAAAGCTGGGAGAACTGTCATCGGACAGCAAGGAGAAAGCATGGCTGGCGGATTATATCGAAGAACTGGCTCCGACTACCAGAAATGAGTATACCGGCATATTTGAGGGATACAATCTGATTTATCTGACGGCGGAGGGATTTTCCACCTATGCAATCCGGGAGGATTTGACGCCGACTTTGTATAAAATGGTAAATTCATCCTTTGTATTCAACAACTATTATGTTCCGCTCTGGCAGACGAGCACCAGCGACGGAGAATATGTAAACTGTACCGGACTGATTCCGGACGGACAGTTCAGTATGAGGAAAAGCGCGGAGAACAATATGGCGTATACCCTGCCCGCATTTTTCGCCGAAGAAGGAGTTTACAGCCGGGCGTATCATAATAATTCCCTGTCTTACTATGACCGCTATCTTACGCACCCGAATCTGGGATACGACTTTAAGGCGATTAAGCTGGGAAAACTTTCGGAGGAGGAATGGGGCGGACAGCTGTTTACCGTAGATACGCCGGACGCATGGCCGGCCTCCGACTATGAGATGATGGAAGGGACTGTGGGAGACTATATAGACGATGAGCGGTTTCATGTATATTATATGACCGTTTCCGGGCATGTGGAGTATGATTTTAAAAGCAACCGGATGTCTTCCCGGAACAAGGAAGCGGTCGACGGTTTGGATATGTCTGAGAATGCGCGGGCTTACATTGCCTGCCAGATGGAACTGGATAAGGCGTTAGAGTATCTGCTGGAGCAGCTGGAGCTTGCGGGAAAACTGGAAAATACGGTAATATGTCTCAGCGCGGATCATTATCCTTACGGAATGACGGAGGAACAATATGAGGAGCTTGCGGGAAAGGATCTGTCGCAGGACATGGACATGTACCGCAACAGCCTGATTCTTTGGAACGGAGGAATGGAGGAGCCGGTCTATGTGGATAAGGTCTGCTGTTCGGTGGATATACTGCCGACGCTGCTGAATCTGTTCGGCTTTGACTTTGATTCGAGAATGTATGCCGGACGTGATATTTTCTCCGATGAGGAGGGGCTGGTCATCTTCAATAATAAAAGCTTTGTGAGCGATACGGTGGTATACGACCGAAATCAGGAGACGATTACATGGAAGGATGAGCTTTCGGAGGAAGAACAGGAGACATATCTGAATGCCATGGAACAGACGGTAAAGGACCGGTATCGGTTCAGTGCATATGTGCTGCGGAATGATTACTACGATTTGATTGAGCAGTGCGTGGAGGAAGATGAAAAGCCGTCGGATGTGCAATAAGATGAGCCTTTTCTATGGAAGAAGCTTGAGTTTCCGCAAATTGCAGTGAAAAAATGAACAAATCACTCCGAAGTGCCA
>CAZTKM010000050.1:0-17264 GCA_964614035.1 uncultured Lachnobacterium sp.
TCATTCGCTTCTTTTATGTCGTCCACCAAGCCAAGAGACCATACAACCGCCCAATTCAACATCATTGTCCGCGCTTATATCGCAGGCAAGCCATGTATCGCTGTTAATCGGAAGCGCGTATTCCAGCTCACATTTAGCTAATTCTGCGGCACATTCATTTTGTATGCGCCCATTCCCATCGTAATCAGCTTGTAAAAATGATTTTCCTCTGTCGGAGGTATCAGAAGAATATCAAGATGAATATCCGGCGATACAATCTCATGCATCACATATGGCAGGCGCACGTATATGACCTGTTTCGGGATCCTCCCTCATGAGATACGTCAGCTTGTAATATGTATTTTTTGCCGGATAGTAGACAAAAAATTCTTCTTTCTTTCTTCCAGACAAAAATATTCCGCAGAGAGTCTCTTTTGATATTTTTTTTGTAGCCTCAGATTCGAAAATATACCTGAGGTTTATTTCTCCGGTAAAGCTCTTGTCGATTACTTCATCAAAATCACAGGACATGGAAACCCCATAACAGAAGAATAATTTATTCCATACCGTCTACCGCCTATATGCTTCATTCTGATCCTCCCTGCATTGCCAAAAACCGATACATTTTTCAGCGTATATTATATGTCAAAACAGTAAGAAAATCAATTCTTCCGGCGCGGCCAGATAGAAAAAGCAGAAAACGCCGGAGGACATATGTTTCGTTCGTCCTCCGGCGTGTAAATTTTTGATTTATTCCGCGCCCAATATCCTTCTTATACCTGCAATTTCATCAAAATCCGCCTCCGAAACACAGATTCCTTCGTGCGGCATCGCATGAACAACCAGCCCTTTGCCAATATATATTGCCACATGTGCAGGCGTCTCGTAGAAAATCAAATCTCCCGGTTTTGCATTTTCTATGTCTTTTACCTCCGTTCCAAATTCACGCTGCTCTTTGGAATCATGCGGTAAGCTGATTCCAAAATATTCATATACACTCTTTGTAAACCCGGAGCTATCCGTACCATCCGTCAGGCTGTCGCTTCCCCATGCATAAGGATTTCCTACAAACTGCAGCGCATACTCCGCAACCTCTGCACCCTGTTCGCCACCCTCTTTTGCTTCCACTTGAAAATCTTCGTCCAACTCTACGTCCAGCTTTTCTTCCACGATATCTGACTCAAGTCCAAGACCTGCTATATATTCCGCAGCCTTTTGAGAATCGGCAGCAGAGCTGTCCATCGGAAGATGAAACAATGCATTTAAGCCTGTATATTCTTCATTTCTGCTGATTTTTCCTGTCAGCTTATCATATTGATAGGCCTCCCTATTGTAGAACTCTCCTTCCGAAACACAAAGATACAAATCGTGATCCGCAAAAATTTCCACGTTATCACACTCAATCATCCGATACAGTATACCGTTCTCCGTCATCTCCGTATAGCTGCCGGACATGCTTGCAATATTGTAGAGTGCCGGATCATAATCTCCTATAAGTAGAGATGCAAAAAATTCCAAATCTCCATATGCATCCTCCGATGTGTCCGGCATAGGCGTGCCATCCGTATGTTCAATGGCAATCACAGCGTATGTTCGATCCGTTTTTATCTCGTTTTCATTCACATGCAAATAATCTGACAGCTGATTTCCTGAAACCATACCAAGCAATGTTGCACTGTAATCCCCATAGCTCTGCGTCTCATCAATCATGAGTGCCTTTTCTCCTGATAATACCTTCGCAAGCTTCTCATCATGCACATTCTCTGCAATCTCAACCGGCGTCAAATACTTCTTTGCCGCATAAACGGTTACGGAGCTTATGCATAACACCAATGCTGCACCCGCAACTGCTGCTGATAATCTTCTCTGTTTTCTTCCCATACTCTTCTGCTCCTTTTCCTCATTTACGATTTTCTGATTCAGCCAAAAATCCGGCTCATCCGTTGGAGTAAGGGCATGTCTTAATACTTTATCCAATTCATTATCCATCAAAAACATCCTCCAATTCTCTTCGTAGTATTTTTCTGGCCTGATACAATCTGCTCAGCACTGTCCCTGTAGGAATTTTCATTACTTCGGCAATCTGCGCTGTCGATAATTCCTCCATATAAAAGAGAAGCACAACGATCTTTAATTTGTCCGGCAGCCTGTTAACTGCCGTCCTTACGATATCATCTTTCTCCTTACATATCATTTTGTCCTCCATGGACATTTCCTGAAAATTACCCACATCAACATCCCGCTCGTCTGCCATAGACTGTACATCTGCAATGCGTTTTCTCCATGCAAACTTTCTCTTTTTATTTTTCCAAATGCGGAGTGCTATCGAAAGCAGATAGCTTTTGGGATTATTCTCATAGTCAATCTTTTCTTTCAGTTCTACGGCTGTCAGAAAAGTATCCTGATACAAATCATCCGTTTCCTGCTTATCATGAGCAAGATGCTTACAAAATGAGTAAATATCCTTACCATATTCATTTATGCACATTTCAAGCTCTTGTTTTGTCATACATTACTCCACTTTCAAGACGTCTTAAAGCGGCAACATATTTGCCCTTCACTCATACATTGTAATAACTTTAAAAATTATTCATATACTTTTTTTAGCCTGTGGGCAGCCGGCCTCTCCGGCATGTCCGGCTTTCTGAATGGAAAGGAGTAAATCTTATGTGCGGAATCTCTGGTTTCTGCGATTTTTCTAAAAATTTTTCCGATGAAAAACCCTTTTGGGAAAACATACTGACCGATATGCATAAAACGCTCGCCCATCGCGGAAGCGATGCTTTTGGGACTTATCTTGACGCTCACATCGGACTCTCCCATGCCCGATTAAGCATCCGGGATATTGTCTGCGGCGGACAGCCGATGGTTCGGACGCGTGACAATAGAAGCTGTGCAATTGTCTATAACGGAGAAATCTATAATACGGACGAGTTTGTCCCTGAATTATCCGCCGCCGGATACTCATTTGAAACCACCTCGGATACCGAGGTCATCCTCTATTCCTATATGCACTATGGCAGAGACTTTGTAAACAAACTAAACGGTATTTTCGCCTTTGCCATCTGGGACAATGCAAAGGAAGAGCTGCTGCTCTACCGCGACCGCGCCGGTACAAAGCCGCTCTTCTATACACAGGCAGACAGCACCTTCGTCTTTGGCTCCGAGCCAAAGGCTCTGTTTGTCCACCCGGATGTCTGTCCTGCAATCGATCAAAACAGTCTTTTGGAGCTGCTCTCCATCGGGCCTGCCAGGACCTCCGGAAACGGTGTATTTTGCGGAATACACGAGGTCGTCCCCGGACATTATCTGACCGTTCGAAGAGACGGTGTACGCGATACGCTCTATTGGGACTTAACCTGCGCCAACCACTCGGATTCTTATGCCGAAACGGTAGAAAAAGTCTCCTTCCTCGTGCGTGACGCCGTAAGACGGCAGATGGTGTCCGATGTCCCGGTCTGCACCTTCCTCTCCGGCGGTATCGATTCCTCGATTGTAACGATGCTTGCAGCCGACTATATGCGGGAGCAGGGAGGCACCTTAAACACATTTTCCTTTGACTTTTCGGAAAATGAGAAATATTTCCAGTCAAACTCCTTCCAGCCGGAGCGCGACCTTCCCTATGTCAATATTATGCTGAAACGCTGCCGCACGCATCACACCTATCTGGAATGCAGCCAGACCACGCTGTTTCACTCCCTCTTTGACGCGGTCGACGCAAAGGATCTCCCCGGTATGACCGATGTGGACGCCTCTCTGCTCTACTTCTGCTCTCTTGTCGCCGAACACAACAAGGTCGCGCTGACCGGAGAATGCGCCGATGAAATTTTCGGCGGTTATCCATGGTTCTACCGGAGCGAGCTGATGAATCGCGACGGCTTCCCATGGTCTGCCGACCTTAGCGCACGAACTGTTTTTCTCTCCGACGATATCCGGGAATCTCTCGACCTTACCGGATATTCCCACGCGCGCTATGAGGAAACGCTTGCCAAGGCTCCAAGGCTTCCGGGCGAACCCGAGGAGGAGTCCAGACGGCGCGCGATCGGTTATCTCAATATCAAATGGTTTATGCAGACACTGCTTGACCGCATGGATCGCACCAGCATGTATTCCGGGCTTGAGGCAAGAGTGCCCTTTGCAGATCACCGCATCATGGAATATGTGTTCAATGTTCCATGGGAAATGAAATACCAGAATGGAGTAGAAAAAACGCTGCTGCGCGACGCCTGTGCGGACCTGCTGCCAAATGAGCTGCTTTACCGCAAAAAGAGCCCTTACCCTAAGACCTACCATCCGGGCTATGAAAAACTGCTTGCAGAATGCCTTACCGGGATTCTTAACAACCCCAACGCTCCGATTACTCCTCTGGTTGATAAAAAGAAAGCGCTCGCTTTTCTCGCCGCCCCAGGCGACCTCGGTAAACCATGGTTCGGGCAGCTCATGGCAGGTCCGCAGCTTATCGCATATTTTATCCAGATCAATTACTGGATGGAGAAATATCATCTATCTATTTAAGATTTTCTGGTGTACACCCATTGCGCGCAAACCAAAAAGACCATCGCTTTTCAACGATGGTCTTTTTCAAATCTACGCTAAGGAGTCTACATTACATTCTCCGGTCTATTCCCGACGTCTTATAATAGGTTGACTTATCTTCATACATCAGCTTTTCCGAATCATACAAAAGTCTGTCGATATTCTTCTTGCCCTCCTTCTGCCAGACAGCGCCAACTGCCATAACTACAGAATTCTCCTGCATATCCTGCTTCAAGGCTTTGACTTTTTCCTGAAGCTTCGCTTCCTCTATTCCCGGACAAAGGGCAAGAAATTCGTCCCCGTCACATCGCAGAATACTACGCCCACGCTTTCCCCATCTGACATATGCTCGATTTGTTCACTCATTGCATATCGGTTGCCGAATCCGGTAAGCGGATCGGAATAACTCATCTGCTGCAGCATTTTCACAAGATTCCGCCTTTTTATGGACGATACAATAAAATGTCCCATAATCTGAAGCATATCGGAAGTGTAATCCAGCGATTCTTAGGGCGGATTATCGACGCCGTAAAATCCTATGATTGTTTTGTCACTGTACAATGGGAGCACGACCAGAGAATGGATATCCTGTCTCTTCAGATTCTCGTACTGCAGAGGATCCTCTTCGCGGATTTCTTCCAAATCTTCGATTACTATTTTCTTGTTCTCTCCAAACTTCCGATACCAGTTTGCGCAGACCTCGGGCGGAACATTCTGCAGATTGTCTTTCTCTGGCGTAATTCCGTTTGCCACCCATTCATAAGTATTGTTGTCTCCGTCATTCTCGTTTTTTTCAAAAATATATGTTCTTTCAGCGTTTAGCGCCTTCCCGATGTACTCCAGTATAACCTCGATTGTCCGATCGCCTGAGGCCCTCATTGACCAGTTTTTCCAGATTCCGGTAATTGTCAAGCGCCTAAACACTGCCGCTCCACTCCGGCTTATCAGAATCAACGTTTTTTCTGCTGAAGCGCGACCGGAAAAGCATGACAAATATCAGCGCAACATGAAACATACAACAATAAACGGACAAATCGCGAAGCAGCGTGTTTCCCATCACTCCACCTCCTCAAACAGGATTTCCCTGTATCTCTTTTTGATTCCGTCATAATAACGTCTGGATACCGGAATCTGCTCTCCGGCAATAATCAAATCCGTACCGTTTAACCCCTCCACATGATGCATATTGACAATAAAGCTCTGGTGGCAGCGCATAAGGATATCTCCGCACACCTGATGTTCCAAATCGTTTAACTTGCCTGTGCTTTCAAAAGAAGCTTTTTCAGAGCGTTCTCCTGTATGCTACGCAGTTTTTCCGCCAGCTTGATTCCATTCATGGATTCTCCCATAAAAATATCCAGCAGATATAAATAATACCATATCTTTTTACTTTTTATTTCTGCCAAAAGACTGTCTGCTCCGGAATACACGCTGACCTCATGTTCTCCCATGTATTGCTTCAGGGACAGTGCATCCTCCATGCAGTCGTCGCAGACCGCTATACGCATGGATAATCCTCCTTAGTCAACTTACAGGTTTGATAAACCAAAAGAAGCAGTTACGGATGAAAATTTTATTTTCTTCTATAACTGCACTTTTCGTCACAATATTACAACAGAAAAAGGCACACCTTATCCTTGGCTTTAACTGACTTCACTTGGATAATTCTTGCGCCTTTTTTTGCTCATTCTCTGCAAACCTTTTTTTCTTACTCTCTGATATTTATTTTATCACTTTTCTTTGTACCTAAACATGCTAATTTTGCTTCGAAACACGTTAAATTTGTCGTTTGAGGTTTTTGGGAGCAGAAATTTTTGTCCTGCGAGGGATTTTCCTGTTTCTATTCTATAAAAAATCTCCGAATCTTATTCGACTCCATGCTGCTATTTCAAGACCTCTTTCCATTCCGCTTCTCTAAAACCGATGAGCACCTTATCCCCATCAATAAGAAGAGGGCGTTTTACAAGCATTCCGTTTGCAGCTAGAAGCTTCAACATTTCATCTTCACTCATTGACGGAAGCTTGTCCTTGAGATGCATTTCTTTATAAATCAGACCGCTTGTATTAAAAAATTTTCTTACCGGCTGTTTACTTTTCTCATGCCACTCTTTTAATTCGTCATAGGCAGGATTATTCTCTGCAATATGACGGTCTCTATATTCGATATGATGCTCGTCCAGCCATTTTTTTGCTTTCTGGCAGGTGGAACATTTTGGATAATATATAAATAACATTGGCTTTTCCTTTCTCTGCTTTCTTAATTCGTCTTTGCTCTTTTCCGAAATTCTTTACTGCATATTGTACTAGCATATTTTCTTTCTTCAAAAAATATTATATGCATTTTTGTCCTTTTTTCTCCGAATTTGCAATAATAGTTTTCATATTCAAATTATCTTCATTTCATTCTGTTGTCAACGAACCAAAGCGAAAAGGATTGTAAATTTGGTACTATTTTTGTAAAATTGGTAAAAAGCGGTCAAATCAAAATGAACTGATTATTGGCTTGACAAAGGAGATTCCCATGCTATTTGAAGACAATATTCCATATGCGACAATATAAGTATTACTGATTGTTATCGGAACGCTCGGCATGATGTGTTCCATTACGAAATTCAAACATGGGGCAAAACGGATTCTGCTCATTTTCTTTCTATATCTATGCTATGTAACCGCTTCGAGTGCCGCTATCATTATTTTATTCGGCTATACATTCTTTATTCGAATTTTCCTTCTTACTGTTTCCGCACCCGCTATATACCTTACCTTTCGTCTTGCGGGGGATCAGCCTGCTAAAGCCATATTTAACTATGCATCCCAGATACTGCTTTCTATGTATGTATCCGCTGGTATCACATTGATTATTGCAAAAATACATGGCTCAGAACTGACTGACTTTCTGCTGCGTTTTTTGGTTTACTGCATCATCATTTTTTGGGAATATCGTTTTCTGCGCCGTCCGTTCCTTGCGCTTTCCTCCATCGTTCAAAACGGCTGGCTGGTTCTGGCCGCCATTCCCTGTTCCTTAATGGTGTATGCCGTTGCATTGGCTTCTTATCCGGTCCGTTATACGGAAAATCCAACAGGTGTCGTCCTTATCTACCTGTTGGGTGTAGTCATCATAATTCTCTATTTTTTCATTTTTCAGTATCTGTCTATGCAGTCTCGTTATCAAACTGCAGCTCACAACACAGAGCTGATGAAATATCAGATTGAAAATTTAAAGGAAAAGATAGAATATGACGCTATGACTGCAGAGCAATTCCGCATAGACCGGCATGATACCCGCCACAAATTTCAAACTGCTGCTTATCTTTTGGAGAGCGGAAAGGTCTCAGATGCACTTGATTACATAACCCAGTCTGTGAATCAATTTCAAGCAGAATCCTCTGTGACGTATTGTAAAGACATCCTCTTAAACGCCACACTGTCCTCCTATTTTGGCAGGCGAAAAAAGCCGGCATCGTACTGAAGACACACCTTTCTTTTCCCGATACTCTTCCTGTTGATTCCGGGGAATTTTCCGTCGTCATTGCAAATGCATTGGAAAATGCTATAAATGCCTGCTGTTTATTGCCGAAAGAACAGCGAACCATCATCTGCAAGTGCATTTACAAGCCCCGGCTAATGATGGAAATATCGAATCCCTGTAAAGATGAAATTGTTTTTTCAAAGGAGGGCATTCCACTATCTAAAGAGAAAGAGCATGGCATTGACACCCGCTCTATCATGGCTTTCTGCAAAAAGTACGACGCACTTTGCACCTTTTCTTTTGAAGAGGGGTGGTTTACCTTGAAGGTGATACTGTAGAAATTTTCCGCCGAACTCAACAACAGTTCTTCCTCTAAATCAGTTATGAATCGTTATTCTTCCATCACTTCTTCAAGCCTAAGCTGATATGTAAAAAGTCTTGGAATATATTCCGGAGGAGTGTGTCTTGCAGCTTCCATGTTATCCACCTCGCATTGCTTTTTTACCGTCATATCATCATACAGCAGAGGTTTCCGCAATGCGTGGTTGCACCTGTTTTATGTAACTATCCAGAACCCTTTAGAATAGTTACTACTTTATAATAAATTCTACTTTCCCTTTTGCTTTTTTAGCGGAACACTCTATTTTGTAGCAGCCATCTTCTTGTATTTCCACAGAAAAATCTTCAAATTCATCATGTGTATTCCCATAAAAAATCGGTTCCTCGCCTCTCTTTGCTATACTGATAAATATTTCGCTGCCATCCGATTGATGCGTTACTTCTACAACATCCCCTCTTTCTAATTCATATTCCCTTACAACTTCGGTGTTTAACCGATCCGCTTCTATTGTAAATCCGTTTGCATTGTCCAAAATCCGGTACTCTGATTGAAATGAAAAGAATACTCCAAGCACCATAAGCAACGCACAGACAATCACCCCGGCAAAAATACCGATATACTTTATTTTTAATTTGCTGTCTTCCATACTCAGACTTTTCTCATATTGATAAAACTGAATAGAAAAAGCGCCAAACAGAATAATATACAGGATTCCTAAAATCAGGAACACGATAGCCAATACATCCTGCATCATACTTCCTGAACCATATCCAATGGTATTCATCGTAAGCTGCGGAAGAATCAGGCAGAAGAAAATCACAATAAGCGGTATTACTCTGCCGCGTAACACGCGCCTCATCATATCAAGCCTTGAAGAATCATCACAAAAGATTTCTTCATTTGCATCCGCTTCATCCGATGATTTGCGGAAATAACTATACCCCACATAGTCAAACAGATATTCCCATCCGCAATCGGAAAACATCTGAACATATTCCGACTTGTTTGCAATTCCCTCCTGATTGTAGTCCAGTCTGTATGTCATATTTTCAGGTTCACACTCTTTAAACTGATAAAACCCCAGAAACATTACCTTCGTAAGTTTCCAGCCTTTTTATGCATCAAACTAAGATATTCCTCTTCCTGCTTATATTGAGCAATCGAAAACCATTTGAAAACCGTCTTTGTTTTTTCCATTATTGCATCTCCTTCATATTCTGATATAATCTTTCGATTCTCTTCCTTTCAATTTCCAAAACTTCATTTCCCAAACCAGTAATGACATATATTTTCCGCTTCTCTTCTTCTCTCAGAAAACGGATTAATCCGTCTTTCTCCATCTTGGATAAACTGCCATACATTGTACCCGGAGCAAGAACAATATCTCCGTTCGTCAGCTCTTTTACCTTCTGCACAATGCCATATTAAATTCGTTCCTTATTATTTCACGTACTTCAAAAATGTCACGTGAAATTTTTTTTTCACAAAATTATTCTTTTTCCTGTTTACTTATTGTTTTTCACGTGCTAAAATACATATAGAGCAAGCAAGGAGGTTACTTTTATGAAAAAAATCAATCCGGTATTACTCAACAATTGCTCCTCTTTTTCTGAATGGGAAACCGCAGTAGAACAGATTGCAGATACAACAGAGAAAGGCGATGCAATGGAACTTCTTGTATATTTCTATTTGAAAAGCAATCCACTTTACTATGATATAAAAGAAATATACAGAGAAGATGAAATTCCTGAATTTTTAAGACAGCAGCTTAAACTCGAAAAAAAAGATAACGGTGTCGATGGCGTCATCATTCGCAACGATGGCAAAACCATTGCTTATCAAGTAAAATTCAGATCCGCTCATACCATACCTACCGCTCAGGAACTTTCTACTTTCTGGGCCGAATCCGAATATGCAGATATGCGTTTGATCTGTGCCAACTGCACTGCTCTTCCAAAAGTATCAAACAAGAAAAAGAATCAGATGTCCATTCTTTTAGATACCTTCATAGGATTGGATTCCGACTTCTTTGACCGTTTTTCAAATTATCTAAAAGGTAAAACAAAAACGTCTGCAAAGATTAAGAAAGCTTCTCCTGACGGAGATTACAGCTATCAACGGGAACTCATTCGCCAGATCGTGGATGGTCTTTCAAAAAATGATCGTGGAAAATTTATTGCTGCCTGCGGTACTGGTAAAACATTAATCGCTATGTGGGTTCATGAAGCCATGAAAGCAAACTCAGTACTTTATGTCGTTCCAAGCCTTGCACTCATTAAGCAAACTTTAGATTCATGGGTTCGCAATTGTAATATTCCATTTCGATTTTTATGTGTATGCAGCGACCCTTCTGTTGTTGTGTCTGAAGAGGATGGCATAAATACAGCTTCATCTGATGTGGATTTTCCTGTGACAACCAATCCCGCCAATATACAGAAATTTTTATCCGCAGATGCAGAAAAGAAAATTATCTTTGTTACTTACAATTCATTAGATGCTATCTCAAATGCGCTCTGCGGTACAACATATCTTTTTGATTTGGGTATATTTGATGAAAGCCACAGAACTGCCGGGACAAAAGACAGCCTGATGTTTGTTTATGGTATGGAAGACAACTATATACCAATAAAAAAGCGGCTCTTTATGACAGCAACAGAGCGGCTTGTTTCGCCTAGATTAAGAACAAGCATAGAGCATACCGAAAATGTTGTTTTCTCAATGGACGATGTCTCGAAATACGGCCCAGCCTTAGCAACACTTACTTTCGGTCAGGCAATCGAAAAAGGTATTATCTGTGATTACAAAATCGTAGTATGCACCATTACCGAAAACGATATTGCCGAATTAGTTGCACACAGAAAAATCATTACAACCGAGCTTGGTAACGATTCCTCCTCTGCCAATATAGAAGTTCTGCTTAAGGAAGTTCTCATTGCAAAAGTAATGCATGAGCTTGATGTAAAAAAAGTAATTTCGTATCACGCTTATGTTAAGAACGCAAAAGCTTTCGTCAATGGCGGCTCTGGTCTGCTTACGGCAGGCGATATTATCGATGATCTAATTACCGACACAAATAGTACCGGCACTTATACAAATCATGTTAACGGAACAATGTCCGCCGGTGAGCGCAAAGAGATTCTTACGACGTTCGCCAACAGCAAACGGGGGCTCATTTCAAATGCCAGGTGCCTGACAGAAGGAGTCGATGTTCCTCCTGTTGACGCTGTATACTTCGTTGATCCTAAGAACTCAATGATTGATATTGTGCAGGCAGTAGGCAGAGCGCTCCGAAAATCTACTTCAAAGAAAAGCAATTGCTCATATATTGTAATTCCAATTATAATACCTGACAATGCCTCTCTTTTCAGCCATATTGCACCAAGCAGTTTTGATACTCTTCACACTGTTATCCAGGCAATGCGTTCACAGGACTCGTCTCTTGCTGATATCATTGACCAAATTAATTTCTCTGCAGCAACAGGATCCCTTGGCAAAGGTACAAGCCCCTTATCATCAAAGGTTATGCTCCTGCCTTATTCTAAAATAGGAATTAGAGACTTCGAACACTCATTAACCTTGCGTATTGCTGAAGTCAACAAAAATCCCTCTGAAACAAACGCTCCAAATATCTGGACTGAGTCTGTGGCAAAAGCACGCAAAAGTGAAATGAAGAGAGTTTTTGTCTCTATAGGCGATTATACTCTTGATGCATATCTGGATAGTCTTGTTATACCAACGCTTGAAAAATTTACCGATATCCATTCGGAAATGAGCGGAACGGACTTAAAAGTAAATCATAACAATGTTTCGCACGCTGTGCGTATAGGTGTAATTGCAAAAAATGGTAAGAACTATAGAATGACGCCTCTAGGCAAAGCGCTGCTTGCAGATAAATCGCTTTACACAACCATCTCAAAGGAACAGTTGCTAAAGTATTATTGTATCAATAAGAGCGACAAATCTATATTGTTTCCTTACAGAGCCATCCTTAAAATTTTCCTTGAGTATGATTATGTGACTAGATTTGAATTTCTTTACTGTATTTACTCGATGCGTGATACAAGCGATGCCTCAATTCAGGAAGCGATCAACAGAATTAAGTATCTTCGTGATACTTACCCAAATATTGACATTTTAAGTGAGTCAAACAAAGAGAAAGTCCTTGAAATTCTTAATACAAAGTATGATGTACAATTCGGCTTCAAGGATATTTGGACCAGTAGAACAACTACTTACAATCAGTTCAACTATTTTAAAAAACATTTATGGGTTTTTGACAATATTTTCTCTACTACTGAAGGAAAATCTGATAAGGAAAAAATCCGTATAAATCCCGGAGTACAATCTTCTATTCAGGAGCTTTTAGATTTGACCGGTGCAATAGAAACTCCTGCTAAGAATAATGACCTCGCTGCCCTTGAAGAAATGTATGTCAAACGTATCTGCGCCACGAATCTCTAATGTAGACATCTGATTACCGAAGAAACTGCACGTAACAGTCTCCTCCTTCGGATGTCTGGCAGCCAAAAGCTCTACGCAATTTTTCTTTATATTCCATGCGTAGAGCTTACTTTTTTTCTAATACTACTATGCTTTCCCGTAATGAATCTCTCAAATATGGATACCGCCGGATTTGCTGTCCCGAAGTCTTCGCAGTTCTGCAAACTATTATTTCATTTACCCTAAATCCATAATCTTCGGCTATTGCAGCCAAAAACAGATCCGTAGGAACTATCCGTCCAAGATACGCGCTCTGATCGACAACAATATAGCATTTCTTTCCTGAAGAAAGCACATACGAGCTCTCTGCGATAACCTTCTCCATATCTGCGAAATAGCCCCTAATCATTTTGGGTACTCTTCTTATTCTGGCATCCCGTTTTCCTGTTCGGGCTTCCTTCTCCGGAATGGCTGCTTCAATCTCCTGCGAAATCCAGTCAATAAACTCTCTGGTACTATCCCGCATGTCGGAACGTCCAATAAATGACTCGACTGCCTGCTGCCTATATGTCCCTATTTTCTTCATATCCAACGCATAATCAGCTAATATTACCTCCATTTTGTATGACTCAAAATAATCAAAGGAATTCGCATATGGTGGGGAATACATGATTGCTCCTAATGTTTTACCACCCATTGTATCTGCATACCTGTGCACTGTCTCAGATAGCCTCATTGCATTTCCATAAGTCAGAATGGAAACCAGATTGCAGGATATTCTATGACTTTCAATATCTGATATCATTTCATTCAACTGGGCCCGATAGTATTCCTCGACATTCTCTACTCTGGAAACCAATGTCTTAAGGCCATTTCCATCCCGCTTTCGGTCTGATACCTCCTCGATTATGCAAATATATGCACACAACAGAAGCTCATATATTTTATTCCCGACGCTATCTTTCGAAGCATCCAAAACCTGACGTAAAGATATAAGTCTTTCGAAATTATGCCCATGAAAGAATTTTTCAACTGCGCCATATCTTGCTCTATACTGTTCATCCAACTGGGCCCCTTTTGCCTGCTCAATAATTTCCGGAACTACATGTCTTATGAAATCCACTTCTTCATCAGTGTAGCTACGGCATTTTACCTTAGAGATAAATGCAGCCACCGGATTAATATCCATTCCAATTCCTGATAATCCATTTAAGGCAGCTTCAACAATGGTTGTACCGCTTCCGCAAAAGGGATCCAGCACATATTCATTTTCGCTCAAGCGGCATCGCTGAAGTAATTCCTTAATCAATGTGTGCGAATATCCTTCTCTGTATCTAAACCAGCCATGATAAGGCACATTCTTATTCTTCGAAAAATTCACTAACTGATTAAAGAACTCTGCTTCATCCCTTATTTTAAAACGATTCTCAAGTCCATATATATAATTCTTTAATTGTTGATTCGAATATACTCCATAATTCTCAATTGCATCAGTCAGCAAAACTTGTACCCTCTTTCATAACCCAACGGCCTTCTTTCATCTCCAAATTCTGATTCAATAAATCATCAATGTATGTCTTTGACAATTCATCAAGCCTTTTTACCTCATCGTTTTTACCTTGGCAAATAAATCTCATAATTACATTAATCAGGCTGCCATATATTTTTTCATAAAGTTCTGTCGTCGTGTACTCAGCCCTTAATTGATACATTCCTCTAAGGCATTCCGTCACTTTCGATTTTACTGTTTCTTCAAAGTCTCCGGCCGGTAAATCATATTCCGGTAAAGGGCCCTTTCGAAATGAATAGATAAAATCTCCATGAATGCTTCCTGAGTATTTCAAATGAGTTGTATTCTTATATTCCGCAATAAAGTCCTGATAGATCACTCCATTTTCCGGCAAATAAAACCCTGCTTCCACAACGGACTTTAATAACTGTACCCATACGTTTATATTTTTATTATTAAACGTAAAGACCAAATAGCCGCCGGATTTAAGGACTCTTCCTGCTTCCGTATATACTTTTTTCAGCATACTGCCGTAAAATTCAACGTCCTTTGCCCCTTCAAAGCAGGTCTTTCTGTTTGCAACAGCTTCTTCCTCATTGTAAATGAAATGATCAAGTCCCCGGTACTCTTTGTACCATATATTCCAAAATGACGATAACTCCCCATACTGTACATTGCTGCCATAAGGCGGATCCGTAATTATCACATCCACGCTTTCATCAGGAATCGGAAGGTTTGATGAACTTTGCGTAAGTATCAGATAATCGCCTGAATCCTTAAGCTCTTCAAAGCAAGTAGCTTTTCTTTTCTTTGACGTAAGTATTTTACTCGTATACTCCAATCCTTTTATTACTGCTGCCATTCTGTCTTCCAGTTTATCCAAAACATTGCACTCAACATAAGCATTCGGGAGCCAATACGCATGTTTATCCATACATGTTGGATTTCCGTTTTCCCAATTTTCTGTCACGCGGGCCATTTTATTGGTGTAGCGCAACGACGAACTGAATGCAAAATACAGAAGATCCCTTTCCCCGCTCTCCGGAAGGTTCAATATCTTATTAAAAACTAATGTATTTATGTAATAGTTTCTTTCCGAGAATAAGTCCGAAAAATTATTAACACCCTTTTGCGGCAGACAATCTTCATACCATCTATCCCAATTCTGCGGAATCGGAAAATCCGCTCTCCTCATGTCTTCCGGTATTTGCAATTTAACCTGCGCTTCCAATAAAGCCTTCTTTTCGTTTTCGTTGAACTCATATATTCCGGTATTGCCGTCAGCATCAATATACTTCATTCTTACCGGAACACTTCCGTATGGTTCACACTTTGTTCTTATTACCCCCGGTTTTGCAGCAAGATTTGTAGGACACATATCATTTGGGCATCTGTATTTTCCGTTTGTAATCTTATTTTCTTCCGTAAGCCTGATTCGTGCACCGCATTCCGGACACCTGACTTCATAAACCCACTCCATCCATTCCTGAGTTGTCCTTTTCCCTGACAGTTCATACTCGTACAGACCAGTCAGCTCCTGCCTGCACTCTTTTAGAAAGCGTTCAAAATACTTTGACAGAGCTTCTGTCTCAACCTGCTGGATCTGCATCTCGGTAATAAATGTTGCTAATGGATTGATATCCACACCTACAACCTTACGATCAAGTGCTAATCCCTCAAACACTGTCACACCACCGCCGCAGAAGCAGTCAAGAATTATATTCCCTTTTTCTGTATAATGTTCAACAAGCCTGCGAAAAACATTGAAGGGACGTCTCGCAAAATATTTATGCATCTGATATTGTGCCGTATGTCCCTGAGCTTTCACTGACTCTTTTATCGGTTCAACCATAATCTTTCCTCATCTTTTCGATTCTAATCCCTGTTACGAAAGATATAAATTCACGTTATCAAAAAATCAGAAATCTCTTTTCGTCCTTGCTCGCCAAAATCCAGCTGCTTACGCTTTAAGTCATACACAAGCAAATTTTCTTCATTTCTTTTCAGTTCACACAAGGAGTAACCTGATCTATCATATAATATTGTCGGAGCTGTCTGATATGGAGAAATCGTATCTGCCGACAATGTATATGTGACATTTTCTACGGCTCTGGTTCTAATATGCGACTTTATTAGTTCATACCTATCCATATCATCAGAATCAGAAACATCATATAATAATACAATGTTTAAATCCGTATGTTCCCTGTACAATTCCCTGAAGAATTCAGGGAACCGGACTTCATAACATATTCTGATTCCAATCCTCCATCCGTCGAGTTCAAGTACACCGCTATGGTTTCCGCTGCTAAAGTTTTCTTTATCCCATCCCCATAGAGCCCTTTTATTATAAACTATTCGCTCTTTAAAAGGGGAGAATACCATAGCACTATTATAATAATTATCATCCTGTTTTGTTATTGTTCCTGCAATCACATATATACTATTATCATTAACCATAGTTTGCAGCTGCTCACACACACAAGCCAATTTATCGAACTCAACCAAAGAAGCTTTTTCCATATCATAAGGAGGGTATCCCGTTAATGCACACTCCGGAAAAACCAATACCTTTACTCCTCTGTGTACCGCCTGCAATATAGCCTTTTTCATGATTGCAAAGTTCGCAGTTATGTTTTTAGCGATTGCAAATTGATATGCTTCTATTAACACTACATTACCTCCCCTGTTTTCCTCTGTTTTGAGTTTATTCTAATTCTCGCCAACCTCTAATCCACACTTCATTTTAATCTGCGCAATATGCAGATGCGATACTTTTGTCTGATGATACTCCCATATATAGTCCTCTATCTCCTAATCAGTTTCTTTCCTGATACATTCCCTCCTGTCTGTCTGCTTTTCGCCTTAACCTGGTCGCCTCCCAGGTCTTCTGATCGACGATGGCTTCGTGCATACCGTCCACCACCATGTAATCATCAGCCCTGACCCGCTTATATTCATCCCTGCTGCCCTTGACTTTTTCCGTAACG
>CAZTKM010000051.1:0-16229 GCA_964614035.1 uncultured Lachnobacterium sp.
TGAATGACATAGAGTTGTCTACAGCAACTCGTGAATACTTAGAGGAAAACCCTGCGGCAATGGCATTATTCGAATATGCTCGCTTGACCAACGACAAAGGCGAACAGGTTTCCGAAAAACTTGAAAAGCAAATCAAGAAAGATCCGTCAAACATTGACTATGACGGTTTCTTCCGTACTGCTTTTTACGGTGTTTCCTATACCGACTATCTCTTTAGCCTTCCGATGGGCGCAGGTAAAACATACCTGATGGCGGCATTTATCTATCTTGATTTATATTTTGCCTTGAACGAGCCGACTAACCCTGCCTTTGCCCATAACTTTATTATTTTCGCACCATCTGGCTTGAAATCCTCTGTTGTACCGAGTCTTAAGACGATTCAAAACTTTAACCCTGCGTGGATCATTCCTGAACCTGCGGCAACAGATATCAAGCGAATGATCTCTTTTGAAGTATTGGATCAGGGAAAGACTGCAAACAAATCAAATAAAACCAAGAACCCAAATGTTCAGAAGATTGCTAATCATCAGCCGCTTTCCGAACTTTTCGGCTTGGTCGCTGTTACAAATGCTGAAAAGGTTATTCTTGACCGTATCCAAGAGAAAAACGGTCAGATCAGTTTGTTCGAAGAAAGCGACGATGAAAAGGATAGGCAAGCTAACGAACTCCGTAACCTTATTGGCAAATTGCCCTCTCTTTCCATCTTTATTGACGAGGTGCATCACGCTGTTAGTGATGAAATTAAACTCCGTGCCGTCGTAACCAAATGGGCACAGAATAACACC
Organism: uncultured Lachnobacterium sp.; assembly: GCA_964614035.1. Lineage (GTDB taxonomy): Bacteria > Bacillota > Clostridia > Lachnospirales > Lachnospiraceae > Roseburia. Next base: position 786 of record CAZTKM010000051.1, read on the forward strand.
GTCAACTCCGTTATCGGTTTTTCGGGTACGCCTTATCTTGAAAAAGCTGAGAAGTTCAAGGTTGTAGATTCTCTTTCGGTAGGTACGGCTGAGATTACAAACATTGTTTACTGCTATCCTCTTATTGATGGTGTAGGCAACTTCTTAAAGCGCCCTATCGTAAAAATTGCAGATATTGCAGATAGCAGCTTAATTATCGAAAAAGGTGTCAGAGAATTTCTTGACACTTATAAGGATACAGTATATGACAATGGCCTGACGGCAAAATTGGGTATCTATTCTTATAAGCAAAGGGTATTTCATCCACATACAATAATCTCATGACAAAATCCTCCAAAATTATTGTAACACCTATCTTTTTTCTTTTCTACATAAATTGGCATAACCCAAAAGCCAATCCAGAGAATTACGAAGTTTTCTTTTTTCTTTATATGCCAAGTTAACATACCCCATTATTACTATAATATCTCGTTACTCAGGCAAGTCCGAACCAAGCTGATTCAGTATAACCAAAAATTCTAACCAATCATACATCAGCTACAGTTTTCTCAGATAGGGCGATACATACATCCAAGCCACCCAAATAGGGGTGTACAGTGCATCAAAGAAACCCAAAATAAGAAAAAACGGGCAAAGACATGTGTCAAAGTCCGTCTTTTTCATATTTTTATTGAATTTTTGTAAATCAATAACTTCCAAGAAATCCAGTAAAATCAAGGGTTTCAGCCTTCTTCGTTCATGCGGCTTAGCTTCATCGCCTGATCCCAAGAAAAATATATCATTATTTTTCATACTATTCAAGTACACATACCCTATTATTTTCAATAATAGGATATATCGAATTGATAAAGTGCCTATATATTTTTTCAGAAAAGCATTGAAAATATGAAAAAAGACCGTTTCAAGAACCAAATAGTCCTTAAAACGGTCTTTTGAATTTCAAATATCTGCCAGCTAAATGCTCTCAAACCCGCATAAAATCAGACTTTTTCAATGACTCACCTCTGGGCAATCGCTGCCTGTGCTGCTGCAAGTCTTGCGATTGGCACGCGGAATGGTGAACAAGATACATAATCCAGACCAATCTTGTGGCAGAACTCTACAGATGACGGATCGCCGCCATGCTCTCCACAGATACCAACGTGAAGGTTTGGATTAACCGGCTTGCCAAGCTTAATAGCCATCTCCATCAGCTTGCCGACACCTGTCTGATCCAACTTAGCAAATGGGTCATTCTCGAAGATCTTGTTATCATAATATGCTCCAAGGAACTTACCTGCATCATCACGAGAGAATCCGAATGTCATCTGTGTAAGGTCGTTTGTACCGAAGCAGAAGAAATCAGCTTCCGTAGCGATCTCGTCAGCAGTAAGAGCTGCACGTGGAATCTCAATCATGGTACCTACATGATACTTGAGTTCAATGCCTGCTGCTGCGATTTCAGCATCAGCGGTCTCAACTACGATCTGCTTAACGAACTTAAGCTCTTTTATCTCGCATACCAACGGAATCATAATTTCCGGCTCTACAGCCCAATCCGGATGAGCCTTCTTCACTTCGATTGCGGCGCGGATAACAGCCTTTGTCTGCATCTTTGCAATGGAAGGATATGTTACGGCAAGACGGCATCCTCTATGTCCCATCATTGGGTTGAACTCATGGAGTGACTCGCAGATTGCCTTGATTTCTTCTACTGATTTATTCTTAGCCTTTGCAAGCTTCTCGATATCGGCTTCCTCTGTCGGAACGAATTCATGAAGAGGCGGATCGAGGAAACGGATGGTAACCGGACATCCTTCAAGCGCTTCATAAAGAGCCTTGAAGTCTCCCTGCTGGTACGGAAGAATCTTGTCAAGAGCAACTTCTCTTTCTTCCTCTGTGTCAGAACAGATCATCTCACGAAAAGCAGCGATTCTCTCCGGATCGAAGAACATATGCTCTGTACGGCAGAGTCCGATTCCTTCTGCACCAAGCTCACGAGCCTTCTTAGCGTCAGCCGGAGTATCTGCGTTTGTACGAACTTTAAGTGTTCTGATTTCATCAGCCCAGGCCATTACGCGGCCGAACTCGCCGGCAATCTGGGCATCCACTGTCGGGATAATTCCGGCGTAGATGTTACCTGTTGTACCGTCGATAGAAATCTCGGATCCCTCTGTAAATGTCTGTCCTGCCAAGGTAAATTTCTTATTCTCTTCGTCCATGACAATATCTCCGCAGCCGGATACACAGCATGTTCCCATACCGCGGGCAACGACTGCAGCGTGTGATGTCATACCGCCGCGAACCGTTAAGATACCCTGGGCAGCCTTCATACCGGTAATGTCTTCCGGCGATGTCTCAAGACGGACAAGAACAACCTTCTCTCCTCTTGCAGCCCATGCTTCCGCGTCGTCTGCTGAGAATACAACCTTACCGCATGCAGCTCCCGGAGATGCTCCAAGACCTTTTCCAAGCGGAGTTGCAGCTTTAAGAGCGGCAGCATCAAACTGTGGATGAAGCAATGTGTCAAGATTACGAGGATCAATCATGGCTACGGCTTCTTCCGGAGTCTTATGTCCTTCATCGACAAGGTCGCAGGCAATCTTGAGAGCTGCCGGAGCTGTTCTCTTACCGTTACGGCACTGAAGCATGTAAAGCTTTCTGTTCTCTACGGTAAACTCCATATCCTGCATATCATGGTAGTGATTCTCAAGCGTCTCGCAAACCTTGATAAACTCTGCGTATGCTTCCGGGAATTCCTTCTCCATCTGAGCGATTGGCATCGGTGTACGAACACCGGCAACTACGTCCTCGCCCTGAGCGTTGATTAAGAACTCGCCCATAAGCTTGTTCTCTCCGGTAGCAGGATCACGAGTAAATGCAACACCTGTTCCGGATTCGTTATTTAAGTTACCAAATACCATTGGCATTACGTTAACAGCGGTTCCCCATGAATATGGGATATCGTTGTCACGACGATATACGTTTGCACGAGGGTTGTCCCATGAACGGAATACAGCTTCGATAGCAAGCTTTAACTGCTCTACAGGGTCAGAAGGGAAATCCGTTCCTAACTGCTTCTTGTACTCAGCCTTAAACTGCTCCGCCAGTTCTTTAAGGTCAGCTGCTGTAAGATCTACGTCAAACTCAACTCCTCTGTCGGCTTTCATCTTATCGATCAGCTGTTCGAAATACTTCTTACCAACTTCCATAACTACGTCTGAGAACATCTGGATGAATCTTCTGTAAGAGTCATATACGAATCTCTCAAATGCAGGATCCGGATTGCCGGCAATCATAGCTGCTACTACTTCGTCATTAAGACCAAGGTTCAGAATTGTGTCCATCATACCTGGCATGGAAGCGCGGGCTCCCGAACGTACAGAAACAAGGAGCGGGTTCTTGAGATCGCCGAACTTCTTGCCGTTCTCTTTCTCCATCCAAGCTACACCTTCCATAGCCTGAGCCATAATTTCATCGTTAATTTTGCGTCCATCCTCATAATACTGAGTACAAGCCTCAGTTGTGATGGTGAATCCCTGTGGTACCGGAAGACCGATTTCAGTCATCTCAGCAAGGTTAGCGCCCTTTCCACCGAGAAGGTTACGCATGGTCATGTTACCCTCTTTGAAGGTATATACCCATTTGTTTGCCATTTGACAATTCCTCCTAAAAATAAAAATATATTTGCTGGAATGAAGACAAGCTTCACGCCATATACTGTATTCATGTGTACTCATCTTCTTTTGAGCGCACATAAATATCATAACATAATTTTTTCAATTGGCAACCGTTTTTTCGTTTTTTTACGTCCAAAAAACGTTGATTTTATGCGGTTTTCAATGTAAGCGGTTTCATAAAAAAAGAGCTCAGCATTACTGCTGCAGCTCCTCTTCATCCATGACTTCGATTTCTTTGATGTTGAATTCATTCCCCCGAAGCAGATAGGTATTACCGCTCCCGCAATGCGGGCATATCTTGGCATACTCTACTGTCGGATACTCTTTTTGACAGTCTTCACAAAAAGAAACCGCTTCCAATCTTTCGATCTTTAATTCCGCCTCTTCCATAATCGGTTCTTTTTTTCTTGCCCAGTTCCAGCAGTCCGTCAAATATTCGGGAATAACAGCCGAGACTTCCCCGAGTTCGATTGTTACCGCCGAAACTTTCTTAACATCATTTTCTTCCGCCACTTTTTTTACATCTTTTACTACGTAGAATACTACACCGAGTTCGTGCATGATTCCTCCTCAGGTTTTACACTTTTTACTTCTTATGTATCAAGATTTTTCCTGCTCTCTTTAACTGATAAGGAATGATTGCTTTAAATTTATCTTCGGCAACCACCATCGTTGAGCATTCCGGATGATCACGATGAAGCGTAATTGCATCAAACGCACACTTGGTTGTACATACGCCGCATCCGATACACTTGTTAGGGTCGACAATCGTTGCTCCACAGCCAAGACAGCGGGAAGTCTCGATTTTAACCTGCTCTTCGGTAAGTGTCTTATGAGCGTCCTTGAAGGACTTGGCAGGAACGGTCTCATCGATACCGGCCTCCTGGCGGGATGAGTTGTCATAGCTTGGAATCGAAATATTATTCTTGTCAAGCTCATTGAATTCCCAGCGATTACGTCCGATCTTCATGTGTCCGTTATGTACATAACGGTGTAATGACTCAGCCGCAATCTTACCTGCTGCAATTGCATCGATCGCAAATTTTGGTCCGGTGTATACATCTCCGCCTACGAATACATCCGGCTGGGTTGTCTGGTAGGTAACCTTATCGGCAACGATCGCCGGTCCGTTGAATTCCACCTTCTCATTCTTAACAAGGTCGCCCCATACAGAAGCCTGCCCTATCGCAAAAATCACACGGTCACATTCGATGGTAATGGTTTCATTCTCATCGTATGTCGGATCGAAACGTCCTTGGGCATTCAAAACAGAGGTACATTTCTTGAATACGATTCCCGTAACCTTTCCGTCTGCGGTAAGAACTTCCTTCGGACCCCAGCCGCATTTTATGGCAACGCCGTCCTCTCTTGCTTCGCTGACTTCTTCTGCCGATGCAGGCATTTCCTTCTCTGATTCAAGGCAAAGCTGGGTAACCTCAACGGCACCGTTTCTTGCGGATACTCTTGCTGCGTCGATGGCTACGTTTCCGCCGCCGACTACAACGACGCGTCCCGTGTACTCTTTATCGCCGCAGTTTGCATCATGCAGGTAATCAATCGCGGTAAAGGTTCCTTCCGCATCGGCTCCCGGCACTCCCGGACGACGTCCTGCGCTGCATCCGATTGCAATGTAGAATGCCTTATAGCCCTCTGCTCGAAGAGAATCTAAAGTTACATCTTTACCGACCTCAACACCGGTTCTGATTTCAACTCCCATTGCCTTCATCACTTCGATTTCAGCCTCGATAACTTCCTTCTCCAGCTTGTAGGAAGGAATACCGTACCGAAGCATACCGCCTGCGAATTCGTTCTTCTCAAAAACGGTTGGGCGATATCCTTTTTCCGCCAAATAGAATGCCGCGGTAAGTCCGGCCGGGCCGCCGCCGATAATAGCGATCTTCTCGTCGAAATGATCCATATGAATACTTGCAGGAATCACTGTAGGCGGGATATATCTTGTCTCTGCCTTTAGATCCTGCTCAGCAATAAACTTCTTCACTGCGTCGATCGCAATTGCCTGATCGACGGTTCCGCGCGTACAAGCGTCCTCACAACGTCTGTTACATACACGTCCGCAGACTGCCGGGAACGGATTCTGCTTCTTAATCAGTGCAAGCGCATCCTGATATCTTCCCTGCGAAGCGAGTTTTAAATAACCCTGTACGGCAATGTGTGCAGGACATGCGGTTTTACATGGAGCCGTACCGGTCTTATGCGAGTTGATCCGGTTGTTGTCGCGGTAATTGAAATCCCATTTTTCTTCGCCCCATTTTGTTGCATCCGGAAGCTCCTGTCTTGGATACCGGATTTCTTTTCCTTCTTTATCGCAAAGCTTCTGTCCAAGTCTGGTTGCTCCGGCCGGGCAGTATTCTACACATCGCCCGCAGGCTACGCACTTTTCTTTGTCCACATGCGCCACATAAGCGGAGCGCGACATGTTCGGCGTATTAAATAACTGCGAGGTGCGAAGCGCATTACAGATTTCCACGTTACAGTTACAGATTCCAAAAATCTTGTTCTCTCCGTCAATATTGGTAATCTGATGCACGAATCCATTCTCTTCTGCTCTCTGTAAAATGGCAAGCGCTTCCTCTTTTGTGATGTCATGCCCTTTTCCGGTCTCTCGGCAATAGTCCGCGAAATCGCCGACGCCGATACACCATCCGAAATCATCATCCGCACAGCCGTCGCCGATGACTTTTCTCGAAGCACGGCAGGAGCAGCGTCCTACGCCGATTTTTCCTTCATATTTGCTAAGCCAGTAAGATAACTTCTCGATATCAATCGCTTCGTTCTCCATAGAGATTGCCTTCTCTACCGGAATAACGTGCATACCGATTCCTGCGCCTCCCGGAGGAACCATCTGGGTAATTCCGGCAAGCGGAATATACGTCATACGCTCAAAGAAGGATGCCACATCCGGGTGATCCCTAAGACGCGGATTGCTTCTGTCCGGAAGCTCCTCCATATTAAAGAGCTCTGCGGAACCCGGCACAAACATCGGAAGAATGTATCTTCTCTCGGACTGTGGAGCGGTGCGTCCGTTATGATCATAATGATATCCGTAATCATACTCTAAAAGTCCGATGTAGCTCATTTCGTCAAGCAGCTTCTGAAAGCCCTCTTTTCCGAGCTTGTTTACCTTATCCTGATTCATCCTGCACATCTCGTCAAAGGTATAGTGCACGCGCTTTTTCATGGTAAGACCGACCTCTGCCATCTCTTCCGTGATGATTTCGGCAAGTCCCCAATATTCCGGGTCCTCCACCTTTACCCCGCCAATCATGTGTGCGGCAACGTCCGTGATTTTCTTGCCAAGCTTAATGATTTTCTCGCTTGGTGCCTTATCATGCTTATGATTGGCTGCCCATGCGTTGTAATCATCAAAATTTGTGTACTTATCTTCTGCCATTTTATATTCCCCTCTCCTTTATATATTTATCTTTTTTATTGTACCATAAACCTGCGCAAAATGCACCTGTTACTGTGCAAAGTGCAGTTCCCTCAGTCCCTCCACCTCGTCACATACCGGTTTTAAATTACACACATCACAGTCCATCTTCACATCCTTTAGCATATGGTCAATCGTCTCCGTGATGGCCTCGCTCTCCGCGAGAAGCTTTTGAAATTCTTTATAGCGAAAGCTTTGCTCTGTAATGTAAATAATCCTTACAGCCTCTACGGCTGCCTGCTCATGAAATGCCTGTATCATCCTGCTTCCTACCTCGGAAAAGCTGATTCCTTTTTCAATCGCCTGTCTGGACACCCGGACGCTTTCTTTGTTCTTCGACGCCGATACCCGCATCATAAAGCCTTCCGGGTAAAAGTGATACCGGACATACTCCATTTTCCGAATGGCATTGTACAGCGCATTTCCTTCTCCCATCTTTTCCGGCGCAACCCGGACAAAGGTGCAGCGCGCATACGGCCGGTTTGTGGTAATCTCCTGCAGATCCTGCCCGCATATAAGAATCTCATCCTCCGAAACCAGCTCTTTACTGTCCGTCAAAATGGTCGCTCCTAATCCCTGATTCAAATCTGCCCCAAGCTCATATGCCATATCGCTTCGAAGAATCATGCTCCGATCCGATACCAGCGGCCAGTCAGCCTCCGTAAGCTTTACCGGATGAGGCCTGCACTCCTTTATAAGCTCCGTAATATTTTCTATAATCCTGTCATATAACTTCATAATTACAAATGCTTATCTCTCTTAATCTTATCGTAATGTTTTATAAACAATGGTTCCAATGCTGCTAAAAGCTTCATATCCAGATTGAAAAAATAGATGATAAAGCTTGCTGCAAACAGACACACAAGAACAATTGCGATGATTAGCAGTATGTGTAAAAATGTTGCCATCCTCTTCCTCCTTTAACCCTTTGCCATTCCCTTCTGGCGGGCAAATTCTGCTGCGCCGAGCGCTCCCATAAGCTGCGGATCAACCGGAAGGTCAATGACCTTCAGATTCAGCACCTTCTCAATTGCTTCTTTTAAGCCTTCGTTTTTCGCGCATCCGCCGGTCAACGTAATGGAATCCACTGCCCCTGCCTTTTTGGTCATTACAAAGCATCTCTTTGCAACAGAAAGTTCAATGCCTGCTGCAATCTCGTCCATCGGCTTTCCCTCTCCCACGAGCGAGATAACCTCAGACTCCGCAAATACCGTACACTGTGCGGTAATCGGAATTACATTCTTAGCCTTCAAGGATAATTTTGAAAACTCGGAAAGATCCATCTCAAACGCCTTTGCCATTGCCTCGAAGAAACGCCCCGTTCCGGCAGCGCATTTATCGTTCATCGCAAAGTTTAAAACGGTTCCGTCCTGATCAATCGCGATGCCTTTTACATCCTGACCTCCGATATCAATGATTGCCTTTACCGAAGGATCTGCCACATGCACACCCATTGCATGACAGCTGATCTCGGAAATATTCTCATCTGCAAACGGAACCTTGTTCCGCCCGTATCCGGTACCTACCAGATACGCCAGATCCTGTGGCCCATGCAAATTCTCCACCTGCTCTATTGCAAGCTTTAGTGATTCCTCGCAGCTTAATACCGCATTGATACGGCTTCTTAAGGTTACGTCTGCAACCATCTTTCCGGTCTCGTCAATGATTACACATTTTGTATATGTACTGCCTGAATCGCAGCCTCCAAAATATCTCATGCTTTTTTCTCCTCTTATGTTTTTTTGTGCTTCCCCTTTTACCAGGAATGCTCGTCCGGTAAAATCTCAAGAGAAGGGTCGATCGGTTCTTCTCTCATAACGGATCTCATATAGCGGTTTACCTGATCGCGTACACCCTGTCTTGATACGATGCGCGGGTCAAACAAATCGTGATTTACCCACATCAGCTTGATGCCGCGCTCTCTTGCTTTTTCCTCGAACTGTCCATGCATACCGTCCAGAGCCTTGCAGCTCATATGCTCCCAAAGGATAACCATGTCTGCACGAAACTCTTCACAGTAATCCCACAGCTCATCCAGCAAAACCTTGTAGCCGCCATGTGTACGGTTTCTCATAATCATGTTCTCTGTCAGCCATGCGATATCGTAAATCGCCTGCTCTCTGTTTTCCGGCGTATCCTCCTCTGCGATCATTTTAGTAGATACCATGGAAAGCATGTCCGTAAGCGGAACAATGCCCCAACAGTTCAGCAGCCATAACAGAAAATCCATGTAATAATGGGATTGTACGCCCCAGATAATCGCGCGGTGTCTGTATTCCTTTGCCGCGCGCTTCTTTGCCTTATACGCCTGCTCTGCCAACGCGGAAATCTTACGGTCGGTCTCAACAAATTCCGGAAGCTTGCCGCAGATTGCCATGTAGTTTGTCTCCGTATAAAGCGCCAGATTCGAGCCGAATACCTGCGGATAGTCCGTCTTATTCATATCGAGCCAGTCCATGCGGTGTCTTGTTGATTCATTCACACGCTTTGCACACTCAAAGTAGTAATTCCAGTCCCATTTTTCCCCGGTGTGCTTTTCGATAAATGCAATCGCATTTCGAACCTCCTGTGCCGCGTAATCCTGCACATCATCCTCCTTGTGGCGAAGCGGAGACGCCATCTGGAATACCGGTATCTTATCCTCAAGCTCCAGCCTCTTGGAAATAACACCGTTTCCCATAAGAGAGCCGTCACAGGTGGTATTGCACTGCACCGCGCAGGCGCCGAGCACCGGATAGTCATCATCGATGGAAACCCCCACCTCTGCCTCCGGCATCGGACAGACATCCCCCGGAAGTCCGTATTCCTGTGCCACATCAATATAGTGTAAGGCAGCATTCTGATTCAGAAGAACTGCAACGTAGGTGGAAGGCGTCTCACGGCTGAGTCCCTTTACGGTTGGAAATCCCATAAGAATTGCCGTCATCTCATTCTCGTCTACCAGACACACCTTCTTGGAAAACTCCGTATCATTTCCGAGTCTTCGGTCTCCCCGAAACAGATTGTCCAGAAGCTTCGCGACATCCTTGATAACCAGATCCTGCTCCAGATGGCAGATGCGAAGATACTCCCCGCGCAGTCCCTGCGTATGCCGGTCCACCATCATCGGAACCGCAAAATAATTTACCATCCAGCGGTAGCGGAACAGGCCTTTGATATTGCGTGGCTTTATCAAGAACAAAGCCAGCGTCTTCATAATCCACAGCCATCTTGTATAATCGTACCAGGTATCCTTCAGTCCCCGCCATTCCCGGCGTTTTCTGACCTTTCCATGGGAGTAAAAGTCGCCCAGACGGTCTTTTCCGATTTCTTTTGCCATTACTTTTTCCCTCCCTGAATTTTCTTAATCTCGATACTCTCGACAAACGCCTGCACACGGGTGCGCATCTGCCCGGAATTTCCGATGGAATACGGTCTGTCCACTGCAAGCACCGGATACTTATAATCGTCGCGGAGCACCACCGTTCCCACCATCCGTTCATATGCCCACGGATCGCAGAATTTTACCTGCTCGTAAATCACACCGTCTGCGTTATATTCCTTTGCAAGATCTGCCACATATTTGCGGCGCGCCTGAATTTTTTCCTGATTCATGTATCTCGGACACTGACCGCGGTACATGTACTGGCGGCATATCTGTGTAAGCGCATCCTCTTTGTCGTTTAACATGATCTCGTCTCTTCCCGGAAACGACCCGAGGCAGAAACGGTCTGCACATACATAGGCGCCACAGTCCTCCACCAGCTTAATGACGTCGACGTCATCCACTTCGGAACCGACAAATATCACTCTCGCACGATACCTGTTCTTTTCATCCGGTACTCTCGTCTTAATCTCCACCAAGGTTTCTTTTAACCGGTCAATCAAGAGGTACTTTGGAGCAACGTAAGTTGCCATTGTAAGGATATGAAATTCATATCCGGTAATACGTGGATGTTCTTCCTTTCGAAATTCTCCGATTGCCCGGATCAGCCGGCATACTTCGTTGTGCTCCGCCACCGATTTGCGAATCGCTTCGTCCGAAATATCAATTCCGTAGTTTTCTTTTAGCGGCGTTAAAATATGATTCTTACACTGAAGTACATAGAGATTCAGTCCGTTGTCATCCGCTTTCATCGGAATTTCCATATACTGATAAAAGAACTTTTCATTATTCTTCCCCATCGTCCTGAGAAGCTCCATGTTCTCCACACAACGGTTCATCATGGTACAGCCGTCCGGAGTAATGATGCAATCCGCGAAATTGTATCCGCCCTCGATTGCTCTCTCCAGCAAAGCTCTTGTGTACTCACACAAAAAGCTTGTCATATAGTATGTAGCCATCTCCATAGAACCGGTCTTCGGTGCGCGAAGCCGCACCGAAAAAGTCCCCGGAAGATTTAAAAGCGGTTCCGGAATGTTTTCACATACCGTTGCTACACACTTTTTCCCCTCCTCTTTGGCCTGACGAACCAGCTCGTTGTTCGCATCCTCGAGAAGCTTTTCAAAGTAGTACAGATGTTTTAAATCTTTCATAAACTCCCCCTTATCCTTTGTAAATCTCTTATTATAAATGTTCCTTAAACATCTATAATCCTATGCAAGCACTCCCAGCTTTATCATTGCTTCTTTTACGCCGGCAACAATCGCAGAATCCGCCGGAAGATAAAACACATTTTTCCCTTTTAAATCATACTCTGCGAGTGATGCATCGGACGGAATATAGGTAAGTACCGGTATTTCTCCCGTATCCATCGCACTCTTTACCGCATCAGGTACTACACCGTTCTCAGACGGTATGCGGTTGGCAATTGCACCGATTTTTTCATACATCACAAGCTCATCCGCAACCGATTTAATTGTCTGGATTACCTGTGTTCCCTTCCTGCTGGAATCCGTTACCAGAAAAAGATGCGTTACCTTTTCCATGACCCGGCGGTTGATCTGCTCGATTCCTGCCTCCCCGTCAATGACCACATAGTCAAAATTCTCTGACAAAATACCAATGACCTCTTTTAAATAAGAATTTATCTTGCAGTAACAGCCGGCGGCCTCCGGGCGTCCCACCGCGATGAAACTGAATCCGTCCTTCTCCACCAGGGCATCAAAAATGCGGTATCTGGCTTCTCCCAGTAGTTCCACCGCCGCTTTGGAATTTCCGTCTTCTACCGTTTTGATCACTTCTTTTCGAATATCATCAATCGTCGTCCCAACCTCTATTCCGAGAGCAGTCGATAACCCTACTGCCGGGTCTGCATCTATTGCAAGAATCTTCTTATCCGGATAGGCCTCCGTTAATAGTCGAACCATATTCGCCGCAACCGAAGTCTTGCCGACGCCGCCCTTGCCGGCTACCGCAAGTATCTTAGTTTCCATTATGAAGTTCCTCCCTTTTATATATTACTCTCCCAAGTGAATAGTTACACTTATTTCAAATTATACCATTCCCTTCTATTGGCGGAAATAGTGAAAAAAGTTAGAAATTCATTCCGCTTTTTTGTAAATTATGTCGCAATTCTTGGAATACAAGAATTACTTTTGATTCAAATACATAAAACATAAGATTTTCCTAGAAACTAAGAATCAGAAGGAAACTATTATGCGCAACAATATTGTCGGCGAAGTATTAAAAAAATATCGAAAGGCAAACGGTCTCGAAGTACATGACGTATCTATTCTGTTAAAGAAACGCTATGGGCTCGACATTGCCGATAAAACAATTTATGGCTGGGAAAGCAATCAGGCTCATCCTGTCACAGACACCTTTGTCGCTTTGTGCGAGATGTATCACATTGCAGATGTCGGAAAAGAGTTTTCCACCGATCCTGCACCGGTCAGCTCGATTATCACGATAGACGAGTTTCAGCTTCTTACCTCTTATCGCGAGCTTCCAAAATCCATGCAGAAAAAGATTTTACAGACTGTGCAGGAAAAAAGCGAGCAGATGAAAACCATTAAAACGAGAAAAAACATTGCAAAAAAAGAGTCCTAATCTATCGGGTTAGGACTCTTTCCAAATTCAATTCTTTGTTAAATGATTCCAGCATCAAACTGTCAGAATTCAAATTTCTTTGCAAAATACGCATCCAGATCTGCGATTGCGATACGCTCCTGCTGCATGGTATCACGATCACGAACGGTTACGCATCCGTCGGTTTCCGAATCGAAGTCATAGGTCACACAGAACGGCGTTCCGATTTCGTCCTGACGGCGGTATCTCTTTCCGATGGTTCCCCTGTCATCAAATTCACAGTTGTATTTCTTTGAAAGCTGTGCAAATACCTTTTCGGCCCCCTCGTTTAGCTTCTTCGAAAGCGGAAGCACACCGACCTTGACCGGTGCGAGCGCCGGATGAAAATGAAATACGGTGCGGACATCTCCTCCCTCCAGTTCCTCTTCGTCATACGCCGCGCAAAGGAATGCAAGTACGACGCGGTCTGCACCGAGCGACGGCTCAATCACGTAAGGAATATATTTTACATTCTTCACATCATCAAAGTAAGACATATCCTGTCCCGATGTATTCTGATGCTGGGTAAGATCGTAATCCGTACGGTCGGCAATTCCCCACAGCTCTCCCCATCCGAATGGGAATAAGAACTCGATATCTGTTGTTCCCTTTGAATAGAAGCAAAGCTCCTCCGGCGAATGATCGCGAAGCCGCATCTCATCCTCTTTGATTCCAAGTGAAAGCAGCCAGTCGCGGCAAAAGCCTCTCCAATACCGGAACCACTCAAGGTCTGTTCCCGGCTCGCAGAAAAACTCCAATTCCATCTGCTCGAATTCTCTCGTGCGGAATGTAAAATTACCCGGAGTAATCTCGTTACGGAATGATTTTCCGATCTGTCCGATTCCAAAAGGAATCTTCTTTCTTGATGTGCGCTGTACGTTCTTAAAGTTTACGAAAATACCCTGCGCAGTCTCAGGTCTTAAATATACGGTGTTCTTGGCGTCCTCCGTAACGCCCTGAAAGGTCTTGAACATCAGATTAAACTGTCTGATATCCGTAAAGTTATGCTTTCCGCAGGAAGGACAGCAGATATGATGCTTTTCAATAAAGTCCACCATCTGCTCGTTCGTCCATCCGTCAACCGATCCGCCTAGATCTATGGAATTTTCCTCCGCAAAATCTTCAATCAGCTTATCCGCGCGGAAACGCTCATGACACTCTTTACAATCCATAAGCGGATCCGAGAATCCTCCGAGATGTCCGGAAGCGACCCATGTCTGTGGGTTCATGAGAATTGCGCAATCCACACCGACATTGTACGGATTCTCCTGAATAAATTTCTGCCACCACGCACGTTTTACATTATTCTTAAGCTCTACGCCAAGGTTGCCGTAATCCCACGTATTCGCAAGTCCGCCGTAGATTTCGGAGCCCGGATATACGAAGCCTCTTGCCTTTGCAACCTGCACGATTTTGTCCATTGATTTTTCCATCTGTTTATCCTCGCTATTTATTTATAAATAATGTATGTATATACGTTGCTATATTGCGTCGTATCGTCTTCTGCCGCCGGTTCTTCTTCCTCTTCCGGGAACTCGAACACGATTTCCGTCTCCGTCTCTTCCTCCAGAACCAGTTCGTCTTCGCTGACGCTTCCGGAAGTCTCGACCTCAGTCTCGGTAACCGGCTCCTCTGTCTCTGTCTGGGAGGTCTCTGTCTCTACCTCCTCTGCAATAGTTCCGAGAAGGTTGTACCCTGACTTGATTGCAACCGTTTTCTTATCCACCAACGAGACGTTTTCAGAGGAGGCAAAGCAGATGTTTCCGGGAACATTCAGATTGGTGTTCGCCTTGATGATTGCCACCTTATATGTCTCGCCATTTATAAACGCCGACGTCATGCATTCCGTAATGGAGTCGTTCCCGATCTCCGCAAAATCCGTATCGAATTTGTAGCCTGCCGCAAGCGCTTCCGCAACGCTTCCGGTGTACATGTCAATTCCGTTGAATCCCGCGTAATCCTCCGCCGATGCGTACTCCAGAATCAAAGTTGCCACGCCGTCCACGCAGGTAAGACTCTTTAACACTACAGAATCTTTTCCATGTTCTGCGGTATACTCTGCAACTGCCTCCTCCACATACTCTTTCAGATCATTCTCACTATATTCCGATGTATCAAATCTCTCCACGTCTGTTGAAATTATTTTACCTTTTTTTAATACGAAAACCGTACTTTCTTCTGTACTATATGATTTTCCACAGCCTGATAACATTCCCAAGCACATTACCAGAACGAGAATAAGCGCGCTATATTTCTTCATGGCGACCTCCTTTTTCATACAATCTAAAACATTATACACTTTTCATTTTTTTATTTCAACAAAAAAGCCGCAGAATTAAATGTAT
>CAZTKM010000052.1:0-15883 GCA_964614035.1 uncultured Lachnobacterium sp.
TGTCTGTCTGTCTGTCTGTCTGTCTGTCTGTCTGTCTGTCTGTCTGTCTGTCTGCTAAGCATATTCATCCTTCGTCCTCTTGTCAAGCTTTTTCTTCGGATTTATTATATAGCGCATTTTTTTTGTGAAATTTAATCCTGCAAAATTCTTCTTACGGCAAGCGGTGTACGATAGTAAGCGCTTGAAATCTTGATGCCGTCCCTCGAACTTGCGGCATGTACAATCTGTCCGTTTCCAATGTAAATGGCAACATGTCCGATTCCCGAACCGCCGCGGCTGTAGAAGAACAAATCTCCCGGCAGCGCTTCCGACGCTTTAATCTTCGTGCCGTATCCGGCCTGTGCTACCGATGAGTGCGGTAAGGAAATTCCAAACTGCTGGTATACCTTCATGGTAAATCCGGAGCAATCCACACCGTTTGTAAGGCTTGTACCACCCCAGACATAACGATTGCCTACATACTGTAAAGCAAAATCCACAAGATCGACTCTTGTCTGCGATACGCCCTCGCCGTAGCGAAGTTCTTTTAATGTCATACCGGTCTTAAGCTTCTGGCTGATTTCCACATACTCGGCAAATACATAGCCCTCCGGATTCTCTTCATCATCAAACTCGACCTTAACCCAGTCGCCCAGAATCTCAATTACAGTAAGCTCTTCGCCCTCCGCAATCACATCAAGAATCGTACATTCCGTATTCGGCTCTATTCTGACGCGAAGACCGCCGGTTGTCGATGTGGCGACCGTACGCACCTCCTGTCTTGCGATTGCAAAAGCGGCCTCGCCGGTAATGATATACTCGCTCTTTACCCATCCTTCCACGTTGCCGGACAGAATATGCATCCATTCGCCGTTGTCCTCAAGAATCTCGCAGGCCGCGTGATTGGTCATCTTGCCGACAATCGAATTGTCCGTAGAAGCTCCGCTTCTGACATTCAGATTGCCGTCCACTTCGGCAATGCCGAGGTTCACATATCCGCAGAAGCCTTCTTCTCCGGTTGATGCGACGGTATCAATATCTGTGTCGGAAACCCGGACGCTGTTGACATCATCCACAACCTCCGCAACTCCGGCTGTAAGCGCCGAAACATGTATGTCCTCTGTGTTCCAGACATCCGAAAATCCTGCGGTAACGCCTTCCGGCATCTCTGTTGATACCACAGCGTCCTCTGTCTTATTATGATTCTTCGCAGTTACGACAACCGAAGTAAAACCGATTGCACAAGCCAGTGTAACTGCCGAAATTTTAATTATTTTCTGATTAAGCTTCATCCTATCCTCCAAAAAAGGTGTATTTCCATAAGCAATCAGAGTATAACAAAAATTCTTTACAAAGTCAACACAAGTTTGTAATATTTTCGTAATAACTGCAAAAAAATTCACGTGCCGCATCAATATCCTGCTCAATCTGAAACTGCAGCCCGGAAACGGAATCAAATTTTCTCTCTTCCCGTATATAATCGATAAAGCTTACTTGTATTACCTGATCATACAGTTCTCCGTCAAAATCGAGAATGTAGGTTTCCACACCCACCGGATTGTCCTCGGAAATCGTCGGTTTGCAGCCGATGTTGGATATGCTCTTGTACGTTTTCCCCGAGACGGTCGTCTGCGTCACATACACGCCGTTCTTCGGAAGCAGTTTTTCCGGCGGAAGAGCCATATTGATTGTCGGTATTCCCATTTTTCTTCCGATTTGATTTCCATGAACGACCTTGCTGTATATAAAGTATGGATGTCCCAGCAGATGATTGGCCTTTTTTATATTTCCGGCGGCAATCTCTTCCCTGACGAACGTGCTGCTGATATCGCGGTGGTCTTCCTGCATTTTTTTAAATACGATTGTCCGATAGCCGTACTTCTCTTCACAGGCTTTCAGTATCTTGTGATTCCCGCTCCGGTTATGTCCGAAACAGAAATCGTCTCCGGCAACCATATATTTCACAGACAGCGCCTTCGCAATCCAGGAAATAAAATCCTCCGGCTCCATACACATGACTTCCTTTGTAAACGGACATTCAATCAGATAATCGATTCCGCATTGCTCAAAAATGTATCGCTTCTCCTCGTTCGTCGTAAGAACCTTAACGGACGTATCCTGCGCCTGCTTTCCGGGCGGTATGCTAAACGTGAACGCAATGGTTTTCAAACCGTTCTCCTGCGCCACCCTCCGCACATTCTCCATAAGCATCTCATGGCCGCGGTGAAGTCCGTCAAATTTGCCAAATGTGATTACCGACGGAGCATCGATATGAAATTCAAGTGTGTTTTTTATATATTCCATGTCTATTCCATAAATCGTTTTACCGGTCTAAAATCCGATGTTTCTTCTTTGTATTCGTAAATGCCGATAAACGTTTCGTCCTCACGATAGAGACGGATCCGGTTTGCTTTGTATGAATCATTCATATCAATCAGATTCTCCTGCGCAATCCGGTTTCCATTGACAATATACTTTTCTGCGCGGTCCGATACCACCGCTTTCGCATAGGAGGAAAAAACGACATCCACAGGCAAAAGCCATGCGTGCGGATCCGCCTCAATCTCCGACAGCCGGTGTGCATCTTCAAGTAAAAAGCCGGACACCCGCGTGCGGATCAAGGATTTCATGCAGCCGCAGCACCCCAATTTATCGCCGATATCTTTGCAGAGCGTGCGGATGTATGTTCCTTTTGAGCAATGCACCCGGATTGTCACTTCCGGCAGATGTATGTCCTCGATTTTGATTTCGTAAATCTGTACAGTTCTCGCTTTCCGCTCCACAGTGATTCCTTCTCTTGCAAGGTCGCAAAGCTTCTTCCCGTCCACCTTCAGAGCCGAGTACATCGGCGGAACCTGACTGTACGATCCGACAAACGAAAGAACCGCGCGTCTTACCTCCTCCTCCGATACATCCACTCTGGCTTCGGCGAGTACCCTGCCGGATAAGTCCTGCGTATCCGTTTCTTTTCCCAGAAGCAGAACCGCTTCATATTCCTTGTCTTTATCGGTTAAGAGATCGCATACTTTCGTCGCTTTTCCCAGACAAACAGGAAGTACGCCCTCCGCATCCGGATCGAGCGTACCTGTATGTCCGATTTTCTTCTGATGATATACGCCCCTTAACTTTGCGACAACGTCAAAGGAGGTATATCCCTTTTCCTTGTAGACATTCAGAATCCCGTTTACCATGTCCATATCCTACAAGCCTTTTTCTATTTCCGCCAGCACCCTGGAAACCGCTTCTTCCGCAGGGCCGTCTATCGAAAAGCCCGCCGCCTTTATATGACCGCCGCCGCCGAAGACAGAAGCGACCTTCGCAGCGTCAAACCCGCCGTTCACACGCAGGCTTCCCTTCAAAGTGCCGTCCTCGTTTTCGTAAAAGAAAAGCGCCACCTTTACATCCTTCGTGATGCGCAGCTGGTTTACAATACCGTCCAAATGCTTCGGAAGAACGTCAAACTCCTGCATTTCCCGCTGTGAAACGACCGAAACAATTACCTGATCATCCAGATAAAGCCGGCTGTTCAAAAGCGCCTGCCCCAGAATCTTATTCTGGTTGAAGGTCTTGGTATAGAACGTCTCGTCGACAATCTTCGAGTAGTCAATTCCCTTTTCCATCAGCCGGCCGGCGATATTCATGGTCTTTGCCGACGTGCAGGAATATTGGAAAACGCCGGTATCGTGCACCATTCCGGTATAAAGGCATTCCGCTATCTCCTTCGTGATCTTCTCCTTGTCAAAAAGCTCATACACGAGCTCGCAGGTAGAGCTTGCCTTCGGAAAAATATAATTGTCCGTCGCAAAAGTCCCGCTGTTCGTCACATGATGGTCAATGCAGAGCGTTTCCTTTGCATTTTCAAAATACTTTGCGGCGTTTCCCAGTCTTGATAAGTCGCTGCAATCCAGCACAATAAACAGATCAAAGGTCATATCATCCGCATAATCGCTTCTGATTTCCTCCGAACGCTGCAGAAATTTGAAAATGTTGGGAATCGGCTCAAGATACAGCCTTACATCCGCCTTGGGATAATTGTTTTTAATATAGTTGTACATTGCGAGCGTGGAGCCTGCGCAGTCTCCGTCCGGACGCACATGTCCGGCAATTCCGATTATGTTTTTTCCATTTAGCTTTGATTGAAAATCCATCGTTATTCTTCCTCTTTTAAGTCTTTTGTAACCTCGTCGATCTTTTTCGACATTGCAATGCCATATTCGATTGACTGGTCAGGAATAAATGTAATCTGCGGTGTATTGCGGAGATTGATTGTTCTGGCAAGCTCTCTTCGGATATACCCCTCTGCTGAGCGGAGACCCTCTATGGTATCTGCCTGCGCCTTTTCGTCTCCGAGCACACTGATATAAGCCTTTGCGGTTTTAAGGTCAGGCGCCACCTCTACAGCCACCACACTGGTCATCGGAGCAATCCGCGGATCCTTGATTTCCCCGCGGATAATATTCGACAACTCATGCATGACTTCCTCGTTAATACGAATATTTTTAATACTGTTTTTTCTCATGAACTCCTACTTTCTATCTTGGAACCTCGACCATCTTATATGCCTCTACGATATCGAGCTCCTGGATGTCATTAAAGCCTTCGATTACAAGGCCGCATTCATATCCGGTCTTAACCTCTTTTACATCATCCTTGAAACGCTTTAAGGAAGCAAGATCGCCCTCGAAAATCTGTGTGCCCTCGCGGGAGATACGAACCTTGCAGCCGCGCTCCATGATACCGTCAAGCACATAGGAGCCTGCGATATTTCCCACACCGGACGCTTTGAAAATCTGTCTGACCTCCGCATGACCAAGCACTTTCTCCTCAAATATCGGATCCAGCATACCCTTCATGGCAGCCTCGACATCCTCGATCGCATTGTAGATGACCTTATAGAGACGTACATCCACGCCCTCGTGATCGGCAGTCTGCTTAGCCACCGGATCCATGCGCACGTTAAATCCGATTATGATTGCGTTTGATGCGGATGCGAGAGTGATGTCGGATTCATTGATCGCTCCTACGCCTCCATGGATAACCTTAACAAGAACCTCTTCGTTGGAGAGCTTTGCAAGCGAGTTCTTCACTGCTTCTACAGATCCCTGCACGTCAGCCTTGACTATCAGATTCAATTCTTTCATATTGCCGGACTGAATCTGCGAGAACAGCTGATCGAGAGACATTCTGCTCTTTGTCTCTTCGAGAAGACGGTTCTTCTCTTCCGCGATGTAAGTTTCCGCAAATGCTTTCGCATCCTTCTCCGAGTCGCAGCATACGAATGTCTCGCCTGCCGCCGGAACACTGTTAAGACCGAGAATTTCGACCGGAGTAGAAGGCAATGCTTCCTTTACTCTGCGCCCCTTATCGTCAACCATCGCGCGAATCTTGCCGTAGCTGCTTCCGCAGGCAATCGGATCTCCGACGTGAAGCGTTCCCTTCTGTACGAGCATTGTCGCTACGGCTCCGCGTCCCTTGTCAAGCTGCGCCTCGATTACAAGGCCTCTTGCATTTCTCTTTGGATTTGCTTTCAGTTCAAGCACTTCCGCAGTAAGAAGCACCATTTCAAGGAGGTTATCGATACCTTCCTTAGTATGTGCAGAAACCGGACAGAAAATCGTACTTCCGCCCCAATCCTCCGGAATCAATTCATATTCGGAAAGCTCCTGCTTTACCTTTTCAATATTTGCACTCGGCTTATCAATCTTGTTGATTGCGACAATAATTTCAACGCCTGCGGCCTTGGCATGGTTAATCGCTTCCACCGTCTGCGGCATAACGCCGTCATCTGCGGCGACAACGAGAATTGCAATATCCGTAGAATTTGCGCCGCGCATACGCATCGCAGTGAACGCTTCATGTCCCGGTGTGTCGAGGAATGTGATGTTCTGGTTGTTGATGGAGACAACGGAAGCACCGATGTGCTGCGTAATTCCTCCGGCCTCGCGGTCGGTTACCCGGGTCGAACGGATTGCGTCAAGCAAAGAGGTTTTTCCATGATCGACGTGTCCCATGACGCAGACAACCGGCGGGCGGCTGACCATATCCGCTTCGTTTTCCTCATCCTCTTTTAAGAGTTCTGCAATCACATCAACCTTTTCCTCTGCCTCACAGATATAGTTGAACTCTAAAGCAATCTCCTCAGCCTCTTCGAAAGTAACCTCCTGATTTACCGTAACCATCTGTCCTTTTAAGAACAGCTTCTTGACGATTGCCGAAGGCTGGAGCTTCATTGCGTCGGCAAGTTCCCTGATGGTAAGCTTCTCCGGGAGAGTGATGGTCTTAATCTCATTCTCATCTTCCTTCGGTTGCTGCGGCTGCTGCGGCTTTTTCTTGCCGCCATGCTTCTCCAGGTTTACATAGTTCTCCTGTCTCCTGCTGCCGAGCTTATCGTACTCCTGATGGCGGTTGTTGTTCTTTCTGTCGTTTCCGCCACGCTCTCTGCTCTCTTTTCCCCTTACTTCTTCAACCGGTGCAGCTTCTTTATTGAATTTATCCATTTCACGATCGAAGCGGTTTCCTCTCCGATCCTGATTCGGACGGTCTCCGTTTGGTCTTCCCTGTCTGTTTCCGTTTGCTCTGCCCTGACGGTCTCCGGACTGGAATTTGTTTGACGGGTGCTCTCCGTCCTGGTGAGGACGCTGCGGTCTGTCTGCGCGCTTCGGACGGTCTGTGTGCTCCGGTCTGTCACCGCGGCTGTTTCTTGCCGGGCGGTCGCCGTTTGAGCGCTCCTGATTCTGCGGACGCTCTGCTCTGGTCTCCGGCGCTGCAGCTGTCTCCTGCCTGGTCTCCATAACCAGATCATCCGTATTATTTGCCGTACGCTCGCTGATTGGGCGCATCGCGCGCTCCCCGACAGGTCTTGGACGGATAATTCTGTTTTCCGGTCTGGCGCTTACCTGACCGTTATCTCTTCTTTGTGCGCGATCGCCGGACAGTCTGTCTCCCGGATGTCCTCCGTTCGGTCGTCCCTTTCCGTTTCCCTGCTGGCCGGGACGGCGGCCGGAGGCCTGTTTACTATACTGTGCATTAAACACAGCCGTTATGCTTGATTTTTTCTTAGGTCTCGGAGCGTCCGAAGCAGATTCCTCCGGCTTTGCAGGAGCAGAAACCTTCCCTTCCGGCTTCTTTTCCGCTGCTTTTTCCGTCGGCTTTTCGACCGGCGCGGATTCCGCTTTTGCATATTTCTTCCGCACAATACTCTGAGCCGCATCCTCGATTCCGCTCGAAGCGGACTTTACTTCAAACTCAGTACCGGCAAGCGTATCAATTACGTCTTGTGATTTTATATTTAATTCCTTTGCAAGTTCGTGAACTCTCATTTTTGCCATTTATAACTTTTCCTCCATTATTCAGTTTTTGAACCGGCATCCATACTGGCCTTTATTTTCTGTGTAACAGCTTTTGCCAGATTTTCATCCGTAATGGCGAGTGACGCCCGGAATTCTTTTCCGATATGTTTTCCGAGTTCCTCCTTCGTTCCGAAGAAAAAAATCGGAGTGTCATAATAATCCGTCATATTTGAAAACCTTTTCTTGGTGTTGTCCGAAGCGTCCTCCGCAACAATAACCAGATGCGCTTTCATCGTCTTCACTGCCTTTTCCGTTGAAAACTCGCCGCTTAAGACTTTTCCGGATTTTGCCGCGATCCCAATCATTGATAGCGCTCTATTCCGCAAATTTGTCCATCTCCTTCTTCAAAGAATCCAGTACCTCATCGGGAATAGCCGTCTTCAGTGAGCGCTCCAGTCCTTTGGATTTGACAGCCTTTGCAAGACAATCCGCATTCGGACAGATATACGCTCCACGCCCATTTTTCCGACCGGTTGTATCTAATAAAACCTCCTCCTCGGGAGTCTTAATGATACGGATCAGCTCCTTTTTTAATTTTTCTTCCTGACATCCGACACATTTGCGAAGCGGGATCCTTTTATTTGCCATAACTATTCCTCTTCGTTTACAGATTCTTCGTACTCGTCTGCCTCATACTCGCCCTCTTCGTATTCGCCTTCCTCGTACTCTTCCTCTGCATACTCATCATCATAATATTCTTCATCTTCATATTCATTCTCATAATCGAGGAAATCGCCTGCTTCTCTTGCCTGTGTCTCGCTCTTGATATCAATCTTGAATCCGGTAAGTCTTGCCGCAAGGCGGGCATTCTGTCCTTCTTTACCGATTGCAAGCGAGAGCTGATAATCCGGCACGACGACCTTTGCGGTCTTTTCATCCGCATCCGCGATTACAGAAATAACCTTCGCCGGACTCAGCGCATTCTGAATTAAAATCGCCGGATTTTCATCCCATGTAATAATATCGATTTTCTCTCCGCGAAGCTCGGATACGATAGCATTGACACGCGCGCCGTTCATACCGACGCAGGCTCCGACCGGATCTACGTCCGGATCGTTTGACCAGACGGCGATCTTGGTTCTGCTTCCCGCCTCGCGGGAAATCAACTTAATCTCAACGATTCCTTCCCTTACTTCCGAAACCTCCGACTCAAAAAGCCGCTTCACAAGCTCCGGATGGGTTCTTGATACGAGAATCTTCGGTCCCTTCGGCGTAGCCTTAACCTCCAGAATGTATACCTTGATGCGCTCTGTCGGCTTAAAGGTCTCTCCACGAATCTGCTCCGGCTCCGTAAGAAGCGCATCTGCTTTACCTAAGTTAATGCTCACGTTCTTTCCGACATAACGCTGTACCACGCCGGTCACAACATCCTTCTCTTTGCTGTTGTATTCATCGAAGATTACCTTCCGCTCTTCTTCGCGGATCTTCTGCAGAATCACATTCTTTGCATTCTGTGTTGCAATACGTCCGAATTCCTTTGATTTTACCTCGATTTGAACCACATCGCCCAGCTCGTATTTCGTGTCCACCATCTGCGCGTTCGGAAGGGAAATCTCCGTAATCGGATCTTCGACATTCTCAACAACAACCTTCTCCTGATAGCAATGGAATTCACATGTGTCCGGGTTGATTGAAACCTTCACATTCTCCGATTTGCCGAAATGGTTCTTGCACGCGGTAATCAGAGAGTTCTCAATTGCCTCAAGCAGCGTTTCTTTGCTGATGTTTTTCTCCTGTTCTAATATGGTTAACGCTTCTAACAACTCATTGTTCATTTTCCTTTATCCTCCTATTTTGTTTGTTATCTCACGCTAAAAATCAATTGCCTGACGAATGAGTGCTATTTCATTCTTTTGAAAAACAAGGGATTCTCCCTCTCTTGTCTCGATGGTTACGGAATCCTTGTCGTATGCTGTCAGCACGCCTTCAAATTCCTTGGAACGATTGATCATCCGATATGTCCGGATCTCGATATCCTTTCCCATGTTTCTGATATAATCTTTCTCCTTCTTGAGCGGCCGCCCAAGCCCCGGCGAACTGACTTCAAATGTGTAGGAATCCGGAATGAAATCTTCCGCATCCAGAAGCTCATTCATTTCTCGCGCTACATCCTCGCAATCATTTACCGTAATTCCGCCTTCCTTGTCGATGTAGCACCTTAAATACCAGATGTTCCCTTCCTTTACATACTCAATATCGACAAGTTCGAAATTCATCCGCTCTAAGATTGGCAAAATCAGCTTTTCGGTACGCGCCTCATACTCAGCTGCCTTCGACAAATCCAACACCTCTTTTCCGATTCTCTTCCGGCAATACATAAATTGAGAGAGGAACGAATGTCCTCTCTCAACTACAAGTTACTATGTTACTGTGAATATATTAGCACTTACTTCCGGCAAAAGCAAGCATTTTTCTATAAATTTACCCACTTTTTTCCACATTTGCCAAACGCCTGAATTACATTTTTAAGTCCTACTCTGAAATTCTCTGATGATATCTGGAAAAACGGGACTCAGGAGTATTTCCCAGAGCATTGGCAGCATTTGAAATCTGCGTACTTTTATGGTGTCTGCATCATTTGTTAATTTTGCTATATATTCTCCTTGCTGATGCTTCTTGTATTTTACAAAGTCTCTTTTGGTTATGCTTTCAAAGATATCACGTTTCAAAAGTTTTGTGCATCCTACAACGAATCTTGCATTAAACTGCTTGTAGCTGAAATAGAAAAAATTTCACATAATATAAATATAATCAGTAGAACTGCGTATCGAATTGTATGTTCTATTTCTCCAGCGACTGCAAAATCAAGGACATTACCCTAAAAAAACTGCAAAGCAACTGCAGAAAAAGTGCTAATGAGTAATTTTTGTATAGCATCCATTCCCCTCGATAAAATCCCAATTCAGAATCTTTTTTGCGTCAGGTATGGCATTTTTTTACCGGATTCTGGGAAAAAAGTATCTATAGTAAAAAAATGTCCGGCTAGTTTAGTTACTATTCGGTTAGAATGCGAATCGTAACCCTCGTTTTCCCCAAAAAGGGCACAAAATTGTTTTAACCCCTTCTTCGAAAATGGTATAATTATTTATATACCGTTACTACATAACAATACAAAAAGAGGTCACACAAAATGGAAAAAAGAATAAAATCATACCTGCTATACATGGAAAAACGTCTGGAGCTGCTGGAAAAAGGCGATACTGCCGCAGCAGAAATCGAAGCGGTCAAAAGAGAGCACTTGCAGCAGATTTCCTTTTTTCAGCACGAAAGGCTGATCCATCTGCTGGTCACAGTCACGTTTGCGCTGTTAGAGCTCATCTCCCTGATTGCGCTCTTATTTCTGCCGGAACTTTCAATGATACTCCTGACCTTAGTCTTACTGATTTTATTGGTGCCCTATATCCGGCATTATTATATCCTGGAAAATTCCGTACAGAAGATGTATGTACAGTACGACCGGCTGTGCCATCTGCAAGGGGAATATTTTTGATTTTTTGGGTTTTTAAAATTTTTTAAAAAAACACTTGCTTTTTACTATCTCATTTGATATAGTAGTAAACGGTTCGTTGGTCAAGCGGTTAAGACGCCGCCCTCTCACGGCGGAAACACGGGTTCGATTCCCGTACGGACTGCTAGAAAAGCACTGGATTTTTCCAGTGCTTTTTTATTGCCCGATTACATTCGAAGCATCAATTCTTTTTCAACAAGCTTTCCACCTGCGAAATAGCTTCTCGGCACACGCTTGCTCACCGCACAGGTAATCTCATACGGAATCGTCCCCGCAATTGCCGATAACTCGTTCAAAGAATTCCTCTTTCCAAAAATTTCGACTTCCGAGCCGACGTCCACCTCCGGTTTGTCCGTAAGATCAATCATGCACATATCCATACAGATTTTTCCACGCTGGGGCGCAAGTCCCTGTTTTGTCATAATCTGACATTTATTTGACAGGCACCGAAAAAAACCATCGGCATATCCGTACGGTATGACACCGATTCTGGTCGTCTGCGTTGTCTCATAGATTCCTCCGTAGCTGATTTTGGTTCCGGCAGGATAAATCTTGATTGTGCTTATGGTACTCTTTAGCGCCATAACCGGCTGCAGCCCCAGCTTTCCGGCAAACTCTCCGTAGCCGTACAGCAGCAGACCCGGACGGACCATGTCCAGATAGGTATCGGGATATTCCGCTACCGCGCCCGTATTTGCGCAATGCCTGAGCAGGAAATGAAAGTTGCGCCCGCTCATCCGCGCTTCCACTTCCCGGATAACGTCTAAGAATAATGCAAACTGGCGCTTCGTATACGCCTTACAGTCTTCACCTGCTTCATCGGATACCGCAAAATGCGTAAAGATTCCCTCCGCCTCGAGTCCCGGCAGCGAGCAGGCATGGCATATTCCCTCTACACCGGATTCAAAGTATTTTCCTTCGCACAGATACCCAAGTCTTGACATTCCGGTATCCACCTTGATGTGGATTTTTAAAACGCCGCCGGCTTTTTGGGCCTCCTCGTTGTATTCCACCGCTTTCGCCTCGCAGCTGACCGTCTGGGTAATATCGTATTCCATCAATCTGGAAACCTGTTCCTTCGGCGTATGTCCGAGAATCAGTATCGGCATCGTAATTCCATTCAGACGCAGTTCCATCGCTTCGTCGATGGAACTGACCGCCAGATAATCTGCGCCAAGCTCCTGAAGCCTGTGGCTTACCATAACAGAACCATGTCCGTATGCATCTGCTTTTACAACGCCTAAAAATTTAACATTTTCTCCCACACGTTTCTTTAGTACTCTGTAGTTATGCTCCAACGCATCCAAATCGATTTCCGCCCATGTACGCTTTAATGTTGATTCCAAGCCTTACCACCTCATCATGACTCATATCCGTTCGGATTGTTCTTCTGCCATCTCCACGAATCCGCGCACATTTCCCTGATACCGTACTGCGCTTCCCATCCAAGTTCCTCTTTCGCCTTTGTAGGATCGCAGTAGCAGGTAGCGATGTCGCCCGGTCTTCTCGGCTTGATCTGATAAGGAATCTTAATGTCGTTTGCAGCCTCAAAGTTCTTTACGATATCGAGAACGCTGTATCCATGTCCCGTTCCTAAATTGTATATCTTTAGTCCAGCTTTCTCCTCAATCTTTTTAAGCGCCTTCACATGTCCGACCGCAAGATCAACCACGTGGATATAATCGCGCACACCGGTTCCGTCCGGAGTATCATAGTCGTTTCCGAACACGCCGAGCTGCTCAAGCTTTCCGACTGCGACCTGCGTAATATACGGCATGAGATTGTTCGGGATTCCGTTCGGATTCTCGCCCATGGTTCCGCTCTGATGAGCGCCGATCGGATTGAAGTAACGGAGAAGAATCACATTCCACTCATTGTCCGCTTTCTGAATATCCATAAGAATCTGTTCCAGCATAGACTTCGTCCATCCGTACGGATTGGTACACTGTCCCTTTGGACACTCCTCCGTAATCGGAATCTGCGCCGGATCTCCGTATACGGTTGCGGAAGAAGAAAAGATGATATTCTTGCATCCGTTCTGTCTCATCACATCGACCAGCGTAAGCGTGCCGGAAATATTGTTATTGTAGTACTCCCAAGGTTTTGCAACGGACTCGCCTACCGCCTTTAAGCCCGCAAAATGAATACAGCTGTCAATCTTTTCATTCGCAAAAATCGTATTTAAGATTCCGCGGTCCAAAATATCGCCTTTGTAAAATTTCACTTTTTTTCCGGTTAAGGCTTCTACCCTCTCCAAAGATTTTTCGGAAGAATTTGCAAGATTGTCAATCACAACCACCTCGTATCCTGCATTCAGCAGCTCTACGCAGGTATGACTTCCGATGTAACCCGCTCCGCCTGTAACTAAAATTGCCATACTATCCTCTCCTTTATGTCTTAATATTTTGTTGCTTAACTGTTACTCCTATTCTAGCGCAAACGCACCGTTTTGTATAGAAACAAATGTAGAAAATATATGTAAAATTGTTGCGTCCGTATCGTTTTTTGCATTATAATCTTACGTATATTCATCACAGCAATCGGGAGGTTTTCATGGCAACTCATTATAAAAATTCCTATAAAGCAACCGAAAAGGAACTGGTATCGCTCTCTGTATACAATGTCGGTTTTCAGAAATGCGATCCTCTCTATCAGTGGGGCCCGGGAGTCCGGGATCACTACCTCATCCACTATATCATATCGGGAAAAGGCTGTTACCTTATACACAATGAGCGCATTGTTTTGTCCGCCGGAGACTGCTTTCTCGTGTACCCGGACACAGAAGTAACCTATCAGGCGGACGGGCAGGATCCATGGGAATATGCATGGGTTGGCTTTACCGGAAGCGACGCCGCAATCATCCTGCAGGCAACCGATTTTACGAGAAAGAAGCCTTATCTGACCAATCTCCCCTACGGTGGGGACCTAAAGCGCCAGCTGCTCCACATCTATGATGCCAGAGGCAACGGATTTGAACATGCCGTTGAGATGACCGGCAGACTGTACACGACGCTTGCGATTTTCATGCATGGCGCGACGACACAGGAGACCAAAAATACCGCGAACAGCTATGTCCAGAAGAGTATCGAGTACATCTCCTCCAACTATTCCTATCCGATTACCATAGAGGACATCGCCTCTTACGTCGGGCTGAGCCGCAGCCAGCTGTTCCGTTCCTTCGAGCATGTACTGGGAATCTCCCCGAAAAAATACCTGACCGATTTTCGAATCAAGCAATCCTGCTACCTGCTTGAACATTCGGATTTGTCGATTACCTCCATTGCCAACTCCATCGGATTCGATAACAGTCTGTACTTCTCGAAAACCTTCCACAAGGCAAAGGGAATGCCGCCGAAGGAATACCGCAGACTTGCCGGACAAAAAAAGGAAGCATGAAAAACTCGTGCTTCCTTTTCTGTTCCCTATGTGATTGATTAGTTCAATTTGCTCTTTGCAAGCTCGGTCAATTTGGCAAAACCGTCTGCATCCGTAACAGCCATGTCAGCCAATACCTTACGGTTGAGATCCGACCCTGCTAACTTTAATCCATGCATAAACTGGCTGTAAGAAAGTCCGTTCAGACGGGCTGCCGCATTGATACGTGCAATCCACAGCTGACGGAACTGTCTCTTCTTCTCTTTACGTCCTGCATAAGAACTTGTTAAGGCTCTCATAACAGACTGCTTAGCTACTCTGTACTGCTTAGATCTAGCGCCTCTGTAACCTTTTGCTAACTTTAATGTTCTATTATGTCTTTTCTTAGCGCCTAATCCGCCTTTAACTCTTGCCATGTCTATATTCCTCCTTAACTATCTTACATATATGGTAAAATCTTCTTCATATTCTTAACATTTGTCTGGTCAGTCATAGCGGCCTTTCTAAGATTTCTCTTAGTCTTGGTAGACTTCTTGGTTAAGATATGTCTCTTGTAAGCCTTATTTCTCTTTAATTTTCCTGTTCCTGTAACTTTGAAACGTTTTGCAGCTGCTCTGCTTGTCTTCATTTTTGGCATTGTAAGTTCCTCCTTAAAAATTATCTCTTTTCTGCCAGCACCAGACCGATGGATCTTCCTTCAACCTTAGGTGCCTTTTCCACTACCGCAACATCCTCCAAATTCTTGGCAAAATCATCTAAAATGTGCTTACTGCTGTTCATATGAGCCATCTCACGCCCGCGGAAACGAAGCGTAATCTTCACTTTGTCCCCTTTGGCAAGAAATTTTCTTGCTGCGTTCATTTTGGTATTCAAATCGTTAGCTTCAATGTTTGGAGACAAGCGAATTTCTTTCAGTTCAACTGTCTTCTGTTTCTTCCTGGCATCCTTCTCTTTACGAGCAAGCTCGTAACGATATTTGCCGTAATCAATTACCTTACATACAGGCGGCTTCGCATTTGGAGCAATTTTTACCAGATCAAGTCCGGCATCTTCTGCAATTTTAAGCGCTTCCTTAGCTGAGACAATTCCAAGCTGTTCTCCGTCTTCGCCGATCAGACGTACTTCCCTATCCCTGATCTGTTCATTAATCATTAATTCGCTAATGGTCGTATACCTCCATACAATAAAAAAAATAGTGGACAGGCAGACTATCCACTATTATCTCTAACATTCCAGCGAGTGCTAAAATATGAACGCTAAGTCGCCCAATCGCGCTTAGGTGAGAGTGGATACTCTACTTTGTTTTCTAACAACTATTTGAAATTACCACATTACTTCTCATATGTCAACATTTTTTTAGAAAAAGTTCCGTTTCCGGCGTTACTTATATAACCCCAAAAGATTATATTCAAGCGTTTCGATATCGCTCTGGTTCAAAGAATACACTCCGTCCGATAACTCAACTCTTACGGTCATTTCTTCTGCGTTCTCATATCCCGCATCCTGGACGGCTTCATTGATGCTGTCCTTTAATATAGTAAAAAGCGTTTCGTACAATTCCTCTTCATCCGGAAGCTCTTCTCCTGCGACAGCCTCCGCGGACAGTTGATTCGTCCACTCGGGAGTTTGACAGCTTAACCACATAAAAATCCCCTCAAAGCCTTGATAGGCT
>CAZTKM010000053.1:0-15066 GCA_964614035.1 uncultured Lachnobacterium sp.
TTTTCAAGCATTGTAGCGATTCTATTTTTCTCAACTGTTAAAAACAGGATTATAACATAACGTAACAAGCAAGTGGTAACGCTGCGTCATTTTTCAAAAAAGACGCAGCCACCATCCGATGGCTGCGTCTTACCTATTGCTTTTCGTTTTGTTTCCGACAGATTATAACATCTTCAGGCAATGAACCGGACATCCTTCCACACAGGTACCGCATCCGGTACATTTTGCATAATCAATGTGCGCAAGATTGCTGGTAACTGTGATTGCCTCCGCCGGACAGTTCTTCTGACATTTCATACAACCGATACATCCGTTTGTACATTCCTTGCGGACCACCGCGCCCTTTTCCTGATTGGAACAGGTTATGACTGCAACCGGCTTCTTCGGCAGAATCTCAATCAGGTGGTTCGGACATGCCTTTACGCACATACCGCAGGCAACACAGCGTTCCCTGTTGATATGAGCGATACCTTTTTCAATGCAGATTGCGTCATACTCGCAAACCTTCTGGCAGTCTCCGCAGCCAAGGCAGCCGTATGTACATGCATTCGGACCGCCATAAAGCATCTTTGCCGCAGCACAGGATTCGATTCCCTGATACTCCGACTTTGTCTGGCACTTGTCGCAATCGCCGCCGCAGTGAACAAATGCGGCAACCGGATCTGCCTCTTTTACTTCTACGCCGAGAATTTCCGAAATTGCAACGAGTGCATCATGTCCGCCCGGACGGCAAAGATTCGGGGCAACATCCTTGTTTTCCGCAAGAGCCTTTGCATATCCGTCACATCCGGAGTAACCGCAGGAACCGCAGTTAGCTCCCGGAAGAACATCACGAATCGCCGTTTCCTTTTCATTGACCGGTACTGCGAATACGGTGGAAGCTACCACCAGAAGCACACCTGCTACAAGACCGACGCCTGCTACAAGGAGAACAGCAATAAGAACAGCATTTCCCATAACTTTTATCCTCCTTATTGAAACAGCGCTTCCACGATTCCGGCAAATCCGTAGAATGCCATGGATACGATAGAAGCTGAAATTAATGTAATTGGAACACCCTTGAATGCCTTAGGCGGAACAGCAACCTCTACTCTGCTTCTTACGCCTGCAAAAAGCCACATAGCAAGAAGAAAGCCAAGTCCGCAGCCAAGCGAGCTTACAAGGGACTCAACAAATCCGTATCCGTCGGAGATGTTGTTGATGGTAACACCAAGTACGGCACAGTTTGTTGTAATAAGCGGAAGGTATACGCCGAGCGAACGATAAAGCGCCGGTATATATCTCTTCAGAATCATCTCGAGCAGCTGTACAAGAGCCGCAATTACGAGGATGAACACGATGGTCTGCAAGTAGCCCAGACCGTTCGGATCAAGCAGGAAGGTCTGAATCGGCCATGTTGCAAGCGTTGCGAGCAGCATGACAAAGATAACGGAAAGTCCCATTCCCACTGCCTGGTCGGTTTTCTTTGAAACTCCAAGGAACGGACAAATTCCGAGGAATTTTGAAAGTACATAGTTATCTACAAGGACTGCAGACATCAAGATTACAAGAAGACTCTTAAGCATTTGCATTCTCCTCCTTTTCTTCCTTTGTGCAGCCTAATTTGCCACAGGCCTCTGCCGAAGGACATCCGGCGCAGCCCATCTTCTCCTTTGGCTTATCGGTAATTTTTGCAACAAGCGCAATGATGCAGCCGAATGCAAAGAAACCGCCCGGCGACGCTACAAGAATCGGAATGTTGTAGGTGGAAAGAACCGGAAGCTCTATTCCCGCAAAGGTTCCTGCTCCCACGACCTCGCGGAAGGTAGCCATCAGCAGGAGTGCGATGGTAAATCCGAGTCCCATTCCAAGCCCGTCCAATGCGGAATCAACCACGCCGTTCTTTCTTGCGAACATTTCCGCACGTCCGAGAATGATACAGTTTACTACGATCAGCGCAAGATACACGCCGAGCATATCGTAAAGATCCGGCAGATACGCCTGCATCAGCATCTGTACGATACTTACGAATCCTGCGATTACTACGATATAACAAGGAATTCTTACCTTGTCGGGAATCACATTGCGAAGCGCCGAAATAACCATATTTGAACAGACAAGTACGGCTGTTGCAGCGAGCCCCATTGCGATTGCTGAAATCACACTTGTCGTTGTAGCAAGTGTAGGACATGTTCCAAGGAGCAATACTAATACCGGATTCTCTTTGATCAGTCCCTTAATAAAAATAGCTGATTTTTTCATGGTTAGTTCGCCCCCTTTACTGCTTTATATGCGTCAAACGCACTGTTAATCGAATCAGCGACTGCGTTTGCGGTGCAGGTAGCCCCCGCAACTAAAGTAACGTCATCGGAATAAGTACTGCTGTCAAGTCCGACAAACCGGCTCTTGTATGCTTCCTTATCCGTAAGCTCATGCGTGGAGTAGTATTCTTCGTGAAGAATCAGCTCCGAAACCGTTCTGTAATTTACGATTTTTCCGTCTGCGTCAAGAACAATTGCCATTTCCATTACTTCATTGGAATAGCCAAGCGGTTTTACGTTGAATACATAATATGTATCTTCGCCCACTGCCGCAGTATATGCTCCCGTCACGCATCCGAAAGAAGGAACCGATTCGATTGCGGTAAGCACTGCCTCATCGCCTGCTGCCTTCTGTGCCTGCTTCTGGTTTGCTTCTGCGTTCTCCTTTGCAAGAATCGGGAACGCGGCACGAACCTCATCCACCGGCCCGCTTACCGGATTTCCTTCCAGATCCACACAGTTCACATCGCCGAACGCATTGATTCCGCACACAACAGTTCCGGAATCGGCAGCTGTTGCTACCACGTAACCGCATCCGTTGGTTGCGGCATACGCTGCAATAAATCCGTCTGCTTCCATTTCTTCCACCTGTGCGCTGCCGAGAACATCCGCGCAGCCCGGAAGTGCAGCCGGAATGACATCCTTAATCATCTGCTCTTCGCTCTTCTGTCCTTCCGCTACCGCACCGCTGTTGATCAGTACGTCAAACGCGTCAAGGATGGCTTCCTTAAATGCCGTAGAAGAATAGGTAACTCCGGATACGGTATCCACTCCGTTGAGCGCCGAGTCGGCGCCGATATAGGTCTGCGGATAATCCTCTCCGAAATCCTTTGACTCATAATATCCGGTAAGGGTTACGCCGCTGATGCAGCCGTCCGCGCCAATCGCAACGGTAATTCCCATATCGCCGGAAGAATACTGGCTTGTTGTAGCAAGAATTGCCACATATCCCAGCCCGCTTGTCTCTCTGTAGAGATTTAATACGGTTGCCGGCGCATCCTCCGGAAGCTCAATTTCCTCAAAGCCTGCCGCATCCGGCATAACAACCGTAAGCGACGCGCTGGCTGCCGCCGCCTTGTTCTCCTCGATAACAGGAGCGGTAAAGAAATTGGTTACGGAAAGAAGGGCCGATACAACTGTACAGATTACGGTAAGTACAACTACGCTTTTTGCATTCAATTTCATTTTGCTGCACCTCCAAACGGTTTGTTCATGGTGAGCTTCTCAATATACGGACAAAGAATATTCATAAGAAGAATTGAGAATGATACACCTTCCGGGTAGCTTCCCCAGAATCTGATCAAACAGGTAATAAGTCCACAGCCGAGACCAAAAATAAACTGTCCCTTCGGAGTGGTTGGCGAAGTAACGTAATCGGTTGCCATGAAAAATGCTCCGA
Source organism: uncultured Lachnobacterium sp. (assembly GCA_964614035.1). Classification (GTDB taxonomy): domain Bacteria; phylum Bacillota; class Clostridia; order Lachnospirales; family Lachnospiraceae; genus Roseburia. The sequence goes on from CAZTKM010000053.1 coordinate 3,700, forward strand.
TAAATACGCCGCCGGAAAGAACATATATCAGCGCGGTCTCAAGGCTTCCGGTATAGAGTAACGAAAGAATAAATACGCTTCCGATAAATGCAGCCGGTGCATGCCAGGTAATTACCCTGCGGGCAATCAGGTAAATTCCGCCGATTAAAAGCGCAAGCGCGCAGGTCTCTCCCAAAGCTCCGCCATGGAGTCCGAGGAACATATCGAGCACAGATGCTCCGACCTCCTCTCCTGCCGCAAGGTTTGCAAGCGGAGTTGCGGATGCAACCGTATCGATAACCGTCGGCATTGCCGCTGCGGTCATGCTGTCCGTAAATGCAATCAGCATGATGATACGGCCGGTAATCGCCGGGTTGGCGAAATTGTATCCGAGTCCGCCAAACAGATTCTTCACAACGATGATTGCTGCAAAAGACCCGATGACTGCCTGCCAGATTGGAATATTTACCGGAAGGTTCAGTGCAAGAAGAAGACCTGTGACGACAGCAGAGAGATCGGCAATCGTCTGCTTCTTCTTCATGATTATGTTGAAAAGCGCCTCGAATCCAACACAGCAGATGATGCAGACTGCAATTACCGCAATGCTTCTTGCACCGAAAATGATTACAGAAGCGATTGCCGCCGGGCAGAGCGCGATAATGACGTCAAGCATGATGTTCTGTGTTGTTCTTCTGGAAAATACGTGAGGCGATACGGATACATAAAGATTTTCTTCCATTGTCTTTAAGCCTCCTTTTCTTTCTCTTTGTTCGCCTTGTCCATCTGGTAAGCGCGAAGCTCGCTCTTAGCCAGTTTGTTTCTGGCGATAATATTTCTCTTAGCCGGACAGCTGAAAGCACAGCATCCGCACTCCATGCAAAGGTTTACCTTGAGCGCTTCAAGCGCCTCGTAATCCTTCGCTGCAAGAGCCTTTGCAAAGCCCACCGGATTGAGTCCGAACGGGCAATGATTCACGCAGTTGCCACAGTGAATGCATGGGCTCTCTTCCGGTCTCTTCGCATCCTTCTCATTGAAGGCGAGAACCGCATTGTTGTTCTTGATTACAGGCTGGTCAAGATTCGGAGCGGCAATTCCCATCATAGGACCACCGAACAGCACCTTCTTCGGTGCCTCCTTAAATCCGCCCGCAAACTCAAATACATCCTTTAGACTTGTACCGATCGGGACAATCACATTCTTAGGGCTTGCCACCGCAGAGCCGTCAACCGTTACGCACTTCTCAACCAGCGGCATACCCGTTCTGATATATGTGGCAACAGAGGCAAGTGTCGTAACGTTTATCACGATAGATCCGACATCAAGCGGAAGCTTTCCCTCCGGCACAACCTTTCCGGTAAGCTTATAAATAAGAACTTTCTCACCGCCCTGCGGATAGACGCTCGGGAGAACCTTCACTTCAACGTTGCTGTCCTCCGCAGCGATTTCCTTCATTTTGGCGATTGCCTCCGGCTTGTTCTCCTCGATGCCGATGATGATTTTCTTCACGCCGAGGTATTTCTCCAGAAGCGCTATACCTTCCTTAATATCTCCTGCGCGGTCAATCATGGTGCGGGTATCGCTTGTAATGTAAGGCTCGCACTCCGCTCCGTTGAGCAGGACTTCTTCGACCTTTGAGAGATCCTTCACTCCAAGCTTTACTGCCGTCGGGAAGCCTGCCCCGCCTAAGCCGACAACGCCGCTGTCTCTTACTGCCGCCACAAACTCCTCAAAGTTCGTAACAGTCGGTGCTTTGATACCCTCGAAGATACGCATCTCGCCGTCAGATTCAATCCACACAGCGTCCGCACCAGCGCCGTTTGCCCCGGTTACCTTGTCTACCTTAGTAACCTTACCGGATATCGAAGCATACACCGGACTTGACACAAACCCGCCGGCTTCGCCAATCAGCTGCCCCACGCTTACGATATCTCCTGCCTTAACAACCGGCTTTGCTGGCGCACCGATATGCATATTCATCGGAATAACCACACTGGCAGGTGCGTCCATACGAACCGGTTGCATAGAAGCCGTATTTTTCAGATGTGGAGCATGTACTCCGCTCATTTTGAAAAAAGGCATGTCTTTTACCTCCTTCTATTGTACAAAAATTCTCTATAACATTATAGTCTTATCGCCTTTTTTCGTCAATAAATTTAGGTCGTTATTATATTGACAATTAGTACCTTTTTCTCTATACTTTACATAATGCTTTTACCAGGAAAAGCGCTTATTATTCTTTTGAAGAAAGGGACTTGAAACATGAAAAAGAAAATTTTATCTGTCGCTCTTGTTTCTGCCATGGCTGTATCTATGACGGCATGCGGCTCCGGGAGCAAAGGTGCGGATTACAAATTAGGTATGGGTATCGTTGTGGAGGACGCTACCTCAGCCGGGAACGCACAAATTGATGCAACTGTCGCTGCCGTAATTACCGATGCCGACGGCAAGATCGTATCCTGCTATCTTGATGCGGCCCAGACCAGGATGTCTACCGCAGACGGCGAAATTCAGGACGCTGCCGAAGTAGATCTTCGCTCAAAGCAGGAAAAAGGCGACGATTACAACATGGCAACCTACAGTTCGGCAATCGCCGAGTGGTATGATCAGGCTGACTTCTTCGCTGAGAAGGTTGTCGGAATGACCGCCGACGAGGTTGCTAATATCGCAACCACAGTAAACGAGGAAGGATATGAGGTCGCAACGGACGAAGCAATTCTTTCGGGATGCACCATTTCCATCGCTGCTTTTCAGGAAGCAATCGTAAAGGCCTGCAGCGACGAGTATGCAAAATCCTTCAAGGCTTCTTCTCCGAAGCTTGGTCTTGGCGTTGTAACCGAGGTTGACGCCTCCAGCGCTTCCGCTAGCGCAGATGCCGACGGTGCAGCCAATATGTATACCCATTTTGCAGCCGCAGCCGTAGATGACAAGGGCGTCATTCTCGCTGACCTCATTGATGCAATCCAGCCAAAGATTTCCTTCGATACAACAGGCGAAGAGACCGAGTACAACTTTGTTGAAACCAAGAAGTATTTAAAGGATGATTACAACATGGTCACATACGGCGGAGCTATCGCTGAGTGGTATCAGCAGGCAGAATCTTTCGAGAACTATATCGTAGGTAAGGATTCCGCAGGTGTTACCGGAATTGCTACCACAACGAATGCGGAAGGATATCAGGTTGCAACGGATGCGGATGCAGATCTCTTAGCCGGATGTACGATTTCCATTGATACCTTCCAGGAAGCTGTCGCAAAGGCTTGCGCAAACGCAAGATAATCGGAAGGCACTTCACAGGTATGTATTTCGGGAGGACGAGTTTTCGTCCTCCTGTTTTTATGAGGCTTGGCTATGAAAAAACATTTTTCTACTATCATCTGTATGACACTTTGCGCTGCACTGTTCCTAAATGGATGCAGTTTTTCCAAAGGCTCCGCATTGAATAAATACACACAGGTATTTTTTGATTACTTTGATACGGTTACGACGATTGTCGGATATGAGGAAACGGAAGAGGAATTTCAACAGATCTGCGGCTATATCGAAAGCGAGCTGGAGCGCTATGACGAACTGTATGACAACTACAATGCGCTTGCATCCGTAACGAACCTGTATGCCGTCAACCGAGACGCCGGAGTCTCCCCTGTCACTGTGGATGAGGATATGATCCGGCTTTTTGTGCTGGGCAAAGAAATCTACGCTTCCACCAACGGTCTGACCGACTTTGCCATGGGCTCTGTATTTTCGATATGGCATGACCACAGAGAGGCGGCAGGCTTTGATCCGGCTTCTGCCTCCGTCCCTGACATGGAAGAGCTTCAGGCTGCGGCCCTGCATTGTAATATTGACGATATCATCATTGATGAGGCCGCCTCCACCATATACTATGCCGATCCGGAATTAAAATGTGATGCGGGAGCTTTTGCAAAAGGATATGCGATTGAGCGGATTACGCAGGATTTGATTGAGATGGGCGTCGGCCACTACTCCCTAAATGTCGGCGGGAATGTCCGGACAATCGGAACAAAACCGGACAGCTCGGACTGGACGGTTGCCATCCAGAATCCGGATCTGACGTCCGAAGAGAGTTATTCCGAAATTATCAGCTTTTGTGATATGGCGCTGTCAACCAGCGGCTCCTACCAGAGATATTACTATGTCGGCGATACCAGATATCATCATATCATCCATCCCGATACGCTTTTCCCAGTAGACAATTTTCTTTCCGTATCCGTTTTAAATACCGACGCCGGGCTCGGGGACGCGTACTCCACCGCGCTTTTTAATATGCCGCTGGAGGAGGGGCAGGAATTTGTGCGAAAGCTGGATCAGACAGAGGCAATGTGGATTCTGCCGGACGGAAGCAAGGTATATTCGGACGGATTTGAAGCATATATAAAAAAATAGGTAATTATTCAGGCAATTACCTGTTTAGATACTTATTATAAAAAGGGAGTTCATTTTCTATAACCATATCTGTAAACCGGGAATACAATAATAAAAAACAGAAAGTATATTGTGCCATGTATACACAATACAAACTACCGTATGGTTATAGCGATTTGGAGCCTGTAATAGACTCTCTTACCATGGAGACGCACTACACCAAGCATCACGCGGCATACACCGCCAACCTGAATAAGTACGCCAGTCAGGCAAACGTTCCGGACATGGAAATCACAGAGCTGCTGGCATCCCTTTCCAGAATCGAAGATCCCGCCCTGCGCAACGAGCTTCGGAATAACGGCGGCGGATTTTACAATCACAATCTTTACTTTTCCACCATCGCCCCGGTCTCGGGCAAAGCTCCCTCCGGCATCCTTGCCCAAAAAATCGACGAAACCTTCGGAAGCTTTGAGTCTTTTCAGAAAGAGATTTCCGAGCTTGCGAACAAACGGTTCGGCTCCGGCTGGGCGTGGCTTTCCGCAACGCCGGCGGGAGAGCTCGTCCTCTCCTCCTCTTCCAATCAGGATAACCCCATCATTTTAGGAACCGGAAACACTCCGATTCTTGCCATCGACGTGTGGGAGCATGCGTACTATCTGCAATATCTAAACCGGCGCGCGGACTATGTAACAAACTTTTTTGATATTATCAACTGGGACGCCGTAGAAAAAAACTACGAAAATGTACTGGAAACAGGTAAAAAAGAAGCTAAGAGCATGCGTATCTCCTCCGTCAGCTACGCCGGAACAAAAACGGAGCAGAATCTGAAAAAAGCCTTCGCCGGCGAATCAGAGGCAAGAAACAAATACACCTTCTATGCAGCAATTGCCAAAAAGGCCGGATATGAACAGATTGCCTCCTACTTTCTCAAAACCGCAGACAACGAAAAAGAACACGCAAAGCTCTGGTTCAGGGAGCTTGGAATGTTAGGCGATACCGCCTCAAACCTGCTTGCCGCCGCAAGAGGGGAGCATGCCGAATGGATTGATTTCTATGAAAAAATGGCAAGAGATGCGGAGGAGGAAGGTTTTACCTCCCTTGCTTTAAAGTTCCGCGGCGTGGGCGCCATTGAAAAAACACATGAGGAAAGATTTCTGAAACTTCTCAATAACATAGAAGCCCGACGCGTATTTGAGCGTGCCGGATTACACACCTGGGAGTGCAGGAACTGCGGACACATTACCATCGGAACAAGCGCCCCTGTTGTATGTCCGATCTGCTCCCATCCGCAGGCCTTTTTTGAATTGCGAAAAGAAAATTACTAAAATCCAAAAACCGCCGTCGCGAAGCATTCATCGCAGCAGCGGTTTTTCCGTTTTTACTTATCCGTAATTTCTGCGTGGAGCTCCTGAAGTGACTTCACTTCGCTGTTTCCGCGCTTTTTGATTGAGCAAATACCGTTTATCGTTGCCTTGGCGGCGGCAATGGTGGTCATATATGGAATCTTCTTCTTGATTGCGGATTTTCTCATGTAGCTGTCGTCATCCAAAGACTCGCTGCCGGACGGCGTGTTGACCACGATATCCACTTCTCCGTTTAGGATGAGATCCATCATGTTCGGACGACCTTCCTGAAGCTTCTTGATTTCCTCCGCTTTGATGCCGTTCTCTCTTAACAGCGCGCAGGTATGCTTGGATGCGACGATCTCAAATCCGTTATCGGCAAAATCTTTCGCGACTTCGACAACCTCCGCTTTGTCCTTGTTGTTTACGGAAATCAGAACCTTTCCCGAAAGCGGAAGCTTTAACTGTACCGCTTCCTGCGCCTTGTAGAACGCTTCGCCCCAGTACCGGGAAAGTCCGAGAACCTCTCCGGTCGAGCGCATCTCCGGCCCGAGCAGCGGATCGACCTCCTGAAACATATTGAATGGGAATGCGGCTTCCTTGACACCGTAATACGGAATATTCTTCTCCTTTAATGCCGGAACCGGCGATTCCTTTCCGGTAAGCTCTGCGGTAACGATATCAATCGCGAGCGGCACCATCCGAACGTTGCATACCTTGGATACAAGCGGTACGGTGCGGGATGCTCTCGGGTTAGCCTCAAGCACGAATACCTTTCCGTCCTCGATTGCATACTGCATGTTCATAAGTCCTTTTACATGCATCTCCTCTGCAATCTTTCTCGTATATTTCTTAATTGTCTTTACATTTTCTTCCGATATGTGGCGGGAAGGAATGATACACGCCGAATCTCCGGAATGTACTCCCGCAAGCTCTATATGCTCCATAACGGCAGGAACAAACGCATGTGTTCCGTCACTGATTGCATCCGCCTCACACTCCGTCGCGTGATTTAAGAAACGGTCAATCAGAATCGGACGATCCGGCGTCACACCGACGGCAGCATTCATATATCCGACCATTGCTTCCGGATCATATACCACTTCCATTCCACGCCCGCCAAGCACATAGGAAGGGCGGACCATGACAGGATATCCTATTTTTTTGGCAATCTCCAACGCGTCCTCAACGGTTACTGCCATTCCCGACTCCGGCATCGGAATATCCAGCTTCTCCATCATTGCGCGGAAGAGGTCTCTGTCCTCTGCAAGGTCAATGACCGACGGCGCTGTCCCCAAAATCTTTACGCCGGTCTTTTCCAAATCTGCTGCAAGATTCAGCGGAGTCTGTCCGCCAAACTGCGCAATCACTCCGACCGGCTTTTCCTTCTCATAGATGCTTAAGACATCCTCGAGTGTAAGCGGTTCAAAGTAAAGCTTATCCGATGTATCATAATCCGTTGAAACAGTCTCCGGATTACAGTTTACAATGATTGTTTCAAATCCAAGCTTTTTTAATGCAAGAGACGCATGTACGCAGCAGTAGTCAAACTCGATTCCCTGACCGATACGGTTCGGGCCTCCGCCGAGAATCATGACCTTCGGTTTGTCATTCTTAACCGGATTCTGATCTTTGGCATTGTAGGTTGAGTAATAGTAGGTGCTGTCCGGCGTTCCGCTTACGTGCACGCCTTCCCATGACTCGGTCATTCCGATTGCAAGTCTTCTTGCGCGAACCTCATCCTCCGCCACGCCGAGAATCTGGCTTAAATACTTATCGGAAAAACCGTCCTTTTTCGCCTGAATAAGCGCTTCATCGCCCGGCAGACTTCCCTTGTTTGCCATAAGAGCTTCCTCTTCTTCCACAAGTTCCTTCATCTGCTCCAGGAAGTAATGCTTTACCTTCGTAATCTCAAAGATTTCATCCGGCGCCGCACCCTTGCGAAGCGCTTCATAAATCAGAAAATAGCGCTCGCTGGACGGATACAGAAGCTTCTTTAAAAGTTCCTCCTTCGAGAGTGTATCGAAATTCTTCGCGTGTCCGAGACCGTAGCGCCCGGTCTCCAGGCTTCGGATTGCCTTCTGAAACGCTTCCTTAAAATTCTTTCCGATACTCATTACCTCGCCGACCGCACGCATCTGCGTACCGAGCTTGTCCTCCACACCCTTGAATTTTTCAAAAGCCCATCGGGCAAACTTAATGACAACGTAATCTCCGTCGGGAACGTACCGGTCCAGCGTCCCATATTTTCCGCATGGAATCTCGGAAAGTTTAAGTCCCGATGCAAGCATTGCAGAAACTAAAGCGATCGGGAATCCGGTCGCCTTGGAAGCAAGTGCGGACGAGCGGGAGGTGCGCGGATTGATCTCGATGATGATATCGCGGTCCGTAACCGGATCGTGCGCCCACTGTACGTTGGTTCCGCCGATTACTTCAATGGACTCGACAATCTTATAGGATTTTTCCTGTAACCGCTTCTGAACTTCTTCCGATATGGTAAGCATTGGCGCGGAGCAGAAGGAATCTCCGGTATGTACGCCGAGCGGATCAATATTCTCGATGAAGCATACGGTAATCATGTTGTTGTCCGCATCCCGGACGACCTCAAGCTCCAACTCCTCCCATCCGAGAATCGATTCCTCCACGAGCACCTGTCCGACAAGACTGGCCTGAAGGCCTCTTGCACAAACAGTCTGTAGTTCTTCGACATTATAGACCAGACCGCCGCCGGCTCCGCCCATGGTGTATGCCGGGCGGAGAACAACCGGATAATGCAGCTGCTCCGCGATTTCCATTGCCTGTTCAACCGAATATGCGACCTCGCTTCTTGCCATCTCGATTCCAAGCTTCTCCATGGTGCGCTTGAACTCAATGCGATCCTCGCCGCGCTCAATCGCATCCACCTGTACGCCGATAACCTTTACATTGTACTTGTCTAAGATTCCCTTTTTCGAGAGCTCGGAGCAAAGGTTTAACCCGGACTGTCCCCCTAAGTTCGGAAGTACCGCATCCGGCCGCTCCTTCTCGATAATCTGCTCCAAACGCTCTACATTTAACGGCTCGATGTATGTCACATCAGCAATTTCCGGATCTGTCATAATCGTTGCCGGATTCGAGTTGACGAGCACGATCTCGTAACCTAATTTGCGAAGCGCCTTACAGGCTTGTGTCCCGGAGTAGTCAAACTCGCAGGCCTGTCCGATGATAATCGGACCTGAGCCGATAATCAGTACTTTATGAATGTCTGTTCTCTGTGCCATCTTTTTTCCCCTTTATTGAATTTTAGTGGCTATTCGAGCCACCTTAGAATAAGATAAAAAGCTTCATACATGCAAGCATGACGAATCTGTTTATCTTATTCTGAGGGGTTCTGAATAGTTTTGATTTTATCTATTATCCTACCGAAAATCGCGCCGATGCACAATAGAAAAATTTTTTTCTTTTCCCTATAGCACCATAAAAAGTGTGCCGGCTCCAATCAGAATGCATCCGATTGCCGACTTTGCAGTAAACTCTTCGTGCAGGAATACGAATGCCAGAACAAGCGTAATCACTACGGAAAGCTTATCAATCGGAACCACTTTCGATGCATCGCCCATCTGCAGCGCCTTGTAGTAGCACAGCCAGGATGCTCCGGCAGCCAGTCCCGACAAAATCAGAAAAATCCAGCTCTTTCTGCTGATAAGATTGCAAATAATAACCACATCTATTACGCCCCTTTCGCTCATCGTACATTTAGGTAATTGCGAAACTCTTGATCAGTTATACCAAGTTGTACAATATAGACAAATGTACGCAGGGTAGTTTGGAGCCGTCGGTACTTAATGAGTGCTTTGCACAAATTTAGTACCGCTACGAGCGACAAGTAGCGCGAGCGTGCCCTGCGTGCATTTGTCTATATTGTACAGCGAATGGTTGTAAAGTCTGAGTTTCACAATTTTTTATTTGCACATAACATTTTTCGTAACTATTCCATTATTCCTATAACGTTGCTGTATTTTTGCAGCTCACTCTGTCCCTCTTTTGACCTGCTGCCCTTGATGAGAATAACGCGGTTCGGAAACAATACGGCTGCCTCCGCAATGCAATCGTCTTCTTTTGGATATCCCACAAAATCCCATGGCGCGCAGATACCTTCCGTACGATCATTCCATGCCTTCCTGTCAAATCCTCCGTCTGCATCCGCTCCGAGGGAAGCGCCACATATGCCGCCGACAAATCTGGTGTTGTCTAACGCTCTTACCATTTCAGAAAATCCCAGAGATTTTTCCGCCATATTATCTTCTCTTTTAGTGCACGCTTCGCCAATCAACCATGCCGCTACGCAGGGAAAGCTTCTTACATGACGGATTTCATCCTCTCCGGACACTTCATCTAACACAAGAACTCCGAGCCGGTTGCATGCGTCGAAGAAATCATCGGTCATCCACCTGCCAATCACATGCACTGCGTTGGCTCCACTCTCTTTGTAGTTCTTTACTTTTTGATATTCCGCATCAAAGGCGTCTTCTTCTGTATCCGGCTTCCGAATCTCCGCGGATGGCAAACTGCTTTCTCCTCTTAATTTGACACTTCGCCCGTTCAGGCAAAACCCATTTTTTGCGTCCATGGTAATACTTCGGATGCCAAAACGTGTTTCCTCAAAATCCATCATTTTCATCGCATGAGGCTCTCTCATTGCAAGTCCGGCAATCAGTTTCGGATTCGGAAGAGCCTCATTCTCGCCGACCGGTTTATATAAGACGGCTTCCACAACGTACAGTACCGGAGCATCCACATCCCATATTGCGGCATTCTCCACGCAGATTTGTGTTCTGGAGGTTCTGCACTCTCCTGCCGGAACGGACAGCTTGACTGCACCTGCCGCCTTGATTCCGGACTCCTCGGCAATCTCCTTTTTCCCGGTATCAATCAACTGGTGCATGTGAATATCAATCCATACGTCCTGATCTTTTGCAGAGTCATTTACAACAGCAGTCTCCACTATAATAAACGCATCGTCCTGTATCATGTGCCCGGTATAAGCGTACAATCCGTTCTCCTTAAAATATATTTCCTTCGGCTGTCTGGTTTTCATTGATGTTATCTCCCATTTGCGTTTTTCTCATTTTCTCCAATTGTATCACACCGGAGCGATAATGGGTAGCTCTATCCGGAGCTGCTTTGCTCCACGAATCTGCATATCATTTCCGCCATTTTCTCCGGTGTCTCCCTGCAGTCTGTATCCAGCCACTCGAAGAGCACAGACGTCACACCTGCCGCATAGAAACTCTGCAGGTATGGAAGCTCCTCTTCTGATGTACAGGGAAACTGCGTACCATATTTTTCCGCCAGATGGCATACGATTTCAGGTTTAAAAAATTTCCAGGCATCCGTCCGGTTCGTTTACTGAAATCTGGCATTATTATCTGTATTCATTATTTCTACACTTTCTATAGTATTGTCTGTTGAGCCTTGTATTTTCAAAATTTATACTGATTATATATTAAATCTACACATTTTCGCAAGGAGATGAAATCACTATGGATAAAAACCAAAAAATGCTTGCTGAAGGTTCTTTCGTTCAATTACTGCTTCGCCTGTCGCTTCCGGCTGTCATCCTTATGACGGGAGTTTGACAGTTTCATATTTCAAATAAACCTTACAGGCCTTATAAAGCCTG
>CAZTKM010000054.1:0-13146 GCA_964614035.1 uncultured Lachnobacterium sp.
TCCATTATACCTAATCTCTTTCGTTTGATTTCCCATGGCATCATAGCTATATTCACACCAGAAATCTAGAGCCGCTTCATAGTTGCCTGCCGCCCATGCAGGAAGCATCGTACCAACTGCCCATCTTTCATAAAGACGTCTCTGCACCAGCATACTTTCTTCCTTATTCTCCATCCACCAGCTCTTGCCTTCAATCTGCTTATAAACACGGTTGCTGGGAGTAAGCTGCTTGCCGCTGATGTCCACAACCTCCCATACCACTCCGGTCTGGCCTGCAGGGAAGGAGTACTCTGCCACGAAACCATTGATGTCATAAATGTAAATATGAACATTCAAGGCTGCAAGTACATTGGAGTCATAGTTTCCACTCTGAGTGTCGGTGTAATTGTTTACATAAAGTTTGTAATTTCCAAGCTCCGCGGTATTTACATACATTACCTCGCATCCTGCGCCATTGTCCGCCAGAAGCTGATTGCCGTGTCCGTCGTCAGGAATCGTGGAACTGATATGTGCCATATCTCCTCCGGTTGACTGATAAGGAGTAAATAAGGTCAAATCCAAATCCGTATCCGCGCCATCCCAGGTTAGAACGATACCTATCTTGTCCTCCTGCAATGATGGCAATACATAGCCATCCACTGCAGTCTCCTGTTCCGCTACTTCTACCTCCAAATAGCTTACGCAGCATCCCGGTGTCTCTATCTGTAAGGTATAGCTGCCGGACTGTAAATTTGCATGTACTCGTCCTTCCGCATCCGCTTCAGCGGTTAGAATGACATCTCCGGTATAGGCTCCTACTCCGGCCCTTACGGATACCTTGCTTCCCGGCAACAGTGTTTTGGTAACAGTACCATCCTCACCGGTGCGCACATCTGCAGCAGAATAAACATTGATATATACCGGATATTCATCTCCTCCTACCTTATGCAAAAGCAGATTGTTGTAGGAATTGTTGATACCGGAATCTGCCAGAAATACACCGTATATGCTGGATTCCTTATATTCTGAATTTCCACGAATAACAATGTAACATTCGGTATTATCCAGATAGGTAAGAATACGAAAGCTTCCGTCATCAGCAGTCGTCCCGCGATAAAGCAAAACATTATCCGATTTACGCAATACATCCACCATGAGATCTCCTATGCCTGCTCCGGTGGTATCCTGTACCCTGCCTTCTATCAGCCCTACAGACTCAGCCGAAACCGCATTATAAGTGTTATAAGCAGCATTCAGCATACGCATCTCTGTTTCATCATAATATTGCTGAATCTCCGCTGACTCAGTGAAGTAATTCGCCTGAGAATAGGATGCCCCGCCATCTGTAGGAGTCAGCACATATTCACCGATTTCATTGGGAACACGAATCATTCTCCATCTCGCCATTACATCTCCCGCAAAATAGTAGCGTTCACCGGTTTTGCTGGGCGTAGCATAGGTGGGAGTATATACACTGTCCTCTCTCATAAATACAAAGTTTGGTTTGCCGTCATCATAGTAGTAATCCGTAAGCTTTAAACCATTGGCAGCCTGTTCAATGGACACAATTTTATAAATTTCGGAAGTATTGGGATCACGATAAATCTCATACTGTATCAGCTGACCGTTCTCCGCATTCCGAAGCAGGGTTTTACCGATATGGCATCTGGACAGATAGCCGTCCTCACTGCTTGTCTGGTCAATATCCTCCAACCAGTAGAACAGCGTACTGTCCCAAACGATACCCTCCTGCTTTTCTCCCGGTGTATAATTCTGCGCATAAATATCAATGGCTGCCACATCCGTGATGTTATAAAGAGGTGTCAGTTCCGCCGGATTCACTTCTGTCAAACCGCTCTCCACCGCACTGTCTCCTGCAGTATCTCCAACAACCGTCGCATCCGCGCTTACCTGATCATCCTTATCCTTTTTGCCGAACAAAAAGATAGCCACTGCTGCAATCACTATCACAAGAACTACCGCGACTGCAATTCCGATGGCTATCATAGGAATTTTCTTTTTCGTTTCTTCCACCGGAGAACCGCAGCCTCCACAAAAGGCTTCTCCTTTCGGCAGCTGTGCTCCACATTTACTACACTTCATCTTACTTCTCCTATTCTATAACGTCGTAAATTCCTGATCATGCTCTGAGCTTATTACCACATTTCGGGCAGAAGCTTACTTGTCCGGGACACTCTGCACCACATTGACTACAGAAACACTTGCCATTCACAGCTTCACCTGCAGACTCATTTGCAGAGTTTGTATTCTGAACCAATGTCATCTTCTTCATAAAGGTCAGGAAGTACCAAACCATTACGCCGATTAACAATATAATCTCCAGGACAGAGAAACCCGTTCCCATAAATCCGAGAATTAAACGGGCAATCAACTGTATACCCAATGTAGCCAACACGAATATATGTTTCTGCTCAATCATTCCCAATGTGCAGGCAATCAATAATAACGGGGATGCCATTGTAATTCCGTAGAAGATTCCGCAAATCAATCTCCAAATCAGTCGAATTATTCTTGTCTGCTCTGATATTTTTTGTAACTTATGACTTGAATCCAAAACTATAACATAATCACAATAGTCTGGTATATACCCACTATAATTGCTTAAAATATGTGTTTCTCGAAAATTAATGAATTGCGATAATATCCTTATCCTATTATATTCTCCAATAAAGATTATCTGGTATTTAGAAAACTCTTCTATTTGTAGTAAAATTTTCGACTGTCGCATTTTCGTATTTTCGTAATCCGGTCTTATACATATCAATTACGCTTCCAATTTATTCCCTAAAAACCAAAAATTCTTTTTACATTATACAACTTTTGCAACGTCGTTTCAAGATTTCTTGGGCAAGCTTATTTTTGTATGATTATTATAAAAAAAGAGGAAAACCATATGAATTTGGGCGAAAAAATGAAAGATTTGATAGAATCAGATAATATCACGCAAAAAGAGTTGGCGGAAAAGCTTGTTTTGGTGCCTTCCACATTGGGCAATTACATTCAGGGAACGCGTGAACCGGATTATAATACTTTGCTTGCAATTGCAGACTATTTCCATGTTACTACGGATTATCTTTTGGGACATAACACATCTGAACGCGCACTAACGCACAACGGAGAACTTTTATTGCACCTATTTCGCTCCTTTACCCCAGCGCAGCAGGAATTCTATTTAGAACAAGGGAAAATTTTTCTGCGGCAGAATAATAAAAAAAGATCCTCCCATTCAGACAAAGATAAAGGAAATGCTGTTTCGTAAATGGAGTAACGTGTTCCAACAGCAGTACAAGGAGAAAGACATGGCAGTTGCAAATATGAACGGTCATTGGACAGGCATATTTACATCGAAGGACGGACAGACAGAAATCGATTTTACAGAGGATGTCTGTGCCAAAAAAGTCATAATGAAACCGTTTGTGAAGGGTTTTCTAAAAAAGCAGCAATCACAATATGTAACAGATTTAAGAAAAGCACTGGAATAAGAGGCGCCTGCGCAATGCAGACGCCCTTATTTTTTATCTCTCCCAGCGATAAATCGTATGCCGCCCAATCAGGTAGCGGTCCGTTTCATTTCCTATGACCGCATATGCATCGGCGGGAACCGTCACACGTTCTTTCTGTTTTCCGTTGTCAAATCCATACAGCGCATCGTCAACCACCCACACCGTATTTCCGCAGTCCTCATAGCTTCCATACTGTCCGAGTCCTGCGGCGATATGTCCCTCTTTATAATTACCGTTTTCATCCGTAGCGTACGTTACCGTCCTATGCGCGGCGTCATCGGTAACGCGGTACGACTTGCCGGGCAGATAAGAACCCAGCCGGATGGTCCGCGCCAGATCAATCGTGTCCTCCACCACAAAATCCGTTCCTTCCACATGCCAATAGTTCTGCACAGCGCCCGCAGCCACCTGCTCAAACATTCCCGGATAATCCAATTCCTGCGGTCTTACATGCACATATCCGCGCGCCGCCCTGCTGTCCATCCGGTTCGGAATGACCATCGTATCATATGGATTGGAAAGCTGTACCGCATAAACCTTCGCGCTTCGCTTATAGAACCATGCGAAAAACGGATGCGTGTTGTTTGGGTCATGCGCCGCAAACGGATTGCACTCTTCCTTATCTCTAAGCTCCGAGTAATCCACCGCAACAAACAGATACCCGTTTCGGACAAATAGAGCCGACGGTTTATAATGGATATCCAGCAGCGGAAGCACCTGTCTGCTTTCCTTCCCATACCGGTAAATTCGCTTTTTTAATTTGTCGCACCAATACAAGTTTCCGGCTTCATCGAGGCATGCTCCCTGAGCGAAATTGTATCCGCCTGCAAGCGGGACAAACGTATCCTCCTTTGCTGCCGGAATGCCCGCAATATTTCCATTTGCAGCCGCCGGATTCGCATTTGCAGCTGTAGAACAACCGGATACGATATGCGCATACTCCGGGGACTTTGCATATACTCCGGCTGTCTCATCCTTATAAGAAAGTAAAAACGTATACTGCATCTGCGCTTTGTTGAACAGATTGCAGATTTCAATACCGGTGCTGTTCCATGCGCGGATACCGGTCTCATAAGTCTGGTCTACCGCTACGACGCGGAAGAGGAAAAAGTTCGCAAATAGCAGATTTTTGCAGGAGACCATCTCAAGCGGCAGACATTCCAATCCTTCTGCTTTCTCTTCCTCGGTCTGCAATCCGTAAAAACGCCAGTTTTCCACATCATGCATTTTCAATTCGCTGCGCACATGATGCTCCAGAGAGATACCATACATGTGTCCCGGCGTAACCGTATGGTCAATGGCAATTCCCGCCTCCTGATAGGGGCTCGCGCTCCAGATATCCTTGAAGGTTCCGCCACCGTCCGAGGTAATCCAAAGTCCCGGATACTGGTAATCCCACTCTTTCGTCGCATCATAATCTGCGGTTCTCGATGCATTGTAGAGCGTGTCAAACGCATTCCGTCCATCGCGGTACATCAGTCCATGCCCGCCGACAAACTTCACGTCATTCATGTACGAACCTGCGCCTGCTCTCCACAGAATTCCCGCCGCACGCGGATTCTTGCCGCTGCAGTCAATTCCCAGACCGTTGATGATTACCTTCACGCCCTTTGCGATATCCAGAATTGCCTTTGCCGTTCCAAAGCCTGAAAATGCCGGCGTATTATCTGAAATGACAAGCTGTGTCGAAATCGGCGACATCCCGATCAGCGATACTTCTTTTTGAATCACAATCGAATCCGAGATCCGGTAGCTTCCCTGTGGGAAATAAACAGCTTGCTCCGAATCAATCGCGTTTTGAATGGCTGCCGTATCGTCGGTTGTTCCGTCGCCCACAGCTCCATAGGAACGAACCGAGCGCCAGCCGTCCATCGCCGGAAGAAATGGGATATCGCACTTGCTTTCCGGTAAAAATTCATCCGGCCTTCTGCCTTCGGCAATCGTCAGTTCCTCTGTAAACTCCCCGAGCGGCTTCTCGTCCGTCCACTGATATCCGCAGACATATTTCTCCACAACATAATCGTGTCTTTCCGGAATCAGGCCGCTCTGCTTTGTCTCGTCCCACACAAATTCCGCAACATTTTGGCATACAATATTCCTGCCGTTTGTCTGCTGGGACACACGATTCTTCCCGCAGCTTATGATGGCAGCCTTTTTTATATTGCAAAACTTACAATCTTCCAGATAGAGTTTTTCCCATGCGCCCTCGATGTAGGAACCGAATCCTACCGGAGTATCGCTGATATTCAATCGAACGCCGGTAAATCCGGTCATGGCGGACAGTACTGCTGCCTGTCTCTGTCCTTTGAATACGCTGTCTGTCAGAACGAACGGCCAGCCCGGCGAGCACATTCTGCAGACAATGCCGTACTGTCCGCCCAAAAAGGTCAGGTTGTCCATCTCGTTTCCGACGTCGAATATACCTGCCAGGCCGTCGCCCAGTTCAAATTTGCAGTGGCTTAAAAACCCATGCTGCGCAAAATGTGCGCGGACACAGATTGCCGTCGGGTGCGTTCCTTCGATGCAAAAATCAATGTTGGACATTGAACTGTAAAAGGTTCCGGCGTTTGCGTCCGCCGGATTCTGCTTTCTGCAGTCTGCTTCTCCGATGAACCAGAACATATAATGGGCGCCCGGATACGGCTCCCGGAATACTTTCTCCATCCCATATGCCGCTTCCGCTTCTTCCCAATAATCCTTTGGAATCTCCGCCGGAAATCCTTTTGCCTGTTTGGGCAATACGAACACCGGGCGCTTTTTGCCATAGCCGATTAGCCGGACTGCCGGCGGAATCTTAACCGTATGGCAGATTGGATATTCGCCCTCCGGGATATACAAAATGCCATACCGTCCGGTCTCTGCGACCTGTGCAATCGCTTCCTGCAAAATTCCGCTGACGTCATCCGTCCTTGTCTTTAATTTGGGATAGTTTTCCTCCGTAAAATAAAATCCCTGTTCATCTTCAAAGCGTTTCTGGTAAACCGAATAATCCGGACTATACATTTTTTCTTCCTCGCAACATTTTTATGATAGCTTCATTCTAACGCGTGCCTCTGAAAAAGTCGAGGTAAATCATGTATATATCAGCTGCTTTTACGTTGCAAATCCTGCATACTGCGCCATGTACAGCTCATAATATTTGCCTTTCCTTGCAAGCAGCTGGCGCTGTCCCTGACTGATATTTTCGCCTGAACCGGTTAACATGGTATCCATTCCCTGCGGCAGCTTTTGCAGCATATCGTCATCACAGCGGCTCATTTCCATTGCCTTTTGAACTTGTGCGTCGGTCGCATTCTCATTACCGTACACCAGATTGTGTCGTACGGTATCCGAAAACAGAACCGTATCCTGCAGAACAATTGCGACATTCTTTCGCAGATGATTCCTTGAAATCTCTCGTATATTCTGCTGATTGATTAAAATTTCTCCGCTGTCGGCATTATAAAGCCGCATGGTATGGCTCAGATCACGCAGATTCATAATAAGCTTTTCGTTTATAGCGGCATTCCCGTAATGATTTTTTACACATGACGGAATGCCCGTTCTCTCTCCTATGTTCTCTCATACGCTACGCTTCCCTTCTAAAATATTTTGGTACCTTGACATTATCCGCCACAATCGTGAGAATGTCAAGGTACCTTAATAAAACAGGCAGAAAAAAGGCGGGAATTTCTTCCCGCCCGAATCATAATTATACGTTTTTAAACTTGCTTACCTCATTGTTCAGCTGCTCGGAAATCTCCTGATTATTTTCCGTCTCCCGCTGAATCCGCGAAATTGCATCCACCAGTTCGACCGCACTCTCCGCAACACTTGTTACTCCCTGTGCGCTTTCATCTACCGCTGTTGCAATATCGTTAATGCCTTCGTTCATCGTCTGCATGGTGTTCTCAATTTCGTTGGAATTTCTTGAGAATTCCGTCATAATTTCATTGACGCTCTCCGCATCCTGACGATATTGATTTACCACATCCACAAATCCGTCATAATCCTCCATAACCTTCTCGTCCACGAAATGCATCATCTGTTCCGCGCTGTCCGCAAGACGTTCCACCGCTGCGGTTACCATATTGCTGATGCTCTGGATATTATTTGCGGTATCCCTGCTGCTGTCTGCAAGATTACGAATCTCATCCGCAACAACCGCAAATCCCTTTCCGGCTTCTCCTGCTCTCGCTGCTTCAATAGAAGCATTCAGCGCCAGAAGATTTGTCTGGCTGGCAATATTTAAAATCTCTCCGGTCAGTTCATTGATTTGTTCTACGCTGCGGCTTTCCTCAACGGCTCCAGTCAGCTTCTGGCGAATCTCGCCCATTGCCTGACCGGTGCTCTCCTTACCTTCTATGGTGGTCTGATGAATCTCATTGGCGCGCTTCTTAATTTCTTCCACCAATTCTGTGCCGTCATTCACACGCCCCATCATCGCCTTAATATCGTCCAGCACCCGGTCGCTTCCGGTTGCAATCTGTCCAAGGGTCGCGGATATTTCTTCCATACTGGCAGACATTTCCTCCATGGTAGCTGAAACTGTGCTGGCACTGGTGTTGGAGGCACCAAGTTCCTGACGTACCAATTCCGCGGAATCCTTTAATGTCTCTGACTCCTGCTTCAAGGTGCGCATAATATACTGCAGCTGCTCCAGGAAACCGTTGATTCCCATTGTCATCTGACCGATTTCATCCTTCGTTGTAACCGGAATACGTTCGGTCAGATCTCCCTCGTTATTCTGCAGCTTATATACCAGCTGCTCAATCTGTTTTCCGGAATTCCTTGCCGGCTTTGCAACGGTCAACCGCACCACGATAATTGCGCCAATGCAGATAATAACGGCTACAAGGAACGCCAGAATATCAAACGTCTTGGTCGAAGAAATCTTTTGTGCGTTTACCTTTTCAATCGCATCCGTTTTCGCATTTACCAGTTCAATATAAGCGCTTTCCGCTGTCTGTGCAGGGCCAATAAACTGAAACAGATAGGAGGTACCTACGATCTCCGCGATGTCTTCATTATTCTTGCTCTCCGCCATATCATACACGCCGGCGCAGCAATCGGAAAAAGCCTTCAGTGTCGTTGCCCATTCATTGATTGCGGTTTCCACCTCGGCATCCCCGATTTCATTTCCCAGCTGCTCCATTGCCTCGATTTCCTGATTCAGTGTTGCAAGAGAAGAAGCGAGCTTCTCCGTCATCATTTCGATGTCTTCGCTGTCACGCTTATAGTAGACAAGATTGGCATACAGCTGTACCTGTTGAAAGGAAACCGAAATATTCTCCTTTATCTGCGCCATTGACATATACATGGATACATTGTCATTATTGCGCTGTATCGTTGACAAGCTGCTGATATTATATGCCAGCATAATCACGAATACCAAAACCAAAACTGCCAGAACTGAATATATTTTCTTCCCGATACTTCTTTTCATCTCCCGCACCATGCCCTTTCTTCTTCTGCCTATGATATATAATTATATTACACATATCTTTAAAAAAGCAACTTTTTTATGCTGTTGTTTCCTGAAAAAGTTAATACCGCAGCGCCTATCCACGCAGCCTAAGCCAGCAGCTTACCTCTGCCCCCTCCTGGTCTGTGCGGTTGCAGAATTGAAGGAATCCGCCCTGCTCCTCCAGAAATTTTTTCGCAATGGAAAGCCCGAGTCCCTGATGCTTTCTATCATGACGGCTGGCATCTCCGCTGTAAAATTCCTGGTCCGCATATTCCAAATCCCTTGCGGAAAAACCTGCGCCGTAATCGCGGACGGAAGCTGCCATATATTCCTGATTTTCTCTCCTGCACCGTTTTAAGTGAATTTCAATCCCACGCTCTTTATCCGTACGCTCTGCTGCATTGCTTAGCACATTTTTCCATGCCCGGCATATACGTTCCGGGCTGCAGCACACCTCTCCTTCATCCGCTTCTATGTCAAAGGACACCGGCAGTTTTTCTGCGGCGGCTATCTGCACTGCCGCGCGTTGCAGCAGTTCCCCTAAGCGGCTGCAAGGGATTACTTCCGCCGTATCTGCCGGACTGCTGCCATGCAAGACCTGTTTGATGTGCTCCAAGTATTGCTCGATATCACTTACATTAGACAAAATATAATCCGTACATTCCTTGCTTTCAGCGGACAGCTCATTCTCCTCCAGAAGCTCCGCATTCCCCCTGATAATCGTGAGCGGAGTCTTAATGTCATGCGCCAGCGCTGCGAGCTGCTCCTGCTTCTGCTGTTCCATTTCCCATTGCACAGTCAAAGAACCTTTAAGCGCATCTTTCATCTGCGAAAGGGATGACATAACCTCGCCGATCTCCCTGACGTCGGATGGCTTTGCCGCAAACTCCAGATTGTTCTCCGCGATCCGGTCTGTAATTTCACGAAGCTTGCCAAGCTCCCGGTTCAGCCTCTTTGCAAAATGCCCGGAAAGAAAAACGGCATTGAGAACAAACAATACGCCGTCTATGATAAATGACATAACCTCCGGAGTCGGCAGCTTGTCATTCAGCTCGTCTCTTGCATATTTCATATATAAGTCATATTTGACAATACAGACGTCTCCGCTGTCCTGAATGATAAAACGATAATAACTGCTCTTTTGTGCATAGATGTTTTCTTCTTTATAGTGCCGCCATGCCTCTTCCCGTTCCTCGACAGGAAAAGTCCCTGATTTCCATTTTCCCTCTGCATCATATATCCCATAGGTGCAGCCCTTTGGAATCCATTCTTCCGGCGACTCTCCGGCCGCCCGGATTTCAGCCGTATGCTTTGTCAGATGTATTTCCGCATAATTTGCCTGCAGGGTCACTCCCAGAAAAGAGCAGCCGATTAACAGCAGCATACATCCGGCAAAAATCAAGACCGTATTTACGCTGAACAGAACCGCAAATTTTAAGAACAGACCCGCCAGTGTTTTCTGTTTTCTCTTTATTTCCATCGATATCCAATCCCCCAGACCGTCTCAATCGGATTTATCCCGAGCTTTTGAAATTTTGCGCGTATGTTTTTGATATGCTCCGTAATTGCCGAGCTGCTGCTCTCTCCGTCGAAGCCGAATACATGCTCTAAGATCCGCTCCTTCGAAAATACCTGACCGCGGTTGAGCGCCAGATATTCGCAAATGGCATATTCCGCTTTTGTAAAAGCAATCTCTTCATCCTGACAGTAAATCTTCTTTTCCTGCATAAAAAAACGCACGTCTCCAATGCATATGCTATGCCTTTTCTCCCGGTTTTCCCGCCGGATATGGGCTTCCACCCTTGCCCGCAATTCCCCGATTCCAAAGGGCTTTGTGATATAATCATCGCCGCCGACGCCCAGCCCTTCCATCAAATTCTTCTCATCGCTTCTGGCAGTCAGAAACAGAATCGGGCAATCCACCTGATTTCGGATTTTCCGGCACAGACAAAATCCATCCATGCCCGGCATCATCACATCCAGCAGAATCAGCTGATACTTTGCAAGGCTTTTTTCATCCAGTTCCAGCGGATTATCCAAAGTCGTTACCACATAATCGTTCCTCGAAAGTGCTTTGCGGATTACCTCTAAGATTCCTCTGTCGTCATCAATTGCCAATATTTCAGTCATTGCACTGCCTTCCTTCATAAAAATGAAACCATATTCCGATTATGGCACATATCAAAAGCAGGAGCAACAGGCAGATTGCCGCCGTTTTCTTTACCTCCGAAAAATATGTTCCTCCCACGTTTTCCGGGTACAAGCCAAACACCATGAGCATTGTGCCTCTGGAACTCCACGAGCATGGAAAAAACTGCCATCTCCCTTCGCCCAATCCGGTAAGGAATAACGCGGCCAACAGGGATTGCGCCACACCAATGCACTGGGAGACTGTCTTGGAAAACATCAGGTTTAAAAACAAATGCTCCGGGTACAACGGAACACAGCCCAGACACAAAAGTAATGCCAGCCGCATATACGTGCTCGCGGAAAGTCCCTCTTTTCCAAGGAGAAAAGAATATCCCGCCCCAAAAAGAGCAACCGCACTGCTTATCGCCAGAAATCCCATCCCCGCAAGCACAAGGCACTTGATTGCAAACCCCATCTGTTTCTTCTTATAGCTTCCCGGAAAAATCTGGAAATGCTGCTGTTCCTCCAGCGAGATATTCCCTGCGCAGACAATACTGACGACAAAAGGAAGCGCTACGCCAATAACCTCCATGTACCCGGATATCTGGCTTAATTCGCTCCATCCGGCAAACCGGTAGTACATCAAAAAAATCGTGCTTCCCAATATGGGAATAGCCGCATGGAATGGAAACAGAAAGGTATGCTTCATCTTCAGCAGTTCCGCGCGTATCCCGCGAATGAGAATCTTCATTTTGACGCCACCTGCCTTTCAAACCACCTTCTGCTTCCCCACCAGAACAAACCAAACCAGAGCAAAGCCGCCGGAACTCCAATCAAAAGACTGATCATTTTGCCAAGCTCGGCGGAATAGGTCGTCTGTCCCGGCTGCAGCAGAAGTCCGTTCGGCAGCGCTTTTAACACCGGACACATCAACCGCGCGGTAATTGCTCCCGGAAACAGCGCAAACCATGATTTTAAAGAAACGGTTACCGATAAAACGGTATAGAATCCCATATGGATTACAAGCATCATAAATGTCCCCATTTTCTGCGACAGAAATAGGCAAAACGGAATCTGCCACAGCGTTGTAAGCCACATCACAAGTCCCGCCAGAAGCTGCATCCCGACAGATGGGAAGACAATATACTGCACATGCATCATAGCTTCCATTGCCGTTCCTATAAGAATCGTAAGAGCGACAACGCTCATCATGGCAATCCCGGACATCATGGCTCCCACCAGAATTTTTGCATCCCAGATTCTTCCCATCTTACATGGCAGCGACCAGATGGTATAATTTTTCTTTCCTTTATCCTTCCCTCCGAGCATGCCGCACAAGATTCCGAGGAATCCCGGGTACAGTCCAATGTACCACCAGTTATAGCTGTCTACGGCAAAAAACGCGTTGGTAAGCCACGCAGAAAGAAGAACCGTCGCAAGCGGCATGGCAGCCGTAATCCCCTTCATGGATGTGTGGCGATATTTTAGTTGTTCCGCCAAAAAAAATTCTTTCATCTGCTTTCCCTTCCTTTCGCAACCACTTCCATAAACAGGGTTTCCAAATCTTCCTGTTTCTTTACTTTGCCTTCAAACTCCAGCCTGCCGTCCGAAATAATTCCGATGTAATCCGCGGTCTGCTGAATCTCGCTCAAAATGTGGCTGGATAGGATTACGGTAATTCCTTTTTCTGGAAAACTTCGAATCAGTTTTCGCAATTCCTGTATTCCCAATGGGTCCAAACCGTTGATTGGCTCATCCAGCACCAGCAGTTTGGGATGATTCAAAAGCGCCAGTGCAATTCCAAGTCTCTGCTTCATGCCCAGCGAGAATGCTCCCGATCTCTTTTTCCCGGTATCCGCAATATCCGTCAGTGTAAGCACCTTTTGAATTCTCTCCTCACTTACTCCTAAAAGAAGCGCGCGCACCTTCAAATTTTCCCATGCCGTCAGGTTCTCATAAATGGGCGGCGTTTCAATCAATGCGCCGATTTCAGCTAAATCCGCTCTTGACCATTGATGTCCCCGGAAAAAGATTTCTCCCGTAGTCGGTTTTAAAAGCCCCGTTATT
>CAZTKM010000055.1:0-12996 GCA_964614035.1 uncultured Lachnobacterium sp.
GCCGCAGTCCTTTATTTATCAGGATTGCGGCGATTTTGCTTCCAAACTTGAGATTCTTTATCTTTCTTGTCTACTGACTTTTTTGTAAAAAACGAAAAAAAATATTGCAAAAAAATATTGGGGAACGGTGTCGTCTGTTCCCCAATATTTCAAATCAACATACTATTTTTGTTATCTCTTTAAGTTGATCAGCTCTTCCAAAAGCGTATCAGAAGTCGTGATAACTCTTGAGTTAGCCTGGAAACCACGCTGTGTAATGATCATGCTGGTAAATTCTGCCGAGAGGTCGACGTTGGACATCTCGAGCTCGCCGGTAGACATGGAACTGCCGTCCGCGTCAATCGCTACGCCGATTCCGTCAAATTCGCCGGAGTTTAAGGTGGTCATATAGCAGTTATCTCCCACTTTCTCAAGACCGGACGCATTGGAAAACTGCGCGCAGGCAATCTGGCAGAGAAGAACGGTATTGCCGTTATCGTATGTACCGTAAATCTTGCCGTCGCCGTCTACGGTAAGACCGGTAAGAGCTCCGAGCTTCTTGCCGGTTCCGTCGCCCTGAAGGTCTCCTCGCAGCGCCTTCATCGTCGACGTGCCGCTGTTATCATAGTTCATACTCTTTGTAAAGTCAATCTCGATGTTGCTGAAATTACTGGTGGTATAGCCGTCCTCAGAGACATAGATATTGTCCGTTCCGTCCGGATCGGTTATCATGTGGTTGATCATGACATCCGCCATGTTCAGCATAAGGGAGGTTCCCTCGGCCTGATTGTCGATACCGCAGCTTACGAACGTACCCTTATTCTGGTCATACACAATCGTGTACGGCGTATATTGCTGAACCGTCTTTGTAATGGTGTAAAGATTCTCTTTTGCGCTCGCAAACGGTTCGGTGTCGCTTGAAGACAAAAAGCCTATAGTGTCGCTCGAAAAGTACGTCAGCACATTCTGTCCGTCCTTGTACGCAATATAAGCAGCAGTATCTTCAGATTCCAGATTTGTGGCAGTTTGATCTTTAATCTCATAAAGATTTTGATTTGCATCCTTTGTATACCATTTACCGCCAATGTCGTATACGGGAACACCGTCCGTTCTTATACCCGAATCCTGATTTGTATTGGTAAGGACAGTATCCGCCTTCGCATAGACTGTTGCCCCGGTTGTCTTGTCTATTACGCCTACATAGACAGGATTGCTCGTATCTGGCACGCTGTAAGTAATATTACCAGCACCATCATCCACTTGCGTAGCCGCATACATTCTTCCTGTATTCTGATCCAGCGCATAATATGCTCCGTTAATAGAATAATAATAGTAATCTCCATCATCGCTTAACGTATTACCCAAGTTAAGTGATGTCGGCTCTTCCGTAAGATAAAGTTCATTGCCTGCAGTATCGGTATATTTTTCTGCCGAAGGATTAGCTGACGATACATATTCTCCTGTAACTTTGTTCTGACTTACCTCATAAATCTGGTCATCCACAATCTTATACAGCTTCTTCTCCGGGTTCGCACCTGCGCCGACGTTAAACTCATATGCAGGAATACCGTCTGCATAAGCAGCCTTTCCGTCTTTTTGTGCAATCGTTGTGCTGATATTCGTAACCTGTCCCGGTTCTGCATAGAATACGTTGCCGTCCTGATCCTTGACCAGCTTATATTCCAGATGCTCGTCATCCAGCTCCGTCGAATAGGACGCGCCGCTCTCATCCACGCGGTAGAAATTACCATAGGAATCAATCGTATATAACGCAGGAGTTGCCGACGTTCCCAGATTGTAAATCGGATATTTATTTCCGCTCGCATCATAGGCAGACTGCGCGGTGGTTACATCCACCGACTGAACCTCTCCTGTGGAGAAGAATCTTCCCGGATCGCGGTTCGGCAGATAGGTCTCTCCGGTCGGATCAGAAGGATCCTTTAGGATGGACGTTCCGCTCTTGTCCAGAATGTCGGTCAGCTCGATGTGGTACTCGCCGGCATTCTTGACGTCGCCGTTCTCATCCAGCGCCGGCGTTACCTTGAATTTGGCGGTATATCCATATCCGAGGCTGTCATAAAAGCCAAGCGAGAGAACATATCCGTCCTCGTTCGCAAGGTTCGAATCGAACTTGTCCAGCACGCCCGATACATACGCTTTCTCCGTTGCCTCCGGCTGTGACGTCTGATTGCCCGGCGACATAACCTGCAGCGCAGATACCGTATCCTTACGGATTTCTCCTGTGGTCGGATCCACCTGCCAGCCCATAAGGGTATATCCGGTGGAGCTCATGCAGAGATATCCGTTACCGTCTACATAGAAAGAGCCCGCTCTTGTGAACATCGTGTTCGTTCCGTCGCTTACGATAAAGAAATTGGTGGTCTCCTTATCGTTCAGCTTCAGGTCGAACGGATTACCCGTTGTCTCGGCCGATCCTGCGGTTTCAATGCTTATCGTGGTGGAACCGGTAGATACACCGAGACCAATCTGCTTTGCATTCACACCGCCTGTACCGGTGGCTCCGTTGCCGGATGATGCTCCCGAAATCGTCTGATACATAATTTCACTAAATACTACGGAAGTGGATTTGAATGCTTCCGTATTTACATTGGCGATATTGTTACCAATAACGTCCATTCTTGTCTGATGTGTCTTTAGACCCGACACAGCAGAGTACAATGATCTCATCATAGTACAAATGACCTCCTTTTCGGACGGGCGTCTTTGATTCCTTCTGTCAGTCGGGAATCTTAGCTTCCATAAGGTCCAGCTACATTATGACTGCTCCGTCAATATTTGTAAAAACATTGTTTAAGGTTTCGTTCTGATCCATTGCTGTCACGACCGTTCTGTTCGGAACGTTTACGATAAACGCCAATGAATCCACTAAAACGAGAGATTCCTGAATCCCTTTTTCACTCGCCTGTTCTACTCCGTTTTCCAAGCGCGTATTCATCTCCTGCGTCAGATTGATGTTCCGGTCGTTCAGACGCATTGCCGCGTGCTTTGAAAATTTCAGACTGGAATTCTCCAATATCTGTCTGTTGCTTTCCTCGGCCTGTTTTTCTCTCAGAATCTGCTCAAAAGATATATCGGCTGATCCCTTTACATTCTTAACAGTGCCCGGGGACAGATATTGATTCGATATCTGTTCAATGGAGGAAAACCGCGTGTTCATTGGATGGTTCATAAGCACACCTCCTTGTAAAGCTTACTCTTCCGTTCCCTCGGTGCCTTCTGTGCCTTCGGTTTCTTCCGTTTCTTCAGCACTTTCCGTACTTTCGGTATCGTCGTCTCCCTTCGCTGCCTGCTGTGCGTTGTACAGTTCGTTGACACGCGCTTCGATTGTCTCAAACGCATTGAGCGTATCCTCGTCGATAAAGCGCTTCTCATAATCCGTCATGCCGTCATACAGCTCGCGAACCTCATCTACCGCGCCCTTGTAAGCCGCCGAAATATTGTCCGCATCCGGGAATGTGCCTACCATGGATTCGAAGGTCTTGGATAATGCAACCGCATCATAATACTTCGAATCCGCAACCGTATCCAGATTCTTCAACGGATAAAGTCCGTCCTCGATTGACAGATAAATCTCTCCGTCCTGGTACATTACATAGTCAACCGTACCTTCGACGTAGGATTCCTTGCCGTCTGTACCCTCCACTTTCATAATTACTTCTTTTCCAACCAGATTGTTTGCCATGTCGCTCTGCATGGTCTCTGTCTGTTCCAATACGGCTTCAAGCTGTGAGAAGGTAGCCAGCTGTGCAACATAGTCTGTGTTGCTGGTCGGTTCCAACGGATCCTGATACTGCATTTCTGCACATAACAGCTGCAGGAACTGATCATAGCCAAGCTCGGAACCCGTTGATTCGGCTTCTTCTGCTTTTTTGTCTGTGTAATCATATTCCAGCTCACCGTCCACTACTTTTGCCGTAATGCCGCTTATTGCCATATGTTTCTCTCCTTTCTACATGATTATGCGGTAAAATCTACCGAATTTCCGTTGTCCCTCATCATCCGGGCAACCAATGCTTCCTCTTCTGACATCAGTCCGGAAAGCTCATCCAGAGCATCCAGCTTTAAATTCCGTCTCGGCATCTTCTTCTCCTCGTCGGGATTCTGCTGCTGTCCCTGCTCGTTCTGCTCGAGATTGCGCTCAAATTCATGGGATGCAATCGTCACTTCCACAGCGTCGACCTTTACTCCGTCCCGGGACAGATTCTCACGAAGCGTTGCAATCTGCACTTCCAGAGCTTCCTTTACCAGCTCGTTCTGCGCTGCAATCTGCGCATGTACGGTGCCTTCCTTTGAAGATATGTGAAGATAAATCTTACCGAGATTCTCCGGGTTCAGCTGCATTTCCATCGTCGTAACGTCTGTCTCAAGAATCACGCGCGCATTCTGCGCAACCTGCTCGATGATATCAAATACGTCGATATCCGTATAGCTGACCGGCTGTGACAAGCTGTCGCTGTGAAGCGTCTGCTCCACATTCTGATGCATAATCTGCTGTCCGTCAGACATCATCCTGCTGCCATTGTCGGATTTTGAAAAATCCATGGCCGAACCGGTCGAGCTCTTCTTCTCGTCCGCTTCCACCGCTTTCACAAGCGTCGGGGCTTCCTCTTTGCCGTCTGTCTCCCGAAGGTCTTCGACAACGAGCTTCTGCTCTTTCGGTGGCTCCGTCTCTTTGGATGCTCCGGCATATGCTTCTTCAACGACCGGCTGGTTCCATACGTCCCCATCCGTCTCTTCCTGTGTGACCGCCGCTGCCTCCTGATTTGCAGGGGCCTTCTCCGGCATGTCCGGTGTATCGGCGGTGTCCGCCTGCAGTACCGGTTCTTCCGTCTGCGCCGACTGTATTACAGGCTCTTCCGTCTGCGCCGTCTGTATTACAGGCTCTTCTGCCGGGTTCATCTGCATTACGAGTTCATCGATCTGATCCGCCCGGATGTCCAACCGGCTCATCAGGTCGTTTCCCATCTGTCCGATATCGCTGAGGAGTTCCTGAAAGTCCGCGTTCATCAACAGATCCATCGTATCGGCAGTGTCCGTAAGATTCGCTGTCAGTATGGCGAGATTCTTCGGATTAAGCAGATCAAAGACCGTAAGTCCAAGTTCTTCCAAAGCCTTCTGCACCTCTTCGGCCGGTACGTCAAGCTTCTCGCTGATTACGGCAATGACGTCCTCTTCGAATTCGTCAAGCTCTTCCTCTGCCGCGGAATCGATTTTGTCAGAAACAGAAGGATTCTCGCTTCTCTCCACCGTATTCTGCTTATACTGATAACGGTCGTACGCTTCCTGTGTGGAATCCGAAGCCGCTGCCGGTTCTGGCGGATTTACCGCATCCGTATGATCCGGTTCCGACATCTGCATACCGCCTGCGCTCTGATTCATCAGGCTGGCAAACACAGCCGCCACTTCTTCTACAGCGGATTTGTTTTTGTTTGTGACAGCCGCCGCAGTATTGACGTTTCCGACTTCTGCACTGTTCAAATTCAGAATATTTGCACCTGTCATCCTCTTCCTCCTTTCCGTAAAATTTTTTATGAAAAAGCGACTACGGTTCCATGATTTCTGTAACCCTTGCCGCAGTTTCAGCGTCCATCTTGCCGAGGATATCCGCACGTGCCTGCGCGTTCATTCCCTCCAGAATATCCGCGACAAGCCCCAGATCATCCGTCATGGTGTTGAAAATTGCCGCTGCCTCCTTCGGTTTCATAGAGGAATAAGTGGTAATATAATCCTGCAGTTCGGCGCTCTTCTCCGTCTGCGCAACCACCTGCTTATAGAGAATTGCCGCATTCTCAGGATCAATGCTCTCATAGTAAGTCTTATATTCATTTATATCGGGTGCTTCATCCGAAAATACAACCTCTTCATAGAATTTTTCTTTGGTATTTTCAAATTCCACCTGATTGTCCTTATATACGGTCAGTTCGGCAATTTCCGCCTCCAATGCGGCAATGCGGTCGTCCTTCTCTGCAGACTCGTTGTTTGCATAGTAGACTTCCATTTCCAGATCCTTGATTCTCTGAACCGCCTCCTCCATGGAGTCGTATCTATACTGCGTATCCTCTTCCTCGAAGTCGCTCTCCTGTCTCGGAAGAATTTTATTTACCACCGGAATATCCTTGAATACCGGATAGAGCACCGTTGAGCCGAACCCGCCCGCGTCCATTTTGATCAGGAGTCCGAAAATGGCAATCCAGATTAAAATGATAATCAGCGTCACAAACACAAGGAGAATTTTGCTTCCGAGTTTCTCTTCCTCTTCGTCCTCGGCATCCACATGATCCTTGTCCTTCTTCTTTTCCTTCTTTTCTTTTTTTGGTCTTCTTTTCTTCTTTTTCTCGTCTAGCTCTTCATCCAACTCTGCCATAAATGCTCTCCTTATATCCTATTTCGCATTATAGGTGTAACTAACCAATTGGTCGATTTCTAATCCTTCCTCATGCTCCTGCCCTTTTACGAACTCATGAAAAGTCCTTTCACGCAGCTTCTCGTGCATCTTTCGTTCCTGCATGACCTCGGTCAGCGCTTTCCGCGAAGCTTCCAGCTCAAGCTCAGCCTTATGAACCTCGACCATCTGTCTTCGCACAAGAATCTTCATGGAGTCCGCCGCCTGCTTTGTGATCTGTATCTTGTGCAGATCCATCGGTCCGCTCATCAGCTTCTTTAAGCTCCGCTCATAGCCCATCCTGCGGATAACCATATCCTGCAGCTTCTCCTCCTCCGCCGCATACTTCTGCTGCGCAATTCCATATGTAATTTTCGCCTGTTCCTCGAGTTTTTCTTTGATATCCAGAATATTCTGCATTCGATACCGGAATTTCGCCATTTACAGTCGCCTCTATTGTCTATCGGAAAAAACGTTTCCCAAAAGCTTTACCTCTTCGTCAAACACAAACTTTTCATCGGTTGCCTGACACAAAAAACCGTTCACTTCCTTAATTTTCTTGATTGCGTAATCAATGTCCGGGTTGGAGCCTGCCTTGTACGCGCCGATATTGATTAAATCCTCCGCTTCGTTGTAGGTTGCCAGCACGTTCTTCAGGATTCCCGCCATCTCCTTGTGTTCCTTTGCAACGATTGAGCTCATAACTCTCGAAATACTCTGCAGCACGTCGATTGCCGGATAATGATTCTTGTGCGCAAGCTTCCGGTCAAGCACGATATGTCCGTCCAGAATACCGCGCGCGGTATCCGCAATCGGTTCGTTCATGTCGTCTCCGTCCACAAGAACCGTATAAAGCCCGGTAATGGAACCATGCTCCGAGGTTCCCGCGCGCTCTAACAGCTTCGGCATCTCGGAGTACACGCTCGGCGGATATCCTCTTGTAACCGGAGGCTCGCCGGATGCCAGGCCAATCTCGCGCTGCGCCATGGAAAAACGCGTCAATGAATCCATCATCAGCAGCACGTCCTTTCCCTGATCCCTGTAATATTCCGCAATGGCCGTAGCCGTCTTCGCCGCCTTGTTGCGGATTAAGGCGGGCTTGTCCGACGTTGCGACCACCACCACCGAGCGCGCCATGCCTTCCATCCCCAGATCACGCTCGATAAATTCGCGAACCTCTCTTCCACGCTCGCCGATCAGGGCGATAACGTTAATGTCCGCTTTCGTATTCCGCGCAAACATGCCAAGCAGCGTGCTCTTACCTACACCGGAGCCGGCGAACACGCCGATTCGCTGCCCTTTTCCGACGGTAATGAGACCGTCGACGGCTTTCACGCCCAGCGGCAGAACCTCACTGATAATCCTTCTTGCCATCGGATCCGGCGGCATCGCCTCGACGGGATATTCCAGCTCCAGATTAAGACTGGCTCCGTCCGTCGGTCTTCCGATTCCGTCCAGCGTGTGTCCGAGCAGTTCATCCCCCACGAAAACAGACAAAGGATGTCCCGTATTCTCTACAGCACATCCAACTCCGACGCCATCGACCTTATCCACCGGCATAAGAATCAGTCTGGAATCCGAAAATCCAACAACCTCTGCCATGACATATTGCTGCATTTCCTTATCCAGATAAATACGGCATAAGTCGTTTAATCTTGCCTCTGGCCCAATTGATTCAATTGTAAGTCCTACCACTTTTGCCACTTTTCCGAAGCAGTCAAAATACTGCCGGTCAAGAAGTTCCAGGTATTTTTCAGCCTCTGCTATCACTCAAAGCTCCTCAGTACATTTACTTGCATAACGATCGAATGTCCTTGATCAGATTCCGATACTCGGTATCTAATCCGCAGTCGTACAGTCCGTATTCCGTCTCAATCTTACATTCATTTTCCGATAGTTTTGAATCCCGCACAATCTCAACGACGGCTCCATTCCCTATCAGTTCCGCAAATTCGCCCACATGCTCCTTCATCACATCCGCGTCCTTCGGAGACACATGAATCCGAAAGTTCTTTCCTGCTTCCACATTCTGCAGCATATTGTATGCCAGTGCGACCAGTATGTCCTTTTTATCTTCAAATTGAATGTGAAACACATGGTCAAACACCTGAATCAGCGCGTCGATGATGTCTTCCTCCATCACAGCAAGTCTCTCCTGGTACAGGTTCTCATACTCGCGCTTTTTTATGTCAATCTCCAACAGCAGCTTCTGTCTTTCCTCTTCCAGCTCTGCGCGAAGCTCCGCCTCGCCGGCTGCGTATCCGTTTTTCTTCTGCTCCTCAAAATGCTCCAGGCCCTTTCGATGCGCATCGTTTAGCATCGCATCCGCCTGCGTTCTGGCGGCGTCCAGAATTGATTTGGCCTCGGCGTTGGCATTTTCCAGAATTTTCTCCGGCGAAGGCTCGCTTACTGCCTCTGCCTCCTCGGCAAAAATGCCCTCCGAAAAGCCTTCCCCGTCTCCGCTTCGGGTTCTCAGCTCCCTTTCTTTGTCCTTCATTTCTCTGGCCAGAGAGGACAGCTTCTCCTCGATTGCGTGATTCGAATTGATGACGCGGACATTCTCCGTCGGTGCAGAGATTATATAATTCTGCTTTACAAGATTAGACAACGATATCGTCACCTCCACCACGAGAAATTACAATTTCTGCTGCATCCTCCAGCTTACGAATAACACCGACAATCTTCTGCTGTGCCTCTTCGACATCCTTCATTCGAACAGGACCCATGAAATCCATGTCTTCTTTAATCATTGCGGCAAGACGCTTAGAAAGGTTACGGAATACAGCATTCTGAACCTCTTCCGAAGTGCTCTTGAGCGCAAGCTCAAGATCCGCATTGTCAACCTCACGCAGCACTCTCTGAATCGCACGATCGTCGAGAAGAAGGATATCCTCGAAGACGAACATCTTCTTGCGGATTTCATCAGCGAGCTCCGGTTCTTCAATCTCAAGAGACTCCAAGATGTGCTTCTCTGTACCGCGGTCAACATTATTCAAAATCTCAACGATAGCGTCCACACCGCCGACAATGGTGTAATCCTGATTGACAAGAGACGCCAGTTTGCGTTCCAATACCCGCTCTACCTCCTTGATGACGTCCGGAGACGTACGATCCATCATCGCGATACGCTTTGCGACGTCGGACTGTTTCTCCGGCGGCAGCGCTCCGAGCACCAAAGACGCCTGCAATGCAGGAAGATAGGACAGAATCATCGCGATGGTCTGCGGATGTTCATCCTGTATAAAGTTCAACAGCTGGCCCGGCTCTGTCTTTCGGACAAATTCAAACGGACGCACCTGTAAGGACGCGGTCAGCTTCGCTATAACGCCCTGCGCCTTGTCCGTACCAAGCGCTTTCTCCAAAAGCTCCTTCGCATATCCGATACCGCCCTCCGCGATATACTGCTGGGCGAGGCAGACCTGATAAAACTCGTTTAAAATATCCTCTTTCGTCTGAGGAGAAACGCTTCGCGTATTCGCGATTTCCAGTGTCAATTCTTCAATTTCTTCTTCTTTGAGATGCTTAAAAATAGTAGCCGCTTTCTCCGGTCCAAGCGTTATAAGCAATATCGCGGCTTTTTGGATCCCGCTGTAAGTCTCCTCACTCATTCTTTAATCCCAATCCTCATTCAGCCAGTTGCGAAGCAGAAGCGCCACAGCATCTGGATTTTCATCAACAAACTTCTCTATCAAAACTCTGGTCTCGGATTTCTCCGAATAGCCGATATCGTCAAGTGCGCTCTGTTCCTCCGCCGTAGATTCCAGAAGCGTCTCAACCGAAAGCTCCGGCTCTGCCACCGTCTCTTCCTGTTTCCTTGTGCTGCGGAATACCACATAGCCAAGAAGCGCAAAAATCAATACGGCTAACAAAATCTGCAGGATATCGCTCCATGACCGCTTTGTAACATCTTTGTCAACGAAGAGAGGCTGTTCATAGCAGACAAATGTAATACGGTCTGCCGAAATGTTGGTCGCATTCGCCACCACCGATACCAGTGACTCGTCCACTGCCACCTCGATCGGCTCGCTGTGAGCGGCCTTGTATTCCTCCCATGTGGTCTCTTCCAGCTCTCCTGCGTCCTCCAATACTTCCTCACTGTATGTAATAAAGCGGTTCGCTACGACAGAAATCGATGTATTGTCGTAATCGACCACTCCGCCCGAAGCCTTCTCCTCCGAAATTCTCTCGTTGCTCTGATATACGATATCCGAATTCTCTACCGTATAGTAAACATTGCCGTTGTCGTCAATGTAATATGTCGTATCGTCATTCGAGTCCGTTCCGGGAATCGCTTCGGAACCGCCGTTGCTCTCCGCCGCATATTCCGAAATCTCGCTGATCATATTGGTGTTCGAGTCCGGATCATTACCGTAATACTCATGTACCGCGTTCGAGCGCTCCGAATAATTGACCGCAAGCCAGGTTGCGACCTTAATATCGGAAAACAGTCCCGTCTGCATCAGCACCTGTCTGACGTCTTCTTTGATTTCCGCAGCCATTTTCTGGGTGTTGCTGTACTGGGAACTTGCAACCCCGAACGTAGAACTCTCGTCCGCGCCCGAATAGAGCACCGACGCATCCTGATTGATAATGGTTACTCCGTCCGTATCCGTATTGCCCAGCTCCGTCGCAATGAATTTCGCGATTCCGTAGAGCTGATCCGAATCGATGGTCTCCGTCGTGACAATCTGAACCGCCGCTGTAGCCTGCTCTTCTCTCGCGAGAATCGTTCCGTCATTACTCGGAAGCGTGATATCCACAGTTGCGGATTTGATAAAATCAAACTGTGTCAGATGATCCGCAAACTTCTTTTCCAGAAAATCCTGCCATAATTTCTGCCGGTCGGATTCCGTCGTGGTAAAGCTGCCGGACGTCACATTCTCAATTGAATATGCCAATGAAGGATAATTGTTCTCCGCAAGAAGATAGCTTGCGGTCGCCTCATCATCCAAATCTACCTGAAACGTCATTCCTCCGCCGGTCGTCTGGAATTTTATTCCGTTATCATTGAGCAGCTCGCTGATCTCGCTCGCCTCTTTCATGGCAGTCGCCGTATAAATTGTCACATAATCCGGCTGGGACACCACCACTCCGAGAATGGCAAGCGCAAGTATAACGGCCGCCGTTATACTGATAATAACCGCGCGCTGCTTATTATTAAATTTTTTCCACCATTCGACAAACCGGTCGATAATCTTCTGCAATTGCTCCGGCATTTATAATTACCCCTTTGTTAAATCTGCATCTGCATCAGTTCTTTGTATGCATCAATCATTTTATCTCTTACGGCGACGGTATACTGTAACGCTACCTCCGCCTTGGATTCCGCAATAAGCAGATCATGTGTATTTGTCGATTCACCAAGTGCAAACTGGATTTCAGCTTCTTCCGCCTGATTCTGCAGATCGTTCGTCTCCTGGAGTGCATTCAGCACAGAAGAAAATACGGACTGAAAGGAATCCTCCTCCGACGTCTTGAGATCTCTGGAAGCTGCATACGAATCAAGATAGTCCGACGTAACTCCCGATAAGGTAGAAATATCTAACATTGTCATCTATCCTTTCCTAATATAAATCACACGTTTCTCTATTGTCCAATGGCAAGTCCCTGCTTCGCCATGGCCTTGCTTGCATCAAACGCCGTCGCGTTCGCTTCATATGCGCGTGTGGCGTCAATCAGGTTCGTCATCTCGGTAACGGTATTCACGTTCGGATAATATACATATCCGTTCTCGTCCGCGTCGGGATTTGCCGGATCGTAGGTTGCGACGAAATCCGTCTCGTAGTCCTCCGTTACCCGGGCCACCTTTACGCCGTTTCCGATCAGCGCATTCTTGGAGCCTGTATAAAGCTGGCTGAAAGGAGTTACCTGCTTCTCGGAAAACGTAACCACTTTTCTCCGGTAAGGTCCTCCGTCCTCCGTCGAGGTTGTATGAATATTTGCAATATTTTCCGCAATGATATCTGTGCGGAAGCGCTCTGCCGTCATACCGGACGCGCTGATATTAAACGCCTGAAATAATCCCATATCCTTTTCCTCCTAACTATTTGATTACGGATTGCATTCGTGAAAACTCATAATTGATTCCCTTTGTCAAAGCCTCATACTTAATCTGCTCTGACGCAAGCTCCGCTTCTTCCGTATCGATGTCGACATTATTCCCGTCCAATCGATACGAATAATGTGCATAATCTTTATAGACGCTCGGGTTCAGTTTGGAAAGATCCACGTTCGCGACCTTCGTGTCCAAAGAACTGGTCCTTGAATGACCGAGCTCGTCGCGCAGCATCTGTTCAAAGTTCAAATCGCGCCTCTTATAGCCGACCGTATCCACGTTTGCGAGATTGTTCGTTATAATGCCCTCTCTCTGCCAGCTGGCGTCTGCCGCTTTGTCTAATACATTGATATAATCGAACGCAGTTGAATTCAGCATAATTTCCCTCCTTACACTTTCCCTAATAACTCTATCATAATTTATTATAGTTTATCTGTTCAAAAAGACAAGATGTTTTTTCGTTTTCTTACAAAATATTGCGTTTTCCTTTTTTTACAAATACAATATCGGGAGTTTGACAGCTTAACCACATAAAAATCCCCTCAAAGCCTTGATAGGC
>CAZTKM010000056.1:0-12762 GCA_964614035.1 uncultured Lachnobacterium sp.
CTGATTTCAAAGCTTCCTGCACGATCCAAAAATTTCCGATTTCCCATAATATCCTCCTTTAATGGCTTTCATCCCGGAATGGACTACTTTTCCAATTCGTCTTCATATAGCTTAAATGAAGCCACCGATTCTTCGAGAAGCTTCATGTTCTCTTTCAGCTTCCGGGCTTCGTTTTCCATTTCCTTCGTACTTTCCACCTGAACCTTCAGGGATTCCGTTACCTGATTTGCAGATTGAACCGTATCCTCAGACAGCTCGCCTAATTTTTTGATGGATCCCAATGCATTATGACGCTTCTCGTTCATCTCCTCGATTCCGTTGGTCAGGCCGTTCATTCTTATGGTTATATCTCTCATAAACGTATCGATTCCGTTAAACGCCTCCTTGGTGTCAAACGCGCTCTCTACCTGATGCGCAACGATATTCTCTGCCGCGTGCGCCTTCTGCGTCGCGCTTACCGAGTAGCTCCGCACCTCCGAAATCACGCTTTGGATGGTCTGCGCCGTCTCTGCGGAACTGTCCGCAAGCTTGCGGATTTCCTCTGCGACAACAGAAAATCCCTTCCCGTTTTCTCCGGCTCTTGCCGCCTCTATGGAGGCATTCAGAGACAGCAGGTTTGTCTCTTCGGCGATGGACTGTATTTTTTCGACAAAACGCGCGATATCTTCAATTTTATTCCCGAGAAGATTGACCTGTTCCTGCACGTCATCGGTTGCATTCTTCGTCTGCCCGGACCGCTCCGTCATTGCATTTACCGCATCGATTCCGGATGCAATCATTTTTTCGGACTGCTCGATTTCGT
Source organism: uncultured Lachnobacterium sp. (assembly GCA_964614035.1). Classification (GTDB taxonomy): domain Bacteria; phylum Bacillota; class Clostridia; order Lachnospirales; family Lachnospiraceae; genus Roseburia. The sequence goes on from CAZTKM010000056.1 coordinate 803, forward strand.
TTAGCATCTCCATAATCTGGCCGCTGACGGCTTTGATATCCTTAGACAAATCCTCCATCTGCTCGTTGCAGGATGCGATTTCCTGATCTTCCTTCTGGATGGTCGCATGGATCGTCTCAATTCTTTCTTCCATATCCTCCACAATGGTTCCGACATGCGTACTTGAAGCGCTTACTCGTTTTCCTGTGTCAGATACACGCTCAATCATATCCTTTACCGTCTCTACCAGTCCCCGCACCTTTCTTACGGTTGTATAGATTGCGGCATGCAGCTTTCCGAATTCATTCTTCGTCTTTACCGGGGCGGTCTCATCCAGAATCAGCTCGCCCTGCGACACGCGGTCCAGCCGGACCACGCTGCCCTGGATATTTCCGGAAATTTTCCGTATCATCCGCGTGCTGATTACAAGCGCAACAATGCTTGCCAGTACGACCAGCAGAATCGTAATATCGCGGATGCTCTTCGAGCCTGCGGTAATGGTGCTCTGCGGAACCATTGCGCACACATATCCGCCTGCTATATTCGTCTGAAACATCATAAGGTAATAGCTCTTGCCCTGATAATCTATGTATTCGGCCAGCCCTTCGTCTGAGAGTTCTCTATGTTCCCGAAAAAACGCAAGTTCTCCGATATTTACGACCTCTGTGTTGCTGATTTCTCTTCCCTCCGCCGTAATGAAGGAGACCTGGCTTCCCTCGCCGAAGTTCAATTTGCCCAAAAGGCCGCGGATTGCGTCCGTGGAAATATCCGCAACGACGACTCCCTTTACATCTCCGCTTGAAACCACCTGACTGCAGAACATGGCGTACTCATCCGTTGTGTTATCAAACTGGGTATCCAGAAACGGATGATAGGTGCTCCAATGAATCATGCCGTCCTCAAGAAGCCATGCATCCTCCGATTCTGACATTTCTTCTATAAAGCTGTCCATATTTGCCGCGCTCAAGGTTTTCGTCGTTACTATGGACTCTTCGGAAACCGGAATGATAAACATATTGTGAATCATGCTGTTGGTGGTCTGCTTTACAAGCATTGACGTGGAAATGGATTTCTTTGCCGCATCTTCCTTGAAAGCGTCGGATACAAAGCCGCCCAGTGCATAGGAGCGCGCCGTTGCATCCTGTGTCAGCTCCGATACGTTCGACTGGATGACTTTCAAATTATCGTCCAGTGAAGTAACCGTCATCTCAAGCGCATTAAAAGACGACGTCCGGTAATTTTCCACCAAAGCTTCGGAAGCCTTTAAGTACGAAATGCTTCCCACCATAACGATAAACAGAACCGGAATCAGAAATCCGATAATCAGCTGTACCCGGATGGAAACTCCGAGCTTTCCCTGCATTTTTGTTGTCGACTGCGGCTTCTTTGCCGCTGCTTTTTTCTTCTGTTCTTTCATAAATTTTCCCCTTTTCCCTGATTTTCCTGTATACATTGTAAAAAAGAGAAACCTCAAAAATAAGGTTTCTTTTATCAATTTAGGTATCATTTTTTTGTTTTAAGAAGCTGCCTTTTGCGAATGTGTGGATAGGGGTCTGAATAGTTACTGAATTCTACAACAGTTCCTTCAATATCTTATTGACGATTCCGGGGTTCGCTTTCCCTTTTGTTGCGCGCATGGTCTGCCCTACCAGCGACGCGAATGCCTTTTCCTTTCCGTTCCGGTAGTCCTTTGCTGCCTGCGGATTCGCCAGAATGACCGCTTCGATTGTCTTTTTTAACTCCGCTTCGTCATTCATGCTCGTAAGAGCGTTTTCCTTTACATAAGACTCCGGCTCGATGTCTTCATCAAAGATTTTCTCAAACACATCCTTCGCAACATTTCCGGTAATCACGCCGTCCTCCGCAAGATCGATTAGCGTTGCGAGATGAACCGGCGAAAAGGAGATATCGTCCACATCCATATCATGCTCTTTCACAAGGCGCATGCACTCCACCATCAGCCAGTTGCTCACTTTCTTCGGCTTTTTGCATATGTTTGCGGTCGCCTCGAACAAATCCGCCAGATGCTTTGAGCCGGTAAGAATCTTCGCATCATAATCCGGAAGCGCATATTCCTTCTTATACCGCTCCAATTTCTGCGGGCGAAGCTCCGGCTGAGCTGCCTTAATCTTTGCAATCCACTCATCCGATATCACGATCGGCACCAGATCCGGCTCCGGAAAATACCGGTAATCCTGTGCATCCTCCTTCGAGCGCATCGCGTGGGAGGATTCCTTATTATCGTCCCAACGTCTGGTCTCCTGCACAACCTTTCTTCCCATTTCAAGAAGCTCAATCTGGCGTTCCCGCTCCCCTTCAATCGCATGTGCGATTGCTTTAAAAGAGTTCAGATTCTTCATCTCGGTACGCGTTCCAAGCTTTCTGGAGCCGGTCTCCCTTACGGACAGGTTGACGTCCGCACGCATAGAGCCTTCGTTTAACTTGCAATCGCTTGCGCCGAGATACTGAATCGTCTGGCGCAGCGTCTCAAGATAAGCGATTACCTCCTCCGCAGAACGCATATCCGGCTCCGATACGATTTCAATCAGCGGCACTCCCGAACGATTGTAATCGACAATCGATACATCTTCCCACTCGTCATGCACCAGCTTTCCCGCATCCTCTTCCATATGGATTTCGTGAATGCGCACGTTCTTTTTTCCGTTTGCCGTCTCAATCTCAACAAAACCGTTTCTACAGATCGGCAGATATAACTGTGAAATCTGATAGTTCTGCGGGTTATCGGGATAAAAATAATTTTTCCGGTCAAATTTGCTGTACTGTGTGATGGTACAGTTTGTTGCAAGCCCGACCGCTACCGCGTACTCCACGACCTGTCTGTTTAAAACAGGCAGCGACCCCGGCTGTCCGGTGCATACCGGACAGGTATGGCTGTTCGGCGCTCCTCCGAACTGTGTGGAACAGGAGCAGAAGATTTTTGTTTTGGTTGCAAGCTCTACATGAACCTCCAGTCCGATGACTGTCTCATAATTTTTCATCGCTTCTCCTCCTTTCCTACGCGAGCGGGCTGTGCAGATACTCTCTTGTCTGCTCAAAGCTGTATGCCGCCCGAATGATTGTCTTTTCCTGAAAGCAGTCGCCCAAAAGCTGCGCCCCGATCGGAAGTCCTTTGGAATCTGTTCCGCATGGAATGGATATACCGGGCAGCCCCGCAAGATTTGCGGATATCGTATAGATATCGCCGAGATACATCTGAATCGGATTGTTTAGACTCTCGCCAATCTTCGGTGCTGTGGCGGGCGCCGCAGGTCCTAAGATTACATCATATTTCGCAAAGGCCTCATCAAATGCCTGTTTAATCAACGCCTTTACGCGCAGCGCCTTCAAATAGTACGCATCATAATACCCGGACGACAGCACAAAGGAGCCGAGCATGATTCGTCTCTTGACCTCCGCGCCGAACCCTTCCGAGCGGGATTTCTTGTACATATTGTGAAGGTCGGTGTATTTTTCTGTCCGATATCCGTACTTTACGCCGTCAAAGCGCGCAAGGTTCGAGCTTGCTTCCGCGCAGGCGATGACATAGTAGGCCGGAATCGCGTATTTTACAAGTCCAAGGTCAAACTCTTCCACGACTGCTCCCTTTTCCCTGAGTGTCGCTGCGACGCTAAGCACCGCTTCCCTTACCTCCGGGTCAAGACCGTCCCCGAAGTAATCTCTCGGAATCCCGATCCGAAGTTCCTTCACATCGTCCCTGAGCGCTTTTGTAAACGCATAGTCCTCTCTTTTTACGGAAGTCGAATCCTTCTCATCATAAGAGGCAATCGCTTCAAGAACCGCGGCACAGTCCGCAACATCCTTTGCAATCGGCCCGATCTGATCCAGCGAAGAGCCGTAAGCAATCAGTCCGTATCGGGAAACCGTTCCGTAGGTCGGCTTTATTCCGGTCACGCCGCAGAAGGAGCTTGGCTGCCGGATGGATCCTCCGGTGTCTGAGCCAAGCGCAAACGGCACTTCCTCCGCCGCAACGGCTGCGCACGAGCCACCGGAAGAACCTCCCGGAACATGTCCGGTATTCCATGGATTTTTCGTCATACCAAACGCGGAGGTCTCAGTGGTGCTTCCCATCGCAAATTCATCCATGTTTGTCTTTCCGATGATTACCGCACCCGCCTTTTCCAGATTCTTTACCGCCTCCGCGGTATAGGTCGGGATAAAATTGTACAGAATTTTGGAAGAACAGGTGGTAAGCATTCCCTCGGTACACATATTGTCCTTGATAGCTACCGGAACGCCGGCAAGCGGCCCTGTAAGCTCTCCTGCGTCGATTCTCTTTTGTATCTCTTTTGCCCTCTCTATGGCTCCCTCTTCATCTACGGTCACAAAGCTGTTGATTTCGTTCTCCTTTTTTCGGATTGCATCGAGGGAAGCCTGCGCTGCCTCCGCGGCCGTCACTTCCTTATTTTTTATTTTTCTGCCGAGCTCTACGGCAGTAAGTGTCATAAGATTCATTCATTCTCCTCCTGCCGTCTTACTCTCCGATGGTCTTCGGAACCTTAAATCCGCCGTTCTTTTGTACCGGCGCGTTCTTTAAGGCTGCAGCGCTTCCGTCGCCGTTTGCTGCCTCATCCGCGCGGAACACGTTATTGACAAAAAATACATGGCTCATCGGTTCAATGCCGGTAGTATCAAGCTCATTGAGCTGGTCGATATAATCCAACATATCTTCCATATCCTTTTTGGCAGCCTTTTCCTCTTCGGGCGAGAGTTCCAGCTTTGCAAGGATGCCGACGTATTCCATCGTCTCGCCCGATATCACGTTTCTCATCACGCCGTCTTCGCCCATGACCTTGGTTACGGTGGCGCCGGCGCCGTTTTCTTCTTCCGGTGCTTCCACTTCATCCTCCCCGTCGAGTGCCGCACTTCTTATTTTTGCATAGACAACCGCGTCGCAGATTCCCTGATTGTTGTAATCCGCCCTTCGCAGCGTTCCTTCGTACTCCATCCCTGCGGCTTCCATGACTTTTCCGGAGTTTGGATTGTTAGAATCATGCCTTGCGCACACACGCCCGGCCCCGACCTCTGCAAGGAAGAATCGAATCACTTCCCTGAGAGCCTCTGTTGTGTATCCTTTGTTCCAGAACTCCCTTCCGATACAGTATCCGATTTCCACGCTCTTTGTCCGGTCATCTGCCTTTACGGCGCTGATCGAACCGATTGGCTGCTCGAGTTCATTTAATTCAATGGCCCACTGATAATACTCTTTCTTATCATACTGTAATATCCAGTCCTTCAGTACCTGTTCCGTTACCTCCACGCTTTTATGTGCCGGCCATGTCAGATATCTGGTCACTTCCGGGTCGCTCGCCCAATTGTAATACATATGTTCAGCGTCTTCTATCTCAAATCTGCGAAGCGTAAGTCTCTCCGTTGCAAGTTCTCTTGTTCCAAGATGATTCACTGTTTTTCCTCCTGTCTGATCTATGTTTGAACACCGCTCATTTCTAACTGCCGCTATGGTTCCAGACGACTTAAATCCCTTGGGAATAACGTTGCCTCCCTGACGTTATCCTCCCCGATCAGCTGCATGGTAAGACGTTCCAGTCCGATGCCGAGTCCTCCATGAGGCGGCATTCCGTACTTAAACGCCGACAGGTAATGCTCCATTCCCTCTGTCTCCATGCCGCGCTTTTCTATCTTGGCCATCAGGGCGTTATAGTCATGTATACGCTGCCCGCCGGTCGTAATCTCAAGCCCCCGGAACAGCAGGTCAAAGCTCAACGTATAGGTCTCGTCTGCCGGATCGTCCATCGCGTAAAACGGACGCTTTTTTGATGGGTAATGCGTGACAAATACAAAATCACTGCCGTATTCTTCTTTAAAGTACTGTCCGATCAGCAATTCCTCCTCCGGCTCCAAATCGAACGGATTGCGGAATTGTCTGTTGTATTTTTTTGCAACACGCTGTTTTGCTTCATCAAACCTTACTCTCGGAATCCTCCCCACATCCACAGGTTCAATCTTAAGAAGTTCCAATTCCTTTGCGTAAGATTCTTTTAAAAGCTTCATGGTATACTGCAGAAATCCGGTTTCCATCGCCATGATATCCTCAAAGCCGTCAATATATCCCATCTCAAAGTCGAGAGAGGTATATTCATTTAAATGACGTTTTGTATTGTGTTTCTCCGCGCGAAATACCGGTGCAGTCTCAAATACCCGGTCAAATACCCCTACCATCATCTGCTTGTAGAACTGCGGACTCTGCTGCAGGATTGCAGGCGTGTGAAAATATTCCAATTTGAACAGGTTCGCTCCGCCCTCCGCGCTTTTGGCTCCGAGCTTCGGCGTGTGGATTTCGGTAAAGCCCTGACTGTATAAAAAATCCCGGAATCCTCTGGTAATGCCCTCCTGTATGCAAAATACCGCGCGCTCTCTTGGGTTTCGAAGGGCAACCGCACGATTATTCAGCTTTGCCTCGAGGGAAGTATTTAATTTCCATTTGTTAATTGGAAGCGGCAGCGCTTCCGCCGGCTCCGATAGAATGGTTACCGTATCAAGGCGAAGCTCGAATCCGTTCGGCGCGCGGTCCTCCGCTTTATAGGTTCCGTCCGCCTCAACGGTATCCGCTTCCTTTAAATCCCGCAGATCAAACCGGGACTTATCCGGTTCGTATACGCACTGCACGAGGCCTTCTGCTTTCCGAAGGATGATAAACGCCACATCTCCCATATCGCGGATAGTATGAACCGCGCCGCGCACCTTTATATTTTTCCCCTCGTAATTACCTGCCAGTATCTCCTGAATCTCTAAATATTCCTTTTTCTCTACTCCCGTTAAAAAATCCATATATGGTATACACTTCCTTTCCGCACCGTCCTCATATAGGAAAATGCATCCGGCGCCACTTCGCACTGAGCGTATTTTCCCCGCTATCCGCGCAAATAAAAAAAGCCCCGGGATAATTCATACTATCCTGGGGCGAAAACATACAATTTCCGCGGTACCACCCTCATTGAAAACCAGAGTTTCAACTGCTTCTCTGCTTTTCCGCTTTGCTGCGCGTAACGTGCGCCAACGTACTGACCTACTTTTCCGACATCCGCAATTGTTCAACCAGTCTGCTCCGGCAGCGTTCCCATTATCTCCTCCTCCAAACAGCGCTCTCAGTCGGCGACGCTGTATTCCTGTCGGTCTCTGAAGATAAGAGTCTCCTTCATCGCTTTTCTTTTTTAATTAGTTAACGTTATATCACAATGATATTCCAAATACAAGTGGCAAATAAAAAGACTTTAAAAAATAAAGTCTTCCATGATATACGGAATATCTGTGAGTTTTTCTGCCGCTTTGTATACATACTTACGGATTGAATCCTCCATCGGCGTCTGATCCGGCACATAGATTACCTTACAGCCCGCACGATACGCACTCATCACTCCGTTGGGCGAATCCTCAACCGCAAAGCAATCCTCCGTTCTTGCGCCAAGCGCCTTTATCGCATACTCATAGATGTCCGGGGATGGTTTGCCCTCCTTTACCATATCCGCACAGACAATCCTGTCAAAACATTCGGACAGGCCGATCTTTTTCAGATATCTCTCTGTTCTGGCATAATCGTTCGCAGTCGCCATGGCAACCGTAATTTGTTTGCTCCGAAGAATGGCAAGGGTTTCCGCCGCCCCTTCTTTTAAGTGTATGCCGTTTTTTGCAATCAATTCCTCCATAATTTTCCTGCGGTACTCGCGAATCGCCCAGTAGTCGCACGAACTGCCAAACCATTCCTCAAACCGCTCCGGCGCATGCGGACGTCCCAGCGAGCGAAGGGAGAGCGCCATCTCGTCTGTCATCTCATATCCAAACGCTTTTGCAGCCTTCGGCCATGCAATCCGGTAATATTTCTCTGTATCAATCAGTGTTCCGTCCAAATCAAATATTACGCATTCTCCCATTGATTTACTTCCTCGCCGCTTCCGCAATGTCCTGTTGCTTTGTATTGTCCGCCTTTTCTTTCCGCATGGACGACGCACGCATCACCGCGTCGGAGCCGAAGCGGTTTCTTATTGCGTCCATCGCCCGATCCAGTTTCTCCAGCTTTTCATAATCCGTATCATCGAACAGCTTCATCTGCCTTCCGCTATCCTCTTTCGAAACTTTTGTTGTGGCGACTCCAAGTAAACGAATCGGTGTTCCGTCCCATTTTTCATCGAACAGCTTACATACCGTATCATAGATTTCCTGCGTGATGTTTGTCGCGGCGGGAAGCGCGCCCTGATGGGAAGCCCGGGTCAGGTTATTAAAACGAAACTGCACACTGACGGATTCCACCTTCACATCATCCTTTCGAAGCCGTTGACATACATGATCGGTAAGCTCACGCAGAATCGCCTTCGCCGTTTTCGCATCCGTCACATCAAACGAAATCGTTGTAGAATTACTGTACCCTTTTGCATCCGCCCGGATCGGTTCCACTTTTGAATCGTCCATTCCGTTTGCATAGCGCCAAAGCACATCTCCCTGCTTTTTCAAGATCTGATTGATCATATCGCGGTCGGCATTTGCAAGATCCCCAATCGTCCGGATTCCGATTTCATTTAATCGCTTTGTCGCGGCTTTTCCGGAAAAGAACAAATCTCCAACCGGAAGCGGCCACATTTTCTTTTGCATCTCCTCCGGAAACAGCGTATGCACCTTATCGGGTTTTTCAAAATCACTGGCCATTTTTGCCAATAATTTGCAGGAGGAGATTCCCGCATTAACCGTAAATCCAAGTTCTTCTCTTATCTGATTCTTAATACGGTTCGCCGCCTCAACCGGAGTTCCGAAAAGTCTGCCCGTACCGGTCATATCCATAAAGGCCTCGTCCACCGAGAATTGCTCAATGGTATCCGTATATTGATTCAGAATACGAATAAAAGCCGCTGACATCTCATGGTATAATCCATGTCGCGGCTTTACCAATACAAGCATCGGGCACTTCCGAAGCGCATCCACTACCGGTTCTCCGGTTGTGACCTTATACTTTTTCGCCGGAATCGATTTCGCTAAGATTACCCCATGGCGGGATGCAATATCTCCTCCCACCGCGGACGGAATAAGCCTTAGGTCTTCTGTCGCACCATGTCTTAACCGGTCGACAGCCTCCCATGACAAAAAAGCGCTATTTACATCAATATGAAATATTACTCGTTCCGGCACAAACGCCTCCTGTAACTTACTCTACATCAGATTCTTTTGTATATCTGTCGATTTTCTTTACCGTCTCGATCAAAGATTCCATCAGTTCCTTTGCCCGCTTTGCGCTCTCCGTACAATCGTCGCCTAAACGGACCGCCTCGGTTGTGCTTGCGGCAACCTCTTCACTTACGGAAGAAATGTGCGTAATACTCTCGACAATTGCATCGTTTGATGTAAGAATTTCATCAATCTGCTCGTAAATCTCTCCTACAATGCTGCTAAGACCGGACATATGATCTCCGATTTCTCCAAACCGTTTTCCCGCATCCTCGATTAATTCGCGTTCCTCACCGGATACCTCAATCACGTTGTCAACCGTTTTCTTTGCAATATCGGCATTATTTGCAAGCTCTGTTACGATACTCTGTATGTCTTCCGTAAGGCTTCCGGTCTCATCTGCAAGCTTGCGAATCTCATCCGCAACAACAGCAAACCCTCTTCCGGCCTCGCCTGCTCTCGCGCTCTCGATGGATGCATTTAAAGAGAGTAGGTTTGTCTGCGAGGAAATGTTCGAAATCTGCTGGGTAATTTCGCCGACTTTCTTTGCATTTTCTATAAGTCCCACAACGGAGGCCACTACCTGCTCATTTGCCGTCTTTGTCTTTTTTGACTGTTCCTGAAGCTGCCTTGCCGCATTCTGGCCTTCGGCAACCGCCTTCGCCGATTCATTCGAAAGCCCGACCATCTGATCCGACATATTCTTGGTCTCCTGAATCATCTCCTGAATCTTGCCCGTCATAAGTGTCTGCTGACCGATACTTTTGGTGTTGCTGTTGTTTCCGGCAGAGATATCATTCAACGCATTTGCAGTAGATTCCACATTCGCATCAAGCGTATTCATAAATTCGCCTGCTTCGGCCGAATTCTTTTTTACCGCTGCAACAACGGAGAGAACCTCACTTAAGAGTTCCTCACTCTTCTCCTGTTCTACCTTAACGGAATTTAACTTATCCTCATTATTCTGGTTGGAAATTTTTGTGGTTGTACATAATACAATCACATACACAATAACAGATGCGCCCTGAAGTAAAAGCGATGTACTGTTTAACGCTCCTCCGGAATGCATGTGGCGCAAAATTGCAATCACATAAACTACATCTAACAAATTGACTGTGCCAAATACCAGCGCAATACTCTTTACCAGCTTATAATCATAATACAGTATGTAAATCACGGTAACCGGAAACACAATCGTATATACCATGTCATTCTGCGAACCGAAAACTACCAGCGCATACATCATCATATATCCAATTAGTGAAATATGCTTAAATTTTTGCGGCAATATCTTTCTTGTTGCAAAGTCCGTAATCAAAGTTCCGAACAGAACGATTTCCACAATCAGCATAAACATAAAGGAAATGTTTCCCTGTATGTAATCATTGAAGTATCCGAATATCATAAATAAATCGATAATCGTAACGTAGATCAGCACAACTTTGTTTACTTGCGCAATTCCTGTCTCTTTTGTTTTTGCCATGCAAATATCCCCCGTTTACTTATCCATGACTTGCAGGTAAGTCAAGAATAATTCTTATAGTAACTGTATTCCGTTTTTCTCACATTCTTCCACAACTTTTGGCGGCCAGATAGAACTCTGAACCTCTCCGATATGTGCTTTTCGAAGGAAGAACATACAGATACGGGACTGCCCAATTCCTCCGCCGATTGTATATGGAAGTTCTTTATTCAAAATTGCTTTCTGAAACGGAAGCTTCGCGCGGTCCATGCATCCGGAAATCTCAAGCTGGGATTTCAGGGATTTCTCATCTACACGAATCCCCATGGATGACAGCTCCAACGCGATATCAAGCACAGGATAATACACGATAATATCTGCATTTAACTCCCAATCATCATAATCCGGGGCTCTTCCGTCATGCGGCTGCCCGTTCCCAAGCGCCCCTCCAATCTTCATAAGGCATACGGCACCCTTTGCCTTCGCTATGTAGTATTCCCGCTCCTTCGGCGTATTGTCAGGGAACATCTCTTCCAGTTCTTCCGTTGTGATAAAGAAAATGTCCTTCGGTAAGATCAAATCAACAAAATCATACTGGATGGACACATACTGCTCTGTCTTGCGTAAGCATTTATAGACCGTACGGACGGTATCCTTTAAAAACTCCATGTTGCGGTCTTCTTTGCTGATGATTTTTTCCCAGTCCCACTGGTCCACAAAAATCGAGTGGATGTTGTCGGTGTCCTCGTCCCTTCGGATTGCATTCATATCCGTATAGATTCCCTCTCCCTGGGAAAATCCGTACTTCTTTAACGCATATCGCTTCCATTTTGCAAGGGACTGTACGACTTCCGCTTCCTTCTCGCCCTGCTCTTTAATCCCAAAGCTAACCGGACGCTCGTAGCCATTCAGATTATCGTTTAATCCTGTATCCGGATCTACGAAAAGCGGCGCGGAAACACGCTTTAAGTTCAGTCTTTGTGCAAGCAGCGACTGAAAAAAATCTTTTACCATTTTTATTCCGAGCTGCGTGTCATGAAGATCAAGCTCGGAATGATAATCTTTCGGTATCATGAGTTGTTCCATTGTAATTCCTCTTCCATTCTTATTCGCTTATCGTAAGCTCATACATTTTCACTCATAAGTATAGCACTTTCCAAAATCTTTGCAAATAAAAACCCGCCGCCATGATAAGTTTCATCACTTAACCGGCGGCGGATTATACCCAGACAGTATGAAATTTTAAGCTGCTGTCTCAGAACACGTCATTGACAGCTCGGGAGTTTGACAGCTTAACCACATAAAAATCTCCTCAAAGCCTTGATAGGCT
>CAZTKM010000057.1:0-12586 GCA_964614035.1 uncultured Lachnobacterium sp.
TGGAGCCGTCGGTACTTAATGAGTGCTTTGCGCGAATTTAGTACCGCTACGAGCGACAAGTAGCGCAAGCGTGCCCTGCAAGGATTTTGTCTATATTGTGCAACGGACGGTAGGAGAAACAGGGTTTCGCAATTACCTAAATAGAATCAGGCAGAAGAGGAGAAGGGCATGGAGCAGAAGCTATTGGAGAAATTTAAGGAACTGTACGGCGCGGGGAATGACGCAGCAGTATATTTTGCGCCGGGACGTGTGAATTTGATTGGCGAGCATACAGATTATAATGGGGGACACGTGTTCCCTTGCGCGCTTACCATTGGAACCTATATGGCGGTTAGAAAAAGGAGCGATAGAAAGCTTCGTTTTTACTCTATGAATTTTGAACGTCTCGGTGTAATTGAGGATTCCCTTGACAATCTTACGCCAAAGAAAAACGGAGAATGGACCAACTATCCAATGGGAGTCATCTGGGCGTTTGAGGAGCGCGGAATGAAGTTATCCTGCGGTCTCGATATCGCATTATACGGAAACATTCCAAACGGTTCCGGTCTGTCATCCTCCGCATCGCTTGAGGTTGTAACCGGATATATGTTGAAGGATCAGTTCGGGTTTGACGTGACCAATCAGGATATCGCCTTGATCGGGCAGTACTCGGAGAACAATTTTAACGGATGTAACTGTGGAATTATGGATCAGTTCGCATCCGCGATGGGGAAAGAAAATAATGCAATTTTTCTTGATACAGCGGATTTGTCCTTTGAATATGCGCCGATCCGGCTGGACGGTGCAAAGATTGTGGTAACGAACAGCCTGGTAAAGCACAGCCTTGTGACTTCCGCATATAACGACCGCCGCAACGAGAGCGCCGCTGCGCTTGCGGATTTGCAGCAGGTAGTGGGGATAAACAGTCTTGGCGATCTTACGGAGGAAGAATTCGAAACATACAAATACGCCATCAAGGATGAAGTAAACTGCCGTCGCGCAAAGCATGCGGTATATGAGAATCAGCGCACAATCAAGGCCGTTGCCGCATTGAAGGCAAATGACCTTGCGACATTCGGAAAGCTTATGAACGAGTCTCATGTTTCTCTGCGCGATGATTACGAGACTTCGTGCGAAGAGTGCGATATCTTAGCAGAGGAAGCATGGAAGATTCCGGGGGTAATCGGATCCCGGATTACCGGAGGCGGATTTGGCGGATGTACGGTCAGCATTGTAAAGGATGAGGCAGTCGAAGAATTTAAGAAAAAGCTTACCGATGTATACGGGAAAAAGGTTCAAAAGACGCCGGAGTTCTATGTGGTTTCTATCGGAGACGGACCAAGCAGATTGATCTGATTGCAGATCAGAACAAAAAACCAGAGTATAAGTCGGAGGATAAAATCGTGATTCAGGAGAGAATTTTAGAATTAGCTGACTATGGAATAACCACCGGATTAGTGGAGAAAGAGGATAAGCTTTTTACCATAAACCGGCTGTTGGAGCTCTTTGAAGCAGATGATATGGAAGATGCAGTCATTGAGGAGTACAAAAAGCGTGCTCCGATGACGCAGGAGTCGGCGGAGGCTGCGCTTGAAGGCATTCTGGAAGATATGATGACTTATGCGTACGAGAAGGGCATTATGAAGGAGAACAGTATCGTATACAAGGATCTGTTCGATACAAAAATCATGGGGTGCCTGATGCCGCGCCCGAGCGAGGTTCGCGCAAAGTTCAGAAATCTGTACGAAAACGAATCGTCACTTGCGGCAACCGACTATTTTTACAAGCTGAGCTGTGACAGCAATTATATCAGAAGACAGAGAATCAAAAAGGATCAGAAGTGGACAACAAAGACGGAGTTCGGAACGCTGGATGTGACAATCAATCTTTCGAAGCCGGAGAAGGATCCGAAGGCAATCGCTGCCGCAAAAAACGCGAAGCAGAGCTCCTATCCAAAGTGTCTGCTCTGTCAGGAAAATGAAGGGTATGCGGGAAGAGTAAATCATCCGGCAAGACAGAATCACAGAATCATTCCGCTTACGATTAACAACAGCGACTGGTTCTTTCAGTATTCTCCGTACGTATATTACAACGAGCACTGTATCGTGTTCAATTCGAAGCATACGCCGATGAAGATTGAGCGCGCGACATTCGGAAAGCTTTTGGATTTCGTGGCGCAGTTTCCGCATTATTTCGTGGGCTCCAATGCGGATCTTCCGATTGTCGGAGGCTCTATCCTGACGCATGACCATTTTCAGGGAGGACATTATACGTTCGCTATGGAAAAGGCCCCGGTGGAGCAAGCGATTACCTTTCGGGGATTTGAGGACGTAAAAGCCGGAATCGTGAAATGGCCGATGTCTGTCATTCGTATTACCGGAGCAGACAAGGAGCGGCTGATTGAGCTTGCGGACAAAATTCTTATCGCATGGAGAGGCTATACCGACGAGGCCGCATTTGTATTTGCCGAGACAGACGGCGAGCCGCACAACACCATCACTCCGATTGCGAGAAGACGCGGAACGGATTTTGAACTGGATCTCGTTCTTCGGAATAATATCACGACCGAGGAGCACCCAATGGGCGTATATCATCCGCATGCCGAGCTTCATCATATCAAAAAGGAGAACATCGGTCTGATTGAAGTAATGGGACTTGCGGTGCTTCCGGCAAGATTAAAGCCTGAGATGGAAGAACTTCGCGAGGCCATTCTTTTGGGCAAGGATTTAAGAAGCACCGGGACGCTTGCATCCCATGCGGTATGGGCGGAAGGATTCCTTGCAAAGTATGAGGCGAAGGGTGTTAAGGTTTCAGAGGAAAATATCGATGATATCATCCATGAGGAAATTGGGCTTGTATTCAATGAAGTATTAAAGTGCGCCGGAGTGTACAAGTGCACGAAAGAGGGAAGAGAGGCATTCCTTCGTTTCATTGCGACGGTAAACGCATAGGAAAAAGTGAAGACAGCAGGAATAGAAATCCGCATTTCAGGCATACATATGGAATGCGGATTTTTTTGCTCATATATATGTCAAAATAGATGCAAAAAATAAAAAAGATACTTGAACTTTATATCGTTTGATAGTATGTTAGTCCTTAGAAAATTTGATATGGCAATCGGAAAGGGAAAAATTATGGCTAGAAATTCAACAAAAGACATGACAGTGGGTTCCCCAATGAAGCTGGTTCTGGGATTTGCACTCCCGATGCTGATGGGATTGATTTTTCAGCAGGTATACAGTCTGGTAGATACGATTATCGTCGGAAAATTTTTGGGCGTTTCCGCGCTTGCAGCGGTCGGCGTGACCGGAAGCATTACCTTTCTTCTGATCGGCTTCTGCCTGGGCGTCTGCAGCGGTTTTGCACTTCCGATTGCGCAGCAGTTCGGTGCAAAAAATTATAAGGCGCTCCGCAAATATGTAGGGAATTCCGCAATCCTTGCGATTATTATGGCTGCCGTTATGACGCTGGCAACCGTAGTACTGTGCCGCAATATCCTGGTATGGATGAATACACCCGACGATATCATAGACCTGTCTTATGAGTATTTGATTGTCGTGTTTGCCGGAATCCCTGCAACGGTTCTTTATAATCTTCTGGCAGGGTATCTGCGTTCGTTGGGAGATTCTAAGACGCCGGTTATTTTTTTAGTGCTTTCTTCGGCGCTCAATATCGGATTGGATTTGTTATTCATTATTAGTTTTCATCTTGGAATCTTCGGAGCGTCCCTTGCAACCGTTATATCGCAGGGAATATCGGGATTACTGTGCCTGTTGGTAATCATTAAGAAGTTTGATATCCTAAAGCTGGAGAAAGACGACTGGAATTTAGACCGGCATTATGTAAGGGTTCTGCTGAATATGGGATTTCCAATGGGCTTTCAGTATTCCATTACTGCGATTGGCTCCGTAATTTTGCAGACCTCCGTAAACGGACTCGGTTCTATTGCGGTTGCTTCCATGACTGCGGCAAGCAAGATTTCGATGTTCGTCGTCTGCCCGTTTGACGCGCTGGGCTCTACCATGGCAACCTACGGCGGACAGAACGTGGGAGCCGGAAAGATAGAACGCCTTACAAAAGGGCTCAATGCGGCCAGTCTTTGCGGAATAGTCTATTCCGTTGTGATTTATGTTGTGCTGCATTTTTTCGGGGAGAACATGATCCATCTGTTTGTATCGCCGGAACAGATAGAAGTTGTGGCAAAAGCAAGAGAGTTTCTTCTGATCAATGCAATGTTCTATATCGCGCTCGTATTTGTAAATGTGGTGCGCTTCATGATTCAGGGAATGGGGTTTTCCGGCTTTGCGGTGTTCGCAGGCGTTTTCGAAATGATTGCTCGTGCGATTATTGGTATTGTGTTTGTTCCGATTTACGGATATGCGGCTGCATGTTTCGCGAGTCCGCTTGCGTGGATTTTTGCAGACGCATTCCTGATTCCTGCCTATGCGCATGTATATCATAAATTGAAGCGGCAGATGGCGAAGGGCGGTTCTTTACAAGAGAGCTAAAATGGGTTAGAGTAAAGAATAAGTTACGCGCAGCATAAAATCTGCGCAGAGAAAACAGAGGAAAAGATATGTCAAAATGGGAAGAAAATGTCCGAAAGGTAGTTCCGTATACTCCGGGAGAACAGCCGAAAAAGGATAACATGATAAAGTTAAATACGAATGAGAATCCATATCCGCCGGCACCGGCAGTTGCCGAGGTAATCCGAAAGTTTCCGTCGGACCGGCTGCGTCTGTATCCGGATCCTGCCATTGGAAAGCTTGTCAGGGCCATTGCCGATTTTTATGGGGTAAAGGAAAGCGAAGTATTTGTCGGCATCGGTTCGGATGATGTTCTGGCAATGCTGTTTTTGACGTTCTTCAATTCAAAGAAGCCGGTCGTCTTTCCCGATATTACCTATTCCTTTTACGATGTCTGGGCAGATATGCTTCATGTGCCATACCGCACGATTTTGCTTGACGAACATTTTTGTATCAATCCAGAAGACTATGCATGTGAAAACGGCGGCGTGATTTTTCCAAATCCAAACGCCCCGACAGGAGAACTGCTTCCCCTTGATACGGTAGATAAAATCATAAAAGCAAATCCGGATGTCATTGTTGTTGTGGATGAAGCATATATTGATTTCGGAGGAGAAAGCGCTCTTCCGCTGATTCATAAATATGAAAATCTGATTGTCACACAGACCTTCTCAAAGTCGCGTTCGCTGGCGGGCTCAAGAATCGGATATGCATTCGGAAACGAAAAGCTGATTCGATATCTGAATGATGTGAAGTATTCTTTCAATTCTTATACGATTGACAGCCTGACAATTGAAATCGGTGCGGCAGCAGTTGCGGATCAGGCATATTTTGAGGAGACAACGAGAAAAATAATTACTACTCGTGAGTGGACGAAAAAGGAACTCGCGCGTCTCGGATTTTCCTTTGGAGATTCAAAGAGCAATTTTATTTTTGCGACACACCCGGATCTTGATATGGTAAAGCTGTTTGAGGATTTGAAGGCGGCGGATATCTATGTACGCCATTTCAACAAGCCAAAGCGCGTGGCGCCGTATCTGCGAATCAGTATCGGAACGCAGAAAGAAATGGAGACGTTTGTGAAGTTTCTGGAAGAATATATCGCAGAGAATAGTATGAAGTGAGAGAGTAAAACAGAGTGAGGTATATATGTTAAAAAATTATTTGTGGATTTTCTTTATATCGATGGTGCCGCTCATTGAGCTTCGCGGAGCAATTCCGGTTTCCCAGGTAATGGGATTGCCGATTGTGCCGTCATTTATTGTATGTATTATCGGAAATATGCTGCCGGTGCCGGTTATTTATCTCTTTGCAAGAAAGGTGCTGGAATGGGGCGCAGATAAGCCTGTAATTGGAAAGTTCTTCACATTTTGTCTGGAAAAGGGCGAGAAGGGAGGAAAGAAGCTTCAGGAAAAAGCCGGAAGAGGATTATTTATTGCATTGTTATTATTCGTAGGAATTCCGCTTCCGGGAACGGGCGCATGGACAGGGACACTTGCAGCAAGTATACTGGATATGGATTTCAAATCAACCGTAGCGGCTGCGATGTGCGGAGTGCTTCTTGCCGGCGTAATTATGATGGTAGTCAGCTTATTGGGCGTCAATATTTTCCTGTAAAATTCATTTGTTCTCATCCATGCGGGAAAATACCATGTCGTATCCGTCGTTTCCGTAGTTTAAGGAACGATTGACGCGGCTGATGGTGGCGGTTGAGGCACCCGTCTTTTCCGCGATGTCCAGATAGGTCTTCTGCTCGCGAAGCATCTTCGCAACCTCAAAGCGCTGTGACAATGACATTAACTCATTGACTGTGCAGACGTCCTCAAAAAAGGTGTAGCACTCCTCTCTGTTTTTTAAGCATAAAACGGCGTCAAATAATTGATCTACTGCCTCACTTCTTAAATTCTTACTCATGTGATTTACCTCTTTAGAAATCCGTTTGTTGAATAGTGTTATTTTAACATATTAAAGTTTTAAAGTAAACACGTTTCTTGCATTAAAAAGCGGATATGCTATAATAACTATTATATAACAAAGGAGAATCAGAGTGAAGAAAGTCGGATATTTCTTTTTGGGGTTTGTGCCCTTTATTATAACCTATATTTTTCAATACATTTCCCTGTTCTATATGATGGGAGTATCCATGTTGTGTACGATTTCGGATATTCCGGATGGAGCATATCCGATGGGGACATGGTATAACATCTGGATGGATACGAACTTTAATACAGTAATTATGATTGTGTACTCTCTAAACTGCATCTGTTTTTTTGGAATCTGGTATTACTGGCGCTTAGGCGGAGAGTATCTTCCGAATCCCAAGAAGACATTTCATCCGCTGCTGTTCGGCGCGGTTGCGGTACTTGTTCCCGGAGCGCAGGTGGTGTGTGGATATATTAGCTCTTTTCTGGGAATGCTTGTGCCAAGATGGATGGAACAATATGAAGAACTGCTGGACATGGCGGGGCTTTCGGATGATATTTCCGTATTGATGCTGTGCTATTCCGTTATTCTGGCTCCAATCGGCGAGGAGCTGGCTTTCCGCGGCACTACGCTTCGAATCTTCCGGCGGGCATTGCCTTTCTGGGCAGCCAATATCATGCAGGCGGTACTGTTCGGCATTTTTCATGGCAATTGGCTGCAGGGATTTTACGCGGGCGCGCTGGGACTGTTGTTAGGCTATATCTGCGAGCGGTGCGGAAGCATATATTATTCGATATTTTTACATGTTCTCTTTAATTTCTGGGGGACAGTCATTTCCTCATGGATTACGGTGGAAGAAGGTTTGACGGCGGAATTAGTTCTTGGAATCGGCATGGTTGTTTTAATGTTTATATCAATCGGAGTCGGTGTGTTCCTGCTTCATATGGGTCTGGAGAAAAGAGAAGAAAAAATAAAGCGGCTGCAAAATACAACCGCAATATACTAAGAATTTTATTTCTTGGAATCGGAGCCGTTTTCGGCTCCGTCTTTTTTTTCTGTCCTGGAATCATTTTTTTTGGTTAAGTCATCAATCAGTCTCTCTATAACCATTTTTTTAATAAAGACGTCATAGCTTAACTGACAGATAAAACTAAAGGCGTGTAAGAAATCCTGATCCTCTTCCGGAAACTCAAGGAAAGTCTCATTGGAAATCTTAAACTTCTTCCCCAGATCCTTAAGCACCTTCTGCGATTCCGCCTCCTCTAAGGAAAAAACTTCATTATAGACATCGATCATATTGAAGCCTTCTTTATTACCGAAATATTTGTTCGTAATCGGATTCAAAATGGACTGGATGTCATTAATGCTAAGGATATTCTTGAAATAGTAAATAAAGAGCAAGGTCATTACATGCTCCTTGGTATATTTCTTCTTCTCCGGAGGCGGAAGAAGATTATTCTTCGCATAGTTGTTGATCATAGTCTTGGTAAGCAGCTTGTCATCCTCATGGCGTTTGCCGGAAGAAAGCTGCTCATCCATAAAAGTGGTAACCTGATCCATATATAAATCGATATTCGGAACATCGCCCGGTCTGACATAATCAATAGATTTTAAGGAGACCAGCAGCTCCTCCAAAAATTCGCGAACATTCTTATTATCCATATATCCGTATTCCTTTCATGTCTTTTGTTAAAAACATTATATAGTTTTTAAAACCATATGACAAGAACAGTTTAAAAAAATATGAAACCCGAACATATGAGCGTGCTTTTTTTATATATGTATGTTACAATGTACACATTGGCAATGAGCAAGAATGTGAACTGCGGATAAGAAAGAAAAATGCGAGGGGAAACAGCATGTCGAATTTGACCGACCAATTAAACGAACAGCAGAGAAAAGCCGTACTTAAAACAGAGGGACCGCTTCTTATTCTGGCAGGCGCCGGAAGCGGAAAGACCCGCGTCCTTACCTATAGAACGGCATATCTGATCAAAGAGTGCGGGGTTAATCCTTATCAGATTTTAGCGATTACCTTTACCAATAAGGCAGCCGGGGAGATGCGTGAGCGAATCCACAAGCTGGTTGGAATGGGGGCGGAAAGCATCTGGGTTTCCACGTTCCATTCCATGTGTGTCCGGATTCTGCGAAGATATATCGACCGTCTGGGTTACAGCACGAATTTTACCATTTATGATGCAGATGACCAGAAGACGTTAATGAAAGAAATCTGCAAGAAGATGGAAATAGATACAAAAATGTATAAAGAAAAGATGCTTCTGAATGTGATTTCATCTGCAAAGGATGAACTGATTGATCCGATGACATTTGCGGTGCAGGCGGCGGGCGATTATACAAAACGAAAGCAGGCGGATGTGTATCAGGAATATCAGAGACAGCTTCAGCAGAACAATGCGCTTGATTTTGACGATCTGATTGTAAAGACGGTGGAGTTGTTTAAGCTTGATAAAGAAGTGCTTGCCTCTTATCAGGAACGTTTCCGATATATTATGGTAGATGAATATCAGGATACTAATACGGCGCAGTTTGAACTGATCCGGATTTTGGCATCCAAATATAAAAATCTGTGTGTGGTCGGCGATGACGACCAGTCCATCTACAAATTCCGCGGCGCCAATATATATAATATTCTCAATTTCGAGAAGCATTTTCCGGATGCCGCAGTGATTAAGCTGGAGCAGAACTATCGTTCCACCCAGACGATACTGGACGCTGCGAACAATGTCATCAGCAACAACGTGGGGCGAAAAGAGAAAAGGCTTTGGACGGACAACGGTCAGGGAGAAAAAATTGTCTTTATACAGGCAGACAGCGCTTACGAGGAGGCGGACTATATTGCAGGAGATATCGCAGGAAAAATCCGAAGAGGAGGGTACGCATATAAGGATTGTGCGGTTTTGTACCGAACCAATGCGCAGTCGCGTATGCTCGAGGAACGTTTCATTACGGCAAATATTCCATATAAGATTGTCGGCGGCGTAAATTTCTACTCAAGAAAAGAAATCAAGGATCTGCTATGCTATTTAAAGACAATCGATAACGGAAAGGATGATCTTACTGTCCGAAGAATTATCAATACGCCAAAGCGGGGAATCGGCGCGGCATCCATCAATAAAGTCCTGGGATATGCAGAAGACCATGATATCGAATTTTACACAGCTTTGCGTAACGCGGGTGAGATACCGGGACTTGGAAAGGCAGCAGAAAAAATCAAGCCGTTTGTTCAATTGATTGAGGGACTTCGCGAGAAAAAGGATGCCATTTCAGTAGCGGAGCTTTTGGAAGAAATTATTGACGTGACCGGATACGTAAGAGAACTGGAAGCGGAAGATACGGATGAAGCGCGGGCAAGAATCGAGAATATCGATGAGCTGATCACAAAAGCGGTAAGCTATCAGACGGATGCTAAGAATCCGTCTCTATCCGGTTTTCTGGAGGAGGTAGCGCTGGTTGCCGACATCGACAGTCTGGATGAAGAAACGGATTATGTGGTTCTTATGACATTACATAGCGCAAAGGGACTTGAGTTTGAGAACGTATACCTTGCAGGTATGGAGGACGGACTTTTCCCAAGCTATATGTCTATTACCGGCGACAACTCGGAAGCGGCGATCGAAGAGGAGCGTCGTCTGGCATATGTCGGAATTACCCGCGCAAAGAAAAATCTGACAATTACCTCCGCAAGAATGCGGATGATTCGGGGCGAGACGCAGTATAACAGGGTATCGAGATTTGTAAAGGAAATTCCAAAGGAACTTCTTGACGGAGAAATTTTTGATCCGGGAAGTTATTTCGATGAAGAGCAGAAACAGAGCACTTTTCAAAAGGCAAGGCAGGCGTTTCGGACAATGGCTACACAGTATGGCTCAAGCGGGAACGAAGAATACGAAAACACGTTTGTCAGGAAGGCGAAGCCGCCGGTGTACACACCGGTTTCAAACCAGCGTGCGTTTTCCGGCAGCAATACAGTCGGAAATACGCTCTCTTATCAGGTGGGTGACCGCGTCCGGCATATTAAATTCGGCGACGGAGAAGTGATGGCAATCGTGGAAGGCGGGCGTGATTATGAGGTAACCGTCGATTTTGACAAGACCGGAACAAAGAAAATGTTTGCTTCTTTTGCAAAATTGAAAAAAATTAGTAATTTTGGATAATTTTTATAAATTATTCATAGGAAAAATGGGAAAGATATGCTATAATAGCAGATAGCAAAAAGCATATGATAATGAGTAACGGAGACTGTATGAGAAGGTGAGGTAAACAAAATGAATAAATTGGAAGAATTGTTGAGTAATGAAAAGATTAATCAGGTAGTCAATAATGCAAAATTCAATGAAATTATCAAGAAGCTTGATAAGAAGGAAGAGGAGAAGAAAAAGCCTTCGGTTGTAGTGATTGTATTTGCGGTTATCGGAATTATTGTTGCAATTGCAGCAGCTGCATACGGCGTGTATCGTTTCTTTACACCGGACTATCTTGATGATTTCGAGGATGACTTCGAGGATGAATTTGAAGA
Source organism: uncultured Lachnobacterium sp. (assembly GCA_964614035.1). GTDB lineage: Bacteria > Bacillota > Clostridia > Lachnospirales > Lachnospiraceae > Roseburia. The sequence goes on from CAZTKM010000057.1 coordinate 10,966, forward strand.
CGACTTCTTCGAGGACGATGATGAGGAGCCTGTAAAAGAAAAAGAGGAAGCAGCCGACGAGACAACGGAAAAGTAAAGCGTCAGGCAATCGTAAAGTAAAGAATGCGGATGAAGGGGACTCTATGCAGTCCCCTTTTTATATTATGATGAGATTGGATGATTAACATGAAAAAAGGACAGTATGGCGAAGGGATAATAAAAGAAATCGTTTTTCCGAATAAAGGGATTGCATTAACGGAGGATGGAGAACGCATCATTGTAAAGAATACAATTCCCGGACAGAAGGTATCCTTCGTTGTCAACAAGGTAAGAAAAGGAAAATACGAAGGACGGCTTCTTGACGTGGTAGAGCCGTCCGGATTGGAGCAGGATTCTACCTGTGTACATAAAGACTGCGGAGGCTGTATCTACCAGACGCTTCCTTATGAAGAGCAGCTTACAATAAAGTCGAATCAGGTCAAGAAACTGATGGAGGAGGCAATCGGAAAACGATGTGAATACGAATTCCTTGGAATCAAGCCAAGCCCGGGACAGTTTGCATATCGCAATAAGATGGAGTTTTCGTTCGGCGATGAATACAAGGACGGGCCGTTGGCGCTTGGTATGCATAAGAAGGGCAGCTTTTATGATCTCGTGACCGTATGCGACTGCCGGATTGTAGATGAAGATTTTAGAAAGATTTTATCCGTAACGCTAAATTTTTTCAGGGAGCGGAATGTGCCGTATTTCCATCGCATGCGTCATGAAGGGTATCTCAGACACCTTCTCGTTCGAAAAGCAGTTAAGACAGGCGAAATTCTGGTAGACCTTATCACGACCACCTCAGCGGTTCCCGGAGGTCTGTCCGTATATGAAGAAGAGCAGATGCTTCGCGAGTGGAAGTATGAGCTGCTTACGCAGTCATATGAAGGAACCATGAAAGGAATCCTTCATACCTCGAACGACAGCGTGGCTGATGTGGTAAAAAATGAAGGCACAGAGCTGCTGTATGGGGAAGATTTTATCTATGAGGAGCTGCTGGGACTGCGATTTAAGATCACGCCCTTTTCTTTTTTCCAGACGAATTCGCTCGGCGCGGAGGTGTTGTATTCTACCGCCCGCGATTTCATTCTGAATGGGGACGAACATGCGCTGGGAGGAAAAGTCGTGTACGACTTGTATAGCGGAACCGGAACCATTGCGCAGATGATGGCGCCTGTATGCAAGGAAGTCATGGGCATTGAGATTGTGGAGGAAGCGGTTGAAGCGGCAAAGGAAAATGCACTCTTAAACGGACTGGATAATTGCAAGTTTATTGCGGGGGATGTGCTTATGGCTTTGGACGATATCGAGGTCCTTCCTGATTATATCATCCTTGATCCGCCGAGGGATGGGATTCATCCAAAGGCGCTTGAGAAGATTATCGCGTATGGCGTGGAGAATCTGGTTTATATATCCTGTAAACCGACATCCCTTGCGAGAGATCTCGAGGTATTTCTTGCGAGAGGGTACGAGGTTAAGAAGATTCAGTGCGTGGATATGTTTCCGGGGACATATCATGTTGAGACTGTGTGCCTCTTGAGCAACCGAAAACCCGATGATACGATAAAAGTCTCCGTCAATATGGACGACTATTATCAGA
>CAZTKM010000058.1:0-12187 GCA_964614035.1 uncultured Lachnobacterium sp.
CCACCACTCCTTATTGTCCAGATACCACTGAATCGTCTTCCTGATACCGTCTGCAAACTTGGTCTCCGGGAGCCACCCAAGCTCATTGTGAATCTTGGTCGGGTCGATTGCATAACGCATATCATGCCCTTTGCGGTCTCCGACATGCGTAATCAGACTTTCCGGCTTGCCAAGCTCCCTGCAGATAATCTTAACGATATCAATATTTTTCATCTCGTTGTGACCGCCGATATTATATACCTCTCCGACGCGTCCCTTGTGGATAATCAGGTCGATTGCCTTGCAGTGGTCCTCGACATAAAGCCAGTCGCGAACATTAAGACCTTCCCCATACACCGGGAGCGGCTTATCGTTCAGCGCATTCGCAATCATAAGAGGAATCAGCTTCTCCGGGAAATGATATGGTCCGTAATTGTTCGAGCAGCGGCTGATTGTTACAGGCAGTCCGTAGGTTCTGTGATATGCCAGTACAAGAAGATCCGCCCCGGCCTTGGACGAGCTGTACGGACTTGATGTATGGATAGGAGTCTCCTCGGTAAAAAACAAATCCGGGCGGTCCAAAGGTAAATCTCCGTACACTTCGTCAGTAGAAACCTGATGATAGCGGGTAATGCCATACTTCCGGCAGGCATCCATTAAGGCTGCGGTTCCGATAATGTTGGTCTGAAGAAAAATTTCCGGATTTTCGATGGAACGATCCACATGGGACTCCGCTGCAAAATTCACAACGATGTCCGGATGCTCTTCCTCAAACAATTTGTAAACGCCATCTCTGTCGCAGATATCCAGCTTTACAAAGCGAAAATTCGGGTTATCCATAACAGGTGCAAGCGTGGAAAGATTTCCTGCATAGGTAAGCTTATCCAGACAGACGATACGATAATCCGGATACTTATTTAACATGTGAAATATAAAGTTGCTTCCGATAAATCCGGCTCCGCCGGTAACGATAATAGTCATTTTTTCTCCTTTTTATATCCGCCGTCCCATCCGTTTGCGGATTCCGGCAGGCTGGTCTGTTAGTATAGATTCTCCTTGTATTTTCCGTCAAGGACGTCCTTTAAATACTGTCCGTACTGGTTTTTCTTGAGTACCTCATACTCTTTAAGCACGTCTTCCTTCGTAATCCATCCGTTTAAGTATGCAATTTCCTCAAGGCATGCAATCTTACGGTGCTGATGCGACTCGACGGTCTTCACGAAATTCGTTGCATCGACAAGACTCTCATGCGTTCCCGTATCAAGCCATGTGAATCCCTGTCCGAGAAGCTCCACATTCAGATTTCCCTTTTCAAGGTAAATGCGGTTCAGGTCCGTAATCTCAAGCTCGCCGCGCGCGGAAGGCTTCAGATTCCTTGCGAACTCCACAACGTCATTGTCATAAAAGTACAGACCTGTTACGCAGTAATTGCTTTTTGGCTGCGCCGGCTTCTCCTCGATGGAAACAGCTTTTCCGGTATGGTCGAACTCAACGATACCGAAGCGTTCCGGATCATCCACATAGTATCCGAATACGGTGGCGCCTCTTCCCTCAGCAGCATTTGCAACAGCCGCCTTCAGACGTTTCTTAAGACCATGTCCTGCAAAAATGTTGTCGCCGAGAACCATTGCCACAGTATCGTCTCCGATAAACTCTTTCCCGATCACAAACGCCTGAGCAAGTCCGTCCGGACTCGGCTGTACGGCATATGATAAATTCACGCCAAACTGGTGTCCGTCGCCAAGAAGTTCTTTGAATCTCGGCGTATCCTGCGGTGTGGATATAATCAGGATGTCACGAATACCGGCATTCATGAGCACTGACATGGGGTAGTAAATCATCGGCTTGTCATAGATTGGAAGCAGCTGCTTTGATGTTACCATTGTAAGCGGATAAAGGCGCGTGCCAGATCCCCCTGCTAAAATAATACCTTTCATATTGTCTCCTTTGCCTTTTCGTTTTGATTTCCCTAAGTATAACAAGGTAACGTTACGTCACCGCAAGCACTTTTTCTTATAAAAAAGTAACAAAAAAGCATGCGCCTAATCGTCGCATTTTCATAAGAGCGTCAAATTTGCAACTCTAATGTATCTTCTGTGATTTTGCAGCAAAATATTCACGAATCCGTTCATACACATAATCCGCCGTTGCTTCATCCAGTCCACGCACACCGCCGCCGTCCGTAAGTTCCAGATACGCCGGATCATAGAAAATCGTATCCAGACAGATTTCTCCCGTCTTCTCTGCAAAAAGAGACTCTCCGAGGTAATAGTTCGGCGCGGAAATATTTAAGTAATCAAGTACCGTAGGAGCCATGTCAAGAGAATTTCTCCCATATGCATTTACAGTCGCCGCCGGTCCGCCGACATAATAAATCGAAAAAGGTATCTGATCCACATCTGTGCAGGCTCTTCCGTATTCCGGAAACGCTTCCCCGAAATCCGCATCTGCATATGTACAATGGTCTGCCGTAAATACGATTACCGTATCCGATGCCAGCGAGCTGTTTTTAAAGTTTTCCAGAAATCTTCCAATCTGTACGTCAACATAATAGAATCGGTTCAACACGCGATTGGAGCCGTCTCCGAATATCTCATTTTCATCCGCAGTATCAAAGGTTGTGTGTGTACCAAATGTATATATCGTCAAAAAGAATGGCTGCGCCTTTTCTGCATCATACCGCTGCGCCGTCTCAAATAGCAGCTCATACGCTTCCGCATCATTCATCGACGCAACCTCTCCGCTGCACCGCATCGGATCGGAAACGACTTCATCATATCCGAATCCGTTTACATAATTCACAAATAGCGAATTATTTGGTTCTGTATTGATAAAACCGGTAAAATAGCCCTGGTCATGCAAAATATCCTCAATCGAAATCAGATAGTTCGGATCATAATCATCTAACTGATAGCCGGAATACAGCTGGCCGCAAAGTCCCCGATACGTTGCAAATGTATGGTTATAATAATTCCGAAAGGTAACCGACTGCTGCTGAAGTGCTCTCGTATTCGGCATAATCATTCTGTCGTCGTCAATCACATTTTGAGACAGTCCTTCCGTAAAAATCAAGATTACATTCGGTTTGTCCAGTCCGCAGGAATACCTGGATATTGCACCACTCATTGCATAGCCGCTTAAAATCGGCTGATTCTCCTCCTTTGGTTCCTCCGTATTCATCGAGTCTTCCGAAACAGCCATTACTTCCAGATCATCCCGTTCCGCAACGGTAACTATCTGGGTATCCGTTTCCTTTGGTTCTTCTTTTGGCTCCCCTTCTCTGTAAAATCCCTGCAGCAACTCATCATCAAATTCATCTGCCTCTGCATACATGGACTGATGGGTTTTCCATTGATCGAATATCCCATATATTCCGCCAATCGGCGAAAAACTTATTCCAAGAACAGCTGCAGATACGACCTCTATAATACCTGCCGCAAGCTCCAGTCCCACTGCTGTCTTTGTATGAATCGGAAGCTTCTCTACGGGCAAAAAAGAACATATGGCAACCGCCGCAGCGCCAAGGCCATACCATACCGCCTTTCCTGCAAGGTCCTGTAAAGAGTATATACTCTGCAGCATCACATAGGTCACATAACTGCCGCTGAAAAAAAGCACCATATTCTGTACATTTATCAGCAATAAAAGAATCGATCCAATCCAGCCGAGCGCTCTCTTTTTGCGCAGCAGTAAATCCGTCGTCAGAATAATCAAAATAATTTCAAACACGCCTAATACAACATATCCGATTTGCTTCGTTGTTTTATAGGTCAAAACTGCCAACAGGAGCGCAAACGTGTATTTTATAACCGTACAGACCATTCTTCTTTTTTGCATTTTCTCATCCATTCTTATATCTGCTTTGTATCCATAATCATTTTTGCAACAAATAGGGCACTGACAACAGTTGCCAGCGCCCTATATTATAACACGATCTCAAATTATTGCAAATCCTCATCCGTAATCAGTTCCCCTGCCTCAATCTTATTGATAAGTTCAATTGCCTTATCCACGCTCTCTTCATCCGGAATCATTACATAGGCATGGGAATTCGGAACGGAATAGGTCGTTCTGCTATCTCCGGTACCGGTAACGGCATATTGCTTAATATCCCATCCGCTCATATCGGAAAGCTGCATACGGACAAGTGTTGAAATATCATCCGAACTCATATTGGTAACAAACATGCCCTCTAAGCTCTTCATAATATCTCCATACTTGGACAGAATGGTTGTTCCGGAAGCACACTTTTTAATGATTGCCGCCACGACCTTCATGGTATTACGTCCGCGGGCATTGTCTCCGTCTGCAAACGCATAACGTTCGCGGATAAACCCTAAGGTTCCTTCCCCGTCCAGATCATTCATTCCTTTATGAATCTGCACATCATAATGAAGAGTCGTAAAGCTTTGATCGGATTCAACCTGAATGCCGCCGATTGCATCAACAAACGTCATAAATCCCTCAAAGTTGATCTGCATATAATATCTGATATTGGTATCGTACAGGTTCTCCAAAGTATCCATGGAGCAATCCACGCCGTAAATTCCACAGTGCGTCAATTTATCGCGATCCCCATTTTTGCTGATTGAAATCGGAACATAGTAATCACGCGGTGTATTCACAAGCAGCACCTGATGCTGGCTAGGGTTCACAAATGCAATAATATTCACATCGCTGCGGCTGGTAGAAAGCTTTGCGCTTCTGGTATCGGAGCCGCTCAAATAAATTGCAAATGTATCCTTTGTGATATCAAAGTTCTCATCCTCTTCCCCGCCGTCTTTTACCGGAGTTTCAATAATGGTTTCAATGGTATGCTCATAAATCACCTTCGTCAGGGAAGTGAAGGACTCGTAACCCTCCATATCAGAGATAATCTCCTCATAAGAGTAGTTTAGCAGCATCGCATCAACCTGCCCTGCATAAAGTGCATCAACTACATCGAACACTTCATCGAATTCCGTTACTGTGATGTCATGTCCCAATTCCTTTTCAATTGCCTTAATGGTCTGCTCAGAATTCTCTGCATCGAATCCCGTTGCCAGTCCGAAATTGTAATCTCCCGCATCCGCAATCGCAGCGGCCGCATCATCAATCGGAACATACACTGCGATGGTATCTGTTATAACAGTCTGCTCGACCGTAATATTGCTGATTGTGCTGTTTAAAGTTCCCACATAATACGTAATCATCCAGCATACAATAATCGTAAATGCAGAGAGCGAAGTGCCAAGTCCCCGCTTCAAATACAATGTTTTATTCGGCTGCCCCTTTCTCCTTCGAACAAGAATCATCAGCGTAAATGCTAAAAACAGCATGACCCACAAAACAACAACCAGCAATAATATATAGGCAGTCGGAATCATCTTAGAAACAAGGATCTCCACAAGTGCAACCACACTCAAAATGACCTGAGCCAGTAAAATAATATATGCCGCGATTTTCCAAGCATTCTTCTTTGTCTTCGTTGCTGAAGTTTTTCTCTGTGTACTCATAGCTTACGTTCCTTTCGAATTGCTCGCATTCTTTTTTTTAACTGATTGTATATTATCCACCGGTTTTTGACCATAACTCTTACCGAGTTGTGTTCAAAATCCGACACCGCATGTTCATGCCTACGATATAATAACAACTTTTCCCGCAAAAAGCAAGATTTTTCATATATACTGTCGCTTACAAGCCCTATCCACTGGTCATGCATCGGAATATTCCCCGGAATCGGAAGAATACTTTCCACTAAATCCCTCCGGAATGCCATACAACACCCCATGTAACGATTCTTAATCAGATTGGCCGTAACTCCCGGTTTTGAACCCCGGTAAGTAAAAAAGGAATCCATAATGACAGAAGAGAGGTCTTCATTTACCACTTCTGCATCATGAATTACCAGATGGCAGTTCTGCTTTCCAAATGCTTCCAATACCTTCTTCACCTTATCCGGCTTCCAGATATCATCCTGATCAGCCAGAAAAATATATTCGCCCCTGCACATGCGGATCGCATGTTCGAAATTGGCAATCACGCCCTTTCCCGGCCCATCGACCAGACGAATATTCGCGTGTTCTATCCTATATTCTTCCACAATACGCCGCGTATCATCCGCAGAACCATCATCCGATATCACGATTTCATCTTCCGCTGTCAGATTTATCAGAATTGACTCCAATTGTTCCCGAATGAATGCCCCGCCGTTATATGTGGCCATCGCCACAGATATTCTCATTGTAAAACGGATCCCCTTCTCCAAAGTACGCCTTCCAGCGTTCCAACATCACATTCTTTTCCGCCTGATACTTTTCCGTATCCGGCTTCTCCCGCTTTACTGCCGCTGCAACCTGGGCATCCAGAATGATCTGGTACCCTGCCTCTCTCAGCCGAAAAGCGAAATCCAAATCCCGGTATGGATGCGTCAGACTCTCGTCAAAGCCTAAAACCGCATTGTATGCCGCTCTATCTATCACACAGAAATCAAGATCAGCCGCGCTGACATTCTGCGCAACCGCCATCTTGCGAAAATAACCTTTTTTCCAGCAGTCCTGTCCTGCAAAGTTGAAAATCACATCGCCGTTCTTACGAAACGAATAGCCGACAGATACCACTTTCCCAAACAATCCTTTATGATCAATCAGTTTGCCTCCGACCATACCAACCCTGCCCGGCTGATGTAAAAAATCGCCGATAAGTTTCCTGCTCCAATCCTTATCAAGCGGTCTGACCATACTGCCGCAGCAAACCAGAAACTGTCCGTTCTGTCCGGCCGTATGGGAATCCTCCAATATATTTACAAATTCGTGCCCCTTCGCCGGCTCAACCTTCGACTTTATCGGCAAATCCGTCTGTAAACGGTTCAGATGCTCCTGCACCGCCTTTTTTCCTGCCTCGTAGGCATAATCCTTATGACCGGAAAAACCCGCAGTCGACAGTCCATGTACTCTCCAATGATACACTATTTTTCCGACATGTGCAATCTGTTCTTTCTTAATATTTTCTGAACACCGGAGCACGAAATCATAATCCTGCGCGCCGTCAAACTCCGGATTTAAGCCATGTGTAACCGATAGCAGGCTCCTGTGAAACATCAGGAAATGACAGATATAGTTATAGTGATTCAATAGTTCTTCATCGAATCCGGTTTTAAAATGGGGTTCAAAATGCGCCGTTCCATCTGCGGTAATCTTGTCCTCATCCGAATACAAAAGCAGCGGCGGCTCCTTATCGGCATTCATTTTTGCCACCATCTCGTACAAGGCATTTTTTGCAAGAACATCATCATGATCCAGCAGTGCAATGTATTCCCCGCCTGCCATATGAAACCCCTCGTTCGTGTTTCTTGAAATGCCGCCATTCCTGGCAAGCGCCTTATATACAATTCTCGCGTCCTTCGCCTGATATTCAGCCACAAGATTACATACGGCCGCATCCCCCTCGGAGCCGTCTGCGATGCAAAGTTCCCAGTTTTCATATGACTGGCCGGTTACCGAATCCATCAGCTGCCGCAAAAACAATTCCGGCGTCCGATAAGCCGGAACCACAATACTGATTTTCGGGCAATAGGAAAAACTTCTCCAGGATCTGCGCTGTTCGTCCAGTTTCTCCTCTGTCGGGAGAAATTTCCCATAATTCCTGCAATAGTATCGATTTGTCTTCTCTGTTTTCTTTTCTATGAATTTGATGCCCAATCCGACCACACCATGCTTTGCAATCAGTCCTGCCAGAACAGAGCACTTATTTAGTATATTGCCCATATCCATCCTGTTTTACCATGCTTTTTTTAGTCTGCGGACAATGATGATCAGCTGAATGACCATCTGAACAACAATCGTACCAATCTGTGCATATATGACTCCCATCATAGAGAATCGTTCTACAACCGTTAATGCAAGTACCACAGAAGAAAGAAATCCCATTCCTCCAATCAGATACTGCAGCTTTATTTCTCTTACCAGCGTGCACACGCTAAACAGGCAGGAGCATACTGCAAGAAGAATCGTCATCCAAATGCTTGGAACAAACAAATATACATAAGGTTCAATTCCTGCGCCAAAAATCAGAATCAGGACAAATCTGCCCAGACATGCGGCAGCAGCCACGCATACTACAGAAAACACAACCAGAATAATCAGAAATTTTTTCATCATTCCGTAAAACTCTTTTTTTCTCTTCTGCTGAAAAGCCAACGCCAGCGGCGTTACCAACGGCGCAAACAAAGTCATTGCCACAAGCTGGACTCCCATACTCGGCGACGTAACCGATGAAAAATATCCCATGACCTCTGAACCATAGTAATTCTCCAATGCTATTTTCGGAAGATTGACCGACAGGTTGTTCGCAAAAGCCACCACCGCAAGAGGGACACAGGTAATGAGCAGTGATTTTACCGTCTGAATACTGCTTCTGCGTTTTTCTCCCGCACGAATATCCTCATCCAGCTTTCTGCACCTTGGAATGTCAAAAAGTACAATCACTCCATAAGAGCAGATTGTAATCGCAATCAGACTCAGCAGCAGGCGGTCTGTCAGAACCTGTACCGCCACAAACGGGACAAGGGTTCCAAGCCCTCGAAGCGCATAGGAAATCCCCGCTATGTCAAGCCGCCCGCGCTTCTGCTCAATTCCATAGTAGACATCCGCGGTTCCCTCGGCAATCTTGTATAACATAAATACAAGGATTACAAGCGTCTTCTCAAGATTATACTTTCCGGCTGCAATCATACAAATACATACAAAAAATGACAAAAGATTCGTTACATGTCGTGAGCTCGTATACGTTCCGGTATTATATTCCCCTTTCAAGTCCGAAACCTGAAATGCGCGGACATTAAAAAGTCCTACGATAGCTGGTGCAGCACATACAGTCAGCGCAATCGAGAGTATTCCTGCCGCCTCGTATCCGGAAATCCACACAATCACAATCGAAAGCGCCCACTGACATGCATAATAGCCTAACGAGCCTGCGGTATAAAAAAGCATGCTTCTGTGTATCGAGCTCTCTTTTTCTTCTGTATCATTTGCATAGACTGAGTTATTAGAATCCATCGCTCCTGCCACTTTCATTTCATAATATCTGTTCGTATTGCATATTTATACTATAGCATACCATATTTTTCCTTTTTTGTGAAAAAAAGATAAAACGGATGCAGGAAGCGCGTAATCTCATATACTCAATTCAACACATCTAACGAATTTATGTACGCTTGAACCCCATTCAATTTCTTCAAATCATATTTCTTATCAACTTCTATAAAATATGTACAGATAGATTCATCGCTTATCTCATTATTGCATCTCTCATATTCTTCAAAGCCTTCCCTGGCTCTTTGCCATGGTTTTTCCTTGTGTGTGAACTCGCGCAATGTCCAGCCATTGTATTTTCCAAAAATATCCAACACATAATCAACCAGAGTTTTTTCTTTTCCGCCCAGAAGAGAACTTACATCATACTCAATATTTTCGCATGACAATGTTTCTTTTCCAAACTCTCTATATTTTTCATAGATTGTTGGAAAAACCGGACCGTTTACCCATGCCTCACAGGTCATGTCCAGCATGTCCTGTTTGTAAAAAGCATATCCGAAACCTTTTATATAATATAATAATTTTTGCAAAAACAAATTTGTGATTTCATATCCCGATCCAATCATATATATTGCCATACGCTCCGCTGTTGTCTTCGCGCTATATAACCGCCTGCGCTTTTCAATTTCACTTTCGATTTTTTCGTATGCCTTTTCCGTAATACTGTCTTTATTTTTTTTAAGATATTCTTCCATCACAGCATCACTGTTTAGCAGATGAATCAATATATCCGAATATTTTTTTCCGGGCAGCTGTCCATCCAAATAACGAGTGATGGTCAGTTCTCCCCACCCCAGCAGATTGGACAATGGCCGTTTCTCTACTCTGTATTTTGCCAATATCTGATAAATCTGCTTTATTGTTATGTATCCGTTTTCTCGGCGGTAAATCTCCTCTATCTTCTCTTCGTTCTCGTCATCTAACCCCGGAACTGTCAGTTCATTCCCACACAATAAACATACGCCATATTTTTCGCCGAATTCAAACTCCGTATCTTTTATAGCTACTTTTTCCTTCCTTACCCGGATTTCATAAGGAACCAGCCTTCGACAGTGTTCACATAGTATATTTTTTCTCCTTTCCATCGTAGTATTCCTCCTCTTTTATCTTGACTTATTGTATATTTTCTTACATGCATACCATGTCGAAATCTGCATAAAATCTACAGATTTCAACATGTGCATAGTTTATTATCTTTATTCATTACTCTTATCAATACTCGGCCTCATGAAATGAAATTATGAACATTGGCGCATCATCAGCCAATACAATCTTGATGTATAACTTTACACTCACTTCATCTGCTTCTTCAACAAATCTTGGTCTTAACTTTATACTTTTCTCAAAAATATAAACTGTATCATCCGAAAACAATTCATTCTTACTCTTTCGACTTTCTCTGAAATCTCTTATCTCTAAATGCTTTAATATGTCCTGCACCATAGAATCTGTGACATAATATTTCCGTCGCAGCGCTTTGTTCTTTTCCCGGTCCATACATACTGTATAGTTTTCGCCATATATGCCGTCTTCAACTATGTCATGTATTCTATGCAGGACGAAGGCAATTACTTCCTTCATCCTATTTCCTCCTTTCCCCATTAGTTGTCCTTAGGCATTTGCATTGCACAACTACACTTTAGTAACCAAGAGTTTCGCAATTACCTATCAGTTGTACTACCATTGTATTTGTATGATACACTTTTGTCAATAGTGTATCATAATATGTATATATGGATTTTTATCGTCCTAATTGTATTGTTTTAACTATATTTGTAGTAGAGTATCAAAAAAGGAAATGCGCATGTCCTGCGCACTCCCTGTTGTTTCCGCTGTATTAAGGTGTACCTACATAATAACTTCCACTCACATAAATCGTGTTGCTGGTCAAATTCTGCACGTAAACACTATAGGCTCCGGTCTGTTCCAAATCAAATTTATGAGAAGCGCATCCGTCCTTTGAGTTCACGTAGCGGAGTGTTCCGTCCGGCTCAATGATTCCCATGCGGAAGCTGACATCTGCGCTTGCTGATGCAGCAACACTAATGTATCCGCCCGACTCTGCATTGAAATCGTCGCACTTTTTCGCAGAGTTTTTTCCAATCGTCCAGCTATAGGTATAAGAGCCGCTGCGTGTCCTGTAATCGACCTCGCCCTCTTCAACCGTTACGCCGTTCCCGAATCCGGCCGCCTCATACTCCGCGAGTTCGTCCTCATCCAGAGAGGCTGCCACTGCGGCTGCTTCATACCCTTCCATCTTCTGGTCCGCAGTTGCAAAGTATGCCTTCACATATGTATTCCCCGCAGTCACCGTTGCCGCGGATACCGAGCAGGTGCTCATAACAATCATTGTCGTTACAAGCAGTCCGGCTTTTACTTTTGATTTGTTTTTCATCCTGTAACTCCTTTTCATTCGTTCCATCCGGTCAACCAAATCGTTTTTCTTCTCCGCCAGATGCGCTTCCAGAAGACTGTGCCCGTCAGCTTCGATTGCCATCTTGACAATCACGCTGAAATAGGATTTGAGGTTTCCCATCCGCGCCACGACCTCGTAATCGCATGCATATTCTCCCCAGTACGGCACCTTCGCTGCAAATATCCAGATGAAGGGGTTAAAGAAGTGGAAACACTTTGCAAGCTCGGACAGATGGATCATCCACAGGTCCTTCTGCCTGTAATGCGTCAGCTCATGCATAAAAATGACGCGGAGCTCTTCTTCCGTAAACTCTTTTTCCGGGAGTATAATCATCGGACTGCGCACGCCGATAATCTTCGGCGCCTTTTCATTCTTATCCAGCACAAGCCCGATTTTCTCCGGCCGGATCTTAAGCTCTTTACAGACTTCCACAAAGCAGTCAAGCTCCCGGCCATCTAAGAATACCGCAAACCGGTATGCCCTGCGGGTGTCCACAACGGCAACCGCATAGCGGATGAGCAGGATTCCCGTAATACAGAGCCAGCCCGCACAAAAGAATTCACTGGCCAGCTTTATGGCAGGTGTCCCGCAAAACAGAAATCCGCCAAGGTAAATGTTCGTATTATTCTCATATACCAGCGCGGCATACGCAACCGGCACATACCAGAATACAAGCACCGCCTTGAGCATTTCATAAACCACATTCAGAAATCCTGTC
>CAZTKM010000059.1:0-11741 GCA_964614035.1 uncultured Lachnobacterium sp.
CCTACATCAGCAAGTGGCCGCACATCAAGTGGCTGCTGACTGTGGCGAATGACGGAACGAACAGAATCTTCAAGGCTCTGCGGGACAATACGGACGGCGCACAGGATATGTTCCTCTCGGAGCTTGTCCGAATCATGGAGAAATACTCGTGGTGCAATGGCATCGACATCGATTTGGAAAAAGGCGATGACTACTCCACGGCAGATGCCTCCACTGCCATGTTCAAAAATATCTACAACACGGTCAAGAATTACGATTCGTCCAAGCTGATGAACATCTGTCTGCCGGGTATGACGAGCGTCAACGGCTCGGTCGGCGGCGAGAACTGGTGCGTGTATTGCGACCATGTCAATATTATACATAGAAATCAATCGGGGCAATTTCAAAAAACAGATGTGCTGGATGATGTTCTGGACACTGATGTATGCGGCGGTATATTTCGTGTTTATTGACCGGGTATATGCAGTGATTCAGCTCGGCACCTGCTTAACGATTCCGCTTCTGTATGCTTATAATGGGACGAGAGGTTCATGGAAAGGGATGGGCAAGCTGTTCTATGTATATTATCCGGCACATCTGGTAGTATGCGGTATCATCCGTATTCTTTTGTGGGGAACCGGATTTTCAACAGGAACGGCTAATTTTTAGTTTTTACAATTTAATTACATATGCCCGATAGTGGATTTTACAATCGGATTCTAAAATGTTTCTTGTGATGAAAAACAAGAAACATTTTTTTTGCCATACAAACGGCGAAAAAGGAAAGAGGGGAAAATCTATTATGAAAAAGAAAATCACAAAAACGTTAGGAATCTTAATGACAGCCGCCATGTGCCTTACGGGACTTGCAGGATGCGGAAATGATGTAAGCGGTACAATTTCACTTGCCGGAAGCACTTCCATGGAGAAGGTCTGCGAGGCGCTTATGGAAGGATTTATGGAGAAATATCCGAATGTGACAGTAACAACCGAATATACCGGTTCGGGCGCAGGACTTGAGTCGCTCGCGGCAGGCAGCGTAGATATCGGAAATGCCTCCCGCCATATAAAGGACAGCGAAGCAAAGAGCGGTGCTGTGGAACATGTCATTGCGCTGGATGGAATCGCTGTGATTACCGATTTGGAGAATTCTGTGACCGGTTTGAGCATGGAGGAGCTTGCAAAAGTATATACCGGAGAGATAAAAAACTGGTCGGAACTTGGTGGAAATGATGAAGCAATCGTGGTAATTGGACGAGAGAGCGGATCCGGTACAAGGGATGCGTTCGAAGAACTGTTAGAGGTGGAGGATGTATGCGAGTATGCACAGGAGCTTGACTCAACCGGAGCTGTGCTTGCAAAGGTTGCCGCAACACCCGGCGCAATCGGATATGTATCCCTTGATGTGGCGGATGATTCTGTAATTTCAATTGCATTGGACGGAGTAGAGGCTTCGGAAGAAAATATTCTTGCCGGTACATATGCGCTCCAGAGACCGTTCGTTATGGCAACCATGGGAAACGTTGACGAGCAGAGCGGGCTGGTGCAGACATGGTTTGACTATATCGATTCTGAGGAAGGACGGGAAATCATCCGGTCTGCCGGACTGATTATCCCGGAATAATACGAGGCAGCTATGAAAAAAATCAGGGAAACGATAGCGAAGTATATCTTTTTAACCACTGGAATAGTTGCAGTCATTTCGGTATTGGCAATTACTTTATATATGTTCCTGAAGGGTGCGCCGGCTTTGTTTCAAGTGGGTGCACCTGAGCTGCTGCTTGGAACAGTCTGGAAACCGACCGCGGAGGAGCCATATTATGGTATTTTCTATATTATCATGTCGTCTGCAGCCGGAACGCTCTGTTCGGTGCTCATCGGAGTGCCCATCGGACTTCTGACGGCGGTTTTTCTGACGGATCTGACGGATTCAAGCCCACTTGGAAGGAAAATCAGCAAGGCTTTGTCCTCGGCAGTAGAGCTTCTTGCGGCTATTCCGTCCGTAATCTATGGTCTGATTGGTCTTATGGTTTTAAATCCGTTGATGTACAGGCTGGAAAAACAGATTTTTGCGGGTTCGGACTCCCATCAGTACACCGGTGGGGCCAATATGCTGTCTGCGGTTATCGTGCTTGCAATTATGATTCTTCCGACGATTATCAATATCAGCGCGTCGAGCATCCAGGCAGTTCCGCAAAGCCTGCGGTCAGCCTCCTTAGCGCTTGGCGCAACGAAGCTGCAGACTGTTTTCAAGGTGGTTATTCCGGCTGCAAAGTCCGGTATTATGACCGGTGTTGCGCTTGGCATCGGGCGCGCGCTCGGCGAAGCGATGGCAATCAATATGGTCGCGGGCGGAGCGGTAAATATCCCGCTGCCTTTCAATTCCGTACGATTTCTTACCACACAGCTTGTAAGCGAGATGAGTTATGCTTCCGGGCTGCACAGGCAGGTGCTTTTTACGGTCGGACTGGTGCTGTACATATTTATTCTGGCAATCAATCTGCTTCTGACCGGATTCCGCAGGAAAGGAGGAAGATGCAATGGCTAAGAAAAAATGCAGGGTAAGTGAACTGCTCCTGTATGGAGTAATCTGCTTTTGCGCAGCAGTTTCGGTTGCCCTTCTGGCGTACATTATTTTTTATGTGTTTCAAAAAGGCTTAAAAAGCGTAAATTTTTCCTTCCTTACAACCGTAAGCTCCGCGAGAAAAGGAACGGTCGGAATTGCCGGAAATATTGTAAATACAATCCTGATCATTCTTGTGACCATGCTGTTTGCGACTCCGATCGGAATCGGTGCGGCAATCTTTTTAAATGAATACGCGAAACCGGGAAGGCTGGTTTCTGTCATCGAATTTGCAACGGAAACCCTTGCGGGTATTCCATCCATTATCTTCGGATTGTTCGGCATGATGCTTTTTGGAGAAACGCTCGGTATGGGGTACAGCATACTGACCGGTTCCCTTACCCTTATTCTCATGGTGCTTCCCCTGATTACGAGAAACACACAGGAAGCGTTGAAGACAGTTCCGGACGGATACCGCAACGGCGCGATTGGGCTTGGCGCGGGAAAATGGTATATGATACGAACCATTCTGATTCCCTCTGCGATGCCTGGAATTATTACCGGAGTCATCCTTGCCATCGGCAGGATTGTCGGCGAGTCGGCGGCGCTTTTGTTTACTGCCGGATCTGCAAAGCTGCTGCCAAAGAGCTTCTCTGGAATCTTTGAAAAGCTTTTTCAATCCGGCGGGACGCTTACGATTCAGCTGTATTTGTCGGCAACCAGCGAAGGAGACTTTGATTCCGCATTCGCAATCGCAGTGGTGCTTCTGGTAATTGTATTTGCAATTAACCTGATTACAAAGAAAATGACAAGGAGATTTGATGTTACAGGAAATAGTAACTGAAATGGAGAGAAGAATCATGGCGGATTATGCGAAAATCAAAGTCGAGGACTTAAATCTATACTATGGAGACAACCATGCATTAAAAAGCGTGAGTATGGACATATATGAAAATAAAGTAACCGCGTTTATCGGGCCGAGCGGCTGCGGCAAGTCGACCTTTCTAAAGACCATAAACCGGATGAACGATCTGGTCGAGAACGTAAAAATCGACGGAAAAATCAGTTTGGATGGAGAAGACATCTATGCGCCGGGAATTGATGTGACAAAGCTTCGGGAGCATGTGGGAATGGTGTTCCAGCAGCCGAATCCGTTTCCGATGAGCATCTACGACAATATAGCATACGGCCCGCGCGTCCATGGAATAAGGGATAGGCATAAGCTGGATGGGATTGTGGAGGAAAGCCTGAGGGGAGCGGCAATTTTTGACGAGGTAAAGGATCGTTTAAAAAAGTCGGCGCTTGGTCTCTCCGGAGGGCAGCAGCAGAGAATCTGCATCGCAAGAGCGCTTGCGGTAAAACCGACCGTTCTTCTGATGGATGAGCCAACCTCAGCGCTGGATCCGATTTCCACCTCTAAGATTGAAGACCTGATGGAGGAACTGAAAAAGCAATATACGATTGCGGTCGTGACGCACAATATGCAGCAGGCGCTCCGAGTGTCGGATTATACCGCCTTTTTTCTAACAGGAGAATGTGTGGAGTATGGCGATACCAGGACGCTGTTTTCCTATCCTCAGAATAAGAAAACCGAGGATTACATTACGGGACGGTTCGGCTGATTTTTGTCAGGCAAAATTTGTGAACGAAAGGAAGGGAAGAACAATGAGATCAAAATTCGACCGCCAGCTGCAAAGATTAAACGATGAGATGATCCGGATGGGTACGATGATCGAGGAAAATATACAGGAAGCGATTGAGACTTTGGTAAATTTCGATGAAGACAGGGCGAAGGAAATCATACGCAGGGATTCCGCGGTGGATGAAAAGCAAAAAGAAATTGAAGGAATCTGTTTTCATCTTCTGATTCAGCAGCAGCCTGTTGCAAGAGACCTGCGCGCTATAACGGCAGCGATGAAGATGGTAACGGACATGGAACGCATCGGAGACCATGCCGCAGATATCAGCGAGATGACGATTTTTATGGCGAAAAACCCGAAGCATAAAAGCATGGAGACCATCCTCAATATGGCTTCCGAAGCAATGATTATGCTGATTCAGAGCATTAATGCTTTCGTAAAGAAGGATATGGAACTGGCGGAACATGTCATTGCGCAGGACGATGTGGTGGATCGTCTGTTTGACCGGGTTAAGATGGAACTGATTGATTTGATCCGGAGCAATCCGGAATGCGGAGAGCAGGAAATTGATATGCTGATGATTGCAAAATATCTGGAACGTATAGCGGATCACTCCGTAAATCTTGCGGAATGGGTGGAATATTCACTGGATGACCACATCGTAAAAGAATCATAATTTTACATAGATTTTACAATTCGCAGTAGAAGATTTTACAAACATAACTTATGATAAATGTATGTAAAATCTATGTGAGGTAAGCATATATGGCACTGATTTATATTGTAGAAGATGATGAAAGTATCCGGGAGATTGAGACAATCGCCCTTAAAAACAGCGGGCATATGGTTGCCTCCTTTTCGAATGCTGCGGATTTTTACAGAAAATTAAAAGAGATGATACCGGTGCTGGTATTGCTGGATATCATGCTTCCGGACGAAAACGGAAATGAAATCGTAAAGAAGCTGCGGAGCAGCCCGGAGACCAGAAAAATTCCGGTCATCATGGTAACGGCAAAAACCACAGAGATGGACATGATTAAGGGACTCGACAACGGAGCGGACGATTATATCAGGAAACCGTTTTCCATTATGGAACTGATTACAAGAGTAAAAGCGCTCCTCCGCCGGACGTCCCCGGAGGGCGAGGCGGTGTATGAAATCGGCGATATCGTCATAGATCATGAGCGCCATGTGGTAAAGGTAAAGGGAAAAACGGTCGAACTGACCTTTAAGGAATATGAGCTTCTCCGCTGCCTGATGGCAAATAAGAACGTGGTATTGAGCAGGGAAGTACTGATGCTAAATGTCTGGGGAACGGATTTTGCCGGCGAGACGCGGACTGTGGATATGCATATTAAGACCTTGCGCCAGAAGCTTGGAGACGCAGGAAAAATGATACGTACGGTGCGGAGTGTCGGATATGTAATTGAGGAGTAACGATGAAGCAGAAGATAAATTCGCGGCTGATTCTGATAGCAGTACTTGCGGTAATTACCACAACCATCGGAATCACAATCGTGTGCTACAATATATTTCAAAAGCAGGTCAAGCAGGATCTCCGTATTCAGGCGGAGGTATTAAAAGACGCCTCCATTGCCGACCTTGTGGAACAAGGCCGGATCCGGCCGAGTACAGACATGCGGATTACATGGATTGATGCGGACGGAACGGTGTTGTTCGACAATGACAACGAAGCGGATATGCTTGCAAATCATTCGGATCGTCCGGAGATTGCGGAGGCGGTTCTGTACGGCGAGGGAGAGTCTGTCCGGGAGTCCAACACGATGGCGAAGCGGACATTCTACTATGCGGTGCGGTTGTCCGACGGGACGATTCTGCGCGTCGCAACGGAGGCAAGGAGTATTTTCAGCGTGTTTGTGACCGCGTTTCCGGTAATCGGACTGGTGGGCATCCTGATTGTTCTGCTGTGTGTTCCAATCAGCCATCTGCTGACCGGACAGCTCATTATGCCGATTGAAGAGATGGCAAGGAACATGGAAAACCCTTCCGCTGCTGCAGCATATAAGGAGCTTGTACCGTTTGTGAACATGATTCGCGACCAGCATGAAAATATACTGGCGTCGGCGAGAGTGAGGCAGGATTTTACGGCGAATGTGTCCCACGAACTCAAGACGCCGCTCACTGCGATATCCGGGTATGCGGAGCTGATTGAAAATCAGATGGTGGATGAGGAGAAGCAGCGGAAGTTCGCCGGGGATATCCGAAAAAATGCAGACCGCCTGGTAAATATCATCAATGACATTATACGTCTTTCCGAACTCGACCACAGTAAGGAAAGGACGGATTTTGCGGAACAGGATTTGTACGAGGCTGCATTAGAGCGGGTGGAACTGTTAAAGTCGAATGCGAGAGAAAAGAATATAGAACTGAACCTGACCGGTCATTCCGTAAGACTGATGTCCAACCGGGGGATGCTGATGGAGCTGATTGACAATCTTGTGCAGAACGCGATACGATACAATGTACAGAACGGAAAAGTCCTGATTGCGGTTTCCGAAGAAAGCGGGCGTGCGGTTCTTTCGGTAAAAGATACAGGAATCGGGATTCCAAAGGCGGATCAGGAGCGGGTGTTTGAGCGCTTTTACCGGGTGGACAAAAGCAGATCCAGAGAGACCGGCGGAACAGGGCTCGGACTTGCGATTGTAAAGCACATTGTAGAACTCCACGACGGAAAAATCGAGTTAAACAGCGAAGTGGGGAAAGGTACAGAGATTAAGATCTATTTATAGAAATCCTTGGCATCCTTTGGAAAAAAGATTATAATGTTCCCATCAGAACATAAGGAGGAGAACGGTAATGGATCAGAATTGTGCTTATTGTATGGAGGGGGATCTTGTCGCAGCATTCGGCATCAAGATTTGTGAACTGGAACAGTCAAAGGTATATCTTTTTAAGGAGCAGAGCCACAAAGGACGCGTAATCGTGGCGCATAAGAAGCATGTCAGCGAGATGACGGCGCTTACCGCAGAAGAGCGCGCCGCATATTTTGAGGAAATCAACCATGTGGCGGAAGCGCTTCATAAGGCCTTTTTGCCGGACAAGGTTAATTACGGCGCTTACGGCGATACTGGATGTCATCTGCATTTTCATCTTGTGCCGAAGTATAAGGATGAATTTGAATGGGGAGGAACATTCGAGATGAATCCGAAGCAAAAGTTCCTCACAGATGCGGAATATGAGGAACTGATTGCCGAAATCAAAAAATATTTGTGATTTCTTTGTATTCTTTTGGAGATACGCCGTATTCTTTTTTGAACGCCTTAAAGAAGCTGGAGTAATCCTTAAAACCACATAAAAGATACGCTTCGGTTATGGCGGTGTTGCCTGATATGGCATCCCGGCACAGCGCGAGGCGTTTTTTAATGATGTACTGATGTACGGATATGCCTAAGTTTTTCTTGAAAATGTGCAGGATATGGTATTTGCTGACGTAAAATTCTTTCGCGAGGGAATCTAAAGTCAGCTCCTCGTCAATATGAGCCTCGATGTAGGTAAGAATACTCTGGTACAGGCTCTGTTCCTCCTTCTGTGTAAGCGGATGCAGGGATTCGTACACGCTGCGGTTTAAAAAGAAAAGAAGGTCGCAGACGCAAAGGGACACTTTAATATCTTTTCCGTACCGGTCGGAGTGCAGCTCTTCAATCAGAGCGAAAATCTTGGACTGGATTGCGTTAAAGCTAAGCACGTCAAAATGATAGATGTAATTTTGCGTGTCCATCGTGTGCCGGCAAAGATATCCGTATTCCGGCGAGCGGCTCGTAAGCTCTCTGTAGTAGTCCTGACTGATCCAGAACACAAATCTCTGGTACGGAATGTCATCGCTTTTTATATTCGGATAATGGCGCACCCCCGGCGGAATCAGAATCATATCGCCGTTTGTGAGCGGGTATTCCCTATCTCCTATATGAATACTCACATCCCCGCCCAGAAAGAAGTAAAACTCGTAGTAATCGTGGCTGTGGCTCTTGACAGGCTTTAGTTTTGTGTCGTTGTAGTAGTAGATCTCAAAATCCTTCGACAGCATGTACTGCCGGGTGGAAAAAGCGGATTGCAGATTTTTTTTCATAATAGTCTGTTTCCTTTACAATGGATGTGTATGGAATCTAAAAATTGAGAATGCTGCATATAAATCATAATCTGTAACAGCAATTTTTGCAATATAGGAAACAATCTTTTCAATGGTAATTTCCAGGGAAAAAGGTATACTAAGATTGTCAAGGGCATACAAACAAGCTTTTAAAATGAGAGAGGTAAAAAAACTATGGAAATGACACTCAGATGGTATGGTTCAAAATTTGATACGGTTACGCTAAAGCAGATCAGACAGATTCCCGGCGTGCATGGGGTTATCACAACGCTTTACGATACGGAGCCGGGAGAGGTGTGGAGCAGAGAGCGCATCCGCGCATTAAAGGATGAGGTGGAAGCCGCAGGACTTCACATTGCGGGGATTGAAAGCGTAAACATTCACGACGCGATTAAGATTGGCGCTCCCGAGAGAGAGCAGTATATCGCAAATTACATTGAGACATTAAAAAATCTGGGGGAAGAAGACATCCATCTGGTATGCTACAACTTCATGCCGGTGTTTGACTGGACAAGAACGGAGCTTGCAAGGGTTCGCCCGGACGGTTCGACCGTACTTGCCTATACGCAGGAAGCGGTTGACAAGCTTGTTCCTGAGAAAATGTTCGAGTCTATCGCGGGCGATATGAACGGCACCGTCATGCCGGGCTGGGAGCCGGAGCGGATGGCGCGCGTCAAGGAGCTTTTTGAGGCTTACAAGGATGTGGATGACGAGAAGCTGTTCGAAAACTTAAAATATTTTCTTGAGAAAATCATGCCGGTATGCGATCAGTACGATATCAATATGGCAATACACCCGGACGATCCGGCATGGAGCGTATTCGGACTGCCGAGAATCATCATCAATAAGAAGAATATTCTTCGCATGATGCAGATGGTCGACAACCCTCACAACGGCGTAACCTTCTGCTCCGGTTCTTACGGAACCAATCTGGAAAATGATCTGCCGGATATGATTCGTTCGTTGAAGGGAAGAATCCATTTTGCGCATGTCCGCAATCTGAAGTTCAACAGCCCTACCGATTTCGAGGAGGCCGCGCATCTTTCGGAGGACGGAACCTTTGATATGTATGAGATTATGAAGGCGCTCTACGATATCGGATTTGACGGACCGATCCGTCCGGATCATGGACGTATGATCTGGGATGAGGTCGCAATGCCGGGATACGGTCTGTACGACCGCGCGCTTGGGGCAGCCTATTTAAACGGTCTTTGGGAGGCAATCGAAAAGAGTCATACCAGAGGAGTGGAAAAACGATAAGCTTGGTGCAGGAAAAGGAGAAGAGCCATGATTTTAAACGAGAACGGATTGAAGGACAGGGCAGCATGGGAAGCAAAAGGATACCGGCTTCCGAAATACGACAGAGAGAAAATGATTGAAAAGACGAAAGAGAATCCTTTCTGGGTTCACTTCGGAGCAGGCAACATCTTCCGCGCGTTTCAGGCGAATGTTGCACAGAACTTACTGAATGAAGGCGTGATTGACAGAGGAATTACCGTTGTCGAAGGGTTTGACTATGAAATCATCGAGAAGAAATATCGTCCGAACGACAATTATTCCATTCTTGTCACGCTAAAAGGCGACGGAAGTATCGAGAAGACGGTGGTCGGATCCATCGGTGAATCGTGTATTCTGGATTCGGAGAACGAGGCGGAATTCAGCCGTTTAAAAGAGATTTTCGCAAAGGATTCCCTTCAGATGGCGTCCTTTACGATTACAGAGAAAGGGTACAGTCTGGTGGACGGCAAAGGCGTTGTCCTTCCGGCAGTCGAGGCGGATTTTGCAAACGGCCCGGCAAAGCCGGCAAGCTATATCGGAAAAGTTGCGGCGCTTTTATATCACAGATACAAGAGCGGCGAAAAGCCGATTGCCATGGTAAGCAACGATAACTGCTCGCACAACGGAGATAAGCTCTATGCCGCAATGAACGGATTTGCGGAAAAGTGGGCAGAAAACGGACTTGCGGATCCGGGATTTGTCCGTTACATCAATGACAAATCAAAGGTTTCTTTCCCATGGACGATGATCGATAAGATTACCCCGAGACCGGATGCTTCGGTGGAAGCAATCTTAAAGGAGGACGGAATCGAAGAGCTGGAACCGGTTATCACTTCAAAGAACACGTATGTCGCGCCGTTCGTGAATGCGGAGGAGACGGAGTATCTTGTGGTTGAAGACGAGTTCCCAAACGGCCGCCCGGCGCTTGAGGAGGGCGGATTTATCTTTACCACAAGGGAGACGGTCGATAATGTGGAGCGTATGAAGGTCTGCACGTGTCTGAATCCGCTTCATACGACGCTTGCAATATTCGGATGCCTCCTTGGCTACAACAAGATTTCCGAGGAAATGAAGGACGCCGAGCTAAAGAGGATGGTTGAAATCATCGGATATAAAGAGGGACTTCCGGTAGTCATCAATCCGGGCGTTCTCGATCCTAAGGAATTTATCGACACCGTACTTGGCGTTCGTATTCCGAATCCGTTTATGCCGGACACACCGCAGCGCATTGCAACAGATACGTCGCAGAAGCTTGCCATTCGTTTCGGCGAGACTATCAAGAATTACCAGAAGAAAGGAAAAAATCTGGATGACCTGAAGCTTATCCCGCTCGTATTTGCAGGGTGGGTGCGCTATTTGATGGCAGTTGATGACAACGGAAACACATTCGAGCTTAGCCCGGACCCGCTCCTTGAGACGGTCTGCCCGTATGTGGCGGACATCCGGCTTGGCAATAATAAGGGCGTGGAAGAAAAAATCAAGCCTATCCTTTCCGATGAAAAGATTTTCGGGGTAAATCTTTACGGAATCGGCATGGCGGATCAGGTTGTGGCATACTTTAAGGAACTGAATGCAGGCGTCGGAGCAATCCGAAGCACACTCAAGAAATATACGGCATAATGCGTGGCAAATAGCGAGACGAAAACCGCAGGGCGGGGTCGTCTCGTTGTTTTTTGCTTCAAAAATGGTATAATGAGGAAAATCGAGTCGGAAATGGAAAAGTCATTACTTAATGAAGAAAAATTTAAGGTTCAGAATCCAAAATGGAGCGAATGATGGATACTGGATGGACATTTTTTTACTATGGATACTTTTTTCCCTTAAATCCTCTAAAAAGCTGCCAGATCTGATGAGAAAGGGATTCTGAACTGGAATTTTTTCTATATAGATACAATCTTACAGCCGGACAGCGGCAGTAAGTTTGAATGGACTGCGACCATGTATAATCTGAATAAAGGAAAGAACGACAATCTGCTATCCTTGTGCAAGCCTCTGGCGGATTATATGACATTGATCAATTTTATCAGAGAAAAGCAGGAGGAAGGACTTGCGGTGGAGCAGGCTGTCGATGAAGCAGTGAAACAATGTATTGAGGAGAATGTATTACGTGATTTCCTTACGAAGCACAGAGCGGAGGTGATGGATGTGTGTCTGACAGAGTATAATGAAAAAG
>CAZTKM010000060.1:0-11316 GCA_964614035.1 uncultured Lachnobacterium sp.
ATTGCGGGAATTGCGAAGCAATGGAGCAATTCGTGGTATCATATGGCAAAACAAGATTAACAAACGAGAGGTGCCGCTGTGAACAGGGAAAAAAACAGAAAAACTAACGATATGAATACGGAACTGGAACTGCATGTAATTCTTGAAAATGAAATGGAGGCCAATCACTACGCCGCAAAATGTCTGGCAGTATGTGCCGGCGTCGGCGCATTGGCATGGATTTTAAATCTATTGGGAATTTTTATTGTTCCGAAAACAATTATGAACACCGCAATGCCGGCTCTGATTCTAAGTCTGCTCCTGCCGACTTTGCTCTGCAAACTGACAGGCGGAAAGCCGCGCTGGCTCAAATATATCATTCTGCTGTGCGCCATTATGGGGATATTTATTTTATCCAGCGCCATGCCCAAGCATGGTATTCTTGCATGGGCTCTGCCGCTCATGCTGTGCTGCCACTATTATTCCAAACGTCTGACTCATATGACGCTTGTTGTGTCATGGATTTTGTTTTCCGCCTCCATTTATATCAGCATGTACTACGGCGAAAACGATCTGAACTTCATTTTTACCTCTTTAAATGTCGGCGAAGCGAGCATTACCGGTTCGACGGTCATTACCAAAAGTGTCCTGAGCAACACAACGCTTTTCTTCGTCCTGCCGCGCGCTCTGATTCTTCTCGGGCTTTCCTCCATATGCACCACCGTTGCCGGACGGACGCGGAAGCTTTTAGAGAAACAGATTAAGGACAGCGAGGAGCGCCAGCGCATTTCGACGGAACTGGATGTTGCAACGCATATTCAGGCGGATATGCTGCCGCGTATTTTTCCTGCTTTTCCGGAGCGACCGGAATTTGACATTTATGCAACCATGAATCCGGCGAAGGAAGTCGGCGGCGATTTTTACGATTTCTTTATGGTAGACGAAAAGCATCTTGCCATTGTAATTGCCGATGTATCCGGAAAAGGCGTTCCTGCCGCGCTCTTTATGGTTATCGGAAAAACGCTGATCAAAGACCATACAAAACCCGGCGTTGATTTATGCGATGTATTTTCAGAGGTAAACGATCTGCTCTGCGAATCAAACAGCGAGGGGTTGTTTATTACTGCTTTTGAAGGGGTACTTGATCTTGAGACAGGTCAGTTTTGCTTTGTCAATGCGGGACACGAAATGCCGTTTATCGCCAGAGCAGGCGGCGCCTATGAACCATACAAGCTGCGCGCCGGCTTTGTGCTTGCAGGCATGGAGAACATGAAATATCAAAGCGGACAGATTCAGCTTGCACCCGGCGATAAGATTTTCCAATACACCGACGGCGTGACGGAGGCCACAAATGCGGCGCATGAGCTCTATGGAATGAAGCGGCTTACCGATATCCTCGTCAAAAATACCGATAAGCCGCCTGCCAAGCTTCTTCCCGCCGTAAAAGCGGATATTGATTCGTTTGTAGGAGATGCACCGCAATTCGATGACATTACCATGCTCTGCGTGGAATATTTAAACCCAATGACGATGGGTTAGCATTCCACTATACATCATTCCAGCTGATTGTTTCGTCCTTCGGCGAAGCATCCAGCTGCGCGCGCACTTTTTCCAGCAGAATATCCTCATCAATGGGTTTGACCACATAGTCGTTGGCGCCGCCTGCCACCGCTTTTACCACGTGGTTCTTATCGCCGTTTGAGGTCAAAAAGATTACCGGTATTTCCTTTAGGTCTTCCTTTTCCCGGATCATTCTTAGCATTTCATACCCATTGATTTCCGGCATGTCAATGTCCAGTATAATCAAATCGGGTCTCTGCGTCTTTAAAAACGAAAGTGCGCGCTTACCGCCTGAGAATGCATGCAGATCGTATTTCTCGCCCAACAACTTTGTCAGCATTTTCAATACAATACCGCTGTCGTCCACCGCTACAATTTTTTTCTTTCCACCAAATTCCATTTCGTCCCTCATTTCTGCACTGCTCTTTTGTATTGTATCTGCCTGTGCCGCAGTGCAGGCACGAGCCTTTATTCCTTGTAACTATTCCCTTAACAACAGGATTGCTTTATCCTCGTCGAATTCGTCCTCCAAAGCAATCAGCACGTTTCTGATGCGCTCGTGCATTTCTTTTTCCAACGGATGACTGATCCATTCCTTGAGCTGCTCAATCGCTTTCCCTGTTTCGAAATCATCCAGCAACGCAGCCACCATCTCCAAATCGTCCCGCGACAAATGCAGCAGCTCTCCCCCGGCGTCTTCTACAGCATCATATTTTCCGCTGTCTTTGCAATATGTACTGTATAGCGCCTCAAAGCCTTCCTGCGTGCGATTCCAGACTTTCAAAAGCTCATCCCAATGCCCGCTTACATATGCAAAGTCCTGTGCCTTACTTCGCATCTCATGCTCATATGCAAGATCCGCAAGCGCATCCGCGCCAAGCGTCCTTGCGTTTCCTTTTAGACCATGTACCCAGATTGCATAATCTTTCATATTCTGCGCGGATATAAACTGCCGTATTGCATCCTGCTTTTCCTTCTCCCTCAAAAACATCCCCACAAGCTCAAGGTACATTTCCCAATCGCCCTTTGCATGTGTTATACCGTTTTCAACGGAAATTCCATATGCCAGAAAATCCTCCTCGTTGACCTCGATACCGTCCGTTTTTTCTTTCTGCTCCACATCCGGAGCTCTTTGGATCAGGTTTTCCGGAAGATACTTTGCCACCGTCTGCTCAAGCAAATCCCCGTCAATCGGTTTCGTCAAAAAATCGACAAAGCCTTCGCGTAGGTAAGCCTCTCTTGCGCCCGACAGCGCATTTGCCGTCAAAACAATAACCGGCGTTCCTTCGTTCGGAAAATCGGTAAGATTCTGTATGGCATGCAGGGTTTCGATTCCGTCCATCTCCGGCATCATGTGGTCCATAAAGATTATGTGGAAATGTTCTTGTTTTACAAGCGCAAGACATCTCTTTCCGGAGTCGGCTGTGGTAATCTTCATCTTTGTTCGCTTCAGTAACGACTGGAATACCTTCCGGTTCATTTCATTATCATCCACCACCAGCACGCTTGCCCCGGGAGCCTCAAAGGTCTGCTGCTTTTTGAGATGATTCTGCTCCTGTCTGCGTTTGATCTGTGCAAAGCTTCCCATCGGTTCGTTGCATATCACTTTTTGCGGTATCGTGACTGTGAAGGTCGAGCCTTTTCCATATTCGCTCTCGACCTTCATGTCGCCGCCCATCAGTTTTAGCAGCGACATGGTAATGTTCATTCCCAAACCGGTGCCTTCAATATTGCGGTTCTTCTCCTCGTCAAGTCTCTGGAAGCTCTCAAAAAGCTTTCCCATGTCCTCCTTCTTAATGCCGATTCCGGTATCCTTTACGGACAGAATCAGGTTGATCTGTTCTTGTCCTGTGCTTTCATATGCCGCATACAAATCGATTCTGCCCTGCGGTGTATATTTGACCGCGTTCGTAAGCAGATTTGTCACAATCTGCTTGATTCGCACATCGTCTCCGTACAGAGTCTTCGGCATGGTTTCGTCCAGGGAAAATTCAAGCGCTAAGCCCTTTTCCTGTGCCCTTAGGAATATGACATTCCACAAATCCATAATCACATTTGCCGCTTCATATTCCACCTTGACAATCTCCATTTTACCGGATTCAATTTTGGACATGTCCAGAATATCGTTGATCAGAAACAACAGCGTTTTTCCGGCGCTTTGAATATTCTGGGCGTAGGAAAGCAGCTGCTCGTCGTTGCTCTCCCTAAGAATCATTTCATTCATGCCAAGCACAGCATTGATCGGCGTTCGGATCTCATGCGACATGTTGGATAGAAACAGGCTTTTTGCCTCGTTCGCCCGGACTGCCTCATCTTTTGCTTTCTCATATTCCTTGTTGAGCTTGCGGATTCTGTCCAAGGCCGTCTGCGCATCGCGGAGCTCGTTCAATTCTGTCACATCTTCCATTACCACAACAACGGATTTTTCTCCGTCGTTGTGGATATAGCTCGTCGTTAAGGACAGATTTCTGACTTCCCCGCTAAGGACATAATCGACAGGCATATTACTTACTTTATCCTTCTCATAAATGGTATCGAGAATTACTTCATTGAAAGAATCCGTACCTTCTCTGGTCAGGAACACATTGATAAACGAATTGCCGATATCCTCCTGCGTAAGACCAAGCATGTGCTCCGCCGCCGGATTGAGCATGGTAATCTTTCCGTTCATGCTGATGACCATTACTCCCTCCAACAAATTGGTTACAATTTCCCGATATAAATCTTTATGATTCATTTGTTCCGGCATATTCTTTTCCTCATTGTTCTGCAAACGGCCTGTTTTACAAGTCCTTGCGTATCCGCAGGATATTTTTGCCGTCCTTATATTCGTATGTAATCTCACTCATGTTTTTCTTCACGATATAGATTCCCAAACCGCCCGGTTCTCTGTCCATCGCGTCCAGCGTCACATCCGGATCTTCCTTGGAAAGCGGGTCATACGGAACTCCCTGATCTATAAACGTGATTACCACAGACAGCGGTTCCTCTATTACCTCGACCCGCACCGTCGCCGGGCCTACCTCGGGGTGATATGCGTAGTGAACAATATTGCTGAACAATTCGTCAATGGCAATATTGATCTGCGCCTTTGCCTTCATCGGACAATCATACTGCTCCAGCTGCTCATCCACAAAATCTGTGACGATAGGAATGCTTCCCATAGTTGCATCAACAGTCAATTCTTTCATACCCAGCCTCCATACCTATTCTATATTGAGAATATCTAAAAATCCGGTAACCTCAAAGACCTCATGAATGGTCTCATTGACGTGACGTATGATCATCTTCCCGCTGCCTTTCTTCAAAAATGTCTTATGAGCGGATAACAGCACGCGAAGACCTGCGGATGAAAGATATTCCAATTCTTCAAAATCCAGAATCAGCATTTCGGCAGCCTCAATGCTTTCATTCACTTCCGCTTCCAGCTGCGGCGCCGTATTGGAATCCAGACGCCCGCTCAGCAGAATCGTGACCTCGTCTCCGTTTATCTTCTTCTCAACATTCATCCCTTAACCCTCCAAATCTGAATAGTTACATAATTTATTATATCTTAACATAAAATGGGAAAAATGTATTGCATTTTCGGCATTTCGGGTATCAATTTTTGCTTATTTGTGTGTTCCTTTCGTGCAAATGTGCGTTCCATTGTCAAAAAAAAATCAATGTGGTATGATGTTAATGTATTGTATCTCGTATGAGAATAATAACAGGAGGAATGTACCATGAAAAATCAAAAAACTTATGAACTTGTGCTGACAGCACTATTCACCGCCATAATTATTATTATGGCATTCACCCCGCTGGGATATATCCCGCTTGTAGTCATCAATGCGACGATTATCCACATCCCGGTTATCCTTGGAGCGCTATTTCTCGGACCGAAGAAAGGTGCATTTTTGGGATTCGTATTTGGTCTTACCAGTTTTATCAACAACACATTTAAGGCAGCTACGGCATCGGCGTTTGTGTTCTCGCCTGTCATAGCTTACAATGTAGTCGGTGTATCAGGTATCTTTAAGAGCTTGTATATCTGCTTTGTGCCGAGAATTCTGGTCGGCGTCATTCCATATTTTGTCTATCTTCTGATCCGAAAGGTCGTAAAGGATGGGCACAAAACAGGAAAGATTGTCGTTGATACGCTGGCTTCTATTATTCTGTTTATTTCCGTCAGGGCATTTTTACTTCGTCTGTTTCCCGATGCGTTAAGCGGTGTCGCGTGCACCGTAATCGGTTTAGCGGCAGGTATTGCGCTTATGGTGTTTCTTACATTTAGCGGCGGCAAGAAGGGGAGTTCCGGCATTGCGCTTGCCTATGCAGGGCTTGCGGGTGCTTTTACAAACACGCTGTTTGTCATGAGCGGTATTTTCATTTTATATAAGGATGCTTATGCACAGGCGGTAGGCGTTGCGGGCGAAGCAGTTCTGGACATCATTATGGGAGTTGTCACATTCAACGGAGTCGTCGAGGCTGTCGTGGCGGCAATTATCGTTGCGGGCGTGGGCATTGCGCTGACGAGAGTAAAACCGGTTTATGAAAAGCCGTAGACCGACGTGGGAACACAAAAAAGAAAGATATAGTATCTACAGGAAGGCAGGGAAGTAGAAATGATTTTGGCAATCGACATTGGAAATACCAATATTGTGATTGGCTGTATCGAAGGAGAGAAGGTCCGCTTTGTGGAGCGCGTGTCCACCGACCTTGCGAAAACGGAGCTGGAATATGCGGTGCAGTTTAAAACTTTGCTTGAAATTTATGACATTGATACGAACGATATTATGGGGAGCATTATCTCCTCTGTCGTGCCGCCGCTCTATCAGGTCATGAAATCTACGTTAGAGAAACTATTCCATAAAACGCCGCTCGTGGTAGGACCGGGTGTGAAGACCGGGCTTAATATTCTGATGGATAATCCGGCCCAGTTGGGAGCTGATCTGGTAGTCAACGCCGTTGCCGGAATTCAGTATTACGGCGCACCGGTTATCATAGTGGACATGGGGACTGCAACCACACTCAGCGTAGTCGACAATAATAGAAATTACGTGGGCGGTATCATTCTGCCGGGCGTGAAGGTTTCGTTGGATTCTTTGGTAAACCGTACTTCCCAGCTTCCGCGCATCAGTCTGGAAGCGCCAAAAAAGATTATCGGCAAGAATACCATCGATTGTATGAAAAGCGGTATCGTGATGGGGCAGGCGGCTTGTCTGGACGGCATGATCTGGAGGATTTTTGACGAACTGGGGTACGAAGCCCCGGTGGTTGCGACAGGCGGCTTGTCCGGCGGCATTGTACCATACTGTAAGCAGAAGATTATATATGACAATGAGCTTACTCTAAAAGGGCTTGGCATTATCTATTACAAAAATGTGGAGTCCGGACAGGCAGCTGCCTGTCCAAAAGAAAGCCGGGAAAGGAAGTTTTAAATGTTAGCAGGAAAACACATTGTCCTGGGCGTGACAGGCAGCATTGCGGCATATAAAATTGCGTCGCTTGCAAGTATGCTGGTAAAGCAAAAAGCCGATGTGACGGTTATCATGACGCAGAATGCGACTAATTTTATTAACCCGATTACATTTGAGACACTGACGGGCAACAAATGTCTGGTAGACACTTTCGACCGCAATTTTCAGTACAGCGTGGAGCATGTGGCGTTGGCGAAACAAGCGGATGTATGTTTGACAGCCCCCGCTTCCGCAAACGTGATTGCAAAGGCGGCTCATGGACTGGCGGACGATATGCTGACGACAACGCTTCTCGCCTGTACCTGTCCAAAAATCTTTGCGCCCGCTATGAACACAAGAATGTTTCACAATCCGATTGTGCAGGACAATCTGAAATTGCTGGAAACGTATGGTATGGAGGTAATTCGTCCCGACAGCGGTTACCTGGCGTGCGGCGATACCGGGGAAGGCAAGATGCCTGAGCCCAAAGTGTTGTATGAATATATTGTGAAGGGCCTGACGAAAAAAGATATGCTCGGGAAAAAAGTGCTTGTCACAGCGGGACCTACACAGGAGAAAATAGATCCGGTGCGTTACATCAGCAATCATTCCAGCGGTAAAATGGGATATGCCATTGCGAGGGCTGCCGCCTTTCGTGGGGCACAAGTGACACTTGTGTCAGGAAAAACGGCGCTGGAAACTCCTATTGGCGTTCATATGATTCCTATCGTTTCGGCGGCGGATATGGCGCGCGAAGTAAAAGCGGCGGCTTTGACTCAGGACATTATCATCAAGGCAGCGGCGGTTGCCGACTACCGTCCGACAGTTACTTTTGAAGAGAAGGTCAAGAAGCAGGACGATGACTTGTCCATTGCCTTGGAACGGACGGAGGATATTTTGGAATTTCTTGGGAGGCATAGAAGAGAAGGGCAGTTTTTGTGCGGCTTTTCCATGGAGACGGAGCATATGCTTATAAATTCCCGCGCAAAGCTGGATAAAAAGAATGTTGATATGATTGTGGCAAATAACTTAAAAGAGAAAGGCGCAGGGTTCGGAACCGACACCAATGTGGTAACGATACTCACAAGGGAAGAGGCGATTGAGCTTGCGATGATGAGTAAAGAAGAGGTGGCAGACCGGCTGCTTGACGAGATTGTTATGAGACAGGAAAGAAAATAACCGGATTGATTATCTGAAAAAAGGCTCCCGAGGAAATTCCCCGGGAGCCTTGTATTTTTCTTCTTATCTATTTTTATACATCATCTTTCAGCTTAAACTGGCCGACGATACCGTCCAAAGTCATGGCCTGTGCCGATAATTCCTGACTGGTGGCTGATGTCTGCTGCGCAGTAGCGGAATTGGATTGTACAACCTCCGAAATCCGGATAATTCCCTGATCCGCCTGTGCCACAGAGTCCGCCTCCGCCGTAACTCTGTCTTTGATTTCATTGGAATTATCTGCAATTGCCTGCATCAATTTTACGACCTTTGCCAATGTCTCCGCAGTTCTTACTGCCGCCTGATTGCCTTCTTCCACCTTGCTTACGGTTTCTTCAATCAACTGCTTGGTATCAACCGCTGATTTAGCACTCTGATCGGCAAGCGTACGAATCTGATCGGCAACAACCGCAAATCCTTTTCCTGCCTCTCCTGCGCGGGCTGCCTCAATTGCCGCATTTAAAGAAAGCAGGTTTGTCTGGCTTGCAATATCCTCAATTTCTACAATAATGTTACCGATATTGTTGGATGTCTCGCTGATCTTGTTCATAGCCTCCATCATAACTTCCATCTCGCTGTGGCCTCTCTGTGTTTCCATAGCGCACTGCGTTGCCTTCTCAAAAGCATTGTTTGCTTCGTCCGCCGTTCTTCCAAGACTTGCTGAAATTTCGGAAATCATAGCCTGTACCTGCTCGATAGACGCTGCCTGATCCGTTGCGCCCTCCGCAAGCGCCTGAGCAGCCTCTGCAAGGTTCATGGAACCTGTGGAAACCATATCGGACGAGCCCTTGATATTATTCAATGTCGCGCTCATCTGATGATTCATCTTTCTTGTCGCATCCAGTAGTCCGTTAAACTCGCCTACATATTCCTCCGCACAGGATGAATGAATGTCAAAGTTTCCTTCCGCCATGCTTGTAAGAAGTACATCCATATCATTTATGATTGTCCGGATCTTTATGGTAGTGCTGCTGACCACTTTAACCATATCCGCAACTTCATCATTATTATCATTCTCCGGAAATGGGGATGAAATATCGCCCTCTGCAAAGTTGTTCAGTCTGTCAATCAGCTGATGCATCGGTTCCACGATTCCTTTCGCTGTTGTCATACTCAGCTTGTTTGAAATGGTAAATGCGGTCAAAATCACGATAATAATTATAACAATAAGTACCAAAGCCAGTAAAAACAGCCGGGCTTTCTCCGCATCTCCTTTCTCCACATTGATGTTCATCAATTCGGTATAAGCCTCGTCCGCTGCATTGTAAAGCGGCGTAAGCTCATTGATTGCCATTTCCTGTGCCATGACGCTCGCTTCCAGATCCGTAGACCTGCCGAGTTCAATTACCTCCGCATCTTTCGCATAGAAGGCCTCTAACGCGGCGTTCATCTTTTCAAACGCAGCCTTTCCCTCAGGAGTAACCAAAGTCTTGCCGATCTTCTCCATAAGGGCTGCCTCTTCCTCCTTAGCTGCATCATGCTGCGCCATAACCAATGCAATTTCCTCTTCGTCATCATATCCGATAACTGCCCTTGTTGCGCTTCTTACTTCCGCAAACTCATTCATTGCAAGCGCAATGTCTCCTTGCGGAAACGCATAATATTCAAGCGTATAATCATATCTGTAGATAATAAACCCCATGGCAATAATTGCCAGAACTGCTGAAATACTTGATAAAATCAACGTAATACGTGAGCTCTTTCTCAGTCTCGGCTCAATCTTCAGCTTTTGTAAATTTGCAAACATTATACTCCCTTCCTTTCATAAAACAAATTCTACGTTTTTTACAAAAACCTTGCAAATATGTCATATTATACACCTTACTGACAAAATCTTCAACCCAAAAACCTGCCCCCGGACGTATTTTTTGGTTAAAATACCACAAAATATAGAAGGCATTGCAGCTTTTGCCACAATGCCTTGACAATTCCTATCATTCTGTCACTTTTTCCGCATCTTTCAAAAATACGGTGTCAAATTCATTTTTCATGGAAATGACATGCCAGCCATACTGATCCGCCAGAGCATCCCGCTCTGCGCGTTCGCTGGTATTGTACCGATATTCCCTCACGTCATCGTCATGGTTGATCAGGAATGCAATCCCGGCATGATCGGGATTATACTTCGCGTAATTTAGCATGGAAAAATCCCCATCCGTATTCCCACACGCGAAAATCGGTCGGATACCGATCTGGCGGAAAATATTGTATACCTTACTCATGTTTAAGCTGCGCTGCGTAAAGCCCAGTTCCCTGTCCAGCGTATCATCCGGTTCCAGTATATATGGCTTGGAGGCTTCCGACGCGCTCTTATCCCCGGTAGCTGCCAGCGTAATATCGGCGCCAATCATCTGCGATCTGGGCAGATTTACGGCTTCCGATGCCGCGCCCCATATAACGCCGCGCTCCGAGCCCGAGACAATATAGACGGTAAAATCGTTATCCTGCAGGTATTGAATCAGTTCCAACATGGGCTTATAGAAGCAGTCCTCGTAACTAAGGCCCGGAAAATCAGGCTTTTCTTCCTGCATAAACCGGCTCATATATGCCACGAAGTCCTCCTGAGACATTCCCTGAAAGGCCGTTACCTCTGCAATCAACTTGTCCGGTCTTTCCCCAAACATAAGCAGTCCAATGTTTTTGATTGCTATTCCCTCATCTTTTTCCTCTGCCACTTCCTCGGATACTAATAAGTCCTCCAAAGAACGCACATTAAGTTCCTCTATCAGTGCACTATTACTTTCTCTGATAAAATCCTCAAAATATCCTCTGCGCATATGCTCCATAGATACCCGATTATTAATGCGGTCAACAAATGGTATGGATGTAAATTTTTCAAAAAGTTCCGCTATTTCACTCCTTTTGGCTTCTACTGTAAGCAATGCCGGACGAATCCAATATTTCATTGTGCGGTCTTGCTCTTTACCCGCTTCCTTTTTAGAATAAACGTCTACAGGCGCCTGATATGGTCCAGCATCCCCCGCTGCGCACTTCAGATACACCAAGTTTACCCCTTGATATTCCACTACCTCAATCTTGGGAATATAACGCGGCTCAATTTTGTTGCAGTATTGAAATATTTTCAATTGAATGTCATCAAGCAATTCGTCTGGTACAC
>CAZTKM010000061.1:0-9648 GCA_964614035.1 uncultured Lachnobacterium sp.
CCTGCGGCCTCCTGGTCCCAAACCAGGCGCTCTAGCCAAACTGAGCCACACCCCGAAGGTATACTTTTCTCGTCCGCCGCCATGACGCAAGTAGTATTATATGATAGGTGGTTGAACTTGTCAACACCTTTTTCAAAAAATAGGCCCTATTTTTTCATGGCCCAAAAACGCTATTTCAGCGCTTCTGACAGAATATCTTTCATTGCCCTGAGGGCCTTCCCTCTGTGACTGATTGCGTTTTTCTGTTCTCTGGTAAGCGCGGCGGAAGAGCAGCCGTATTCATCCAGATAGAAAATCGGATCATAGCCAAATCCATTCTCTCCCTCCGGCTCGTAACCGATATATCCTTCCATGGTCTGTCTTACAGCAAACTCTCTTCCGTCCGGAAGAACCGCAGCTATTGCGCAGACAAACCGCGCCGTACGTTTTTCCTTTTCCACTCCGTCCAGACGGCTGATCAGGTTTTGGTTTTTGACGGTATAGGATGTATTTTCCCCCATGTAACGCGCAGAATATACGCCAGGTTCCTTATTTAAATAATCAATCTCCAGACCGGAATCATCTGCGAGAACCACCGCATCCGTATGCGCGGAAATTGCTCTCGCCTTGATCAGCGCATTCTCTTCAAAGGTCCGGCCGTCTTCCACGATATCTGCGGAAATTCCCGCTTCCTTCATGGATTCAATCCATACGTCCATATCTGCCATAATCTCGCGAATCTCGCGCATCTTATCCTTATTGCCTGTTGCAAAAACAATCTTTGTCATTCTCCTAGTATCCTTCCTCAAATGCCCTTATGATTGCGCGGTATATGCCGGTTGCAGCTGCCTGCTGGTACTCCTTTGAATTCAGTTTCTCCAATTCCTCCCGGTTCGTCATAAAACCGACTTCAATCAACGCCACAGGAGCCTCGCTGGTCCGCACAATATATAGTTTGTCCGCCTTAACGAGACCTTTGCTTTTGCACTTTGTCTCCGCCGTTACCTCTTCCAGACAAATTCCGGCAAAGCGTTTGCTCGAATACTCCGAATCATCACTCTCGCTGTAAAGTACCTGCGCTCCGGCTGTATTTGTATATTCTCCGCTGCTTGAAGCATTATTATGTATGCTGATAAACAGATCCGCATCCGCCTTGTTTGCAAGCTGCACTCTCTGGTCGAGCGTAACCGCCACATCCTCCGTCCTGGTATAGTACACGCCGATATTTTCCGAACTGTTATCCAGCAGTTCTTTTAGCTCAAGCAAAATCGCAAGGTTAATATTTTTCTCCGTTATTCCCTGCTTGCAAGCGCCTCCGTCCCTGCCTCCATGACCGGCGTCCACGACAATGACTTTATCATAGATTTCATGCGGATCGATAAAATCCAGATAAAGACTTCCCTCCACGCACTGATCGGACACCTCGTACAGCTTATCCAGTGCAAATGCAATTACGCCCATGGTTCCCTCTCTATAGTAAGAGATTGCTTCAATATGATTGCAGCTTCCCTTCACGCTGTACTGTGAGAAGTAGTCCGCCGCTTTTGTCGGAATCCGGATGTACAGCATCTGCTGCAGATAGTTGTTTTCAATTTGTACCTCGGAATAGCGAACCCCCTCCGGAAGCTCAATCTTAAGCTGTGCATACATGTTGTCCGTCTCTTCCACAACGCTCTGCGGAGCCTGCGCTCCGGCTAAAAGAACTTCTGCATCAACGGGAACCGCATCATATTCGTCGGATACCGGAACCGAATTGACATGCATTTGCGGATAGAAAAACAGCGACGCGCACACCACAACCATCAACAGAACCGAGAGAGGCGCAATCCATTTTAACACCTTTTTATCCATAGTTATCGTTATCTCTTATTGCTATATGCCTTAATGCAAAGATTACAATCCTGCAATTCCTTCACGTTTACAAATCGCATTCCGCTGGCACTGATATAGCTCTCTCCATCACTTGTATCCACCGTCTCGAGGGCCGCATCGCCGTCGTCATATTCTACGGCAAACGGATGCCGGGCCCCCATTGTATTAACATACACCACAATTGCGAAACGTTCTCCGCTGTCCACATTGACCGGTGTATCAAAATCAATTGTATAAAATCCCGCCTGATCCAACGTGCCGGACGCAACCAGAGTTCTGTCAGCCAATGAATTTTCATCCTCAAAATGATTTACGACAAACACCTCATACTCGGTCTTCGCACCAGTCGCATAAAAACCTGCCGCCGCGATTTCCTCGTCCCCATTCGCCGTATAAACGTTCGCGCCAAAAATAGATTCCTTCTCATAGCCGATGCTTCCCACCCAGCCGCACAGGTCACTCTGATATATGGCGTCGTAATTATCCGTATCCTCGACTCTTGTATACACCACATTATGGGTTCCGATATTGGTATCGTAGTAGGAAACGTAAAACACGCCGTCCTCGCCGAATTTTTCTCCCCAGCTGTTCTGACAGATAAACGCTCCGTCGCCTTCCAGATCCGTATTAAAATTATCTTTCGGATACGTGTCGTCCCATCCGATAATTACCACACCATGATTCGGCTTCTCCGTCCCGATGTAGCAATACGCGCTCGTGTCGCTGTTATAGTATTCCGAATCTGGATTGGAGCTTTTGATATTGCTGTATAACGTCGTCTGCACGCCGCCGTACTTAAACACCGCAGTCTTGATTGCCTCGTAGTCCTTGCCGTCGATAATCCGCATTTCCTGCACATGCTTTACCGCGGTCAGCAGACTGTTGCTCTTTCCGTCTCCGTCCGGATCGTCCGCCTCGTAAACAGGTCCCTGCCATGCCGCAAGATATGCCATTCCCATGGTATACTCTCCGCCGTCAAACTGATCCACATGAAATGAATTGCACAGCGTCATATGATCAACCGCGAAAAATTCCGGATTTTCCGGAAGCAGCATGGACTCTAACGCGCTGGTTGCCGCAAACGCCCAGCATGTCCCGTACGAGCCCTGATTACGGATCTTTGACACTCTCCCCCTCTCTCTCAGATCATAGCGGGGCGGGATAATTGTCGCGCTGTCCGATGTATCGGCCGTCGTTACCGTTCTGTTTACGATATCAAAATTCAGGGAGTATCCCAACAGCTCTGTCAGATCATTCAAACTCACAAACAGGGTTCCGTCATTTTCTGTAAACGCAGATTCAATGGATACCTTCTTATTATCAACAACGGCAGTATCCTCGTCCAAAGAGAACCGTACTACATTCGTATGCTTTTCCACAAGCAGTTCCGTTCCGTTGTAGACATGCGCGCTGCAATTTAACGCATCCCGAAGAATATCCACCGGAATCATAATATTTCGATTCTCATTCATGTAAAAAGGCTGATTTTCGTTTGTGTACTCTTTGTTGTCAATTACCACACGAAGAAGGCCCTTGTTTACGTCATCCGCAATCAGCGGATTCCATACAGAAGCCTCTAAAATGCCGCCGCGGAATTGTCCGATTTGTGCGTGCCCCATTTCAGATATCTGAAATCGAATCGCAAACGCAAGCGACAGCAATATGGTAAAAACAATAAAGCGTTTTGAATATTTCATATTCCTTTCAATACGATCCTCTCTCCGGCGGTTTTGGCCCCATAAACTGATAGAAATAAGTTTTGAGCATGCCATTATAAATCTTGCGGTTCTTATCCGCCTTTCTTCCGATATAGCGTTCCGCATCCTCATAGCCTGTAATCATATAAAGCGACCAGCTGTCCAATCCTCTGTAAGCCTCGCCAATCTGTGCATAAAGCTGCGGCAGATTTTTTTTATCTTCCAGACGTTCCCCATACGGAGGGTTTGTGATAATAAAACCATATTTCTTCGGATGATGCAGGTTTGCGACCTCACGCTGCTGGAAATGAATCAGATGATCCACTCCCGCGCGAACCGCATTCTCTCTTGCCGCCTTTACCACATCCGGATCGATATCATACCCCTGGATATCTGTCGAAATATCCGTATTCGCCATCTCCTGCGCTTCTTTTATCGTATCGTACCAGAGCCGCTTCGGGATCAGGCCGGTCCACTTTTCAGCCGTAAACTCCCGATTCATTCCCGGCGCTATATCTGCGGCAATCATTGCCGCCTCAATCGGAAAAGTCCCGCTTCCGCAAAACGGATCCACCAGAATCCGGTCCTTTCTCCATGGAGTGAGCATAATCAGCGCAGCTGCAAGCGTCTCGGCAATCGGCGCCTTGCTCGTCATCAAACGATATCCTCTTTTATGTAAAGACTCCCCCGACGTATCCAGCGTAACCATGACCTCATCTTTTAATAGGAAGATACGCACAGGATATGGCGCTCCGTCCTCCTCAAACCAGCTTACCTCATATACCTTTTTCAAGCGTTCTACCATAGCCTTCTTCGCAAGCGATTGGAGGTCTGAAGAGCTGAACAGCCTGCTCTTGACAGAGGACGCCTTCGTCACCCAGAATTTCCCATCCCTTGGAATATATTCTTCCCATGGCAGAGCTTTGACGCCTTCAAAAAACTCATCGAATGTCTCTGCGTGAAATCTTCCTACCAAAAGAAGGACACGCTCTGTCGTGCGAAGAAATACATTCGCACGACAAATTGCCTCCGCGTCCCCTTCAAAGGTAATTCTTCCATCCTCCACTCTCGTCACTTCGTAGCCGAGATCATATATTTCCCTTTTTGTCACTGCCTCCAGCCCAAAATGGCATGGCGCAACCAGTTCATATGTTTTCATATTATATCCTTATCATTGTCTAATGCTATTTTTACATATTCGAATCGTTTTGGGAATAGTTTTTCCGAACTTTTTTCATTGCTTCATAACCACCCACAACGGTATATGTCCGATATCCTTCCTGCCCGAGGGCTCTCGCTAAGACCATGCTGCTTCCACCATGCCCGCAATAGATTAATAATATGCGCTTGCGCGGGATTTTATTCTTCCAGCGGTCAATTTCTTCATTTGGAAAATTCAGAGCATCCGGCCAGTGTCCCATCTCATACTCTTCCCTTGGCCGGATATCCATGATCAGAGGATTAGTCTGCCATATCATATCCTCCAGATTTACAGGATTAACCAGTTTAAACGTCATTTCCTGCTCCAAAATCATGTTTTTCATATTATTTTATGTAAATTTAATGATTTCGTGATTGCAATTTGAAAAAGCCTATGATATCATTAAGCATGAAGAGGATTTTTTTCTCTTCATGTTATACCTCTTATTAATTATTTATACTCCCCTCAAAAGAGACACCTATCCGGTGTCTCTTTTACTTATTATACGCTGCCCATCTTTTTATTATTTCTTCTTACCCGGCTTAGATGCTGCTCAAAATATCCCTTGTTTATGAACTCCGCAAGCACATACTGTTCCAATACCGGAACCGTACAGGAAAAAGCGCCCAGACTTTCCTGATAGCGCTCCAGCAGATGCTCGGGAACGATCATATATCCCATACGAATGGAAGGCGACAGGCTCTTCGAAAATGTATTGATATAGATTACAGACTGGCAATTATCCAGGGAATACAGCGTCTCAATCGGCTTGCCGGGCATGAAAAATTCGCTGTCGAAATCATCCTCAATAATGTAACGTTTCCTTTTGTAGGTTTCGTCTCCGGCACTGACAGCAGGATTCTCTTTTCCTGTCCACTCCAGATACTCACATCTCTTCTTTACGGAAGCGGTCACTCCCGACGGATAACTGTGAAAAGGCGTCACGTGAAGCACACTTGCGCCTGTCGTGCGAAGAAGTTCGCTCTTTATTCCGTCTTTTCCCATCGCAAGCTTCTCACAGGTTACTCCCGCGCCCTCATACACTTTCTCAATCTGTAAATAACCGGGATCCTCCAGCCCATAAATTCTGTCGCTGCCAAGCAGCCGGACTGCGTTGCCATACAAATGCTCTGCCCCGGAACCGATGATAATCTGCTCCGGCTGTGCAAAGATTCCGCGATACCGCAGCAAATACTCTGCGATACTGTTCCGTAGAATTGCACAACCTTCGTTCGGCGACTTTGCAAGAAGCTCGTCCCCATACTCTGAGATGACATTCCGGACTGTCTTGAAATAGACGGAGCTTGGGAAAAAGCTTGCAGGATTCTGCTCCTTATGAGCGCCTTCCTTGGCATTTTCATCCCCGCATCTTTCCCTGACTATCGGAAGCAGCTTCAGTTTGAACTCCCCGCTGCCCGTCCGCATTCCGGCGTCTGTGCCGCTTACCGTTTTCATGACCGGAATCTCACACACATAGTATCCGCTCCGCTCTCTGGTCTGCACATAGCCTTCGTCTTTTAGCATCTGATATGCATTTTCCACCGTAATCAGGCTGATTCCCAGATGTTCCGCAAGCGCCCTTTTCGACGGCAGCTTCTCGTTCTTTTTCAGGCTCCCGGTCAGAATATCTTCTTTAATCTGCTGATACAAAAAATAGTACTTTGCCTGTGCATTGCGATTGTCCATATTATATGTACGCATAGCCTCTCCTATCTAACCGCCCGGTCTGCCTGACAGCTCTTACTCCGCAAGCAGTTCCCGTACCGTCTTCGCGTCAAAATGAACCTCCGTCACATGGTTGACCTCAATCTGGTACAATGCATTAGCCGCAAGATGCTCCGCCGCCTGTTCCAGATCGCGAATGCCGGAGGTGTCGGAAAAACGCTCTACGATTGCATGTAACGCATCCTCTTCGATAACGCATTCGTTCTCTTTGAGTCCCATTCGCTTCCGCACTTTCTTAAACGCAAATTCCGAGAAAATTACCTTCTTCTCCTCGAATGAATAATCCGGAATCTCGATAACCGCAAACCGGGACATCAACGGCGCGCTGATTCTGCTCTTATCGTTTGCGGTTGCAATCGGATATACCCCTACAGTCGGAACCATACATTCCATGTAATTATCGGTAAATCCCAGATTATCCAAAAGCGTCAGAAGCACATCCGCCGGATTTCCGTTGCCCCTTCCGGCAGCCGCCTTATCCAGCTCATTGATGATAAATACCAGATTCGATTCCCCGGCATTCGAAAAAGCCTCCAGAATAATTCCCGGCTTCGCATTCGCATAGACGCGCGAGCTTCCGGTCAGCTGCTCCGGATCGTTGATGGAGCTCATGTCCAGCGTTGTCCATGGGAGCTTCAATATTTTTGCAACCGCATAAGCAAGCTGCGACTTACCGATTCCGGCAGGACCGATCAAAAGCAGTCCGTATGCCGGCAGCGTATGCGTCCGGTTAATCTGAATGATAGTCTCCATAATGCGCTGTTTTACGCGCTCCATTCCGTAAAGCTCTTCATCCAAAATCCGCTTCGCTTCCACCGGATCAATGGATTCAAAATAATTATTCTTCCACTGAATATTCATCATAATGGAGAGCGCCCTCTGCGCATGACGTCTCTCCTCGGGGCTGACCTCATGGGATTTTGCAACGGCAAGATTCCGTCTCGCCCAGGTACGGATGTTGGCAGGCAGCGTCTTCCCCGCGCAATTCATGTAATCGGTAATACTCTGAATACTGGTAAGCCGCATATCGTCGCTGGATTCCTCCGAATCCTCGTCCGCTTCCTCCTCTGTCGGCGCATTGCCCGCAAGCAGACGCCCTATCACAAACTGCAGAAATCCATCCTCCGCGGAAAGCTTCGCACCTTTGCCGGAAGCATTCTCCCGAATCTTATAGACTGCATATCCATCCTCCCGTTCTGTCCCGGAAAGACACACCTTAATATGATTTTCTCCAAGCCATTTTAGAAGACTGGTAAACCGCGCGTCAATCCGCAAAATATCCGCACAAACCACGCCGCCTTCTCCCTCGAATTCAAAAGAAGTCCTCTTTGCCGGATTCGTAAAAATTCCATAAGAATGATGTTTCCATGCAATCCTCCTGTTTTCAAGAATCATGATCGGTCTCTCCGCCGACGGATTCGGTTCATTCGATTGAAACGTCGTATAAGTACATATTGCAGAATTTTTGTTATCTTCCGCACCACTAAAATCAAATACCGGCATTGTTTACACTCCCCTCTGTATCCAGCATTTTTTCTGCTTCTCTTACATCTTCAACGGTTAAACCAACATTGGCATCCGT
The DNA here is from genome assembly GCA_964614035.1 of uncultured Lachnobacterium sp. Classification (GTDB taxonomy): domain Bacteria; phylum Bacillota; class Clostridia; order Lachnospirales; family Lachnospiraceae; genus Roseburia. Next base: position 8,057 of record CAZTKM010000061.1, read on the forward strand.
TCTGATTTGATGCTTCTTTATCTCTTCATTATGTAAATCAAGATCGTCAATTACAATCCATGCATCCATGCTGTCATGTTCGGCTATCCATGCAAGTATTTCATCCGCTTTAACCAGACTGAACTTTTTACTTTTTCTGATTTCCTCTGTGGTATAATCCGGCGTCATGCCTTCCAGCTCTACGCCTTCCTTCTTTAGCATATTCTTCAGGTTTTCCGCTTCTTTTCGCAATGGATTCATATTTGAATCAAACCAGAATTTCCAGCCGGAATGCAATATGACCTTTGCATTTGTGCTTTTTATGAGCCGGCCGAGCAAATGAATTTTTTCCTCATCAATCAGCGAACCGTCGCTTATTTCTCTTTGATGTGCATCGTTCCAGAAATTCGAATTCAGCACACCGTCGATATCCAAAAAAATTACCTTCATATCTTATATCTCCTCGCCAAATTCTCCATACTCGCAGCCTACATTCTCGCATAGAACTTCATCCACCAGCTTTCCCTTTCGGTACAATCTGACTGTGCCCTTACCATTTCCGCCATTCCATAGGCGATTATGCCGCTTTTCCCCGGTAGGCGCTTCATAATTTACCAAAAGCATATCCTTTTTCTCGCAGGTAATATCTGTTACCATACGATTCAGCCATGTTCTCTGCTCTACATGCCATATAATCGTCGTCTCTGTTTCCCTACATTCAAACTTTGTGCGGGCAAATGTCCAGAATTTTGAAAAATTGAACTCAAAACACTTTCCTTCATAATAATAAGCGGAGAGCAGCTTTCTCTTCAATGCGATTGGGCCGACCTTCGGGCAGCCTCCACCGATATCAAACACACTGTTTTCCAATTTTTTCCCGGTTCGTCTGCTCGTCAGATTGTTGGAAGAGAGCCAGACCCATGGCGACGTAAAATTTTTCCCCCAGTTTTTATCCGCATAGCCATAACAGGTTTCCGGAGTAACGATATAGTTCTCCCCGTTCCAGATTACTTCCCCTTCATAAAAAGTCTTCATTCCTTCTGCATGCCAGAACATTTCAAAAAGCTGCATCCTCCGAAACAGTTCTCCTGCTCCGTATCCTACCTGAAACGCAATCTTTTTGCTGATTTTAAGATTCCACGACATCTCTCCCTCATCGCACATGTACTCCGGATGTTCTTGAACCGTCTCCTTCGAGACCGAGACCGATCCGCAGATAGACGTCTCATCTGCATGGCAGTCCTTGGCTGTGATATGATACGGCACTCCCATCCCCACTTCAATCTGATTCCAGCCAAAGAAGCGGTGGAGCTGTGCCCCATCCTCTCCCCATGAACCGGCCTTTACCATCAAATACGAGGGTCTGATTCCTTGTTCTTTATTTTCTTTTAACTGACCGAATACCGGTGCGTCCCCTCCGCCGGCAGGATTGCAAAGAAAAAACTCTACAAAAAAGGCTTTCTCCTCTCCTGTCTTCGCATGGTGCCCTGTAAAGGAATGCCACCACCAATCATAGCCGCATGCTGCCTGTCCTCCAAAAAGCTGACAAGCGTTTCGTGAAATATCATGTTTCGAAAACATTCTCTTTTGCCGACCTCCCTTATATATTCCTC
>CAZTKM010000061.1:9748-11292 GCA_964614035.1 uncultured Lachnobacterium sp.
ATATATTCCTCTTGCCCCTGCAATACATATAGGTCTTTGCGACTCCATTATGTATGTATGTTTCAATCATACACGATTTTTTCTAAATTGAAATACTTTCTTTTCTATTCGGGATGAAAAAAGAGAAGATGATGCCAAATCAGCATCTTCTTCTCTTTTTTATGATACTTCTATCCGTTTCTTTCGATAACTTCCGGTTTATGCCATCATTTCATGTCATCAATCCGGCATTGCATTTTGGAAAACAGTTCCGCATATTTTATCGTGTTAGTCTCTATTGTAAAGCTTGTCGCATAGAGCGCAAGAGGAATATCTGTCTCTTTATACCGGATCGTTTCTCCGTTGTGTGAAAGAATTTCATTTACAATTTTTTCCGCATATTCCTTGTCTTTGGAATTGGTAAGTGCGACAAATTCATCCCCTCCGATTCGAAATACGATATCCTCATCCCCTGACGCCGTTTCAAGCCTGTTCAATGCCGTCAAAATAGCAATATCGCCGGCTTCACGCGCTATTTCATTTATGGGAACCAGACTTTTAATATCAACACCGATAAAATAGCAATCGCGTCTTTCCTTGATATAATCGTACAGCTCACTGATATCAATTTTCTTTTTACTTTTCATATTTTCGTCCTCCATCAGCTCCGGCTCCAGTTTAAGGGCCGGAAACAGTTCAAAACGTACAGGGTTCTTCCGATATTCTGACGGGGTAACATACCACACATTCCGAAATGCTCTCGTAAATGCTTCATTACTGCTATATCCGTATTTGAATGCAATGTCCAAAAGCGAAGCATCGGAATATGTAACAAGGTCTCTTGCCGCCTTGCTCATCCGCCTTCGAATAATATAATCCCTGATACTTATGTTCGTTACAAATCTGAAAAGCTTTTCAATAGAAGATTTTGAGCAATACAATCCTTTCGCTATATCATCCGTCTTTATGTCTTCTGTAAGGTTATCCTCGATAAACTCTAAAGCACTTGTGATCAGTATCAGATTCTCCATTGCCGTTCTCCTCTTGTTCGATATCGTAACTCTGTTATATCATTTAGTCATATCCGTTTCTTGATATTTTGAGTAAATCATCACTTAACTTTTAAAGTCATCTAATTTCCCGCTGCCCACAAAATCGACAAACCGAAGGAACCTGCCCCTGCGGTATATACTACTCAATGGCGGCTTCTTCGAATGTCTGACAGAAAAAAAGCAGGACACCTGTGTCCTGCTTTTTGCTTGCTTAACGTGCGCGAGAGGATTCGAACCCCCGACACCTTGGTCCGTAGCCAAGTGCTCTATCCAGCTGAGCTACGCACACGTATTCAATTACACTCCAAGGAGTGAATGCCGCAGACCGGAATCGAACCGGTACTGTATCGCTACAACAGGATTTTAAGTCCTGCGCGTCTGCCAGTTCCGCCACTGCGGCTTTTTAACGATAAGTATTATAATACGAATCGAATCCAATGGCAAGAGAATTTCTCCTCTTAATGGGACCTATAGGGCTCGAACCTATGACCCTCTGCTTGTAAGGCAGATGCT
>CAZTKM010000062.1:0-11173 GCA_964614035.1 uncultured Lachnobacterium sp.
GCCGCAGTCCTTTATTTATCAGGATTGCGGCGATTTTGCTTCCAAACTTGAGATAATAGCACGCGAATATTTTGTTGTCAACAAAAAAATTAAAAAAACCTGAACTTTTTTCAGTCTTCCGCTTTTATGTTCTACAACAGGGAAAACAATATGGACAAAAGCATATTGTTTTCATAGAGCCAGGTAAGAATCTCCGCTTCATATATGTAAGACAGCATGAATTTTCCCCACGCTGTCCCGACGCAGAATGCCACTAATCCAAACAACAGCCAAACCAGAATCATCCCCTTAACAAAACCTGCGCCCGCTCCAAGCAATCGATTCACTCCATGAATGATTGGGATTTTATCAACAATTTTTAGGACTTTTCCAATCAGGTAAAAAAGCAAAAATGTCAGGACAATTGCAAGAAGATATGCCAGACCTTCTACTGCCAGCTGCGCCACTCCCTCTGACAGCCGCGTATATGCTCCTGTTTTTTCCATCAGCGCGTCGATCAAAACTACCGGCAGCTTTATTCCGACGGATGACAGGTCGCTTCCCTCGAGCGTAACGTTCCCGCCTGCATCCGATTCCATCCACTCCGCGACAGATTCCTGCAATTGTTTTTCGCAATGAGTCGTAAGCTGTTCCGGTATGCTTGTATTTTCATTTAAAAAATTCATTACATATGGCGTCCCTCTGGATATAACCACAAAAATAAGAATCCATTCCACCAGGCTATATGCAACCCGCAAAAAGCCTTTGGAATATCCCCAGACAATGCTTCCGGCCACCAGCAATACTACCACTAACAATACCCAATTCATATCAGTCTAACCTCTTCTGTAGTCCCATCCATAATAAAAATATAGTTTGATCCTATTCCCTTATAAAGGATCTTATAGATTTCTTCATCAAAAGTATATGAGAATTTTTTTACACTATGAATCGTATAAATTTCACATTCATATCTGTTTGTCAGACACACTTCGTGGTTTGACAGAAATTCAATGTTCTCATAAGCCATGTCGGTATCCGTTTCCATAATGCGGTTTCCTCTCATATCGTACACGACGATATGTCTGGAATTCTCCTCATCATGGTTGCTTTGCGTTATCCCAATATATTTCTCGTCATAAAAAACGCTTTCCATCTCGCCTTCAATAAATATTTCCTTTGCTATCTCCGGTTTTTGCGCGCCGCCGAAAATAATGATTTCCTTATCGCCAAACGCAAGCATTCTTTCATCCGATACATATTCAATCAGAGGAATAAATACATCGGAATACGAATATGTCCCGACATTATTGTTGATTTCATTCTGGCCGACAGAGCCAAAGTTGTAGAAGGCGATTGTTGATTTCATATTTCCATCCGCAACATCTACCATATCCACAGCCAGCTTCTGCGCATCATAAGAAAACGCTATATCAATCGGAAACCCTCCCTGATTTCCGTAAAAGGTTCCGCTTGCGAGTTCTTTTCCCTTCCGGTCGTAGAGCTTCACATACGAGACCGTCCCTTCCTTTAAAAGCACCGCTATCGTCCCTTGTCTTGCAACGCACACTTTCCGGATTGGCATTGTTGTCTCGATTTCTTTTTGCACTCCGCTGTCTCTGATAATAAAAATATCCGTTCCGCCCAGATCGTACACCGCCATATAGTTTTCGCATTTACTCATGCGGGGCGTGTTCATTTCAAAGGACTGGTTCCAGATTAATTCATTTTCCCCATCCATGTATGCGATTCCGTCGTTGCTGTACTTTACAATATTGCCGCAAAATTCTTCGAATCTGGATGCCTCACTGTCCGTTCTCTCTGCGCTGTTTGTTATCTCATAGCTCTCATATACCCGAAGCGCTTCCCACAGGCCAAATGCAACCAGCATTACCGCAAAAATTCCGACAATCCATATTACCCGCCAGAATATGCCTCTTCGGTGGTCGCGTATTTTCTCATCCAGTTCATCCAGATCCGCCTCTACGGTCTTAAAGCCCTCATGATTTGTTCTTGCCACTAACGTTTCCTTCCATCTTCCGTAATCATTGCTTTCTCATTATAACACGTTCCATTTTACTCGGGCAATATGATTTCGGGTACTGCCGATTCCGGTGCGCCGGTCTCGAAGAAGGTTTCAATCATACGTTCAATTCCCGGAATCGATATTCGGTTCTGGTATATTCCTGTTCCGACAATTCCGACAAGAAGCAAAACGGCTACCGCAACTGCTACCCCGCTGATTCTTCCTTTCGGCTCCTCGTTTCTGTCTGCCAGAAGTTCCCGGTATCTCGGTCTTTCACCGCCGATTTCTATGGATACCTCTGATTGTGCGTCTTTGTCCTGCTTAGGGAACTCAGATATATTTAAAATCCTTGGTCTGTCGCTATAATAAATATAGAATCCGCCTCTCTGTACCAGGTGGTTATTCCGCATCTGATAAAAATATTCCTCCTGTTCGAGTGAATCCATCAGGAGGAGCATTTGATGTACGCCGCCGAACTGTTCTCTGTGAATGGTCTCCAGTTCCGCAGTCAGCCTTGGGGTAAAGCCCTTAATGTCCATCGCCCACCCTACAATGACTTCATTTTCAAATTCCTGCTTAATCTCTCCGAACACGTCATTCCACACATGATTGTTCCAGATTGGAATATTTCCGTCGAAGCAGATATCTCTCGCTGCAATTATTCCGTCGATAAATGTAGCGTAGTTATCCTCCTGCCGTTTTGTATGTCCCATCAAAACAAAAACGGCCTTCTCCAAATATTCGTTTGCATGCATCTGCTCATACACGCCTGATTCTATGTAAATCTTGTTATTGCTTTCCGGCCGTCCGATCTGTTGTATGTCCTTTAGTTTTTTGTCTTCATCCAATATAATATCTATCATTTTCACCACTCCTTTTATAGAAGACGATAGCAAAATGAGAATGATAGATTTTGCAAAAATATGAAAATAACATAAAGAAAAAGTAACTATTCTAAGGCTGCCAAGCATCCGAAGAAGCGCCAGCCTCGAAAAGAGGCTGTTTTTGCGAATATATGAGGTTCTGAATAGTTACAAAAAACTGCCCTATTGTTATGGGCAGTTTTAAAAGCATCACTATTTTACAAAATTCTTTACCTTTTTGTAAATTCCCTCCGCGTCAAGCTCATATTTGTGTAGAAGTTCAAGCGCAGGGCCGGACTCTCCAAAGCAATCTTCTACGCCGATGCGGAGCACCTTTGTCGGTAACTCCTCACAAAGGACCTCGCATACTGCGCTTCCCAGTCCGCCGATAATCGAGTGCTCCTCTACCGTCACAACCTTTTTGGTTTTCTTTGCGGAAGCAACGATAAGCTCTCTGTCAATCGGCTTAATTGTATGGATGTTGATAATCTCCGCATCTATTCCGTCCGCCGCAAGCATTTTTTCTGCTTCCAGCGTCTCTTTTACTTCCAATCCGGTCGCAAAAACGGATACATCCTTTCCTTCCTTCAATACAACGCCTTTTCCGATTTCAAATTTATAATCCAAAACGTCGTTAATGACAGGCACTGCCAACCGCCCGAATCTAAGATATACAGGCCCGACATATTCATATGCTGCCTTTACCGCAGCTCTCGCCTCGACGTCGTCCGCCGGATTGATAACAACCATTCCGGGAATTTCCCGCATGAGCGCGATGTCTTCTATACATTGATGGGACGCGCCGTCCTCTCCGACAGAGATTCCCGCATGTGTCGCGCCGATTTTTACATTCAGATGCGGATATCCGACCGCATTGCGCACCTGCTCATAGGCGCGGCCTGCCGCAAACATTGCAAAAGTACTGACAAACGGAACCTTCCCACAGGTAGAGAGACCTGCCGCTATTCCGGTCATATTGGCCTCCGCTATTCCGCAGTCCCAATGACGTTCCGGAAATGCCTTCCTGAATACGCCGGTTTTTGTGGCGGCCGCAAGATCGGCATCCAATACAATCAGATTCTCGTGTTCCTGTCCCAGTTCCACCAATGCGGCGCCGTAACTGTCTCTGGTTGCAACCTTCTTTACTTCTGACATAATGCTTCACCTGCTTTCGTTAATTCGTCCATCGCCTGCTCATACTGCTCATCATTCGGAGCTTTCCCATGCCATTCTACACTGTTTTCCATGTAGGACACGCCTCTGCCCTTTAAGGTCTTTGCGATAATTGCGGTCGGCATTCCCTTAGTCTGTCTTGCCTCCTTAAATGCGGCGCGAAGCTCGTCAAAATCATTTCCGTTAATATTGATTACATGGAAATTAAACGCCTCAAACTTCTTATCAATCGGATACGGCGAGCAGACCTCTGTAATCGGCCCGTCAATCTGAAGGTTATTGTTATCCACGATTACTACAAGGTTGTCCAATTTACGGTGTCCTGCCCACATAGCAGCTTCCCAGATTTGTCCTTCTTCAATCTCGCCGTCGCCGGTAAGCGCATATACGCGGTAGTCCTTTTTGTCAAATTTTCCTGCGGCAGCCATTCCGACCGCAACGGATACTCCCTGTCCAAGCGATCCGCTTGACATATCGACACCGGGAATGTGCTTCATATCCGGATGCCCCTGCAGATACGATCCGGTATGACGAAGCGTCTTTAAATCTTCTTTTGGGAAAAATCCTCTTTCTGCAAGCGTAGAATAAAGTCCCGGTGCAACATGACCCTTTGAAAGTACGAATCGGTCACGATCCTCCATTTTAGGATTCTTCGGGTCGATATTCATCTCCTCAAAATACAGATATGTAAAAATATCCGCCGCTGACAATGATCCGCCCGGATGCCCGCATTTTGCGCTGTGGACAGCAGTGACAATTCCTTTTCGAATCTCATTGGCTGTCTTTTCCAAATCTAGATTATTCATAACTCCTCCTTAATATAAATTCTTCTTATAATTCTGTTCTTCCTTCGAGCGCGCGTAACAGCGTTACCTCATCGATATATTCCAAATCGCCGCCTACCGGAACCCCACTCGCGATTCTCGTAACCTTTATTCCGGTCGGCTTGATGAGCTTGCTGATATACATTGCCGTAGTCTCGCCCTCAAGACTGGAATTTGTCGCGATGATAACCTCGTCGACGTCCGCCTCCAGCCGGTGCATCAATTCCTTCAGCTTTATATCATTCGGCCCGATTCCGAGCATCGGGGAGATTGCGCCATGCAGCACGTGGTATACTCCTTCGAATTTCTGAGTTTTCTCATATGCCACCAAATCCCTCGTGTTCTCCACAACCATAATCGTCTTGTGGTCGCGGCTCTCATCCTTACAAATCGGGCATATGTCCTGATCTGTCAGTGTATAACAGCACTTGCAGTATTTTACATTGCGTTTTGCGTTAATAATTGCAGTGGACAGGGCTTCCACCTGTTCTTCCGGCATATTCAGCACATGAAACGCCAGACGCTGTGCGGATTTCGCCCCGATTCCGGGCAGCGAAGAAAATTCTTCGATAAGCTTCGATATCTCATTACTGTAGTATTCCATGAATCAGAACAATCCTCCGCCGAGGCCTCCGGTAATCTTCGACATGGAAGCCTGCGACGCCTCCTCAACCTTACGGAGCGCCTCGTTCGTTGCAGCAACGATAAGATCCTCTAACATCTCGATGTCTTCCGGGTCTACCACTTCCTCCAAAAGCTTTACCTTTAATACCTCTTTCTTTCCCGAAACCGTAACCTCTACTGCGCCACCGCCTGCTGTGGCAGTAACTTCCTGCTCTTCAAGTTCCTTCTGCGCTTCTTCCATCTGCTTCTGCATTCTCTGCGCCTGCTTCATAATATTGTTCATATTTCCCGGCATACCGCCCGGGAATCCGCCTCTTTTTGCCATTTTGGCATCCTCCTGCATTCTAAAAAATGTATCTACTCATCAAAATTTTCTTCTTCTATGTCAAAGGAAATGTAGTCCCTAAGATCCGGAAAGGCATCGGAGGCCCGCTGACCGGATTCATTTTTTTGCAGTGAAATTTCGATTTCCTTTCCTGCCCGGTCCGCCAGAATCCCCTTTAATGTTGTAACACAATCCGCTTTATTTTCATACAAAAATTCATACGCGTTTTCATCGTCAAATACAAGGAGCAGTTCTCCGCTGCTGCCAAGCGACGGAACGGCCTTGTTCAAATACATTTTCGTAACTCCGCCGATTTCGGAAATGATTGATTTCCATCCCCGCACCACATTCTGAATATCCTCCGGAACGGCTTTCGGAATCGGCGCTTTTTGAATCGGTTCTGCTCCTGTCCGGCCTGCTGCGCCTTGCTGCGCTGCTGTCTGAACCAAAACGCCTTTTTCCATTTTACGTTCAAGAACATCCAGCCGGTCTATAACGGAAGAATAGTCGGTTTCCATCTGCGGTCTGCAAAGTTTAATCAGTGCAATCTCAATCAGAATTCTCTTTTGTGATGCAAAACGAATCTGATTGCCAAGTTCTGAAAAAATACGGATATACCGAATCAGAACCTCCGGCTCTATCATTTTTGCCTCTTCCTTCAACGCCGCCAGATTGTCCGCCGACATATCCAGAACATCCTCCATATCGTCTGAGCTTTGCAAAAGAAGCAGATTTCTCATATACCAGGTAAAATCATTGACCATCTGCCCCAGCTCGCGGCCTTCGTTTACCAGATCATCCAGCGTGCTTATTGCGCCTGTAATGTTTTCCTCAATAATCTGGCGGAGCAGCTTGGAAAAAATCTCCGTATCCACCGCTCCAAGCACCTTCAGCACGTTCTCGTAGGTCAAAGTCTCTCCCAGATGGAACGCAATGCACTGATCCAGAAGACTTAAAGCATCGCGCATCGAGCCGTCTCCGGCTTTCGCAATGTAACGGATTGCCCGCTCTTCCACATCCACCTTTTCCTCCGCCATCAGCTCCGACAGGCGGTCCGCGATTGTATCAATGGAAATTCTGTGAAAATCATAGCGCTGGCATCTGGATAAAATCGTAATCGGAATCTTATGCACTTCCGTTGTCGCCAGAATAAAAATAACATATGCGGGCGGTTCTTCCAGGGTTTTAAGAAGCGCATTAAATGCCCCCGCGGATAACATATGTACCTCATCAATAATGTAGACCTTATACTTTCCTTCTGTCGGGCGGTATGCGACCTCCTCCCGGATTTGCCGGATATTATCCACGCCGTTGTTGGATGCGGCGTCAATTTCAATTACATTCATAGACGCGCCTGCTGCAATCGCCTGACAGCTTGGGCACTGCCCGCAGGGACTTCCGTCTATGGGGTGCTCACAGTTGACTGCTTTTGCAAAAATTTTTGCAACTGTGGTTTTTCCGGTTCCTCTCGTACCACAGAATAAATAAGCATGTCCGATACGGTCTGCCTTTATCTGATTTTTCAAAGTTGTAACGATATGCTCCTGCCCTTTTACATCTTCAAATTCCTGCGGACGGAACTTTCGGTATAGCGCCGTATATGACATGCTTATTCCCTGCTTTCAAAAATATATCTCTTAGTCTCCGAAACAGATTCCCGTTCTCTTTGCTTCTTTGATCATCTGGCTGTCCGGATCCACCATTTTCAGCTTTCCGGCTACCTCGCCAAGCGGAACTCTCTTGGTCTTATTGTTAACCATTGCAATCATGTAGCCGTAATCGTCTTCCATAATTGCCTTTGCCGCAGCTGATCCAAGTCTGGTACATAGCACACGATCATAAGGGCATGGGCTTCCGCCGCGCTGCGTATGTCCCGGAACCGTTACCCGCACCTCAGCGCCAAGCTTTTCTCCTATGCGGTCTGCAATCTCATAGGAAACGGACGGGTATTTTTTCTCTGCGACCTTTTCCTTGTACTCTTTCTTGGAAAGCGCAGCGTCTTCTTTTGAAATTGCGCCTTCCGCTACCGCAAGAATCGTAAATCCTTTGCCGTCCCTGGTACGCTTTTGAATCGCTTCCGTTACTTTGTCAATATCATATGGAATTTCCGGTAGAAGAATGATATCCGCGCCGCCTGCGATTCCTGCATATAGCGTCAGCCAGCCGACTTTATGGCCCATAACCTCCACGATAAACACGCGGTTATGCGAGGCTGCCGTTGTATGAATACAGTCAATTGCATCGGTAGCAATATTTATTGCACTCTGGAAACCAAAGGTTACATCCGTTCCGTATATATCATTATCAATGGTCTTTGGGAGATGGATGATGTTTAATCCCTCTTCCCGAAGAAGATTTGCGGTCTTCTGCGTACCGTTTCCGCCTAAAATCACAAGGCAGTCCAGATTCAGCTTATAGTAATTCTGCTTCATTGCCTCAACTTTATCCAGTCCGTTCTCATCCGGTACACGCATCATTTTGAACGGCTGACGTGAGGAACCTAAGATTGTGCCGCCCTTGGTCAGAATTCCGGAAAAATCCTTGGAGGTCAAAAGACGATAGTTTCCATAAATCAGCCCTTTGTATCCGTTCTCAAAGCCGTAAACCTCCAGCTCGTCCAGATTCGTCGTAAGTCCTTTTACAACGCCACGCATAGCTGCATTCAGTGCCTGACAGTCGCCGCCACTTGTTAACATACCAATTCTCTTCATAGCCCATCTTCCTTTCTCTCATTACGGACTATTATCCCCAATCCGATAATAATCATGTAAGTTTGCTTGTAACCACGCCGGGCATTATGCCCCTGCAATTATGTTTTATTATATAATAAATCAATTGCAAGGACAACTTGATTTTCAAAACTTGCGGCTGGATTTGCGGTCGAAAAGACCTGCCGCCGGCATTTCCTTTGGATGCCTGTCCACTATAAAAAGGCAGTACTTATCCCCTTTCAAAGGAAAATAAGTGCTGCCCTATGCATATTTAAAAAAAATTTTTACTTTTCTCTGATTTTGTGTTATATTAAGCAGGTGCATGAAAGCACATACGGAGAGTTGTCCGAGTGGCTTAAGGTGCGGCTCTCGAAAAGCCGTGTACCCCGATAAGGGTACCGGGGGTTCGAATCCCCTGCTCTCCGTTCTTTTCTTATACGTTCTATGTCTGTTCTCTTGTAGATTCCCGCACAATCAAAATCGGATAGGTAATATATGATTCGATGTGTATATTCGGTTTCTTAATCTTTTGCAGAATATATTTTCCTGCCTGAATCCCAAGATCAAAAACATCAATACTTACTACTGTCAGCATCGGTTTTAATATCTGCGAAAATGGAAATTCATCAAAGGTAATGACACCCATCTCGTCCGGTACTGCTATTTTTCTGTCGCAGAGCGCATTCATACATCCGTATGCAATATAATTGTTTGCACAGATAATAGCATCCGGCTTCGCATAATGCTTCAGAAGCTGCTCTGTCATATAGTACCCGCTATCACACAACGACTCTCCCCTCTGTACATGACTTTTCGGTATAATCAAGTCATGCTCATTCAGAACAGAAAGCATCCCGTTTAAACGATGCATTGAAATTTTGTCCTCCTCCGTACCTCCGATGAACGCCAGTGACTGGTACCCCTGCTCCAAGAGAAATTTTGCTGCCAATTCGCCCGCCAGCCGATTATCAATATCAATCCAGCTAAAATGATTATTAAAGCCAGGCATTCCCACAATAATATGCGGAATTTCCTGTTGATAAATCAGTTCATCCAGTTCCGGAGAAATTACGGATGCATGAATGACAAAACCGTCCGCCAGCTTAGCACGATAAACATCCTCGATATACTTTACCGCTTCCTGTGCGGAAATACTTTTTACAATCAGAAGATATTCCTTCTTTGCAAGGGTATTTTCCAATCCACACATAATCTCAAACATATGCGGATTGGAAAAACTTATATCTTTTCCCAATGAAGTTAGCCACATTACCGTCTTATTGGACTGTTTTGAAAAATTCCGCGCTCTTTGGTTCGGATGATAATCCAGTTCCTGCATTGCCGCTTTGACACGATCAATCGTTGCCTGTGAAATCGAATAAGAGCCGTTCATTACCTTTGACACCGTCGCAGTAGAGGTATGTGCACGCTTTGCAACATCTTTTATGGTTGCTGTCATAATTTCCTCCGTTCGCTTTCATTTTTTTACAATTGTAAAACTCTTTTTCCCTAAAATTCCCTGTGGGCAGCTTTCTCCGCAGATTACATGAAAACCCATCGTCCACGCTGATACGTCAACAGCATTCTCTCCCATCTGAAGAAGGACACGAATTGTCTCTCCTTGATAGCAACGTTCAAAAATATATAAATAGCTGCCTTTTTCCGCAAAGACAGTGCGAAAATCTCCCCGCCGAAGCGCCGCCTCCTTCTTCCTGAGAAGAATCAGTTCCTGAAAGAAAGAAAAAAGCTTTCCTTCTCCCTTCCATGGCATTTTCTTGCGGTAATCGTTCTCCAGCGTACCGGAAATTCCCAGTTCGTCGCCATAAAAAACAGATGGCATTCCAGGGAAAGTCATCTGAAACACTACGGCCAGCTTATAATTGGATAATTTGTTCCCGCATACGGATAGAAATCTGCTGACATCATGCGTATCCAGCACATTCAACTGCGAAAAAAGCGTTTGTTTGCGGTAGCGCATCCTCATATCCGTAATGCGGCTGTCAAATTGTTTTGCATCCTCGGTCTCTTCCGCAAAAAATCGCTTACAATGCTTGCGAAAATCATAATTCATTGTAGAATCAAACATGGTTCCATCCAGCCAATGATTTGCGCTCTCCCAGATTTCACCGATTAGAATAGCATCCGGATTCTCCTCCTTTACCGCTCTTCGGAAGCTGCGCCAGAAGGAGTCATTTACCTCACTTGCAACATCAAGCCTCCAGCCGTCAATCTGATATTCCCGAATCCAATGTTTCCCAACTTCGCAAAAATATTGTGATGTTTCCGGATTCGCAAGATTTAGCTTCGGCATTAAACGTTCGTAGCCAAAACACTCATAATTGGGATATGCCTCCGAATCATCCGGGCGGATAACAGGAAAACTTAGTCCATAAAACCAATCCTTGTATTTCGATTTCTCTCCATGCCAAACCACATCTTCAAATGCAAAAAATCTCCATCCGCAGTGATTAAATACTCCATCGATAATAACACGTATCCCTTCTTTATGAAAGATCTCCACAAGTTCCTTGAAGTCCTCGTTTGTTCCAAAACATGGATCAATATGATAGTAATCAATCAAATCATACTTATGATGCTCCGAAAGAGTATGCAGACCGAGCCACCCTATGGAACGCTGTCGAGCAGTC
>CAZTKM010000063.1:0-10080 GCA_964614035.1 uncultured Lachnobacterium sp.
GGCTTTATAAGGCCTGTAAGGTTTATTTGAAATATGAAACTGTCAAACTCCCGATCATACGCATGTCATCAATGCATACCAGAAGTATATTATTGAGATACCGGAAAAATGAAAAGGAGAAGCAAAAAACTTTTTTCTCTTGCATATTACCAAATAGTATTCTATAATACATTTAGACAGAGGAAAAGCCAGAGAAGCGGCTTACCCTCAATAATTAAGAATCCGTTTTAACAACAGCCGTCATTATTGCAAGTAATGGCGGCTATTTTCGTTTTCCCTTGAAAACTGTGCAGCACAATCCTACAAGGGCGCAAATGAATATTCCTGTCTGAATGAAATCAGCATATGTAACATACATTGGCAACGCCCTCCTTTCTTTCGTCTGGAGGGTTAGCCCCTCCGGTAAAGGAGGGTAAGCCGCCTGGCTCTCTGGTTTTTCCATACATTCACTATATCATATTTGTGTAATGTACATTAGCTTTTCTTTAGAGATCGCGTAAATTTCGCGCAAATTTACCTTCGAATTTCATGGGATAGAATCCGCCGCAGGCAGGAATTTCTATTCATGAACGCAAAAAATTCCCGGAGTTTTTCAACTCCGGGAAACATTTAGGCTGTCTTATTCAGAAAGCCATCTTTTAAACCAGTTCAGGAATCTTGTAACCAGCGGTTTTCATGCGGTTTACAAATTCCTTATCGGACCAGTCATATTCTGGAAGAACTTTCAAAAATCGCCACAAATTATGCAATTATAAATGAGGGGCGGCTCATAAAAGAATTAAGCGGTGATGAACTGGATGCCGCCTGTAGTGAGCATATTGAAATTAAGATGGAACACCTCAATATGGCCTTACCTGTGTTGGATGCGCTCGGTTTTCACGATTACAAGGTTGCGGATGAAAATACCATCCATATCTTTGAGCGCTTGAATGAAAGCGGCAATATCACAATGGAACTGTCTAAGCAGGGTATGCTGCTGTCTGTCTGAGAGATGGAAAATTACCGCCGCCTGATCGAGCATGGGGCGATTCTGGAAAGCATTTTTCCCGCCCTTGCCGGTTTATCCGGCAAGGAAGTCAAAGCGTTTCTGCTGTCCCTTTCCCGCCTGCCGGGAGTGCCGAAGCCGCCGGAAAGCAAGCCCGAAAGCCCGGAAACGGAGGCATTTTGAGAATCCAACGGCGCACTTGTACACCGTTGCCGGTGTCGTGCGCCCTGCCGGGGGCTGTTGCGCTCTCCGAGCGCGATGGGGAGCTACACTCCCCACCCCCTTGTGCGCCCGCGCAGCATGACACCCGCCGAGCGCATAATGCGCTCATTCTCCTGCAAATCTTTTTGAAAAAGTCAGCACTACGTCCTTGACAAACGGAACGAAAAGGATGCGTATTTGTACTTGGCGATAACCGAAAATTTTCTTTTGACTCAAGATATTGGGAGAATCCTTATGTTTCTACCAGCGATATCGTTTCGAAATATATCTTTACCGTTCCGTTTTTTCACACTTCGAAGAAGCGCCAGCCTCGAAAAGAGGCTTTTTTCTGTATATAAGAACTGCGAACCCCTATATATTCAGCTCTGTTTCCTCAAACAGCCTGCGGACTGCGAGCCCATACTCGGTACTGTTTTGGGATTTCAGAATCTTTTTTACATACTTTTCAGAGTCGGCAAAGCTTTGGCCAAGGTAGTACCAGATTTCTTTCATATGCATGATAACATCCTTTTTGCCGGAAAAGATGGATGTATATCCCTCAAAAATCTCGTTATGAAAGGCAAGAAACCGTTCTTTGGCGGATGACGAACAAATTTCAAAAGGCTTTGAGGATGAAGGTGATCCTTCATTTGTCGGAAAACTTTTTATTTGTTCTGACAACATAGGGTTGGCAAGAAGACCTCTCCCAATCATGACCCTTGTGAGTCCGGGATAGCGGGCAATCAGGGACGCATAGTCGGATATGCTCCAAATATCTCCGTTATAGCAGAGCGGAATGCTGCCGGAGGAAAACTCCTTTACAGCCAGATCAAATGCTTCCATCCGGGGAGTCCCCTTGTAGAAGTCACTGCGGATGCGCGGGTGGATAATCAGTTCGCTGATTGGATATTTTTTGTAAACAGACAGAATTTCCGGCCATTGTTCCGGCGCATCATAACCGGTTCTTGTTTTTATGGATACCGGAAAATCGGCTTTTTCATATATTTCATATAAGAAGCAGTCCAGCATGTCGGGGTAAGCCAAAAGCCCGGAACCGCGTTTTTTGGAGGTAACGGTGCCGGATGGGCAGCCAAGGTTGATATTGACCGCAGAGTAGCCATAATCGAAAAGCTTGTCCGCCATGTACAGGACTTCATCCGCCCTGTTGGACATCAATTGGGGAATCAGTGTGAGTCCTTCATTGTTTGATGGTAGAATATCCCGGATTGTTTTTTTATTAAGTTCCTCGGAGTATGGGATAAACGGTGTGAAATATTTATCGATTCCATTGAAATGATGAAAAAAAGCATTTCTTACAATGTAACCGGTATGTCCTTCCATCGGAGCAAGGTAGATTTCCATGACGTAGTTCCTTTTCTTTGTATCGTAACTATTTCCAAGTGGGTCTGAATAGTTATTTCGTATTTTCTCTATTTTAGCAAGCGTCTTGTTTTTTTTCAATGAATTCGATACAATAAGGAATAATGCTTTTTCATGGGAAAGCAGAAAAACAAAGAAACACTCAAGGAGGGAACGATGAGCTACGCAGATCAGGTTTTTGTAAGTATGTGCAAGGATATCCTTGAAAACGGTACGAGTACAGAGGGAGAACTGGTGCGCCCGCACTGGGAAGACGGAACAAGCGCCTATACGATTAAGAAGTTCGGCGTGGTCAACCGTTACGATTTATCGAAGGAGTTCCCCGCGATTACGCTTCGCAAGACCTACATCAAGATGGCAGCCGATGAGATGCTGTGGATCTGGCAGAAAAAATCCAATAACATCAAAGATCTGAAGTCTTCCATATGGGATGAGTGGGCGGATGAAGATGGTTCCATCGGAAAAGCGTACGGTTATCAGCTCGGAGTGAAGCATCAATATAAGGAAGGTATGATGGATCAGGTGGACCGCGTGATTTATGACTTAAAGCACACGCCTTTTTCAAGAAGAATTTTGACGAACATCTATGTGCATCAGGATTTGCACGAGATGAATCTGTACCCATGCGCGTACAGCATGACCTTCAATGTGACGCAGAAAAAGGGCGAGGATCGGCTGACCTTAAACGGCATCCTAAATCAGCGCTCGCAGGATGTGCTCGCGGCAAATAACTGGAATGTGTGTCAGTATGCGGTTCTGATGCACATGTTTGCGCAGGTGTGCGATATGAATGTGGGAGAGCTTGTGCATGTGATAGCGGATGCGCACATTTATGACCGCCATGTTCCAATCGTGGAGGAACTGATTCAGAGAGAACAGTTTGCGGCTCCGAAATTCTGGCTGAATCCGGAAATCAAGGATTTTTACCGGTTTACGACGGATGACATCAAGATTACGGATTATGTTGCCGGAGAGCAGATAAAAAATATTCCAATCGCGATTTAAAAGTTGTACAACGAATGGTTGCAAAGCCTGAGTTTCGTAATTAGCTAAAACATACTAAGAATGCAGGGAGATGAATTTTATATGAATCTGATTGCAGCAGTTGACAAAAATTGGGCCATCGGAAAAAACAACCAATTATTGGTTCGAATTCCGCTTGACCAGAAATTTTTCCGCGAGACCACTACTGGAAAAGTGGTCGTGATGGGAAGAAAGACGTTGGAGAGCTTTCCGAATGGAATGCCTCTCAAGAACAGAACAAATATCGTGCTTTCGCACAATCCGGATTATAAAGTAAAGGATGCAATCGTCGTGCATTCCATGGATGAGCTGCACGAAGAATTAAAGAAATATCCGAGCGAGGACATTTATATAATCGGCGGAGAAAAAATTTACAGGCAGATGGTGGATGAGTGCGACGTTGCCCACATTACGAAGATCAACTTCGCGTATGATGCGGATGCTTATTTCCCGAATCTCGACGAAAAGCCGGAATGGGTAATTACCGGAGACAGCGAAGAACAGACGTATTTTGATCTGGAGTTCTATTTCTACCGGTATGAGAAGGTAAAGAAATAAGACAGCCGGGCATTACATAGGATTGGAAACAGTGCGATGAGGGATTTTATTTTCAGTCTGAATACGACCATGCCGATTTTTCTTGTAATGGTAATCGGATGGGCATTAAAGCAGATCGGGATGCTAAATGACAACTTTGTGACAGTTGCCAACAAATTTAACTTCAAAGTGACGCTGCCGTTTATGCTGTTCCGGGATCTGGCAGGCGTGGATATCCGGACGGATTTTGACCTGAGATTTGTCCTGTTCTGCGCAATTTCATCAAGCATATGCTTTTGGACAATCTGGGGCTGCGCAAAGCTTTTTCTAAAGGATAAAAGTTTAAGAGGTGCATTTGTCCAGGCCGCGTTTCGAAGCAGCGCAGCAGTGATGGGGCTTGCGTTTATCAATAATATTTATGGCAGTTCCGCGATGGGGCCCATGATGATTATCGGCGCCGTACCGCTTTACAATATCTATTCGGTATTGGTGCTGGTCTTTGAGGCACAGACCGGGGAGGAAGAGCAAAGGGATACAGGCAGGATTAAGGAAGCATGTGTAAATATCCTGAAAAATCCGATTATTATCTCGATTTTTCTTGGCGTTGCGGCGGCATTCTTTGAGATTGACTTTCCGGAAATTGTAGATAAGACGGTCAATTCGGTAGCGCAGATGGCAACGCCGCTTGCATTGATCGGACTGGGAGCAGGGTATGAAGGAAGAAAGGCTCTTGCAAAAATGAAGCCGACGCTGTGGGCTTCCGCAATTAAGCTTGTGATCCAGCCGCTTATTTTTATCCCGATTGCGGCATATATGGGATTTACCGGCGAAAAAATGATTGCGATTCTGATTATGCTTGCCGCTCCGGCGACGCCGAGCTGCTATATCATGGCGAAGAATATGAAAAATGATGGGACACTGACCGCAAGCATTGTGGTAATGACGACGCTGCTGGCGGCGTTCACGCTGACCGGATGGATATATCTTCTCAAGGTTTTCGGACTGATATAACGGCAGATTTACAGGACTATACTTCAACAGGAGTGATACATATATGGATATAACCGGAAGAAAATTATTTGTAAAAGCATTGGAGGAAGAGGGCGTAGATACGATATTCGGCTATCCGGGCGGAACGGTTACGGATTTGTTTGACGAACTCTACAAGACAGATTCGATTCGTCTTGTATTGCCGCGCCATGAGCAGGCACTCATCCATGAGGCGGAAGGATACGCGAAAACGCTCGGAAAGACGGGGGTGTGTCTTGTGACAAGCGGGCCGGGTGCGACAAATACGATTACAGGTCTTGCCGATGCGTATTATGACAATATTCCGCTCGTGTGCTTTACGGGGCAGGTGCCGTTGAACTTAATCGGAAACGACGCGTTTCAGGAAGTGGATATTGTCGGAATGACAAGAAGCATTACGAAGTACAGCGTGACGGTAAGGGATCGTGCCGACCTTGGGAAAATCATCAAGATGGCATTTTACATTGCGCGTACCGGAAAGCCGGGACCGGTTCTGATTGATATTCCGAAGGACATCCAGACACAGACCGGGTCTTCCGAATATCCGGAGCATATTGATATGAGAGGCTATAAGATCAATAACAGCGTTCATGTCGGGCAGCTGAAACGCGCATACAAGCTGCTCAAGGCAGCAAAGAGGCCGCTTATTCTTGCCGGCGGAGGCGTCAATATTGCAAGGGCAAATGACAGGCTCTTACAGTTTGCGGAAAAGGAGGATGTTCCTGTGGTTACGACAATCATGGGAAAAGGTGCGATACCGACAAAGCATGCGCTCTATATAGGCAACTGCGGTATGCATGGAAAGTATGCGGCAAATAAGGCGGTCAGCGAATGTGACGTGCTGTTTTCCATCGGAACAAGGTTCAACGACCGGATTACGGGAGATTTGAATGAGTTTGCGCCGAAGGCGAAAATCATACATATCGACATAGATACCGCTTCGATTTCGAGAAATGTGGTGGTAGATGTCCCGATTGTCGCAGATGCAAATCTTGCATTGGAAAAGCTTTTGGAGTGGGCCGAACCGAAGAAAACAACGGCGTGGAAGAACCAGATTAACATCTGGGAGAATGAGAATCCGCTTGGCATGAGAAGAGATAAGGGAATGACTCCGCAGATGATTATGGAGCACATCAACAAGAACTATCCGAAGGCCGTTTACGTGACCGATGTCGGGCAGCATCAGATGTGGGCAACCCAGTATCTGGAGCTTGGAAAAGACAGCCGGATGATTACCTCCGGCGGTCTTGGCACGATGGGCTTTGGGCTTCCGGCGGCAATCGGCGCGAAGCTTGCAGAGCCGGATAGGGATGTTGTATGTATCTCCGGAGACGGCGGGCTTCAGATGAATATTCAGGAGCTTGCAACCGCAATGACTCAGGGGACAGGAATTATAATCTGTGTCTTAAACAATTATTATCTGGGAATGGTGCGCCAGATGCAGCAGCTGTTTTACGGGAAACGCTATGCGGCAACCTGCCTGCGAAAAAGGAACAGCTGCCCGGCTGACTGCAAGGGCCCAAATAAGAACTGTCCGCCGTATACGCCGGACTTTGTGAAGCTTGTGGAAAGCTACGGCGGAGTGGGAATCCGAGTTGAAAAGGAAGAGGATATCGACGCCGCTTTTGCCAAGGCAAAGGAAAATAAGGACGTTCCGACATTGATTGAGTTTATGATTGCAACGGATGAAATTGTCCTGCCTATGGTAAAGGGCGGAAATCCTATGAGCGAAATGATATTAAAATAAGGAGGAAAGCCATGAGAGAGATGAAAAACCGCTGGATTGCGCTTTATGTGGAAAATCAGGTTGGCGTGCTTGCAAAAGTTTCCGGGCTTTTTTCCGGAAAATCCTATAACTTACAGTCCCTTACCGTTGGAACGACGGAGGATGAGACTGTATCCAGAATGACCATCTGCGTGACGAGCGACGATATTACCTTTGAGCAGATCAAAAAACAGCTCAACCGTATGGTAGAGGTCATCAAGGTCATTGACCTTACCGACGTTTCGATTCATATGAAAGAAATTCTGTTTGTTAAGGTGGAAAATCTGGATAAAAACGGTCTTGACCAGTTGTTCCAGATTGCGGAAGTGTTCAATACCAACGGCGGAAATGTGCGCGTGGTCGATATGAACGGAGACAGCGCAATCATTGAGAGCAAGCACACCGAGCATCGCAATAACGAACTGGTGGCGCTCTTAAAGAAGCAGTATAAGAAAATATCTGTGGTGCGGGGCGGCGCTGTCGCGATAGAGTCAATCAGTACCGGATGCCGATAACTTGAAAGTCCGCCCTGCGCCGCTTTTCGGAAGGAAAGCAGCGTAGGGATGTTTTATGGAAGGATGCTGGTAATATAGTCGACAGAAGTCTCAATCTGTTCTGCGTTTGTGATCGAAGGAGTTCCGTCGCCTTTCTGGCTGCCGTAGCATCCGAAGAAGGCATGGCATCCGCCGTCTATCACAAACTCCGAATAGCCGGATGGAAGATTTGAGCGGTTCTTTTCGTATTTTTCGCGGTTTAGAACCCGGTCCTCCGTTCCGTAGAGACTGATTACGGTAAGACCGCTATCGCTTAGGTCGGCGCTGGAGTAGGCGGCAAAAAGAATGAGACCGTCAAAATCATCCGTATGCTTTGCGGCATAGCCGGACGCCATTGCGCCGCCTAAGGAATGACCGGACATATACCAGGAATCAATTTCCGGAAATTGTTCCACGATACCATTCGCGGCATTCGCGTCGAATACGGCAAGATTGCAGGGCATGTGAAGAAGCACGCACAGATATCCATGTTCGGACAGCTTATATAAAAGCGGAGCATACGCGGTATATTCTACTTTTCCGCCGGGATAGAAGATGATACCGCCCTTTGGATTTTCCGGTGCAAACACAATGGTTGTTTTATCCGGATAAGAGACAGTGACGGTATCGGAGCTTTTCAGCGAGTCGGCAGCATAATCCAGCGCATGATAATAATCGTTCGTATAGGCGGTAAAGGCGTAGCCTCCGACAATTGCGAGCACAATCAGGATACATAAGGCGGGAATAAAAAATTTATGCAGTTTTGATTTCTTCGTTGATGTTTGATTCATAGCGGTACAGTCCTTTTTTGGAAGTAAAACAGATGTATGAATCATTGTATGCGTGTGAAGAAAAAATGTCAATAAGCGGAGTATAGAGTATGAGAAACAGAAGAAGAAAAAGAGCGACAGGCATCAGAAGACATGCAGTGTGGATGATTGGAGCAGCCGCAATTGCAGTCTGTCTGGCTGTGATAGGAATTGTAAGGTTTGTAAACGGTTCGCAGATGAGGGCTGCTTACTCAAATGAGGTCTCGGTCAGCGAGGCAGAAGAACCGGGGACAGAAGAGGAAGCCGCAGGAACGGAGCAAACGGAAGGAGCGGGCACCGAAACGGATGAGACCGGAAATGAGGAACAGCCATCATGGAAAGAGGAACATGTCAAGGTACATGGCATCTATGTGACAGGCCCGAAGGCGGGCAGCGCCGGAATGGAAGATCTGATTACGCTTCTGGACGAGACTGAGCTCAACGCTATGGTCATCGATGTGAAAGACGACAGTGGCAATATAACCTATAATATGGATTTGAGCAGCGTTCAGGAGTTGGGCGTCTGTGTCAATTACATCCGGGATATGGACGGACTGCTTGCCGAACTGAAGGAACATGATATATATACCATCGCAAGGATTGTATGTTTTAAGGATGACTGTCTTGCAAAGGGGAGACCGGATCTTGCGCTTCAAACACCAGACGGAACTCCGGTTACAGATTCCAACGGAATCATGTGGGTAAATCCATATTCGGAAGAAGTGTGGGAATATCTGACCCAAATCGCACAGGAAGCCCTGAATGCAGGATTTGACGAAGTGCAGTTTGACTATGTGCGTTTTCCGGTCGGAAGCGTAGCCGATGCGGCGGAATATGGCGTGGATATGGAAAGTTATCCGAAAGAGCTTGCCATTGGCGGTTTTTTATCCTATGTGAAGGAAAATTTGGGCGAGGATGCAGTTGTAGGCGCAGACCTGTTCGGAACTGTCATAGGAAGCGAAGTGGATAGGGAACGTGTGGGACAGAATTACAAAACGCTTGGGGAGACGGTCGACGTGTTGTGCCCGATGGTCTATCCGTCGCATTATGCGAATGGCGTTTTCGGACTTTCCGTTCCGGATGCATATCCATATGAGACAGTTTATGCGGCTTTAAACGGTTCGGTCGAGGAGTTGTCCGGAATTGAGGAAGAAAACCGCGCTGTCGTAAGGCCTTGGCTGCAAAGCTTTACGGCAATATGGGTTGACGGACATATCTCCTATGACGGGGAGCAGATCCGGGCACAGATACAGGCTGCATATGATGCGGGATACGACGAATGGATTTTGTGGAATGCCTCAAATCACTATTCGCCGGATGGTCTTCTGCAGCCGGATGAAACGTGAGATTATCCGAAAAAGGGAAATGAGAGGAGAAAGCTATGCAGATAAAGTGTGAGTTCTGCGGACAATTTATCAGTGATACCGATCCGGTATGTCCATATTGTGCGGCACCGAATAACCTTTAGGATGAAGCATCCGGCAATTTTATTGTATATAAGAATAAGCGGACGGAACGCGTGCAATACGCTACGAGGGGAAGGACGAAGCTTACGCGGTCAATGAGCTTTACATGAAGATAAAGGAAGAGGGCTTAAAACAGCAGGAATTCCAAAAGCAGAAGCTGCAAGGGGAGCCGGTTGTCGACAAGCAGGACAATCAATTTTCATATCAGGGTAAAAGACGGTCGCTGTTAAGCGGGATAATGTTTTACCTGCTCAAAATAAAACCGGCAGACTCCATGCGGAAGTTTGCCGGTTTCTGATGCAGAAGATGGGACTTGAACCCACACGGTATTGCTACCACAGGCACCTGAAGC
>CAZTKM010000064.1:0-8965 GCA_964614035.1 uncultured Lachnobacterium sp.
CAGGATACACCTGCTTCGTTAATCTCCAGTGTCCTGAGTGTGATGAACCATGCTGTAAGCCCTCAATCATGAGTACCTTGAATCAAGAAACCCTGCATAAATGCAGGGTTTCTTGATTCAAGGTACTCATGATTGAGGGCTTACGGTATACAAGGCTTTCGAGGGCTTTTTTTGAAAAAGCCGACATGTTCTATTTCGTTAATGATTCTAACGATTCAGGATCAATTTTTCCGTCTGCAATTGTCTTGTCCACCCAAAGCTGAAGGGTATTTACAGACATGGAAATCTTGTCCAGCTGGTTTTTGATTGCAACAAAATCCTGCATTTCGTCCTTTGAAATTTCACCGTCAACGGTAATTTCTATCAGACGATTCTTTTCATGGTCTACCGCGTTCAGTGAAGCAAGCATCTCAAGTACAATCTGGGAGAGATCTTTGATTTTGAGCGCCGGTACGGTCACTTGACCAATCGGACATTCGTGAGAGCAGTAGTAGTTACATAAATCCGGAGCTTTGTAACATTCTGCCATAGCAAGAATTTCATCCGGATGCGGAAGCGACTTTTCGCTTTCAATCTTTTCAATCCGGTCGGCAGAGACATACGTCATCTGTTCGCTGGCCTTTTCCCTGGTATATTCTAATCTTTCCCGGGAAAGCTGGTAGATATTTTTGTTTTCTTTGATAGACTTTTTTCCCATTTGTGTACCCCTTAATTGTGTGATGAATTCTGATTTTATTCTACACTACCTTTAGAGGAATGGAAAGTATCTTTTTCAGGTTGCAAGATCAAGCTGCTGCATGGTTCCGGTTCTGCCGTCTTCATAGAGAAACATGCCGGTTGCGCGTATAACGGCATTCGTCGCATTATTTTCGTCTTTAAGAGAGAAATCTGCGGCGGAGCTTCCGAGATACAGCGTTCCGACTCCGGCCTCCTTTAAGCCAAGAAGTTTTTGGCTTCCGTCACTGTCCATGGTCCAGATTTTCAGCTTGTCAAAGATTTCATCCGCTTCGTCAATCCAGCCGTTTTTATCGATATCATACATAGCCAGATCGGAAAAACCGTTTCCGCTTTTGGCGCCGAAAAGCTCGTTTCCGTTGTTGATGATACCGTCTCCGTTTTTGTCAAGTGCGAGATATCCGCTGCCGGAGCCCATCATAGAGATTTCCTCTTCTTCTCCGTCGCTGTCCAAATCAAAAAAGAATTTCTGGTCTGTTACATTTGCAGAGGCAGTATCTAAATTGATGACAAGAGGATCGCAGAATACAGGCTGCGTATAATCAATGAAAGATGCGGTCTGTTCTGTGAAGCTGCGGGATAACGTAAGGTCCATGGAAAAGTCGATAGACCGCCCGTCCGAAGTACGGACTTTGCCCTGTGCGGAAAATGACATGGTCTCATTTTCATTATAGGTAAAGTAGTTCGCGTAGCGCGTAGTCTGATTGGAAAGCATGGAGCCGGACAAAGACGTTATACTGCCGTTCAGGGAAGAATACATCCCGAGAGAGGATGAACCCTGAGTAGTAGAGGAAGTCTTTCTGCCGAAGAGAAGATCCAGCAGATAGTTCAGCGATTGGTCTCTCATCCGGCGAATGGTTTCCAGGCGCTCCTGCAAAGGAGAAATCTTGTTGTATTGTGCTTCCTGATAATGGGAAACCACATTTTTTAGAGAATTTCCGAAGCCGCTGAAGCTGTCGGAAGAAGTAGCGACAGTATCGTTCGAACCGGAGATTGATTCTACCGTCTGCGCCTGATACGTCCTGGACTGGTAGCTCCTTGTAGAACTAAGGAGCATATTGTCAGATTGAATAATCATTTTATCACCCCATTCTGGGACGAAACCGATTATCTCTTGATGCGTCCTTGTAAAAAGAAATAAAAAGACGGTAATGCAAAACAGGAAATCCATTTCCGCTCTACATTACCGTCCCTGGCTTGTCCGAAATATTACAGGTATTCTGTAGCCAACCGAATTGCCTGTGCTAATAATATCGGAACAATTTTAAAAAAACATAACCCCCATTTTAATTCGTATAATAGCTCAGAACTTTTGCAACATAGTTCTGCGTCTCTTCAAACGGCGGTATGCCGTTATATTTCTCGACGTTTGCGCTTCCGGCATTGTAGGCCGCAAGCGCAAGAGAAACATTGCCGTTGTACTTACCAAGCAGCTGGGATATATAGCTTGCGCCGCCCATGATATTTTTGTATGCATTGTAGGAATCATCTACGCCAAGGCCGGCAGCGGTCTGCGGCATCAGCTGCATGATACCGACGGCACCGGCAGAACTGACGGCATCGGCCCGAAAGCCGGACTCTGCTTTTGCAATTGACTTTAGAAGCTTTACATCGACATTGTATCGTTTGGCCGCCTCGTCAAAATAGCTGTTTAACTCATCCGTACAGGCCAGATCATTCACGTAATTGCGGGCGGATGAAGAGCTTGAATAGGAAGCTGCATAAACCGGGGTATTCTCGAAGGAAGTTCCGGAGGCTTTTGCGGAAAATGTCTTGCTGACTCCAAGCTCCCGGGCCTTGGAGGAATATACCGATACCCCGATTTCTCCCGTCTGTTTGGCCTCTGCAATCGCCGCATCAAGCGCGACTGCTTTCTGCGCGGCGGAGAGGGCGGTAGAAAAAGAATCCTCCCCGGAGTCTGCCGGTTCTGTCTGGATATCAACAGCAGGCGCGGCATATGCCGGATTGATATAGGAATATACTTTTACGTCCATAAGTACCTCGCTCTTTTGTAAAAATCTTAAATATCTTTTCCTGTATATCGTACACTTTTCTGAAAAACTTTGCAACCCTACTTGAATTTGCGACAGACTTGTTGTAGCATATCCAATGTAGTACGTTAACGTCAAAAAGCAAGAGGTATACGACGATGAAGAAGACGCCATTTGTGACGAAAGAGCAGGTCGAGGAAATTGTAAAAAGCGTTCCGACGCCGTTTCATTTATATGATGAAAAGGGAATCAGAGCGAACGCCAGGGCTGTAAAAGAGGCTTTTGCATGGAATAAGGGGTTCAGGGAATATTTTGCCGTAAAGGCAACGCCAAATCCGTTTATCCTTAATATATTGAAAGAATACGACTGTGGATGCGATTGTTCTTCCTACACTGAGCTGATGCTGGCAAAATCCTGTGGATTTGACGGAGAACATATCATGTTTTCCGCGAATGATGTTCCCGCGGAAGAATTTGCATACGCAAATCAGCTTGGCGGAAT
The DNA here is from genome assembly GCA_964614035.1 of uncultured Lachnobacterium sp. GTDB lineage: Bacteria > Bacillota > Clostridia > Lachnospirales > Lachnospiraceae > Roseburia. The sequence continues at coordinate 3,229 of CAZTKM010000064.1, forward strand.
TATCAATCTGGATGATTTCACGCATATTGATTTTTTGGAGCAAACAATCGGATACATTCCGAAGACAATCAGCTGCCGTTTCAATCCGGGCGGAGTATTCGAGCTTTCCAACGGCATCATGGATAACCCCGGCGATTCCAAATACGGTATGACCTACGAACAGATTATCGAGGCATACAGAATATTGAAAGACAAAGGAGCCGGGCGTTTTGGCATACATGCGTTTCTTGCGAGCAATACGGTGTCGAACGAATATTATCCGAAGCTTGCAAGGCAGTTGTTTGAGCTGGTTGTCGAAATCAGGGAAAGAACCGGAGTGGCGATTCAGTTTGTAAATCTTTCCGGCGGAGTCGGGATTCCGTATACTCCGGATCAGGAGCCGAACGATATATATGCGATTGGTCAGGGCGTAAAAGAGGCGTTCGAGGAGGTTCTGGTTCCTGCGGGACTTTCTGATGTTGCAATCTACAGTGAAATGGGACGTTTTATGCTGGGGCCTTATGGCTGTCTTGTGACTAAGGCCATCCATGAGAAGCACACATACAAAGAATATATTGGCGTAGACGCCTGTGCGGCAAATCTGATGCGGCCGGCCATATACGGCGCTTATCACCACATTACGGTTCTCGGAAAAGAGGATGCGGCGTGTGACCAGACCTATGATGTGATTGGTTCTTTGTGTGAAAACTGTGATAAGTTCGCGATTGACCGGAAGCTTCCTAAGATTGATAAGGGCGATTATCTTGTGATCCATGATACCGGTGCGCATGGGTTCTCCATGGGATATAATTATAACGGAAGACTCCGTTCGGCCGAGCTTTTGCTAAAGGAAGACGGCAGTGTAAAGCTGATTCGCCGCGCAGAGACGCCGGCGGATTATTTTGCGACCTTTGACTGCTTTGAGGATGTGAAAATTTTGGAATAATCTTGCATTTTTCGAGGAGATTCGTTGAATCTCCTTTTTTTATATGGTACAATTTTACCATAAATGTGCAGCTGCACATAGAGAGGGTGGGATTTTTATGGAAAATTATCTATTTAATAATTCACATGTATTGGCATGGCTTGAGTATTTCTCGGATAATACGGAAATTGACCTTGAACATGTCAAGATTTTAGATATCACAAGAAAGAATAAGAACCTGATTCCGACGGTGGAGGCGCACCGGAGCGTGCTCGTGTTTACCGAAGCCGGACATCCCGATATTTTCTATCGTATGTATAATGCCGGACTGGGAGATTGTCTGGTTATCTATAACGACGGAAGCGAACCGACCGGGCCGATCAGACAGAGCAAGGTGTCTGATATGATTGACCGCGGAATCAACGCGTCTGCGGGAATGTTGATTTTTAACGCGAATGCGAGAAGCACAATTAAGTTCGGCATGGACAATCGCGTGTTTGCTTCGGGATCTGTTCGTTATGTCGGATCCGAAATCCGCGCGATTATTCTCTCCAAGATGCAGATCAACGAGGGCAAGAATATCTGTGTGATTTCCGGCGAGTCCATAGCGGTTGAGGCGGCAATTTTAGACGGAGAGGGAACTGTGATTGCGGTAGAGTACAATGCGAACGACAGGAGCACTTTGGAGGATAATGTGGGACAATTTGGTCTGAACAATGTAAGGATCATCGACCATGTAGATGAAAAACATTTTGAGGATCTTCCGGTTCCCGATGTGACGATGCTTGTTGCATCGGCAAGCATGGAGCAGGAGATGAAGTGCCTGCTCAAACTGAATCCGAATATGGAATTCGTGATTTATACGTTGGATTTCGTGGTGGCAGGTTCCATGCCGGCAATCTGTAAGCAGCTCGGAATTCGTGATCCGGAGATTATTCAGGTATCTGTATCCAAGCTTACCAGCAAGAACACCTACAATTCGCAGCCGGCGCCATGGCTGATTACCTGTAAGGCGGGCGAATAGGATAAATTTTAAGAGAAACGAACTGAAAGGAGAGTTGGAATGAGATATAAGCTGTTGTTGATTGGAACAAATATGGCGGCAATTGACGATTGCTTTCGCAAGCTGGAGAGCGCGTTTGAACTTCTGACCTCATCCATATATTTTGAAGATATCAAGGGACATGTAAAGTATTTTAACCCGGATGCAATGATTTATTGTATGCGGCGCGAATCGAAAAAAAATTTTGCAAATCTGACTTCGCTTAAGCAGAGGACGAACAGTATGAATATACCGTTTGTCATTCTCGGAGATCCGGACGATTGTGATGAGTGTATGAAAATTGCAGGGAATGTGGTGGACATGAAGCTGGTAAAGCCGCTTATCGCCACAGTTATTTCCGAACAATTGACGGTCTTTTTAAGCAGTATCCACCATAAGAAAGAGATGGTGCAGGAGGCGGTCAGAAGGGCGGCCGCATCAAATGATCCGGCAAATGAGACGTTGGGGATAACGTATGGACAGGGGGATGCATCAGAAGTCCTGACGGATGAGAGACAACGCATATTGATTATCGATGATGACGTGGGAACGATTAAAGCGCTGAAACGTCTTTTGGAGGATAACTATCAGGTGGCATCTGCGGTCAATGGGCAGATAGCGCTGAACTATCTTGAGACGAAGATGGTAGATTTGATTCTGCTTGATTACATGATGCCGGGAATGGACGGCCCACAGGTGCTTGAAGAGATTCGAAAGAATCCGGCTATGGCGGATATACCGGTTCTTTTTCTTACAGGAGCGGCGGAGAAGAGTAAGATTCAGAAGGCATTGGTATTAAGACCTCAGGGGTATTTGCTTAAACCGATCAACAGGGATAAGCTGCTTGAGAAAATAAAAGCCGTACTTGGCAGTTAGGAACATTTTCCAAAGAGGGAAAAATGATATGGGAGAACATATAATGAATGAAGACCTGCAGTTAGTTGATGTTTTTGAATTAGAGAATCTTCAACAGCTGCAGGATTCTTTTTATAAAATTACACCGATGGCGGTGGGATTTTCGGATACACATGGTGCAGAAATTACGGAGCATGCCTCGAAGCATGACTTTTGTGGCAAATATACGGAGGGCTGCAAGGAAGGCGCCCGCAGATGCCGGGAGTGCCATGAGGCGCTGTCGCAGGAAGCTGAAAGAAAAGGCGGACTGTATGTGACAGAATGTTATAATGGTCTGATTGATTTTGTGGCGCCAATCTGGGTGGACAAAAAGATGGTCGGAAGCCTTCATGGAGGGCAGGTCATCACGCGCGCGTTTTCGGAAGCTGAAGTGCGTCAAAAAGCACTGGAACTGGGAATCAATGAGGACGAATATGTTGAGGCGGCCAGGGATATTCCGATTATGACGGAAGAAGATGTGCAAAATCAGGCGGAGATGATTCTGCAGATAGCGAATATGATGTCGCAGATGGCATACAGTCGTTATGTGATAAAAAAGGAAAGCATGATGATCAAGCACGAATCGAATATGAAATCAGGCTTTCTGGCAAATATGAGCCATGAGATACGGACCCCGATGAACGCTGTTATCGGTATGGCCGAGATGGCGCTGCGTGAAGAGTTACCGCCGCCTGCGAGGGAGTATGTCAATCAGATTAAGACCGCCGGCAACTCACTGATTACCATTATTAATGATATTTTGGATTTTTCGAAAATCGAATCAGGAAAGCTCGATATCAATATTGCGGAATATCAGGTGCCTTCCATCGTAAATGATTTGGCGAATATGATTTCAAACAGAATCGGGGATAAAAATTTAGAGCTGCTGATTGACTATGCGCCGGATATCCCGCTTCATATTGTGGGCGACAGTGTCCGAATCAAACAGATTATCGTTAACCTTGCCAACAATGCGGTCAAGTTTACAAAGGAAGGCTGTGTGGAAATTAAGTTCGATTACGAGCGCACAGGCGAGCAGGAAATCCTTTTGAAAGTCTCTGTATCGGATACAGGCATCGGAATTAAAAAAGAGGATATGGGAAAGCTGTTCCAGTCCTTTTCGCAGGTGGACAGCAAAAAGAATCGCAATATTGAAGGTACGGGGCTTGGACTTGCAATTTCGAAGCAGCTTGTATCGCTTATGGACGGCACGCTTACGGTTGAAAGCGAGTATGGACGGGGAAGCACATTTTATTTTGAAATACCGCAGCTTGTTCTTACCGAAGGAAGCTCCGTAAACGTAAAGAGCGAGAAAAAGATTATTGCAGGAGTGTTTACAGATAATCCGTTTGTATTTACTTCCCTGCAGAGGGACATCGGGCGGTTTGACGGAGAATGTATTACGGTTTTCATGGTGGAACAACTGCAGGAATTGTTAGACAAAGAAGCAGAATTTTTCTTTATCGACCAGCCGATGTTCGGGACGCCTGTCCGCAAATTTGTGGAGGAGCATCCGGAGATTACCAGTGTGCTTATGACCGGCTTTCGTTCAAATGCTGAGTATCGGAATCCGAATCTGATTGTAATGAAGAAACCGCTGTACTCTGTGAATCTTGGCGTTATTTTTAATCATGGCAGGATGTATGAGGACTTTGATTCAGACAATCAGGAGATCTTCGATTTTGTTGCGCCGGAAGCGGAGATTCTGGTGGTTGACGACAACGAAATCAATCTTACCATAACGGAAGAGCTGATCGAGCCTCTTCAGATGAAAATTGATACGGCGCTAAATGGAATGGAGGCAATCGACAAAATTTCAGCGAAGCACTACGATCTTATTTTTATGGATCATATGATGCCGGAATTGGACGGAGTGGAGACCACCCGTATTATCCGAAGACTTTATGATGAATACAACGATGTGCCGATTATTGCGTTTACAGTGAATGCGCTGGAAGAAGTTCGTGCGATGTATCTGGAGGCGGGAATGAACGACTTTGTTACAAAGCCGATTGACATAAATGTAATTACGGCAAAACTTCGCCAATGGCTGCCGAAAGAAAAGATACATGAAATTTCTCCAAAAGAGCGCGAAGCGGCACTTAAAGGAATGGAAGAACAAAGCAGCGATTCCAGACTGAATCAATTAATGAAGCTGGATATTCTGGATGTCCAGAACTCATTAAATCTTCTGGGAAAAGAAAAATTATACTGGGCGGTATTGGAGGACTACTACATAACGATTGACCGGAGGGCGCATCAGATTGCAGAATGTCTTCATACGCACGACTGGAAGAATTATGTACTAGAGGTTCATGCGCTAAAGAGCGCATCCAGACAGATTGGCGCGACGGAACTTTCCGAGCTTGCCGCGAAGCTGGAAAAGGCTGGAAACGAGAAAAATCTTGGTCTGATTATTGAAAAGACAGAGAGTATGCTTCGAATGTATTCCCAGCTGGGACAGCAGCTTGCACCGTTCTTTGCAAAGGAGAAGGAAAAGGTAAAAGAAAAAAAACAAATTACCACAGAGGAACTGCTTGGTTTGTTTGCAAAGCTTACGGCCGCAGCGGATGAGCTTGATATGGACAGAATGGAGCAGGCGGCCAAAGAGATATCGTCTTACGAGTACCCGAAAGAGCAGAAGGCATTATCGGAGAGTCTGGCAGCTGCCGCAGACCGGCTGGAGGTGGAGTCCTGCGCAAGCATTATGGAGGCATGGAAACAGCTGCTGGGGCAGCAATCATAGTGAAATGTGGAGCATTGGTTTTGAAATAGGGCTACAGCGATTGTACAGCTAAGAAGCCTTTTTCGAATTTTTAGTTGCAAACTTTTGGGGGTTATGATCTCAAGTTTGGAAGCAAAATCGCCGCAATCCTGATAAATAAAGGACTGCGGCG
>CAZTKM010000065.1:0-8495 GCA_964614035.1 uncultured Lachnobacterium sp.
GCAGTCCTTTATTTATCAGGATTGCGGCGATTTTGCTTCCAAACTTGAGATAATATCATAATTTCCCTATTTGTCAATGTTCTTTCAACGTAAATTGTATACAAAAATACAAATTTTTGGTAAAATAATTCGTGTGTAATCACAAAAAGGAACCATACATCTATCAGACAGGAGACATGCAAATGCTGACATATGAAGAAGTGCTAAACCTAAACTACTACAAAAAGACCACTTATAGCGGATGGATGGGCGGCATGCGCTTCATGATAAAAAGAGAGCAGCCGGAGACCGCAGAGGGCGAAGAGCCGGCCGCACCGTATTTTCACGTATGGATCTGGCCCGGTCCGTATATTTTCAGCGAAACGCCTGCCGAGCGGAAATTTACCGCCCAGTTTCCGTTTTCCGAGGAGGGAAAGCGGCAGGCCGTTGACTGGATTAATCAGCAGTACGAAGAACATTCCGCCCTTTGGCCGCAGCAAAAAACGGATGAGAAACCATAACGGTTCTCATCCGTCTTACCATGGGCTTGAGAAGACTCGAACTTCCGACCTCACGCTTATCAGGCGTGCGCTCTAACCGGCTGAGCTACAAGCCCATCTCCACGAACGAATGATACAGGATTTTCAATCATTCGTCAAGAGAAAAAAGTATCAGTATCCCATCTGTTCGAAGATCATCGCCTTATCCATGCCGTCCATGGAAGCATAAAAGACCAGTAAAATAACGGTCATTAAGATGCCGATTACCGTTCCGACAATGGATGTCACCAGTCCGGCAATCGCAATTCCGTTATTCTCCGGTTTCGTTTTCTTTGAAATCACAGCGGCGATACAGCCTACGATTCCTACGCCAAAGCCCATGCCGATACAGCTTATCACAATGCTGATGATGCCAAGCACCAGGGAGACGATTCCGTCGCGCTCTGCATCTTTTCCGGTCGGTAAAACAGTCCGGCCTTCCCGAAGCTGTACCGCCTCATCCAGCCTGCTCTTTCTGCATAACACAATAAACGGAATAAGAAGTACCGGAACCGTAATCAGATTTTTGGCGGAATAGCTTCCGAGTGCATCGATCAAATCTCCGTTGCCGAAAATTCCTCCGCCCAGCAGCGCCGCAAAATCGACAGCCGCATGTGCCAGAATGACGAACCAGATGTTTCCGGTTCTTGCATAAACAATCGCAAAAATTGTTCCGAGAAGTCCGGCGGAAATCACCTGAATCAGTATGCTCGTAAAATGAACGCCCGCGGAAAGATTGCCAAAATGCGCGCATCCAAAAATCAGTCCGTCAAAAAGGACCGCCAGAAGAATCCCCCTCCTTGTATTGGAAAACCGATCCAGCAGAAGATTTAAAATCAATCCGCGAAACAGCAGTTCCTCCGCTGCGCCGACCAGGAACATCGTAATCACAAATGTCAGTATTGCCGGAAAACTTTCCACTGCACTATCGCTGTTAAGTATATTCACAATCAGCTGTGCAACCAGCGCATACACGAAATACCCTATAAAAAATCCTCCGGTATAAAAACTCTTTCCGAATCCGATTCCCTTCTCTTTTATGATGTCCAGATATCCGAACACTGCCAAAAGTATTACCGAAAACATGCATGCAGCAAGCTCTCCGATCATCTGCATGGTGTAACTGCAGCCGAATGGGGAAGGAAATAAGGCTGCTCCTGCCCTTCCCACCAAAGTGAGAATCCCCAGAAACGCCACTGTAATAATTACTCCCAGAAGAACCGAACATGCCTTAGGCATTTTCATAACCAGCTTTTTCATATCAATGATAACCATCCTCTCTTTTATGAATGGAATGTGATTTCCAAAACTTCCGCTTGCCATTTTATATCAAACTCTTTATAATGTAAAGGTATCTGCGGGCGTGGCGGAATTGGCAGACGCGCTAGATTTAGGTTCTAGTGGGAGACCATGCAGGTTCAAGTCCTGTCGCCCGTACTATACTGCACAAAAACCTCCCGATTTTTTATTCGGGAGGTTTTTATGTACATTTCTATTTATCATTGTATAAATGACACTTTACGATATGACCGTTACCCATATCCTTTTTCTGCGGCTCTTCGCACTTACAGATTTCCATACACTCCTTACATCTGGTATGGAACTTACATCCCTTTGGCGGATTGGCAGGCGAAGGAATATCTCCCTCAAGGAGAATCCGATTCATCTTGTAATCCGGATCCGCAACCGGAACCGCACTAAAGAGCGCCTTCGTATACGGATGCAGAGGATTTGCAAAGATATCGTCCTTGGTTCCCGTCTCAACCATGGTTCCAAGATACATGACGCCAATCTGATCCGAGATATGCTCGACAACAGAAAGATCATGCGAGATAAACAGATAAGTCAGATTCCGCTCCTCCTGCAGATCCTCCATCAGGTTGATAATCTGCGCCTGAATCGATACGTCCAGCGCAGAGACAGGCTCATCACACACAATGAAGGACGGATTGAGTGCAAGCGCTCTGGCAATACAGATACGCTGCCGCTGTCCTCCGGAAAACTCATGCGGATAGCGGTCGATATAATACGGTCTCAGCCCGCAGTCTTCCATAATCTTTATGATGTAATCGCGGTATTCTTCCTTCGGAACGATGCCATGTTCTCTTACCGCTTCCCCGATAATCTCGCCTACCGGCATACGCGGATCAAGGGAAGAGAACGGATCCTGAAAAATCATCTGCATATTCGGACGTTTCTTTCTAAGCTCGCTCTTCTTCATATTGACCATATCAATGCCGTTGATCTTTACCGAACCCCCGGTCGGCTCAATCAGCCGAAGCATCGTTCTTCCGAGTGTGGACTTTCCGCAGCCGGACTCTCCGACGAGGCCGAAAGTCTGTCCCTTCTTAATCTGTAAGCTCACTCCGTCCACCGCATGCACATAGCCTACGGTTCTCTGAAGAATCCCGTCCTTGATAGGGAAATATTTCTTTAGGTTTTCTACATCAACAACGATTTCATTGTTATTGCTCTCCATCTTATCTATTTCCCCCCTTCCATTTTAGCTTCACATAAATAGCAGCATACCTTATGCGTATCCGATATGGAAACAAGCTTCGGATATGCTCCGTTACATGCATCTACGCAGGATTCACAGCGGTTCTTAAAATAGCAGTGCTCCGGAAGATTGATTGGATTCGGAACATTGCCGGGAATCGAATACAACCGGTCCACCTTCTCGTTGAGCATCGGCTTCGACTTCATAAGCCCGATGGTATACGGATGTGCCGGGTGATGGAAAATATCATCTGCGGTGCCCTGCTCTACCACGCGCCCTGCATACATAACGACAACATAATCCGCCATCTCTGCCACAACACCTAAGTCATGCGTAATCAGCATGATCGACGCATTGATTCTGTCCTTCAAATCGCGGAGAAGATCAAGAATCTGTGCCTGAATCGTAACGTCTAGCGCAGTTGTCGGCTCATCCGCAATAATCAGCTGCGGATTACAAGCAAGCGCCATAGCGATGACCACACGCTGTCTCATGCCGCCGGAAAGCTCATGCGGATAATTGTTCAGGATTCCCTCACGCTTAATGCCTACCAGCTCTAAAGTCTCAAGCGCTCTTGCCTCCACATCCTTTTTCTTCATCTTAGGGTTGTGGAGGGAAATACACTCACATAACTGATTGCCGATTGTAAATACTGGATTTAATGTAGTCATCGGTTCCTGAAAAATCATGGAGATTTCATTTCCGCGAATCCGTTCATATTCTTTCCGGGGAATTTTTGTGAGATCCACCGCGCGGTTCCTGCCGGTCTGATTGTAGCGGATGCATCCGCCGGCAATCTGTCCGGTCGGCCCCTGCAGCAGCCCCATGACGGAAAGGCTGGTTACAGACTTTCCGCAGCCGGACTCTCCTACAACGCCGATGGTCTTTCCCTTTTCAATCTCAAAGGACACGCCGTCCACAGCCTTTACTGTGCCGGTATCTGTGTAAAAATAAGTCTTTAAGTCGTCAAATTCCAGAATATTCCTGGCATCCTTCATCTCAGTGATATACTCTGACTCCGGAATACGTTTTCTTTTGGACTTCTTGTTGAATTCTTTATACCTTTTCGCATTGAACTTCTTAATGTCCTTCAAACGCTCTTTTTGTGTCTTATCAGCCAAAGTGATTCACCTACCTTTTCATTCTCGGATCGAATGCATCACGCATACCATCACCGATAAAATTAAATGCCAATACGGTAAGAAGAATTAATATTCCGGGCGGTGCCCAGATATTCGGATAGTTCTTCAGAATAATCGAATCCGTTACCGCGTTTGCCATATTTCCCCAGGAAGCGTACGGCCATGCAATACCAACGCCAAGATAGCTTAATACGGACTCGGTAAGAATCACTCCGCCGACATCCATCGTTGCGATCAGAATAATAATCGGAATCGTATTCGGAATCAGGTGCTTGAAGATTTTCCTTGTGGTGCGCAGACCGGTTGCCTCAGCCGCCTGCATATACTCCATCTCGCGAAGAGAGAGAATCTGTGCGCGCACGTTTCTCGCAACGCCTGCCCAATACAGGATTCCCATGACAATCATAATAAAGTAAATCTTATATCGCGGAGAAATGCCGTATCCTAAGAAAAGAGACGACAAAATAAGCATAAGCGGAACGAAAGGCAGACAGTAAAACACCTCCACCATTCGCATGATAATCATATCTACCACGCCGCCATAATAGCCTGCGATTCCTCCGAGGATGATTCCCACCACCAGCTCAATAAAGACTACTACAAATCCGACGGTAAGGGAAATCCGCCCACCGTACATCAGTCGTGTAAAGACATCACGCCCATCTGTGTCTGTTCCCAGCCAGTGTGCAGATGAAATAGGTGCCTTTACGTTGACACCCATCGTTGCGGCTCCGAGGCCGGACTCGGTCATACGGTGCTCGACGCCGGTTTCCATGTCTATGTAAAAGATTTCATATTCTCCGTAAGGACTTAAAAATGGTCCGATGATGCAGAACAGGGCCATAACAATAATGATGGCAAGTCCTGCAACAGCCAGCTTATTTCGGAAAAACCGTTTCATAACAAGCTGTCCCGGAGTCATGATTACCTGATTTTGTTCAAATTCATCTTGTTCCTTTTGATTTTGTTCTAATAATTCTTTATTTTCTTCCATAATGATCCACCTCCTTAATATCTTACACGTGGGTCAACAACTGCATAAAGAATATCAGAAACAAGAGTTCCGATAAGCGTAAGCGCAGCGATAAACATGTTAAATCCCATGAGGTATGGAATATCTCCGCTGTATACGGCTTTCAGAGCCACATTTCCCAAACCCTGCAAGGAGAAGATACCCTCTGTGATAACTGCGCCTGAGAAAAGTCCCGGAATCATTCCTCCGACCATGGTAACAATCGGAATCAATGTATTACGAAACGCGTGCTTGCCTATTACCTTATATTCCGGAAGTCCCTTTGCCCTTGCAGTACGTACATAATCAGCGCTAAGCACCTCAAGCATGTTGGTGCGCACATAACGCAGAAGTCCGCCGACTCCTGTAATTACAAATACAACAATCGGGAGCGTAAAGTGTCTCGCATAATCCACAAACAGATCCCATCCCTGATAATTCATACGTGCGGTTACCATACCGGAAATCGGCAGCCAGCCGAGCCCGATGGAAAACACTCTTTTGAGCACAGACGCAAAAAAGAAGGATGGCAGGGAAATACCCATGATTGCAATCGCAACAATCGTGTAGTCCGTAACGGAATACTGCTTTCTTGCAGCAATAATTCCAAACGGAATCGCAAAAATGATCTCAAATATCATAGAAATTCCTGCAAGCGCCAATGTCGGTGCCATATTCGCCTTAATCACTTCGACAACAGGCTTCTGGTATATAAAGGATGTTCCAAAGTCCCCATGAAGCGCGTCGCTCAGCCATGAGATATATCCCTCGACAACGCCCTTGTCCAGTCCGTACAATTCCCTCATACGCTGTTCCATCTCCGGCGTAATATTCTGGTTTCCCGCCGTAATATTGGATACATAATCTCCCGGAACCGTCCTTGCAATACCATAGAGCAAAACCGATACGCCAAAGAGTACAATAAAGCTGATTAAAACTCTCTTAATAATATACTGTTTCATCTTCTACCCCTATCTTAAAGCAATATCCTACTCGAAAAAAGAAAAATGAAAGACAGTTTCTCCCCGGTGCAGCTGCCTGCATCAGGAAGAACTTCTTCCATTTTCATCCTTACATAGGAAATACAACTTAAACTTAATTCATCTCAAGCTTCTCGTACTGTGCAGCATAGTTATAATATGTTGTGGTCTCTTCCGGAAGAGTTGCGGTATTCAGGGTTGTCTCGTTGTAGATTTCCATGTTCTTTCTCTGATATACAGGCATGTAGACAGCGGCATCCATAATCATGTCAAGCTCCTCTGCAACAAGCTTACATCTTTCATCAAAGTCAACGGTCTGTAAAATCTGAGCCTGAATAGCATCAATCTGTGAATCGTAGTAACGCTGATAATTAGACCCCCCTCACTGCCGAAAATCTGAGTGAGGTCGCAGTCTGTTGAATTACCCCATGCCATTACCCACATGTCGAGCTCTCCGCCCTGAACCTTGGTAGAAAGTACATTGAATTCCAAATCATTTACAACAAGCTCAGCTCCCATAGCAGCCATGTCGTTTGCCATCTGTGTCAAGATTGGCGTGGACGGATGGGAAGAAGCATCGCCGATACCTGCATTGATTACGAGCTGATTTCCGTCTGCGTCCACCAGCTTGCCGTCCTTCTGTGTATATCCGGCAGCTTCAAAATACTCCAATGCCTTTGCAGGATCATAACTGTAATACGGTTCCGCATCTCTTGGATACTCTGCCAGGGTAGGAGTCATCGGGCGCTCGATGACCTCGCCAAGCTCGCCGTAGTAAGACTGGATGGCAGGCTCTCTGTTCATCAGGCACATAAGTCCCTTACGAACATTGACATCCGGAACGTTTTCTGCATTGATTCCGATGTATCCATATCCCGGGTTATCTACCAATGAGTAAGAAGCGATATCTGAATTCTCGTCTAACTGGGCAACAATCTCAAGGGAAGCACTTGGATCTGTGATATCGATCTCGCCGTTCAATACAAGGTCAACCTTTGCATTCTCGTCGATAACCTGGAACTTTAATGTAGGAATCTTTGGGCATCCCTTGAAGTAGCTCTCGTTTGCCTTTAAGGTAACGATATTGTTCTCATAGCTCTCGAATACATAAGGACCTGATCCCAGAGGCGCAGAGTTCTTAGCCTTGACACCGGAAAGGTCTCCCTTTGTAAAAGTCTCTCCATAATAGTGCTCCGGTACAAGCGGAAGCCATGCAACCTGCTTGTCGGCAGAAATATTTGCAGAGTTAAAGGTTACGGTACATGTATAATCATCCACTCTTGCAATACCGGAAATGGTATCTACATCAGTAAGCTGGATTGTCTCGGTATACTTTGCATCTAACAGGTCGAATAAAGAAGATCCGGCGGATTCTGTATTCGATAAGTTAAGAAGGTCACCGCCATAAGCGTCAACCATTACAAAGAACAAGTCCTCAGCGGTTGCATCGGCCTCTGTCTCAAATCCCCATGCGCCTGCTGCGGCAGCAACATCTTCCGGACCGGCTGCATATCCGGCCTCAACGCAGTAGTCAACGATCTCCTGTGCGAAAGCTGCTCCGGCGGTAGGAAGATCCGTCTCCCAGAACGCTTTCTGGGTATCCTCATCCCAGTTTGTAAAATCTGTATTGTCGGAACCTGCATCCATCAGCGCTTTCCAAAGCGGAGCTGCCGAATTCCTGTATGCGGCAAGACCCTCAATGTCAAGCGTACCAAAGGTACTTATTCCGTCATAGGTCGGATCTGCATATACATAATAGCTGAAAATTAAGTCATCGATGGTAACAGGCTCTCCGTCGGAGAACACCATGCCCTCCTGAATTGAGATAGTGTACACATATTTTGTGCTTCCGTCCTCAGCGGTTACTTCCTCAATCTCGCAGTGACCGGCATTGTCAACCAGCTCTCCGTATGGATTCAAGGTACATACATTTGCAAATACAGGATCGATACCAACCTGTAAATCATAAGCGCTTGAGTAGAAGAACGGAGAAAATACTCCATCCAATGCCTGCGTACCTACTACAAGCGTATCGTATGTACTTGTAGATACGGTACCATTGTCCGTACTTGTGCCGCCGCCCTCTGTCGAGCTGACATTTGCATCCTTATTACCGCAGCCGGCTGCCAGAGAAGCAACCATTGCGCCAACAAGCAATACCGAAATTACTCTCTTTTTCATTTCTTTTCCTCCTTATAATAATAAAGCATAGCACGATTCTTTGCGGTAAAGCGTCATTGCATTGCCGTACTAAATTTTGGACTTATAACCAAAAAAAGTGCATTGAGCCCCTGAGTTTTGAAGTAAATATCTGAAATAAATCCAGCAACCCCTTGTGGTTAC
>CAZTKM010000066.1:0-8458 GCA_964614035.1 uncultured Lachnobacterium sp.
CTTACAGTTTTTTGATATTTCCATATCACATTCCTGTGTCAGTGTCTCAAATTCCTTCCATATTTGCTCACAATACTCTCTTAATTCCGGAATATCCTGCATTAACGTTTCCCACAAGGTTTCCCTATCAATTCTACCATAATTATGTGCAACAACATTTCGGAGTGCTTTAATCTGATTCCATGGAATTTTATTATAAGTATTTTTAAAATCATCTGTAAAATGAGTTGTTAATTCTCCTATCTACAAGACACACAACGCAACTGCGTTCTGATATATAGTATTGGCTGCAAAACTTCATAATCTCTCCCAAATGTATCAATTCGATGCCATTTTCATCCCCTTCGTTCGTTTTATTATATCCATTTTCTTATAAAAAGTCTATCCTGTTATGGCTCATGATTCTCATTCGATTTACCGTTTCTATGGTTCCTTACTTACATGATTCAGCGATATCATAAATCAGTCTCTTTGAATCTTCCCATCCAAGGCAGGGATCCGTAATTGATTTTCCATATACATGTTCGCCGATTTTCTGCGCGCCCTCTTCGATATAACTCTCAATCATGAGACCTTTTACAAGCGTATGGATTTCCGGCGAAAGCTCTCTGTTGTGCATGACCTCTTTTGCAATTCGAATCTGTTCTTTGAATTTTTTCCCGGAGTTCGAATGATTGGTATCGATAATTGCCGCCGGGTTCATCAGATCCATCTTTTCATACATCTCGTGAAGGCGAATCAAATCCTCATAATGATAGTTCGTCGTTGTGTTTCCATGCTTGCTTACCGCACCGCGGAGAACCACATGCGCATACGGATTTCCGTCCGTCTCAACTTCATAACCGCGATATACAAAATGGTGCGGATGCTGGGCCGCATATACGGAATTAAGCATAACCGCAAAATCGCCGCTGGTCGGGTTTTTCATTCCGCTTGCCACATCAAATCCGCTTACCGTAAGCCGGTGCTGCTGGTCCTCAACGGACCGGGCGCCAATCGCAACATAGGAAAGGAGATCCTCCACATATCCCCAGTTTTCCGGATAAAGCATCTCATCCGCCGCAGTGAGCCTGCTCTCCGTAATGGCGCGGATGTGCATCCTGCGGACAGCAATCAGTCCCTCTACCATGTCCGGCGCTTTCTCCGGATCAGGCTGGGAAGCGATTCCTTTATATCCCTCTCCGGTTGTTCTCGGCTTATTGGTATAAATCCGGGGTATAAGAATCAAACGCTCTTTTACCTCCTCCTGAATCGGGGCAAGGCGGTTCACATAATCGCATACGGAATCCTCGTTGTCCGCAGAGCATGGTCCGATGATTACGAGAAAACGATCATCCTTTCCTGTCAATACATCTGAAATTTCTTTATCTCTTTCTGCTTTTAAATGCGCAAGCTCCTCGGAAAGGGGATATTGTTCCTTAATTTCCTGCGGAGTCGGCAATTGTTTTAAAAATGTAAAGCTCATCCTATCATTCTCCTTATTCCTTTTGAAAAATGCACAAGTCTTATCATAATAGAAAAACCAATGGATGTCAATTTTTCTTTGGATTCATTGCATTCTTAACCCCGAAACTATATAATTATTATAATAATTATGGAAAGGTTTATTACTATGCTAAAACAGAAAGATCTTGTGATTAAAGGTAAGACCATCGGAAAAGAGAAGCCTCTGATCTGCGTTCCTGTCATGAACAGTCAGGAGGAACAGATTATCGAAGAATTCCAAAAGCTTGCGGCATTAAACGTCGATATGATTGAATGGCGCGTAGATGCCTTTGAAAAAGCGAATGATTTGAATGCAATCCGCGAAGTGCTCGACGCGCTTGCCCCAACTGTCAGGAATTCCATATTTGTGTTTACCTTCCGCTCCAAAAAACAAGGCGGGCTGCTGGCATATTCCAAAGAGCAGATTGAGGATATCCATGAAGTTGCAGCGGAGAGCCATATTGTTGATTTTATCGACATTGAGTTTTTTGAATCCACTCATGCAACAAGAGAAATCAAAAAGCTGCAAAAAATGGGAACGCATACGATTTCCTCCCACCATGACTTTGAGGAAACTCCATCCGCCCAGATCATCGATATGTTATTGCAGCAGATGAACACAAGCGGCACAGACATCGTAAAGCTTGCCGTTATGCCAAATACACCGGAGGATGTTCTCACTCTCTTGCAGGAGACCTTAAATTTTCACCGGAAATTTCCAGGCAGGCCTCTCATTACCATGTCCATGGGTGCGCTCGGAGGAATTTCACGTCTTTCCGGCGAAATTTTCGGCTCCTGTGTTACCTTCGCATCTGACGGGCAGGAAAGTGCTCCCGGTCAGCTTCCTGCGGAGGATGTCAGCCACATACTTTCCACTTTACACACCGGACTTTTAAAGGAGGGATAGCATATGGCTCAGCAAATGCTCCTTTTGGCAACCGATTCCGACAACTTTGTTATGTGGATTTCCATGCTTTTGTGCAGTCTTGGCGGAATTGTCATTTTAAGAAACCGAAAGAAATAATTGTTGGAGTACGCTGCTTGAAGTCCATACTTCGAGCAGCGCCCCTACGAAAAAGATTGCCAGCATAACGATAAACATGATTATTTTTGATATCCTCTCTCCTTTTTTATAGTAATTTCTGTTTCTACTCATCATAAACAATAGAAAAACAACCATTCCATAAAAAATCCCATGCGGCAGGATTGAAATAAGAAATATCAGTATTCCTTTCATACCAAACTGAATCATACATATTTTTATGTACACACCTGCCAGAAAGGATAGAAATGCAGCCGTACAAAAAGGAACCCATTTGCGCACCGGTGTCGCCAACAGCACCATAAGCATCAAAAACAGATTCCCTCTATTCCACAAAACTTTGCACAGCAGTCCCATCCGGTCTAATCCTGCCACTCCAAAGTTTTGTACGTGATATTCGTTTCCAAATATTTCAGTATCTCCGTTTCCCAATAAAGATGTGATGCCAATCCCAATAAAAAACAGAAGAACACACAAATAAGTTTTTCGTCTCATACTCTTCCCGGAAGTTTTCCCTCCGTAAAGAATATGTCCACCTATTTGATTTTATTACTATACGCCATAATTGCCGAAACCGTCTTCGAATCCTGAATTTTCCCCTGATATATCATCTCGCACAATTCTTTCAAGGTATATATTTCGATATCAATGGATTCCGCCGCATCCAGATGCTGTTCTCCCGGAGTTAAATCTTCCGCAACATACACATCAATAAACTCATCACAGAAAGCAACCGTAGTGCGAAGGGATAACAGATAGCTCACTTTGCTGCTATGATATCCGGTCTCCTCCTCCAACTCGCGAATTGCGCTTATTTTCGTATCTTCCGTAAGAGAATCTCTACAGCCCGCCGGAATTTCAAGCGTCTCCCGCTCCAATGCATTTCGATACTGTCTGACCATGATAATTCTGCCATCCGGGAGAACCGGGAGAATCGCGGCTGCACCCATACGATGGGAAACAAAATCCCACTCCTCTGTCTTTCCGTTTGCAAACCTCATCGTATCCTTGTACACATCAAGAATCGTACCCTTATACATAAGCTCCCGATTCAAGCGTTCCATCTTCTCAATCATTTCTGCTTCTCCTCCATTACCAACACGACATTTTATTATATACAACACTTCACTCATGAAGTTTTCAACTATCCTTCGCTCTATTTCCCAATAAACGCTGACAATATGCGTATTTCCTGAAAAAAATAGGAAGATTAGAAAATCTAATCTTCCTACAGGATTTGTTTGCTCATAAATTACTTTGCATAATCAATCACGCGGGATTCGCGAATGACATTGACCTTGATCTGTCCGGGATATTCTAATTCAGATTCAATCTGCTTAGAAATGTCTCTAGCCATAAGTACCATGTCAGCATCGCTAACCTGCTCAGGAACAACCATGATTCGAATCTCTCTACCTGCCTGAATAGCAAAAGATTTCTCTACACCCTTATAACCATTTGTAATTGTCTCTAACTGTTGTAAACGATTAGAGTATGTCTCCAAAGTCTCTCTTCTTGCACCAGGACGAGCAGCACTGATTGTATCAGCAGCTTGTACCAGACATGCAATAAGTGAAGTTGGTTCCACATCTCCGTGATGTGATTCTACTGCATTAATCACTAACGCGGATTCTTTGTACTTCCTACATAATTCAACACCAAGCTGAATATGTGAGCCTTCCATCTCATGGTCAACAGCCTTACCAATGTCATGTAACAGACCGGCACGCTTAGCCATGCGGACATCCTCACCGATTTCAGCGGCTAACAACCCAGTAAGTTGAGCTACTTCAATGGAATGCTTTAACGCATTCTGTCCATAGCTTGTTCTAAATTTCATCTTACCAAGTAAGCGGACAAGTTCAGGATGAATTCCATGTAATCCCACTTCGAGAACTGCGCTTTCGCCTTCCTCTCGCATCATGGTCTCAACTTCCTTCTGAGCCTTCTCAACCATCTCCTCAATACGAGCTGGATGAATACGTCCGTCTACGATCAATTTCTCCAGAGCGATTCTTGCAACCTCTCTGCGAATTGGATCAAAGCTTGACAAAATGACAGCCTCCGGCGTATCGTCGATAATCAAATCCACACCGGTCATGGTCTCAAGGGTACGGATATTACGTCCCTCACGCCCAATGATACGTCCCTTCATCTCATCATTTGGAAGCTGAACTACAGAAATTGTAGTCTCTGATACATGATCAGCGGCACACTTCTGAATAGCGGTCACAACGTATTCCTTCGCGCGTTTGTTCGCTTCCTCCTTTGCCTGAGTTTCCAATTCCTTAATCAATTTTGCAGTATCAAGTTTTACATCTTCTTCAATGGCTTTTAAGAGGTATTCTTTTGCTTGTTCGGAGGTTAATCCAGAGATTCTTTCCAGTTCCTGTATGCGCTCTTCATTTAACTTTGCAACTTCAGCCTTCTGCTTGTTGAGCTCGTCTTCTCTAATTGCGAAACCAGCTTCACGCTTCTCAATGGATTCCAGCTTCTTATCCAGACTTTCTTCCTTCTGGACAATTCTGCGTTCATTCCGTTGAATTTCATTTCTGCGTTCCTTGATTTCCTTGTCAAGTTCGTTCTTCGCCTTGATGTTCTCTTCTTTCGCTTCGAGCAAGGCTTCTCGCTTCTTGGTCTCTGCAGTCTTAACGGCTTCATCGATGATTTCACGAGCTTTATCCTCAGCATTTCCAATCTTGGAATTTGCTGAATTCTTGTAAAAAACACCGGCAATCAGCCATACAACAATCGCAGAGATAAGGACGGCTGCTACAGCAGTAATGATATACGGCAGCATTTACAGGAGCACCTCCTTTATTAAATTTTCATTGTACATATAACAAAAAAAGAAAACCTTATATATGTCATAAATAACAACAAACAAATTGTAGCCTTTTTGTGTAATTCTGTCAAGATTTCATAGCTTTTAAAATATCGCTGCTTTTAAAACCCCTTCGAAGTAGAAATTGATAGGTCTTCCGAATCTCCTTTTGGTCATTTTGTCCGGTCCCATAGCTGCGTTTTTGCAAAAGTTTTCGAATCTGCTCCAATTCGTCTGCCTGATATTCCTCTTCGATTGCCGACTCAGCCAGATCTGCCGGAACACCCTTTACAAGCAGTTTCTGCCTCAGCTGTCCGCGGCTCATCCGCTCGCCCGAGTATCTCACAAAATTACATGCATAACGATAATCATCCAGATAATGGAATGTTTTCACGTAAGCAATCGCTTCCTCGATACAGCTTGGAGGGTATTCGCTCGAAAGCAGCTTCTCACGAAGCTGCTTCTCTGTGCGGTCTCTCTGTTCCAGTATGTACATTGCTCTCTTCTTTGCTCTCTTGCCGATTACCTCAGACAGAAGCTTCTCAAACGCTTCCTCTGTAACGTACCCGCCCTCCTGAATGGAAAAATTACGCACTTCATCCCGATACATCAGGCATACCGTTCCATTGTCAAATGTAACCCGGTTCTTTCCCTTGCCGAGCGGCTCTAACTGCAAAATTTCAATACCTGTACCCATAGATTACTCTTCTTCCAGAACCTCTGCATCATCTTCCGGGGAATCTGCATCCGCCTCTGTCTCCGAAAAGAACTTCCGGCGAACCTTCTCCTCAATCATATCGCAGAACTGCTGATTCTCTTTGAGATAAATCTTGGCATTCTCGCGGCCCTGACCGATCTTCTCTCCTTCATAAGCATACCATGCGCCTGATTTCACAATGATTCCCGCATCAGCGGCAAGATCGAGGATATCGCCTTCCTTTGAGATGCCCTTACCGAACATAATATCAAATTCCGCTTCCTTAAACGGAGGCGCCACTTTGTTCTTTACAACCTTGACGCGGACATGGTTGCCGATAGTCTCGCCCGCCTGCTTCAACGATTCTACTCTTCTTACGTCAAGGCGGACAGACGAGTAAAACTTCAACGCCCTTCCGCCGGTAGTGGTCTCCGGATTACCGAACATGATACCGACCTTCTCGCGGAGCTGGTTGATAAAGATTACAATACAGTTAGACTTACTGATGACGCCCGTAAGCTTACGGAGCGCCTGACTCATCAGTCGTGCCTGCAGCCCTACATGGGCGTCACCCATATCTCCGTCAATCTCCGCCTTTGGGACGAGCGCTGCAACAGAGTCGACAACTACGATATCAACTGCGCCGGAGCGAACCATGGTCTCCGTAATCTCCAGCGCCTGCTCGCCGCAGTCGGGCTGTGAAATATAAAGGTTGTCGATATCTACACCGATATTCTTCGCATAAACCGGATCAAGGGCATGCTCTGCATCAATAAAGCCTGCTATTCCGCCACGCTTCTGAACCTCCGCTATACAGTGGAGGGCAACCGTTGTCTTACCGCTTGATTCCGGCCCATATACCTCAACAATACGTCCCTTCGGCAGTCCTCCAAGTCCCAGCGCGATATCAAGGCTTAACGAGCCTGTCGGCACTGTCTCCACATTCATATTGGCCGTATTATCGCCAAGCTTCATGACGGAACCTTTGCCGTACTGCTTCTCAATCTGGGCAATTGCCGCATCAAGTGCTCTTAATTTATCTTCCTTTGCCATATTACTTCTCCTTTTACTTTTTCTAAATTGTGAATACGTCATGATGACGCACAAGCGAACTTATGTTCGCCTTTCTGATATAATACTATTATACTTTGATTTCTTTGTCAACAACAAAATTACATCCTTTTTCTTTCCCGTTTCTTATTAGGTAATTGCGAAACTCTTTGATTTCTGATGCGATGTTGTGCAATATGAAATCATCGCAGGGTAGTTCGCATTGAACACTTAGCAAGTGCCTTGCACGAGCTTAGTGCGAAAGTGTGCCCTGCAGGGATTTTGTCTATATTGTACAACGAATGGCTGTAAAGTCTGAGTTTCGCAATCGCTTATCCATTTCTTAGTTCTATTCATGTTCTAACCGAATAGCAGCTGTGAACAATTATGCTGCAAGTATCTATGCAGAAAAAATTAAGATTCAGAATCCATATCAGATGAATTATGGATTCTGAGCGTACAATGTTTCACTATGGATACTTTCTTCTCCGGAATCCGGTAAAAAACACCTGTTCTGGCGCAAAAAAGGATTCTAAATCGGGATTTTCTCCATATAGATACATTCCGGCAGCCGGAATAGAAAAAATATGCTATGGAAAGACAGGTACACACCCGGGATGATTCCAACCGGATCACAAGAAAAAAAGACAGCTGCATATGCAACTGCCTTTATTATAATTTGAAATAGAATTCACGTCAATTCATTTTCTTTCTTTTGTAACTATTCGTAAGGCGGCAGGGATAGATTTACCTGCCGTTTTGCCTGTAATCAGGCGGTTTGCTTTGTACGCTGCTTTGCGTGCTCTTCCATCTCCTCCACCGTCGGGATATTGACAATCCCAACATAGGCATAGTAGATATGAAATTCATATATGCAGAATACAATATGTACCACAACAGCGTTGATGTAACAACCTTTGACGGATATATCTTACGGATTGACTGCAATGTAGCGGAAGATGGATTACGGATTACGCCTTGCTCTCAATGTGCGTTAGATGCTTTGGCAATAGATGAACCGCTTGAATATGTACGATTGGCACTTGACGGTAACTTGCAAATGTGGGTTGATGCAGAGGATAGTCTTGAACTATGGTAATTTTAATTCCCCCGAATTCGGGGGAATTAAATTATTTTAAGACCCTTGTAGTCTGTTCTTCCAAAATAGACATCTGATGTATGGCAATTTTATTGAGTTTTATTAAGTGCCGCATTTCTGATTTTGGCGTACTGTGCGCTGTGTACTTCCTGCTTGGCAAGTTCAAGCATTTCCTTTGCCTGTTCCAATATCATGTTGTGCTTTACGATTTCCCGATTGATGTTGCCCCTCTCGGTCTGTATGCCCTTGCGCTCTAAAGCG
>CAZTKM010000067.1:0-8112 GCA_964614035.1 uncultured Lachnobacterium sp.
CGTCTTCTGATCGGCGATGATGAGCATGGCTGGGATGACAACGGCGTATTTAACTTCGAGGGCGGTTGCTATGCTAAGGTTATCGGACTTGACAAGGAGTCGGAGCCGGATATCTACAATGCAATCAAGAGAGACGCTCTTCTTGAAAATGTTACGGTAGATGCGAACGGAAACATTGATTTTGACGATAAGAGCGTTACCGAGAATACGCGTGTATCTTATCCGATCAACCATATTACCAATATTGTGAAGCCGGTTTCTTCAGCTCCTGCCGCAAAGAATGTAATTTTCCTTTCCGCAGACGCATTCGGAGTGCTGCCTCCGGTTTCTATCCTTACTCCTGAACAGACACAGTACTATTTCCTTTCAGGATTTACGGCAAAGCTTGCAGGTACAGAGCGCGGAATTACCGAGCCTACGCCTACGTTCTCCGCTTGCTTCGGACAGGCATTCTTAGAGCTGCATCCGACCAAGTATGCGGAAGAGCTTGTTAAGAAAATGCAGAAATCGGGAGCAAAGGCTTACCTTGTAAACACAGGCTGGAACGGAACCGGTAAGAGAATTACCATTAAGGATACAAGAGGAATCATTGATGCAATCCTTTCCGGCGCTATCAACAATGCTCCTACAAAGACGATTCCGATGTTCAATTTTGAAGTTCCGACGGAGCTGCCGGGCGTAGACAGCAAAATTCTGGATCCTCGCGATACCTATGCGGATGCTTCCGAGTGGGAGACCAAGGCGAAGGATCTTGCAGAAAGATTCCAGAAGAACTTTGTGAAATACACAACAAACGAAGCCGGCAAGGCGCTTGTTTCCGCTGGTCCGCAGCTTTAATCGTTTGTCGATAAGCTTTGAAATGGTAAAATGTAACTCGAATTATTGGTTGCAATCGTGCGCATGATAATTTATAATAAAAGCAACTGAAGAAGTTTCCTGGGATGTGCGATAATCCTGTGTATTTAGAACCTACATTTACTTTTCATGGGATTCCTATATTTTCTATCTGATGTCAGGCCGCATCAGTGCGTACGATGAGCTGCCATGCATTCTGCGTGGGACTACAGCCGGTGGAAGGCAGAGGATAGTGTGCGGTTACCCACCTGGCATTCGCTAGGAGTCTAAATTACAGGAAACGGCATTTTGGGAGCTTTTATAACAAATGAATTTGATGTAAATCAAAGATATTTTTACAAAAGAGTTTTTACAAAAGATATTTCGGAAGGACAAAAGAATTTTCAAAACACAAAAGACATTTTACCTTCTACAAAAGAATTTAAAAACACAAAAGAAAAATGCATAGTTTACGAATGAGAAAAGGAGTTGCTTGTCACAAGCAGCTCCTTACTTTTTGCCAAGCATATGATAGGTAATTGCTTGTGCAATATAGACAAATCCTCGCAGGGTAGTTTGGAGCCGTCGGTACTTAGGTGCCGTATTTTGGCACCTTATGTACCGCTACGAGCGACAAGTAGCGCGAGCGTGCCCTGCGGGGATTTTGTCTATATTGCACAACGGATAGTAACAAAAGCAGAGTTGTGTAATTGTCTACAAGCATACTAAAAAGCAAGGAGTTATGATGAAGAAAAACAATGATATGAAATGGCTGGTCATCGGATTACTGATTCTCATTGGTCTGTGCGTTTTTTTTACGGCACTGATTATTATGCATAAAATCGAAAGCGAACCGGTTATGGCAGCGGGCCCTGTCGTCGAAGAGGAGGAGCCGGTTTATGAAGACGCCGAAACGGAAACAGAACCAGAACAACCGCTGTCGTACTCTTTGGAGGATATCCACGTACTGATAAAAAATAATGATTGTATCTATTACAATGAGCTGTTTCTGCTTGGGACAAGCGAATGGTATATCGACGACCAGCCGGTTGAAGCGAATAATGCAATGAATATGATTGAATATATGAAGCAAAAGGAGATTGCGGCGGCAACCGTAAGCTGCGCGGATGAAAACGGATGGATCTCAATCATCAATCAGGAGGGAACCGCAATAAAAGAAGGCTATAAGGGAACGATGGAAGTCCGGTTGTATGACGAGGCAGCGGGATATGACGGAGGTGTTGTCCTGATCAACATTTTGCCGATTGAAGATTACGTCCGCTTTGTCCTGCCTTCCGAGATGCCGTCCTATTTTTCCTATGAGGCGTTGAAGGCACAGGCAGTCTGCGCAAGAACTCTGGCGTTAAAGCAGCGGGTAAATACGCTGTATGAGCGCTGGAACGCGGATCTGGACGATTCCACAGACTATCAGGTGTTCAATGAGTGCGGCACAAATGAGACCGCAGACCGGGCGGTAAGGGAGACCGAAGGAGAAGTGATTTCTTATGAGGGAAACCCGATTGATTGCTATTATTACTCGACGAGTCCGGGCAATTCCAACGACATGTCGGTCTGGCTTTCCGACGAACTGCCGTACATAAAGCAGAAAAATTTTACGGAATTCGACGACATGGATTTTTCTGATGAGGAGTCACTTGCTTCTTTTCTAAATCAGACTCCGGTATCCTACGATTCCTATTCGCCGTTTTACCGCTGGACGGCAAATCTGGATTTTACGGACACAGCAGACGAGCAGTACGGAAAAGTGAAGGGATTTTCTGTGACAAAGAGAAACTCCTCGGGGTATATTACGGAAATTAAAATCAATTATGAGAACGGAGCCTGCTTTCTGGGAAACGAGTATCAGATCAGAAAATTTCTGGGTCAGGCGCTTGTCAGCCTTACGCTTTCCAATCAGACATCCAGAGATAATTTTACGGTTTTGCCAAGCTCGTGCTTTGTGATTGAATCCGCAGACGGAAGAAGCTATGTCTTAAAAGGCGCTGGTTTCGGGCATGGAATCGGGATGAGCCAGTACGGGGCTTCAAAGATGGCGGAGGACGGTTTCGACTATAAAGCAATTCTTTCGTTCTACTATGAGGGAATTAGTATACAGCAAATGGAAGAAATCATCCAAAAATAATCGAAAAATGGCTTGATGTTTTTTACATGCTATGCTAGAATATGCTAATGTTAAAGGCATTGAATGTGCACAGTAGGATATGTTTCGACTGACAGAGAGAGGAAGTAAGCGGCTGAGAGCTTCCTCAAGCGACGGATATATTCCGAATTTCACACAGGAGCTGCACAAATGAACAGGTTTCTTTAGTAGTTTGTGACGAAGAGCGCACGTTACGCGCAAATGAGAGCCGATATCTCAATCAGAAATCGGAACTTGGGTGGTACCGCGATTAAATCGTCCCATGATAGCAATTGTTGTCATGGGTTTTTTATTTGCAAAAAACTATGGCAAACCTATTAGGTAATTGCGAAACTTTTGATTACTGGTAAGGAATTTTGTCTATATTGTACAACGGATGGTAAGAAAAAAAAGTTTCGCAATTGCCTGACAAATCTATTAAAAAAGGAGAAATGAGATGGCAGAATTGAATGATTTAAGCGAAAAAATTGCTGTGATTAAGCAGGAAGTCCAGACAGAACTGGAAAAACTCCAAAACTCAAAGGGAGTCTATGAGTATAAGAAGAACATTCTTGACGGAAAGAACGGTCTGATCGGCTCTCTTATGAAAGAGATGGGAAAAATCCCGAATGAGCACAAGGCGGAATACGGCAAGAAAGTCAATGAACTGAAGCAATGGGCGCAGACGCATTTTGAGGAGCTGGACGCAAAATTTAAGGAAGAGGAAATGCGCATCCGCTATGAGTCCGAGAAGATTGACGTTACCATGCCTTCCGAAAAGAGACTGCAGGGCAATCTTCATCCGGTTACCCAGGTCCGCAATCAGCTGACCGATATTTTTGCCTCTATGGGATTCGATATCTATGAAGGTACGGAGATCGAGACCGATTATTACAATTTTACCGCATTAAATACGCCGCAGGATCATCCGGCGCGCGATATGCAGGATACCTTTTATCTGTCACCGGAGTTCTTACTTCGGACGCAGACCTCAGCCGGACAGATTCATGTCATGGAAGAGAACAAGCCTCCGATTAAGGTGGTATCTCCGGGCAAGGTATTCCGCTCCGATGATGACGCCACACATTCTCCTATGTTTACCCAGATGGAAGGTCTTGTAGTGGACAGGGGAATTACGCTTTGCGACCTGAAAGGTATGCTGGACGAATTTGTGCAGAAGATTTTCGGCGAAGGGACAACGACACGTCTCAGACCGTCCTATTTTCCGTTCACAGAGCCGTCTGTGGAAGTCGATGTCAGCTGCTTCCAGTGTAAAGGAAAAGGCTGTAAGCTTTGCAAAGGCACCGGATGGATTGAAGTGCTTGGCGCAGGTGTTGTAAATAATAAAGTTCTGGAAGGCTGCGGTATTGATACGAAGGAATACAGCGGGTTCGCCTTCGGCATCGGTATTGAGCGTGTAGCGATGCTCAAGTACGGTATCAACAATATCAAGCAGTTGTTCGAATCGGATCTTCGCGTACTAAAGCAGATCAATGACTAAGTAGAAGGAGGAAATTTGTTATGTTAGCACCACTTAGCTGGTTAAAAGAATATGTAGACATCGATATATCTCCGAAGGAGTTGGAGGAAAAATTATTCTCATGCGGTTTCGAAGTCGAGGAGCTGATTGAGGTCGGAAAAGAGATCAGCAATGTCGTTGTAGGACTTGTGGAAGAGTGCGGGCCGATTCCGGATACGCATTTATCCTTGTGCAAAGTCAATGCCGGAACACATGGAACATTCCAGATCTGCTGCGGGGCAGACAATGTATGCGCGGGAAAGAAATTTCCGCTTGCGCTGATCGGAGCGACGGTATATGCAACCGCAAAGGATCACGTCACAGTCGAAGGCGTGATGGAAATTAAGCAGGGAAAACTCCGCGGATACGATTCCTTCGGTATGCTCTGTTCCGGAACCGAGCTCGGACTAAATGAAGATCTGTATCCGGGCGCAGGCTATAACGGACTTCTGGTTCTTCCCGACGATGCCGAAACCGGTTCGGATGTAAAACCGATTCTCGGACTGGACGACTGGATTTTCGATATAGCAATTACCGCAAACAGGCCGGACTGCCAGAGCATCTACGGAATTGCAAGAGAGATTGCCGCTGTTTTGGGAAAGGAGTTAAAGCCGCTCAATTTGTCCTATACGGAATCGGGCAGGACGAAGGAAGGATTTACGGTTTCTGTTGACGCGCCGGATCTTTGTCCGAGATATATTGCGCATTATGTACATGATGTGAAGATTAAGGAGTCTCCGGCGTGGATGCGAAGGAGACTTGCTCTTGTCGGATGTGCCGGAATCTCCAACGTCGTAGACATTACAAACTACATTATGAAAGAACTCGGACAGCCGATGCACGCGTTTGATTACAATTATCTGGAAGGAAATGCCATTTGTGTCCGCCGCGCAAAAGACGGTGAGAAGATTACGACTCTGGATGAAAAAGAATTTGAGCTTACCGACGCAAACCTTGTGATTTGTGACGGCGTAAAACCGGTTGCTCTTGCAGGTATCATGGGTGGACTTAACTCCGAAATTCTTGATACTACCACAGAAGTTATGTTTGAATCCGCTAAATTTGCAAGAGATAACATCCGTAAAAGTTCCCGCGCTTTAGGACAGTCCTCCGATTCGAGCGCGATGTACTCCAAAGGCGTATATGAGTACACGACGGAGCTCGCCATGAAACGGGCACTTCATCTGATTGAAGAGCTTGGATGCGGAAAGGTTTCCTCTACTCATGTCGAGGTCTCTACCGGAAATTCTATTCTTCCAAGGGAGATGAAGGTTTCCGCCGCCCGCGTAAACGGAGTTCTCGGAATCAAAGTACCGGATGAAGAGATGGTAAGAATTTTGACAAATCTGAATATGCAGCCTGTCCTTGCAGGGAATGAGCTGACGCTTCAGATTCCGCCATACCGGGAAGATATGGATTCCTACCCGGATGTAGCGGAAGAAGTCATAAGAATGTACGGATATGAGCATGTGGTTCCTACCTTTATGCCGACCGCGCAGGTTACCATGGGCGGACTGAATCTGAGGCAGAAGACAGAGCTTAAACTTAAGAGAGCGCTTTGCGGCGCAGGCGCATACGAAGGAATCCATTATTCCTTCTTCTCGCCTGCAGATCTTGATTTGCTCCGGTTTCCGGCAGATGCAGAAGAGAGAAAAGCGATTCCGCTGGTTAATCCGATCAACGTGGATCTTTCCCTCATGCGGACAACGCTTGCGCCTCAGATGATTGCCGCAATGGCAAGAAACCAGAAAAGAGACGTCCTGACCGGAAGAATTTTTGAGCT
This sequence comes from uncultured Lachnobacterium sp., assembly GCA_964614035.1. GTDB lineage: Bacteria > Bacillota > Clostridia > Lachnospirales > Lachnospiraceae > Roseburia. The sequence goes on from CAZTKM010000067.1 coordinate 6,277, forward strand.
TGGAAACGTATTTATTCCAAAGTCGCTTCCGCTTACGGAATATCCTAAGGAAAATCCGGCTGTTGCAATCGGCGTATTTGGGGAGGAGGAGAACTTCTTTACCTTAAAAGGACTTGTGGAGACGGTGGCGGACGCTCTTGATGTGGCGTTTACATTCGAACCGGCGCAGAAGCCGTTCCTGCATCCGTATCAGACAGCAAACGTACTCTGTGACGGCGAGGTTATCGGATATCTCGGCAAGGTGTCTTATGAGGTTGCAAACGAACTGGATATGAGAGTCGCCGCATATGTGGCGGAAATTGAACTTACGAAGCTGTCGAAGTACTATGGCAAGGCGCAGAAGTTCGAGCCGCTTCCAAAGTATGCGGAGGAAAAGAGAGACTTTGCGTTTGTAATGGATAAAGAGATTACCTGCGCCCAGGTTGAGAACGGAATTAAGGAAGCCTGCGATTATGTGACAAGCGTACAGCTCTTTGACGTATATGAAGGCGTGCAGCTTGGACTTGGCAAGAAGAGTATGGCATTCAGCGTCGTATTTACTCCTCGTGAGGAGGAATTTACAAGTGCGATGGTGGACGGATTTGTGGACGATATATTAAAAAAGCTTGGAGAGACCTGCAAAATCACATTGAGAATGTGAGCAAAAAGGATGAACTCAATATATTGTTTTTGACTGCAAATTTACCACAATTTCCAGTTAATTGGTACTAGAAAAGTTGCAAAATTAAAATGACATGAAAGAAAAGCTGCAAAAAAAATGGACGTAAAAGACTTTTATTATGACCTTCCGGAGGAGCTGATTGCACAGGATCCTCTGGAGGACCGCTCCGGCTCAAGGCTCATGGTTCTTGACAAAAAGACCGGGGAAATCGAACATAAGCATTTTAAGGATCTGCTTTCCTGCCTGAACCCGGGAGACTGTCTTGTAATCAATAACACAAAGGTAATTCCCGCCAGACTGTATGGAGTAAAAGAGGGGACACAGGCAAAGATTGAGATTCTCTTACTAAAAAGAAAAGAGAATGATATCTGGGAGACGCTTGTAAAACCCGGGAAAAAGGCAAAGCCCGGAACCAGAATCCTGTTTGGCGAAGGTCTTCTCGTCGGAGAAGTTCTTGATGTCGTCGAGGACGGCAACCGCCTGATTCAGTTCCGGTATGAAGGGATTTTTGAGGAAATTTTAGAACGGCTCGGGCAAATGCCGCTTCCTCCGTACATCACGCATCAGCTTAAAGATAAAAACCGTTATCAGACCGTCTACGCAAAATATGACGGTTCGGCAGCAGCGCCGACAGCCGGACTTCATTTTACAAGGGAACTGCTCGAAGAAGTAAAGGCTATGGGAGTTGAAATCGCAGAGGTAACGCTTCATGTCGGACTGGGTACATTCCGTCCTGTAAAAGCGGAGCATGTATCAGACCACCATATGCATTCCGAATTTTACATGGTATCGAAAGAGGCTGCCGAGCAAATCAATAACACAAAGAGGGACGGCCACCGCATAATTGCGGTCGGAACAACAAGCACGAGGACGTTGGAATCCGCTGCGGATGACAACGGCTTATTAAAAGAAACAAGCGGCTGGACGGATATTTTTATTTATCCGGGATATCAGTTCAAGGTAATTGATGCGCTTATCACGAATTTTCATTTACCGGAATCTACGCTTATTATGCTTGTATCTGCGCTCGCCGGCCGGGAGCATGTACTTTCTGCATATGAGCAGGCCGTCAGGGAAAAATACCGTTTTTTCTCATTCGGGGACGCTATGCTGATAAAGTAACTTGAGTTTCCGTACTTTTATCCACAAACACCCGCATTCATCGGCATCATAAT
>CAZTKM010000068.1:0-7761 GCA_964614035.1 uncultured Lachnobacterium sp.
CTCCGCGGTCTTTATCTGCTTTCTGTATTCCTTTAAAAAAGCATACCATACATCTGTGCGGTAACGCATTTTCCCATACTCTTCCAGCCGGTTGGTAAGCCCCTGCAAAAGAAGGTTGACTACTGCAAGGCGCTCGTCAAATGCCGCATCAAAAAGCCTCGCATATACATGTGTCGGGACCCTGCCTTCGAGAATTTCCGCAATCTTATAGTCATCCTCGTATTTGTGATACAGTTCGAAGAATGCAGCAGCATCCTCCGCCACATCCTTGTGATGCAAAAATTCGCTGACGGTTTCTTCTGTTACCGGAATCGAAAGCTCCTTATATGTGTCCATCAGATTGCTTAGATCTTCCCATCCTCTGGCGGTCACAAAATGCATGCCGTCCACATCTGCTTCCACCCGATAGAACTGATTTGGCTTTAATTCCAGATAGCTTAATATCGCGTCATTGATATGGCGCGCTCTCGCATATTCCTTCCACACGTTCAGATCCGCTTCCACACTCATATAGCGCACGCGATCCAACGTTACCATGTCAAAATCACGAACCAACTTGTTGTACTCCGGCGGATTCCCTGCCGCAACGATAATCCAGCCTTTCGGAACCTTCTGATTGCCAAAGGTCTTGCACTGCAAAAACTGCAGCATGGTCGGCGCGAGCGTTTCGGATACGCAGTTAATTTCGTCGATGAACAAGATACCTTCTTTTAAACCGGTCTCCCGCATCTTTTTATATATACTGGCAATAATCTCACTCATGGTATACTCGGTTACGGAATATTTTTTCCCTTCGAACTCCTCCTTTGCAATCATGGGAAGACCTACCGCAGATTGTCTGGTATGATGCGTAATGGTATAAGCTACAAGCCCGATTTTACATTCTCTTGCAATCTGCTCCATGATCTGTGTCTTTCCGATTCCCGGCGCTCCGATGAGAAGTAAGGGACGCTGCCTGACGGACGGAATGACATATTCCCCCTGCTCGTCCTTCTTCAAATACGCCTGTACCGTATTCTTGATTTCCTGCTTTGCCTGTTTGATGTTCATGTCTTTCCTCCAAATTCTTCCGGTAAGAGCCGGAGACGGATGGCCCACGCCGGCACCTTCTCGTCCTCATAGTCCTTCAGGAACAAAAATGCCGTCTTATAGTCCGGCCGCTTTGTCGGGTAAGTGCCTTTTCCGTCCGTAAAGTACAACAGCCCGGACAGGTGCTTTAGTTCTCCGCTTTTTACCAGCTCATTCACATAGGAAAACGCCGGGCGGAAATCCGTTCCGCCTCCGCCCGCAATTGTAAAACGGTTCATCAGTGCCTCTATTTCCGCTTCCGAACGGATTTCTTCGTCCATCTGCACCTGATCGTCGCACTGGATGATGCGCACCCTGCTTTTTTTGAAAAAGCTGTCTGTCTCCGTCAGAATCGAAAACGTCTCCTTTAAAAAATTTCTGATCAGCTCTCCGCTTGTCGAGTAGCTGGTGTCCACCACAATGACAAACTCAAAAATCTTTTTGACCTCTCTGGTCTCGCAAGGCTCAATCAGCGGCATATTTTTGTATAACTGTAATCCATACATATAATAGCTCACATCAAAAGAGTCCTCGTCAACATGAAGTTCTTCCCTCAGCACAGAAAATTTCTTCAGAAAGTCCCGATAGCTTCTTCGATTCTTTTCTGCCGCTATCTGCGCTGCAAAAATTTCCTGCTCATCGGAGCGGTCAGCGCCATGCCGTTTTTCATCCATGGCAGTCTGTCTTGCAATCTTATTCCATTTGCTCTGTATCCGGCTCCCGGCCCTTGCATCATCGTCCTCCGTCGGCCAGAAACGGTGATCATCTGTGTAAAATTCCTGCATGAGCGCTTCAATACCCGGCGTTCTCTTGCTGTTTAAATCCACGCCGCCTTCTTTTATCCGCTCCAACCACACATAGACGGTTGCTGCCGATATCCCCGACAGTTCCTCCTCTATGCTTTGATACGTCTTCTGGCGGATCCAGGAAAGCGCTCTTTTTGTGCAGGGCTTCTGCATATGGTCAATCGTATATTCCGCCGCGATATCGCTGGCAGCCGACCAAAGGGATACGTCCCTTTTTCCGCGAAGCCAGAGGTGTGAAAAAATGCAGTGGAGCACACTGTGAAGATATGCGCGGTCTAAAAACAGCGTATTGCTCTTAAATACTTCAATCAATCTCTCCGGCGCATAGTAAATGGCTTCTCCGTCCGTAGCAAAAGTCAAAAGCTCGGTCTTTGCAATCGGTGCAAGCGCCCCAAGCGCCACTCCCATGAATGGCAGATTAAGATAGAGCTCCCGCTTTATGAAGTTTAAGATATCCCCCGCTTTTTCCGTCTCCCATTCGCTCTGCGTCTGCACGTGCTTTTTTGACATCATATATTACTCAAAATCCTCAAAATCATACCCTGTCTTATCATCATTTCCAAAATACATTCTCTTCCAATTCATCAGATATACAAAAAGCTCCGCCATTCCTCTCTCCGATGCGCATAGCGCTAAACGGTTTAGAGTTTCCCGGTCCATACAGCCCTCCTGCAAAAGACATTCCAATCGTTTACGTTTTTCCTCCGGATCCAGCTGCTCGTTCAACAGTATGAGCTTTTCCGCGATATGCTGATGTCCCTTCAGATAGGATATATAGGTAATCTTATGTTCCTCAGTAAGTCCCACCGGATAGCAGATACGATTGGACGCAATCCGGAACAGATTCCGCTCCGGTTCTTCTGCAAGGGCTTTTCGAAACATGTCATCATACTCCGCGATTTCAAACCCGCCATTACGAAAGCATTCTCTTGCCCGAAATCCCTCCCCGCTGATATTCAGCTCAAATATATGCGCCGGTCCGATCTCATCATACACTTCAAAAAATTCCGGAAAAAAGAATACTCCCACATACTCTGCTTCTGCTCCAACAGACATTTCCTCATATTCGTTTTCCAACCCATAGGACACTTCCACATTCCAGGAAATCCGGGCAAGCATCTGTTTCAGGCAGCTCTTCTTCGTAATATCTCCCCGATACACCATATCCTCTAAGCGTATGCAGTTCATGAACACATCGCTCCCCACTTCCTCGAGTGCGTGAGGTATGCTTATTTTCTGCATTTTTGTACAGTTATAAAATGCATTATTTCCGATTTTTGTGACAGTATCCGGAAGATATATTTCAACGACTGCTTTTCCTGCCAGCTCACAAAGTAAATCCTCATTTTCTCCCTCATCCGAAAACGCAGTCAGAAGTCCTTCCGTCTTCAGGCGTGGCTTCGCCGGAGCGAAGCAGTATGCCCCGACTTCCGTTACCGGTATTTCTTCCAGTTGTCCGGGAATGAATATGATACCATTCTCTCCATATACACGCACAAGCCGCGCGGTTTTGTCCTCTTTTAGTTCATAAATATATTTTGCATTCATACTTTTTTATTATAGCATTCTTCTATTACATATTATAGCATCTTTGGAATTGTATTAAACACGCAAGTCGGTATAATACGTGCGTCCGGTATGTAAGGCATAGCTTTTCCCGGACATGGTTACTGCACCGCCTTCAGACGTTTTCGCATACTAAAGATAAGCGGTATTACCATAACTGCCCAAACCGCCGGCTCCGCAAAAATAATTGCCCAATATCCAAATATTGGCGTAAGCGCAAAGGCAAATGCCACTTTTCCTATCAATTCAAGACTGCTTGAAATAATCGGCGTCCTGTGGTCTCCCATTCCCTGCAATGAATTCCTCAAGACCGCGATTGTCGGGACGAGCATATACACCAGCGTATCCACCCGCTGATACAGACAGGCAGTCCAAATGACCTCATCAATGGACGTATCTGTGATCGCAACAATCAGATACGGACAAATCGTATAACTCATAATCAGAACCAGAATACACCACGCATAAGCAAGGAGAAGCGCGCTTCGGATGCCTTGCTTTATGCGTTCGATCTTCCCTGCGCCATAGTTCTGTCCGGAAAAGGTCGCCATAGCCGCGCCCAATGTTCCAAACGGAAGCATATAGAAATTCGACAGTTTTCTTGTCGCCGCATGCGCCACAATCGTATTTGTTCCGAGTGTGTTGATTGCTGTCTGAAGCGAGACTGTTCCGATTGAAACAAGGCAGCTCATCATTCCCATAGAAAATCCTGCCGGAATCAGTTGGCTGGTATATTCGCATGTCGGTATCAGATCCTTTAATGCGACATGCAGTATTGGATATTTTACCCATGTGTACGCAAAGCACAGCAGGGCTGCTATAAATTGTGATACGATTGTTGCCAATGCCGCGCCTTCTACGCCCATATTCCATACTCCTACGCATAGAATGTCAAATACCACATTCATACATGCAGACAGGATTAAAAACAGCAGCGGCGTATAGGCATCTCCGACAGCTCTTAAACCGGAAGCCAGTACATTGTAAATAACAGAAAAAATCAGTCCGTACAATATAATGGAAATGTACCCCTTCGAGTTTGCCCGGTGTTCATCCATGATGTTGAGCATATCCATAATCCGATTCAAGCCAAGCAGGCTTCCTGCCATTATAAGCGCCGCAATGAATATCCCAAGCATCAGCGCCAAAGCAAACGTTCGTTTTACCTTTTCCTGATTCCCCATTCCAAAATATCGCGCAATGACAACAGCGAATCCATTTGCAATACCCACGATAAATCCGATAATCAGATCACTAAATGTACTAATGGATCCTACTGCTGCAAGCGCATCATTGCCGAGATAGCTTCCGATAATTCTTGTGTCTGCCAGATTGTATGCCAGATTGAACAGATTCCCTATCAGAATAGGCATCGTAAATTGTATAATTACTTTTGTTATTTTTCCTGTCGTTAAATCTTTCATGCTCTCTATTTTATCATAGTTTTTCGCAAAAAGAACTGGCAACCTCTGCAATTGCAGAAACTGCCAGCTCATTTCACATTTTGGTATCTGATTGGGCGGCATACGCCCCGGTTCCATATTAAACTAACTCGAGAACAACCTCAAGTGCTCCGTCGCCCTTACGCTGTCCGATCTTTACAATTCTTGTATATCCACCGTTGCGGTTCACATACTTAGGAGCGATTTCATCGAAAATCATGTTCGTGATATCCGCACCGTCAACCTTGTAAAGAACCTTGAGCATCTGTCTTCTTGCGTGAAGACGTGATGGCTTATCTTTTTTGATTGTCTTCTCAACCTCGTCATAAACGGTAACTTTCTTTCCATCTACAACTTCTTTGACTCTCTTGCCGTCTTTGTCCTTGCGGGCAACCTTAGCAGTTACGGTTACTTCCTCGAAGTTGTCCTTCTCTCTTACTGCTAATGCGATAATTCCTTCCGCAATCTTCTTTACTTCCTTAGCCTTTGCTTCCGTCGTGATGATTCTGCCGTTTGCAAGAAGCTGTGTTACCTGACCTCTCAATAATGCCTTTCTCTGGCTCGAGGTTCTGCTCAATTTGCGATACTTTGCCATTTTCTTTTTCCTCCATTTGTGGAACGCCTGCCATGCTCTTCGGTCTTATTGCCAAACGTCGTATCTTGTTATGACAGTCTCCTGTCAGTTGCCACTCATGTGTTTAGACAGTCCCACGCGCATCGGTCTTATTGGTACTGCCCGAATGAGTTATATTAAATGGAGAAGGGATTATTCCTCTCCTCTATTTAACTCTAAGCCTAATTCCTTTAATTTAGCCAATACTTCCTCCAAGGACTTACGTCCAAGATTACGAACCTTCATCATATCTTCCGGCGTTCTGTTAATCAGCTCCGCTACGGTATTAATTCCTGCTCTCTTTAAGCAGTTGTAGGAGCGTACAGAAAGCTCAAGCTCGTCAATGTTCATCTCAAGGACTTTCTCCTGTGCGTCATTTTCTTTCTCAATCATGACCTCCGCCTGAATTGCTGCATCGGACAAATCAATGAAAAGACTCAAATGCTCGCTAAGTACTTTAGCTGCAAGGCTTACCGCCTCGTCTGGAGCTAATGTTCCGTTTGTATAAACGTCTAATGTAAGCTTATCGAAATCTGTTACCTGACCAACACGTGTATTCTCAACGGTCAGATTTACTCTCTCAATGGGAGTGTAGATTGAGTCCACAGCAATTACACCGATCGGAGTATCCTCTGTCTTATTCTTTTCCGCGCTCACATATCCTCTTCCCTTGGAAATGGTAAGCTCCATATATAATTTACTGTCTGCTCCGCCGTTTAAATGAGCGATTACCAGCTCAGGATTTAAAATCTCGATATCAGAATCAACCTGGATATTTGCAGCTGTAACAATGCCTTCCCCTTCGAATTCGATATAAGCAACTTTAGGCTCATTTGTAGAACTATTGTTACGGATTGCGAGGTTCTTGATGTTCATAATGATCTCAGTCACATCTTCCTTTACTCCTGGAATAGAACTGAACTCATGTAATACGCCGTCAATCTTCACCTGATTAACCGCTGCTCCTGGTAATGAGGACAGCATAATTCTTCTAAGAGAATTACCAAGTGTTGTGCCATAACCTCTTTCCAAAGGCTCTACGACAAATCTACCGTATTTCTTGTCTTCCGAAATTTCTGCAATCTCAATTTTTGGTTTTTCAAAATCGAACACTACGAAGTCCCTCCTTCTCGGGTTTCTTTGTCACTATATTAAAACGCATATAGCCGGGAAGAATATTTCCCGGCAAATGCGAATTGCGACTAATTACTTAGAATATAACTCGACGATAAGCATTTCGTTTACTGGAACATCGATCTGCTCACGTGTAGGTAATTCCTTAACAGTTCCCTGGAACTTTTCAGCGTCGACATCTAACCACTCTGGAACAAGTCTTCCACCGGCAACCTCGGCAATATCCTTCATTCTCTGAGTGCCTTTCTTGCCCTCTTTGATTTCGATTACATCACCGGCTTTTACTAAATAGGAAGGGATATTGATAACCTTTCCGTTTACAGTAACAAACTTGTGATCTACAATCTGTCTTGCTTCTTTTCTTGTTCTGGCGAATCCAAGACGAAATACTACGTTGTCTAATCTTGATTCAAGCATGGTCATCAGATTCTCGCCGGTCATGCCCTTCATCTTATCAGCCTTCACATAGTAATTGTGGAAAGGCTTCTCAAGCACACCATAGATGAACTTAGCCTTCTGCTTCTCTCTTAACTGAAGTCCGTACTCAGAGACCTTTCTGTTTGCTCTGTTGAGATTTCTCTTAGATTTCTTATCATATCCTAAATAGCTTGGCTCTAAGCCAAGGGATCTGCATCTTTTTAATACAGGCGTCTTATTTACTGCCATCTTACTCTCTACCTCCTAATTAGACTCTTCTGCGCTTTGGTGGGCGGCATCCGTTATGAGGAACCGGAGTAACATCCTTAATAGATGTAACTTCAAGACCACATGCAGCAAGCGCACGAATAGCTGCTTCTCTTCCTGAGCCTGGTCCCTTTACAAATACGTCAACTGTCTTTAATCCATGAACCAATGCTGCCTTTGTAGCGGTCTCTGCTGCCATCTGTGCAGCATAAGGAGTAGATTTCTTTGATCCCCGAAATCCAAGACCACCGGCACTTGCCCATGATAAAACATTACCCTCAGCATCTGTAAGTGTTACGATAGTATTATTGAAAGATGACTGAATATGTGCCTGTCCGCGTTCAACGTTCTTCTTTATACGCTTCTTTGTTACTTTTTTTGCAACTGCTTTAGCCATATCTAAACTAACCTACTTTCTCTCATTATTTCTTCTTGTTTGCTACAGTTC
>CAZTKM010000069.1:0-7349 GCA_964614035.1 uncultured Lachnobacterium sp.
ATACAGGTAAATCCACGTTGCTACAAATGTGAGGTCACTTCATATTGTCCAATAAATTATGCAGCTCTATTTCTTTTGTATTTCTCATACTTCCGCTCTGTCGCAACAAGCCTATTATAATCCCTTTCAAGCATAGCACAATCTGATCTAGTTTTATATCCTTCTTCCTTTACTTTTTCATTGTAAAAGTGTGATACAAATGGCTTGCGCTTTTATCTCCTGCGGACAGAAGGCTTCGCCTTTGTTGATACATGCATAAACAGCTTTCGGGTTCTTCGCCGTCAGCGGTCTTTATTTCCCCGCTGAGCCGTTGTATATCGCTATCCGAGTAATTCGCGGTAGATTTCGTAGTCGATTTGCTTAAACACATTGAATATAACCTCGATTCTGCTCTGCTTTTGCCTCTTGTATTCCGTTACCGTTTTTACCGCAATCTCCGCCGCGCGCTCATTCGGAAAATGAAACTCGCCGGTGGAAATACAGCAAAAAGCAATACTGTTCACTCCGTTTTCTTCGGCAAGTTCCAGACAGGAACGATAGCAGGAAGCGAGCTGTTCCTCCTCCTTTTTTGTGGGTCTGCCCGAGATAACCGGCCCTACCGTATGCAGCACGTACCTGCAGGGCAGATTGTAGGCCGGTGTGATTTTTGCCGTTCCTATGGGTTCTTCATGCCCCTGCTCTCTCATCAAATCTGCGAGGTCGGTTATCCCCTTCCCTGCCGTCTCCGTTTTCAAATACTCATCCTGCACCTTCAAAAACTCCTCACTTACCGGCTGCGGCATACGAATATTCATCAGCGAGCGAAGCAGCTTCCTCTGCTCCTGTGCGGAAACGAGAATATTCATATCCCGGTATTCCGGCTGTTCGCGGAGCAGTTCTTTTATCAAAAACAATCTTCTTTCTGTCTGTGTCATACAATCCTTTCTGCGTCCCTCACCGGACGTATTGATTTTGCTATTATTATAGCCGCTCAACGCTGTAATATCAAGAATCAGCCCATCCTTACTTACTTCTCCTCTCATGCTCAGCCGCCGCGCCGAAGGCAGGAAATAAACAGGCAAATTACTGTAATGCCGATTGCAACAGGAATCCAGGGAATCCATTCCGCCCGGGCAGCCTCAAAGTTTCCGGTAAGCCTGCTTTGCTCTGTTGCGATAACATAAAACTGATACGCCATCGGATAAAGGAACCACACTTTTGTATTGATTGCAAGAACAGACGGAACAACAGACGCCAATCCGATGCCAATGGAACATATCGGATTCGAAATGCATACGGACAGCATCCAGAAAACCGCAAGCATCGGGATCGAAGACAAATAGATGATTCCTGCTTCCTTCAGGACATACTGCAGCGATAATACGAAGTTATAATCCTGCATTTCCGAGGCAATCACAGCGCTCAGATAATACATACCAATCATCATCAGAACCTGTAAAGCCGCCAGAACAAGAAACACCACAAATTTTGCCAGACACAATTGTGCCGTATTTACAGGCAGCGCAAGCATTTTTAAGATACCCTTGTTTGTCCGCTCGGTCTGATTGATTAAAACCGTAATGACCACCATGCTCCCGGGGAACATAAACCACGCCATTCCCATAAATCCCTGAATGAAAAAGTTATCCTCCGGTAATATCGCAATTCCATGTGACGCCATAGTAAAATTCAGGTCGGCGTTCAATATGGCGGGTATCCATAGAATAACCGTTGCAGCAAACAGTATAAAAAATATCTTTGAACGTTTGATTTTTTTAAATTCAATCCCCACAAGTGATAAAAAATTCATTCAAACTCCCTCCTAATCTTTATAACCAACAGTTCTGCCAGAGCGATAACGACCACTTCCGTAAACGCGGCGTGGATATAGCGTACTACCTGCATCAAATCGGCGCCTTCCAGCATTTGAAACGGCATGGCAAACGGGAAAAGCGTAAAGACAAAATTGTCCTGCGGCAGAATTGTCGCCGTAAAAACGCATACGACTCCGATCCCGAGCGATACCCACATGTTTTTGCAGGCCGACGCTAAAAGAAGCGACAGCAGAATGCATGGCAGACTCATCACAAAGGAATAGCCGAAGCTTTTACAAAGCTTTGCCCAGAAATCCGCTTTCACTTCAAACCAATAGAAGGAACAGAATACAATAGCCGCCGCTTCTATCAGCAGCACGACTGCATACATAAGAGAAAACAGAATTCCTTTTCCAAAAAAGACCGAGCTCTCCCTGACCGGCAGCGTGCGCATTTTCTGCATGGCGTTGTCGGCATATTCGATATGATAAAAAAGGCAGGCTCCTGCCACCACAAAAAGTACATGAAGCATCGCCATCATCTGCCAGTTCGCATCCAGCAAAATACGGATGGGACTTCCCTCCCGATTTACAAACATTTCAGAGCGGACAGCCGTATTGACAATCGGAAAAATCGCAGCCAGAATTCCTCCGCAGAGAAACGCCGGAAAAAAACCTGTCCGTTTTATTTTTTTACATTCCGGAGAAAAACTCATCTTGCACCACCTCTCTGCCTGTTGTCATCATCAATCAGGGCAAGAAACATATCTTCCAGATTGTCCGTCGGATATCCCTGCGCCGCCGCATTCGTTTTCAGTTCTTCCAACGTTCCCTCAAACAGCAGATGTCCTTGGTTGAGAATACCAATCCGGTCTGCCATCAGTTCAATCTCGGACAGCAGGTGGGACGATACCAATACCGTACATTCAAATTGCTGCGGCAGGGAACGGATCAGCGTTCGGATTTCATGAATACCGACCGGATCAAGTCCGTTGGTCGGCTCGTCAAGAATCAGAATCGGCGGCTTTCCAATCAGAGCGCTCGCAAGCCCTAACCTCTGCTTCATTCCAAGGGAATACTTTTTGGCAAGCCTGTTCTTGTACTGCGTAAGGCCACCCAGCTCCAAAGCCTCCGCAACGGCGGATTTTGGAAGTCCCAAAATTTTCCGCACAATATCGAGATTCTCCTCGCCGCTTAAATTGCCGTAAAAGGCGGGCGCTTCAATGAACGAACCGACCTCCTTTAAAATTTCCACGCGGTATTCCGGATATTTCTTTCCGTCGATGACAAATGAGCCGCTTGTCGGCTTTGTAAGACCGAGGAACATCTTCATCGTGGTGGATTTTCCCGCGCCGTTCGGACCGAGGAATCCGTATACGCATCCCTTCGGAATGTGGAGATTTACCCCGGATACTGCAGGAAAGCCTGCATATGCTTTTGTCAGATCTTTTGTTTCAATGATATTCATATCCTGCTCCTTTTCTTATTTTTGTCCGGCGCTGCAGCCATAAAGGAATACCCGCAGGACGTTTTTCATTACATCTTCATTTTACTGTCCCAACCTTGCGGCAACCTTCCCGCAGCCTTACATTTACCTTACATTTGCCCGAACAATAGAAAATAAGCGGCGGTTCATGGTATAATTTTGTAAAACGTAACTATTCATAAGGTGGCTCAAACAGAGCCACCGCCCCATAAATGAGCAAAAAAGGAAGCTTCGAAGAAGCGCGGCCTCGAAAAGAGGCTGTTTTTGCGAATGTATGGGTGGGGTTCTGAATAATTACTGTAAAGCAATATTCAAAAAAAGGGGCGAAATTATGGACTGTGAATACTTAAAAAACAAACGTATCCTGCTGGTAGACGACGAGCAGGAGTTATTAGATATGGTTGCATCTATTTTAAAAGAGGAAGGCTTTTGCAATATCACAACCGCAAAAAATGTAAAGGACGCTCTTGCCGCAGCTGACAAAATAAAGCCGCACCTTGCGATTCTCGATGTAATGCTGCCGGACGGCAGCGGTTTTTACCTGATGGAGCAATTAAGGCAGAACGGCGAATATCCCATTCTTTTTTTAACTGCCCGCGGCGAGGACGAAGACAAATTCAGGGGATTTGGTCTTGGAGCGGATGATTACGTCGTAAAGCCGTTTCTTCCGAAAGAACTCATTTTCCGCATTACGGCGATTCTTCGCAGAAGCTACAAAGACGAAAACCCTCTTGTCAGGCTGCAAAACAGCGTGATTGATTTCGAGCGGGCCGAAGTGATAAAGAACGGCGAGCATATTCCTTTGACGGCAAAGGAACATGATATTTTGTCTGCGCTCTACCGCAATGCGGGCCGCATTGTAACGATAGATGCTTTGTGCGAAGCCGCCTGGGGCGATAATCCTTTTGGTTACGAAAACTCCCTGATGGCCCACATCCGGCGCATCCGGGAGAAAATAGAAGAAAATCCCTCCCGCCCTGCATCCTTACTTACGGTCAAAGGTCTGGGATACAAACTGATTGCAGGAGGAAAATGATATGAAAAGTGTTCCTAAGCTGATTCGACGTTTTGTGGGGATCCTGTTTGTCAGCTTCATTCTGATTGTTGTGCTGAATATCGTGATTCTTTTTGTCGTAGGCTCCCGGCAGACTTCCAGCGGTTCGCCCTACACAACGGCGGATGAAATCGGAGAAGCCTTAAAGAAAACAGGAAACGGCTATCGTTTAGACGAGGAGCATTGCAGCGTTTTAGAGAGGGAAAACGTGTGGGCGATTCTGATTGATAATGACACGCACACCGTCATATGGAATACCGACAATCTCCCCACCGGTATTCCGCTTCAATATTCCTTGTCTGATATTTCCGATATCACGATTGGTTACCTGAATGATTACCCGACTTATGTGGGAGATGCCGACGATGGGATTGTAGTTCTGGGTTATCCCGCAAACCGGTATTGGAAATCCATGTACCCAACATGGGATTATGATTTTATCGCAAAGCTGCCCCAAACGGTTCTTTCTGCCCTGCTGTGCAATCTTATTCTGATTTTTCTTATTTACCTTACGGTTACGGGGAAACTGATACGTTCCGTAAATCCCATTATTGCGGGAATAAAAAGTCTGACTACAAAGGAACGTCTGCATATAAAAGAAATGGGCGTATTTTCCGAAGTGGCATCGTCCGTCAATCAGGCTGCCGAATTGCTGCAAGCGCAGGAGCGGATGCTTGAAAAGAAAGAAGCGGCAAGGGCAAATTGGATCGCAGGGGTCTCCCACGACATCCGCACCCCGCTGTCAATGGTTATGGGATATGCAGGCCAGTTAAGGGAGAATACACATCTGACGGAGGAGGAACAGCAGAAAGCGGCGGCTATTGTAAGACAGAGCAAGCGGATGCAAAACCTGATCAATGACCTCAACTTAGCTTCGAAATTGGAATACAACATGCAGCCGATTCATCCAAAAAAGGAGAATCTGATTGCCATAGTCCGGCAGGTCGTTGTCGACTTTATCAATACGGACATCGACGGCAGACATCCAATCGAATGGAAAACCGATGCGGCTTTTTCGCTCTGTCCTGTAAACGCCGACAGAGATTTGATCAAACGTGCCATCGGCAACCTGATTCAAAACAGTATCAATCACAACGAGCAGGGCTGCAGCATTTATGTCAGCATTGGCGTCCAAAACGGTCAATGTACCGTAACGGTTGCAGATGACGGAATCGGTGCAACGGATGAACAAATCAAAAAGCTCGACAGCGCCCCGCACTATATGGTCTGTGACGAAAATGTGACGGAACAGCGCCATGGTCTGGGACTGCTGATTGTAAAGCAAATCGCAGCAGCTCATGGCGGAAAAACCGCCATCGGGCACAGCTCCTATGGAGGTTTTTGTGTAACGCTTACATTGCCGATGCAGGAATAACAGTGCACCGGATTGCCTGCATTATCCTTCACTGCGTGCTGATTGTATCGACAATGGATAGTTCTTTCATTTTTCTGATCGGATTTCTCACTGCCAATATGACCGCAATCACGATAACGGCCGCTATAATTCCAAGTTCGCGAAACGGAATATTCCATGTGTCGCCCCAGCGGAAAGTTACCAGTTTTTCAAATGACAAGGAAAGTGCAATAATTGCGGATATGTCTATCATGTGGTCCAGCATGATTAACCTCCCTTATATGCACTTGTGTTCCTCATTCTGCCGCTTCCGCATTTTTGACCAACTGATAAATCCGTAAATATCATTTGCCAGGAACACTACAAAACAAATGACGACTGACAGATACGATAGGTCGGAAAACGTTGCCAAGATCCATAACATAATAAGCACAACATCATTTGCAGCATAACAAATTGCATAAAAGGTGCTTCTTCGAAACGTCAGATAAACCGCAAGAAAACTCGTTGTGACAGATATCGTGCTCAGTATTAAGTTCGCTGTATGGAAAGCAGACAAAATATAATAAAATATGAACGTAACAATCACTGTCAACAGTATCATAAACATAATCTCTTTGCATTTCAAACGATTTACTTTGACTTCCGCTTTGTTTCCATTATATGGATTTCTCAACCACGAAATCAATGCAAAAACAGCCATCGGAGCAGTCATTCCCAAATATGTTATCATTTCGCCGTAATAAGCGAATGAAAAGGAAATGATGCCGTATAATATGCTGAATATGACCATAAGAAACTGTCCGAACGGATTCCCTTTTGCAATAAAAATCAATGATGTTACACCGATCAAAGACGCCGCGAGAGTCAAAGGATTTTCTCTGTCGAACATAAAGAAAGATACACTAATCAAAGCAACCGATACACACCATAATGCTATCTCTCCTTTTGTAAAATAATTACGCAGTAATTTCCGTTTACTTGATATCATATAAATGTCTCTCCCAAAAAATAGGCACCCATTTGCACATCTTCAAAGACCTAACGATGTACAATGAATGCCTTCGCTCTTCTACCCGGTGGCAGAATAATTCTTATATATAATTTCGATAAGTATAGCGCAGTAAAACAAAGAAGTCAATAGAGGCTTTAATTTCCGGAGTTTTCCTGTCGCGCATGCCGCAAGTCCGCATAAATGCAGAATTTTTCTACACCATAGGCTGACTTTTTTCTTCCATACATACGAATTGCCTGAAAGTGCGCCTCTCGTATGTACTTTTCCTTTTTCTGCAGGAAACTGAATTTTCCCATAGTCTTCCGACCTAACAATTCTCTACATTCTTTAACCACTCCACTGATTTCTTTAATGCTTCTATCGTTTTCGTTTCCAATACGCATCTCGCATTACATGCCTTAGCCGTATTCAAACGGTCTATCAAATCTATTTCTCCGTCACCTAATGCCAGATGATTCTTAGGCGGATGTTCTCTTCCGTCGTGAATATGAAAATGACTTAACTGATCTTTATTGCTAAGAATAAACGGTACATCAATTTCTCCTGTTGCCTTGGAGTGCCCTATATCCCATGTCAAAACAAAGCAATCACTTTTAAGCATACTTTCTATTGCCCTTTTCTCGTATTCACGAAATCCATCCGTATTTT
>CAZTKM010000070.1:0-6583 GCA_964614035.1 uncultured Lachnobacterium sp.
ATCGTGCCGTCCTCCACAAACGGAAGCAGATAATCCTGCTGCCCCTTATTGAAGCGGTGAATTTCATCGATAAAAAGAATCGTTTTCTTTCCGTACATACCGCGCGTCTTCTTTGCCTGCTCCACAACCTCTTCCATATCCTTCTTGCCGGCAGCGGTCGCGTTAATCTGTCTGAACTCTGCGCTTGTCGTATTGGCGATAACCTTCGCAAGCGTGGTCTTTCCGGTTCCCGGAGGCCCATAGAAAATGATGGAGCTCAGCTTGTCTGCCCTGATTGCCCGGTACAACAGTTTGTCTTTCCCGATGATATGCTGCTGTCCGACCACTTCATCCAGCGTCGTCGGGCGAAGTCTTGACGCAAGAGGCGATTCCGTCTCCATATTCTGTTCCCTCATGTATTCAAAAAGATCCACTTGAAAAAATTACCCCTCATTTTTGCATAATTCAAAATCAAATCCTGCATTTTTGTTCTTCCTAAGCGACATTTGACGGTTCATTATGAATAATAAAGCGTCAGAAGTTTCATATCCATACTATAGAATACATGAAGCTCTGACGCTTTACAATAAGAAAATTTCTTTTCTACGTTATGCTTAAAAAAATGTAAAAATATGCATGTTTCCTGTGTAATATTCTTGTGAACACACCATTTAAGCGACGGTACATACAGTTTTTAGCGTGCCGCGCATGCGACCAGTCTGTCATCGGAAACATCGATGCGGATCGTATCTCCTGCCGCAACCTGATCCGCCAGAATCAGTTTTGCGGATAAGGTCTCCACATACTTCTGCAGATACCGTTTCAACGGTCTTGCTCCATAGACTGGATCATAACCATGCTCTACGATATAACTCTGCGCCGCATCAGACAGTTCCACCCGGATTTCGCGGTCCACCAGACGCTTGTTGAGGTCGTCCATAAGCAGGGTAATGATTCCGGCAATGTTGTTTCTGGTAAGCGGCTTAAAGAGGATAATCTCATCCAGACGGTTCAAAAATTCCGGTCTGAAATGTCCGCGGAGTTCTCCCATAACGGAGGCCTCGCACTCCGGATTGATATTTCCGTCTGCATCAATTCCCTCTAACAATTCCTGCGAGCCAAGATTGCTGGTCATAATGATGATTGTGTTTTTAAAATCCACCGTTCGTCCCTGTGAATCCGTAATCCGCCCATCATCAAGAACCTGCAGAAGCACATTGAACACGTCGGGATGCGCTTTCTCTACCTCATCGAAAAGTACAACCGAATAAGGCTTTCTCCTGACTGCCTCCGTAAGCTGTCCACCCTCGTCGTATCCGACATATCCCGGAGGCGCTCCGATTAGTCTGGAAACGGAATACTTCTCCATATACTCACTCATATCCAGCCGCACCATATTGCTCTCATCATCAAAAAGCGAAGCGGCAAGCGCCTTTGCAAGCTCCGTCTTGCCCACGCCGGTAGGTCCCAGGAACAGGAACGAGCCAATCGGCTTGGACGGATCCTTGATTCCTGCCTTCGAACGGATAATTGCCTCCGTAACCTTCGCCACGCCGTCATCCTGCCCGACGACACGCTTATGCAGCTCATCATCCAGATGAAGCGTCTTATTCCGCTCGCTCTCCGTAAGCTTTGCAACCGGAATACCGGTCCAGCGCGAGATGATTCTTGCGATTTCCTCCTCGCTGACATTCTCATGGACAAGGGACAGATCCCGGTTCTTTAATATTTCCTCTTCCGCCTCCAGCTGCTTTTCCATTTGCGGAAGCACGCCGTACTGAAGCTCGGCAGCCTTTTCCAAATCATAGTTCTGCTGCGCAAGCTTGATATCCGCCTTCGTCTTCTCAATGCTTTCGCGGAGCTTGCTTACCTTGTCAATGGCGCCCTTTTCGTTGTTCCACTGCGCCTTTTTGTTGTTCAGTTCATCCTTCAATTCGGCAAGTTCTTTTTGAAGATTCGCCAGCCGGTCCTGACTCAGACGGTCGGATTCCTTCTTGAGCGCGGTCTCCTCGATTTCCAGCTGCATTACGCGGCGGTTCAGCTCATCAAGCTCCGTCGGCATGGAATCCAGTTCGGTCTTAATCAGTGCGCACGCCTCGTCCACCAGATCAATCGCCTTGTCCGGCAAAAACCGGTCCGATATATATCTGTTGGAAAGCACCGCTGCGGAGACCAGCGCGCCGTCGGTAATCTTCACGCCATGATATACTTCATAACGTTCTTTTAATCCACGAAGAATCGAGATGGTATCCTCCACCGTCGGTTCATCCACAAGCACCGGCTGGAAACGACGTTCGAGTGCGGCGTCCTTTTCGATGTACTCACGATACTCATCCAGCGTAGTCGCACCGATACAATGAAGCTCTCCTCTTGCAAGCATAGGCTTTAACAGTTGTCCCGCATCCATGGCTCCGTCCGTCTTACCTGCTCCCACGATGGTATGAAGCTCATCAATAAAAAGAATAATCTGTCCGTCCGAGCTCTTCACTTCATCCAGAACCGCTTTCAGACGTTCCTCAAATTCGCCGCGGTATTTCGCCCCCGCAACCAACGCTCCCATATCGAGTGCGAACAGTTTTTTATCCTTCAGCCCTTCCGGTACATCGCCCTTTACAATCCGCTGTGCCAGACCTTCCACAACAGCTGTTTTGCCGACACCGGGTTCGCCGATCAACACCGGATTATTCTTTGTCTTTCTGGACAGAATACGAACCACGTTCCGTATCTCATCATCACGTCCGATTACCGGATCCAGCTTCTGTGCTCTCGCGCGTTCCACCATATCATATCCGTATTTCTCAAGCGTATCATAAGTGGCCTCCGGATTATCCGAAGTCACACGCTGATTTCCTCTTACTGTAGAAAGCGCCTGTAAAAAACGGTCCCGGGTAATTCCATACTCACTGATGAGCGCCTTCATTGCCTTGTTCGGATATTTTAACAGGCAGAGGAACAAATGCTCCACAGAGACATACTCGTCTCCCATGTGCTTTGCCTCGTCCTCGGCGTTTATCAGAACTTTATTCAAATCTGCCCCGACATAAATCTGAGCGCCGGAGCCACTGACCTTTGTCCTTGCTGCAAGTTTGCTAAGCGCATGATCCGTAAAGTGGGACAGATTAATCTCCATCTTCTCAATCAGCTTCGGAATCAGGCCGTCCTGCTGCTGCAAAAGAGCAACGAGAAGATGCTCCTGCTCCAGTTCCTGATTGCCATACTCGTAGGCTAATTTTTCACAACTGTTTATTGCCTCAACCGATTTCTGTGTGAATTTTTGAATATTCATGCAGACTCCTCCTTTCCATATGCATAAAAATTGTCCTGCTCTTTTAGCAAGAAAAGCCGGTCGGAACCGACCAGCTTTTCCTCTGAACATTATCCTTCAATCGCAATGTATTTCTTCTGCGGAACCTCCGCCTTCGCTTCCTTCTTCGGAACGCTGATCTTTAAGATTCCGTCCTCAAATTTTGCCTTGATGTCCTCCTCGGTAATCTCTTTTCCAACGTAGAAGCTTCTGCTGCATGTACCGCAGAAACGCTCGCGGCGGATGTAATTACCCTCTTCATCCTTCTGGTCATTTGTACTGTTCTTCTGCGCGGTAATGGTCATGTAGCCATCCTTAAGCTCTGCGCTCACATCCTCCTTCTTGTACCCCGGAAGGTCAATGTCAAGATCAAAGCTGTTCTCGTTCTCCTTAATGTCCGTCTTCATCACGCCGGTTACCGGTGTCTCATATCTGCGGCTGCTTCTTTGTTCCGGTCTCATAAAATCATTCCCCCAGAACTCATCAAATAAACTTTCACCAAAAATACTAGGCATTAACATATTCTCGTCCTCCTTTAATATATGCTGCGGCACAATTGCCATAATCTGTAGATTAGTATTTCCCTTTGCAATCTATGTTATGCGAAAAGAAAAGCCACAGGATTTCTTCCTGTGACTATGTTATATCACTATTATTAGCACTCGTCAAGAGTGAGTGCTAATAAAAATTATTAAAAAATTATAAAGAGATTATTTGATCCGCAATTTCAATGAAATCTTCCCTATGTGTAATCACTAACAGCGTCATGTCATACTTCTTTATATATTGAAAAATGCTTTTCACAAGAGCTTCTGCTGTCGCTTCATCCAGCGCACTCGTCGGTTCGTCCAAAAGCAAAATCTGTGGCTTTCTTAATAACATCCTACAGATTCCAATCCGGCTTTTCTCTCCGCCTGATATATTTGTACTTTTGTCATCAATCACAAACTGATAGCCTTTTTCCTTTATCAGATTCGTCAGCTGCGAAGCCTCCACCGCCTCTTCAATTTCCTCCTGTGTAAAGGAATCGGATAGACATATATTTTCGATAACGGACTTGTTGAACAACAATGTATTCTGTTCCACAAGCTTCATCATACGATATAATTCCTTCGCAGAAATATCGTTAATATTTTTTCCGTTGATATTAATCATTACGCTCTGTGTCGGTAGATATTTGGTTAGCAGATGAAAGACCGTCGATTTACCCGCCCCGCTTTTTCCTCTTAGTACATAGACTTTTCCTTTCCCGACATCAAATTTTAGCTTTTCCAAAATCACTTTCTCATCAAATGTATAGCAATTCGAATCAAACGTCAGCCTGTTGAACCGGATTTCTTCACAATCGGGCACCGGACTCTGCCTTTCCAAAAATGCTTCGTCTTTCTTTGTCAAAGATTTTGTAACCTGCCAATTGCTGATAAATTCGCCTACCAATGATATTGGTTCTGTTAGTGCTCCGGATATCGAAAAAATTGCAATGGCTCCGCCGATAGTCATCCTTTTGTCAAACAGATAGACTAGACTGATTGCAATGGTCAAAAAAGGAAGTATATTACTTATAAATGTAAACACATCCGCATATAACGCAAAATACATTGCCAATTTTCTGGAAATATCCTTTTTTTCATCCAGAATGGCATTGTATTCATTTGAAATATAATCTTCTTTTTCAAGCATCTTTACTGTGCGGATAGATTCGATGGTCTCCATTATTGCGGATTTTTCCTCCGCGGATGCTTTTTGCAGTAAAACACTGTTTTTCCCGATAATCTCTGAAAAACGGTTAATTACCGCAATTCCGGCACATACAAGCAATACCAAGATAATCGCAATCATTTTGTTGTAGTAGGCAATGATTACCAGCGTCAAAACAAATTGTATGGATTCAATACATATGTGCACAATACCGGATGCATATGTTTTTCCGATTTTTTCAGTGTCATCACAAATTGATGTAACAATCTCGCCTTTTTTGAAGGAGTTAAAGGTTTTATAATTGCTCCGCAATATATTGTCAAAAAAGAGTTTTCGGATTGGAAATGAACCGGAATAATCGACAAATCTGTAAAAATACTGAAACCCAAACGTTGCTATGACATTCCCCACAATTGCCACCAAAAAGTATATGGCACCCTGTCTTACGGCTGCATAGCTGCCCGCAACAAACAAATCAATCATATCCTGTAAGATCATTGAGATGCACATCATGCTTATTACAGAAATAATTCCAAAAACAATTGCCAATGTCTGGCTCTTTCTGATGCTCTTAAAATATTTATTCATGTCTCTTTTTGAGTGTCAAATCATAGGTTCCCTGCAAATCCATAATTTTAAGCACTTTCTCCTCATTTCCATTGTATCTATTACACCTTGGTTTCTTATTTTTTATATAATATAATGGACATACCCCTCCACCACAAAAAGCATATCTCTCACAACTATCGCAGTTATCAGCTTTTCTAGCATTACTCCATATATCATTATTGTTATTTAAGATAATTTCTCCCTCATTATCAATTTTTCCAATATATGAATAATCATTGTCCGTGACTGTACATCTCGAAAGATTACATTTAGAATCTATTACATAATGATTCATTTTCATTGCATAACATGCACTTTCATAAACAGACATATGTCTTCTAATATCTACAAATTTATACCCTTTTAAAGTATATTCCATTATGCAACTTAATATTTTATTTGCATCTGTTAATCTTGTAACTGAACTGTAATCCAATATTGGTTGAAAATCCAGGAAAAAATTAGATGCATTTTTAAAACACTTCAGAAATTCATCCTCAAAATGCTCCATACTATCTAAAAGATCATTAGTTGCATTAGTTCTTAATACAACTGCAAACCTTTCATTTTGTATTTCTTTAATTTTTATCAAATTATTTTTTATAATATCAAAACTTGCATTTCCCGACTTCTGTATTCTTTGCTTATCGTGAATTTCTTTAGGTCCATCTATCGTTACCTGAAAACTTCTTACATTTAAACTTAAAAGTTTTCGAAATAAATCTTCATTTAGTAAAAATCCATTTGTTGTTATTGAGGATACTAACACAACCCCATATTCTGCACACAATTTTTCTATTTTTTTAGATAACGTCTCCAGTGCCCACATATTTAATGTAGGTTCGCCCCCGAACCAATTAATAATTATTCTTTTAATCTGTTTCTTTCTAAACTCATTTTCTATAAATTTGCTGATTATCTCAACTTCATTTTCTCCTATGTTTTTTGCAAGAACTTTTTGGACAAAGTTGCAAAATATTTTTGGACATTGTT
>CAZTKM010000071.1:0-6582 GCA_964614035.1 uncultured Lachnobacterium sp.
ATTATGATGCCGATGAATGCGGGTGTTTGTGGATAAAAGTACGGAAACTCAAGATGGAAGAAGATATTGAATGACATGCGAAAAAGCGTTATAATGCAGAATGATAAGTCTGTATATTACAGCTGGATTATTTGAACATTCTTACAGGGGGCTGCAATGAAAAAAAAGAAAATCGTTATTGCATTAGGACATGAGGCACTGGGGAGCACATTGCCGGAACAGCAGGCTGCCGCGCAGCGTACAGCGAAGGCTGTTGCTGATTTCATAAGAGACGATTATCAGGTAGTTATTACGCACAGCAACGGACCTCAGATTGGTATGATTCATACGGCCATGTCGGAATTCTGCCGTATATATCCGGAATACACGAAGACGCCGACCTCTGTGTGTTCGGCCATGAGTCAGGGATATATCGGACACGATCTGTCCAATGCGATTCGCACAGAGCTTTTGAACAGAGGAATTTATAAGACCGTTTCAACTGTCCTTACACAGGTGGTCGTCGATCCGTATGACGAGGCGTTTTATCACCCTACGAAGTTAATCGGCCGGGTGATGACGAAGGAAGAGGCCGATGAGGAAGAAAAGAAGGGCAATCATGTAGCGGAGGCGGAAGGCGGATACCGGCGTATAGTTGCCGCGCCGAAACCGGTGGATATCGTTGAAATTGATGCGATTCGCGCACTTTCCGATGCGGATCAGGTTGTTATTGCATGCGGAGGCGGAGGAATTCCCGTTCTTGCACAGGGAAATAAGCTTCAGGGTGCAAGCGCAGTAATCGAGAAGGATCTTGCGGCAGGAAAGCTTGCGGAGCTTTTGGATGCAGACAGGCTTGTAATTTTGACAAGTGTTGACAAGGTATGCATAAACTTTGGCAAAGAGGACGAAAAGCAGCTGGATACGTTAAGTCTTGCCGATGCTAAGAAATATCTTGAGGCAGGCGAGTTTGGCAAAGGAACCATGGCTCCGAAGATCGAGGCTGCCATCGGCTTCATTGGCGAATCTGCAATTCGTTCCGTACTTATTACCAAGCTGAACAAAGAAGGTGCAGAGATTATCGGAGGTATGGGCACTCTGATCAAAAAATAAATAGTTACTTTTCATATAAAAAAAGAAGTTACATGTTTTGACAGAAACAGTAACTTCTTTTTTTTATTAACTAACCCATAACAGCTTCGACTTTGACTTCTTTTTCCGATACAAGATCAAGAGGAATGAGGTTGCCGCTTACCTCGATGCCGTTTACGATAAGCTTTTTAACGCCCTTTTCCACATGATTCGGATTTTTAACGCTGATGCGGTAGGTTACCCCGCGAAAGTCACGTGTTGCCTCAAACCCGCTTAATCTGGATGGTATACATGGATCTACGAGAAGCCCGTCGTAATCGGGCCGGATTCCTAAGATGTACTGTGATACATCGAGGAAAGTCCATGCTGCCGTTCCGGTTAACCAGCTGTTTTTGGCTTCTCCGAAGTTTGGAGCATCTTTTCCGGCAATCATCTGAGAGTATACATACGGCTCTGTGCGGTGAATCTCGCTGATGTCTTCTATGTATGCAGGGCATGTTCGGGTGTATACCTGCCATGCTCTGCTGCCGCGCCCGACTACAGTCTCCGCAATGGAAATCCATGGATTATTGTGGCAGAAGATTCCGGCATTCTCTTTGTATCCCGGCGGATAAGAAGAAATTTCTCCGAGTTCAACATGATATCTTCGGTAAGGAGGCTGAAGAAGTACGATACCGTATTCCGTATCTAAGTACTTTTCTACCGACTGCAATGCCTTTAAGCAGTTTCCTTTTTCAAGACCGATTTCCGCCATTACGCAGAAGCCCTGCGGCTCAATGAAAATCCTGCCGTCTTCACATTCCTTTGAACCGATTTTGTTCTTATAGTGGTCGTATGCCCGAAGAAACCATTCTCCGTCCCACCCGGCATCTAGTACGGTTGCTTCCATTTTTGCAATCTCTTCTTCCGCTTTCTTAGCTTCATCCATAAGTCCGCGATGCTTACAGATTTCTACATAATCCTTTCCATATTTTACGAACATACCTGCAATGAATACGGATTCTGCATTTGGCCCTTCGGATGGGCCGAATGTCTGGAAGGATTCACCCGGTTCCTCTGAAAAGCAGTTTAAATTCAGGCAGTCATTCCAGTCTGCCCGGCCGATTTGCGGGAGACCATGAGGACCGAGATGCCTGATGGTATAGTTGAAAGAACGTCTCAAATGTTCCATGAAGTCGGTAGCCTTTGAATCGTCGTTGTCATAAGGCGTGATTTCGTCTAAGATGCTGTAATCCCCGGTTTCCTTGATATAAGCCGCGGTTCCGGCGATAAGCCACAATGGGTCATCATTAAATCCGCTGCCGATATCGGCGTTTCCCTTTTTGGTAAGCGGCTGATACTGATGATAAGCGGAACCGTCTTCAAACTGCGTGGAAGCGATATCGAGAATGCGTTGTCTGGCGCGGTCGGGAATCAGATGAACGAAACCTAAAAGATCCTGACAGGAATCCCGAAATCCCATACCGCGGCCGATACCCGATTCGAAATACGAGGCGGAACGGCTCATATTGAAGGTTACCATACATTGATATTGATGCCACACGTTTACCATGCGGTCAAGCTTCTCCTCCGGGGAGGATATGGTAAAGTGGGAGAGAAGGTCATTCCAGTAAGCTTTTAGTGCGGCAAGCGCTGCATCTGCTTTTTCGGCAGTGCTGTATCTGTCAAGCATAGCGTTTGCCGGAGCGCGGTTAATCACACCGTCTTCTGCGCGGCCAATCCATTTCTCGGCAGCCGGATTTTCAATATACCCCAATACGAAGACATAGGTTTTGCTTTCGCCGGGGGTCAGGGTGATTTTCAGGTGGTGCGAGCCGACCGGAGCCCAGCCGCTTGCAACCGAATTTTTGGATTTTGCATTTACTACAACTTCCGGGGCGCGGTTCTCGCCGTAAGCGCCAAGGAAGGAATCGCGATCGGTGTCAAAACCGGAAACAGGTGCGTTTACTGCGAATACCGCATAGTGATTGCGGCGCTCGCGGTATTCGGTCTTGTGATAGAGCTGTGAGCCTTCGCCATGGATTTCCACTTCTCCGGTAGAAAAATTGCGCTGGAAGTTGGTCATATCATCCATTGCATTCCAGAGGCAGAATTCAACATAGGAAAAAACGTCGAATTCTTTGACAGCGCCGCTCTCATTCGTGAGCGTCAGTTTGTTCACTTCACAGGTATCGCCCATCGGAACAAAATCGGTAAGTTCTGCTTTTAATCCGTTCTTAGCACCGGTAAATACGGAATAACCCATTCCATGGCGGCATTCGTAGCTGTCAAGTTCGGTTTTGGACGGCATCCAGCCCGGATTCCAGATGGTTCCTGCTTCATTGATATAGTAGTAATGACCGTTGCTGTCATAAGGGATGTTGTTATAACGATAGCGGGTCAGACGCAAAAGCTTTGCATCCTTATAGAAGCTGTATCCGCCGCAGGTATTGGAGACGAGAGAAAAGAAATCTTCACATCCTAAGTAATTGATCCAAGGAAGCGGAGTTCTTGGAGAAGTAATGACGTATTCTTTGTTAGCGTCATCGAAATGCCCGAATTTCATATGTAACCTCCTATTGTAAAATACGTAATAATTCGAAAACGTTTAAGAAATTTTTCTTCCGGGGTTAAGTATAATTGCTAAAGAAGGAAAAATCAAGAATCTACGTTGAAAAATAGGCGTTTTTGACATAATAGACAAAAATGCTGATGTTTTTTTGACAAACTGCATATTTTGTGAATAGACAGACAAACAGTACTTTGGTCACGAATTTTACGTAAACGTTTACAAAAAGGCAAAAACAAATATGAAAAATGCACAAAAAAACACAAATGAAAATGTATATTTAGACGAAATGTGAAAAAGAGGGTTGAAAATGGGTGCGCGATAGGTTATTCTTAGCTTACGAAAACGATTAAGTAATTCGCTTCAAGAGAAGGCTTACAGCGGTTTGAAAAACGGAATTAAAGGGAGCAGCATATGGTTTCTATTAAGGATATTGCTACTGCATGCGGTGTATCTATAGCAACGGTCAGCAAAGCGTTAAGAGATCAAAGTGATATTAGCGCAGAGACGAAGGAGCGTATTAAGAGGACGGCTGACGAGCTGGGATACCTTCCGAACGCGGCAGCAAGAGCACTGAAAACAAACCAGTCAAAAAATCTTGGCGTTCTTTACATGGAAGAGGCTGGCGCCGGATTGAAACACGAGTATTTCTCCGGTGTGCTGCAGGGATTTAAGAGCCGGGCGGAGCAGTTAGGATATGATATTACCTTTATCAATACGAACAGGGCAGAAGGGAAGATGTCCTATCTGGAACATTGCAGATACCGCAATTTTGACGGAGTGGTAATTGTAAGCGCGATATTTACTTCGCCGGAAGTGATTGAACTGATGAACAGTGATTTACCGATTGTCACAATTGACTATGTTCATTATAATTGCGTATCCGTCAGTTCGAACAATGTGCTGGGCATGAACGATTTGCTTCATTACATTATAGGAATGGGGCACCGCAGGATTGCATACATACATGGGCAGAGCCATTCTTTTGTTACCAAAGAGCGTTTAACAGCTTTCTATCAGACGATGGATGAGCAGGGAATCGATGTGCCGGAGGAATATATCCGGGAGTCGTGTTATCTGGAAGTGGAGTCGTGTGAGAGATATACGAGGGAACTTCTCAAGCTAAGTAATTCGCCGACCTGTATTATGTATCCGGATGATACAGCGCTTATCGGCGGGCTGAACGCAATCCGGGATCTGGGGCTTTCCATTCCGGATGACATTTCGGTAGCGGGATATGACGGAACAAATTTGTCCGGATTATTGTATCCGACGCTTACCACCATCAAACAGAATACAGATCAGATCGGTAAGGAAGCAGCGAGCCGGCTGATTCGTATTATAGAAAAACCGAAGACAACACTTGTGGAACGGGTGGCAGTCGAGGGAACATTGGTCAAGGGACAATCCGTTGGCCGCATTGATAATTAAGTTTTCAACTGCCAAAGGCAGAAAAAGAAAAAAGGAGGAAAATTTTCAATGAAAAAGAAATTCGTAAGTGCGCTTATGTGCGCAGCAATGGCAGCAGGTCTGCTGGCAGGATGCGGAAGCAGTGAGGCAGCCACAACAGGAACCGGATCGTCTTCCGAATCAGGAGCCACAACAGGAACCGGATCGTCTTCCGAATCAGGAGACACAACAGAGGCAGCGGAGTCGGAAGATACCAACACAATTACCGGTGATGCCAGTGCGGCGGATGCGTTTGTAGTCTGGGGATGGAATGACGATATCAAGAATATCCTTGACAACTGTTTCGCAAAGGATAACCCGGATGATTACGCAAGAATCGTATTTGTTAACTCCGGCGGATCCGACTACTATCAGACACAGATCGATGCATTGCTTGAGGATGAGGGCAATGAGCTTTATCCGGATATGATGGGACTTGAGATTGACTACGTACAAAAGTATGTACAGTCAGGCGAACTGCTTTCCATGGCAGATCTTGGAATTACCGACGCAGATCTTTCAAGCCAGTATGAGTTTAACAGAGTGGTATGCTCGGAAGACGGTTCGGGAAGCGCAGACGCTATGTATGCGTCATTCTGGCAGGCAACACCGGGTTCATGGTGCTTAAGAGCAGACCTTTGCGAGAAGTATCTTGGAACAACTGATCCGGCAGAACTGCAGGCAATGTTTGCTACATGGGAGGATGTTGAGGCTACGGCAGCTAAGATTCACGAGGCATCAGGCGGAAAATGCGAGCTGCTTTCCGGATGGGATGA
Source organism: uncultured Lachnobacterium sp. (assembly GCA_964614035.1). Lineage (GTDB taxonomy): Bacteria > Bacillota > Clostridia > Lachnospirales > Lachnospiraceae > Roseburia. The sequence goes on from CAZTKM010000071.1 coordinate 5,842, forward strand.
CTTAAATCGTGTATTTACCAACAACCGTACCAGCGGATGGTATGACGCAAACGATAATATTGTAATCGATGCAAAGGTTAAGGATTATTTTGAGGAAGCAAAGCTCTTCTATGACAACGGATACTCTTTCAATACAACACAGTGGGCGTCTGACTGGTATGCAATGATGTCCGGAGACGGCGTTGAGACAGAGGCGGCACTTGCATATACCGGATGTCCATGGTTCCAGTATTGGTGTTTACCGGAGGAGTGGAAGGGACAGTGCATCACAATTGCCGGCCCTGCATCCTTCTACTGGGGCGGTACAGGTCTTGCTATTCCGGCAGGATGTTCCGATACGGAGCTTGCTGCTAAGCTGATCAGATACTACACAACAGATTCTGATTCTATGCAGACCATTGCGAAGTTCAACTGTGACTTCTTAAATAACGCCGAGGCTAATGCAGCTTTACTTGCAGATTCCGCAAACCTTCCGGATCTTGCTTCCGGCAACGGATTGATGCACAGCCAGAATTACCTTGAGGTTTATTCGGATATTCTTGCAAATATGTCAATTGACACATCTGTTGTAAAGGCAGAGGATAAGGAAATCAACGATAACCTTGGAACATATGTAAAGCAGTATCTTGCAGACGGAGATTACGATGCGGCAACGGCTGACCTTATTTCTTACATCCATGATACATTTACATACTTAAACGTACAGTAGAATAAGACGCGGCACGCGCTGCGGGGCTCCCT
>CAZTKM010000072.1:0-6393 GCA_964614035.1 uncultured Lachnobacterium sp.
AAAATTTGTTTCACTTTATGGGAGAAAAGGAGAAACCATACCTTCCCCATGCGGTAACGGTCAATGAATACCCGGAGCGTCTGGATCCGGAAGAACTGCAGAAGCTGCAGCAGAAACAGGTCTGTGGACTGATCCGCCGGAAAACCTTTGATGATGCAAAATTCCATAAAAAATGGCTGGTTATCGTAGATGGGACACAGACTTATTCAGGAAACCGGAAACTGAATGATGGATGCCTGGAACGCCATTATAGCAAAGGGACAGATGAAGAAACAGTAAATTACCACTGCGATGTGCTGGAAGCAAAAATAGTACTTGGGGAGAGCCTGATCGTGAGTATAGCCAGTGAATTTATAGAGAACAACGGGGAAGATGCGGAAAAGCAGAAAAACATGAGTGAAGAGGAACGGAAACAGGACTGTGAAACCAAAGCCTTCAAAAGGCTGGCGGGAAAGGTGAAAAAAGCATTTCCGAGACTGCCCATAATACTGCTGGCAGACAGCCTGTACGCCTCAGAACCGGTAATGGAAATCTGCCGCGATAACCACTGGGAATTCATCATCCGGTATAAAACGGGAAGCATTCCAGGTATAACGGAGGAATATGAGAAGAAAGAGCAGCAAAAGGATGTGGAGGAAAAGCGTCAGACCAGCCGGGAGGAAAAGGAAAAATTGCAGGAGAAATTGGACGAAGCAGGCAAGGAGCAGTTTGGCGGCAAGTGGAAAAGTATGATAATCATTGATAAAGATGATGAAAATGCGTCTGTTTTCAAAGCGGATAAGGACAATGCGGCAGTTGGGAGCTGTATCTGGCCTATGACAAATGGATTAATGATATTATGAACTACCGTAAAGACAAAGGATGTATGCAATTCTGAATGACAGAGAAGAATTTTGCGGCTCGGAAAATCAAGCGGAAATAAAGCACTATAGCCGCCCGTAAAAAATTGACAGGAGGATGTTGCAATGACAAATATTACAAATAATAGCTATCCCATACAAAGTATGTTTTGGGGGAGCAAAGACATCTTGGGGAATCAGCTCAACATTACCTGGAGTATTTCAGTTTTCACAGTTAAACAGCGGTTCTATACAGTCGCAGTTAAAGGCGGCGGGTATTGATACGAATAGCAAGCAGTATAAAGCTGTTATTCAGCAAATGACGAAGATGAGGCATATTATGTTTTTGTAAATAAATGGCTGACGGAAAATTCACATACATATTTTAATGTTGAGCAGTGGTTACAAGACACATGTATCTATGACTTTTCAATGGGCGGAAGATTTCATGGAAATGTAATCAGCTTATGGAATAATATAAAGTCACTATTTATTGTGACAGATTCAAGAACAAGAGAGCTTACGTCACACTTTATGCTTCCGACCATCATGATGGAGGATTTTGATAAGGAAAAGGATGTGAAATATTATTTTGATTTAGCTGACTATACAAATTTTAACCGAGAGTATGCAAATAGATTTCGTGAATTTACAGAGTTTTTAAAAATGAATGGTATTTTTATACCAGATAAGGTAAGTGTTTTAAAATTTGCGAATACGAACGAAGAGAAACCGATGTATGAAAAAACGATATTGCAAGCGGATAATCAAAACATATTATCGGATAAAAAAACTGAATTTACTGTACCTGTAAGTAATTCGAGGAAAGAAGTAATCATTATAGAGCCTTTTGAAGAAGGAATCGAAAAAATAGAATCCAGACGTGATGGGAAATCGCATGTTAAGCAAATGTCTGCATGGGCAGCCAATGATACATTTGATTATGTATCAACCGGACGGTATTCCTTAGCATATGGTAATACGGAAATGAGAACGTGTCATATTTGGATTATGTTATAGATCTTGTAAGAAAAGTTGCACAGAAGAATAGAATTGATAATAGGAATGTAATTTTTTACGGAAGTTCCGCAGGGGGATATGCAAGTATTTACTGTGCCGACAGAATGGGAGGAAGCGCTGCAAAGAAATGATATCACAGGAATGGTCATAAACAATAAAAAGTCAAAGCTTATTTTGCTTGAAAATATAAGAAGCAAAATAGATGGCAGGCAGATGAAGCATTTGCCTGGAGAAAATTTTGCGTTGACTTATAATAAATTGACGATAGTATATCTGATATGGATATGATAAACTATAAAGAAAGCCGGAATTTGAAGGGCGGTTGATTATGAGGATACATATTATTGGTTGCAGCGGCACCGGAAAAACATATTTGGCAACAGCGCTTTCTGAAAAGTATAATATTCCACACTTTGATTTGGATGATTTACAGTGGGACAACAATTCTGACGGGTACGGGGTAAAGATGCCTGTTGAAAAACGAAATTCGCTTTTGCAACAGTTGTTACAAAAGGATTCTTGGATAATAGAAGGTATATACTATGCCTGGGTACAGGAAAGCTTTGAAAAAGCAGATATCATTTATGTGCTGGATATACCTAAGCGTGTCTATAAAAGCAGAATAGTTTTTCGTTTTATAAAAAGAAAATTAGGGATAGAAAAAGGAAAAAAGGAAACAGTAAAATCCATATGCAATCTTTTGAAATGGACAGATGCTTTTCAAAAGAAAAATCTAAAAGAAATAAAGCGGATTCTGAATAAATATGAAAATAAAGTTGTCTGGATTACAAACAGCCGGGAGGTTGATCGAATAATAACTGATTAAATTCAATGTATAAGTTTCAATTGCAGGGAAGAAGTATTAACCATCTTTTAACATTAAAATTAGCCGCAAAGAGAGCTTATAGCACAATGGTGTTATTGCTCTCTTTAAATTTGTGGATGGCGTAAAAGCATTCCCGCACCCAAAATGCCGACCAATGATTCGGAAATGCCAAAAAATATAGAATCTCATACTACGGAAAAGTACGGTACAATTATTTTTCAACCAATTGTGTATTGAGGAGTAAGCAGATTCCCCAAGAGCGAATACGACAATAGGAACGAGGAATATGGTTCCCATAGAAATAAGAAACGCAGGCATTTATAAAATAAAAATAAAATAGCATCAAGGTGTTGACAATGAAAACCCTTGGTGCTATTTTATTAACAGAACAATGTTAGCACTCCAATCAAATGAGTGCTAACAGTTCCAAAAGGGAACACATACCATAAATTGTTCAGGAGAGATGAATGCAGATTCCGGAAGAATTAAGCGAACGAAAAGTGAAGATTTTGGATGCGGTCATTCGTAATTATTTGGAGACGGGAGAGCCGGTCGGCTCGAGAACAATTTCCAAATATACCGATTTGAATTTAAGCTCCGCAACAATCCGCAATGAGATGTCGGATCTGGAAGAGTTAGGATATATTGTCCAGCCGCACACATCCGCGGGGCGTATTCCTTCCGACAAGGGTTATCGGTTTTATGTGGATCATCTGATGAAGGAGAAGGAACGTGAAGTTTCCGAGATGAAGGAATTTGTCATTGAGAAGACGGAGAAGATGGAGCAGATGTTCAAGCAGGTTGCCAGATTTCTTGCAGCGAACACCAATTATGCGACGCTTGTTTCCGCACCTTCCTATAATATGAACAAAATCAAATTCATTCAGCTTTCCGCGGTAAATGAGAACCAGATTTTAGCAGTTATCGTGATGAACAGCAACATGGTAAAGAATCAAATCATTGATATTGAGGAATCCTTAGATAATGAGACGCTTCTCAAGCTTAACATTCTGCTGAATACGTCTCTGAACGGACTTTCTTTGCAGGAGATTAACCTTGGCACGATTGCGAAGTTAAAAGAACAGGCCGGAATTCATTCAAGCATTGTGGGAGACATATTAGATACTCTGGCACAGACGCTTAGCGAGAACGAAGACCTTGAGATTTATACCAGCGGGGCGACGAACATATTAAAGTATCCGGAATTGTCGAATGCCGAGAATGTGATGAATCTGCTTTCTACCTTTGAGGAGAAAGAGGAACTGCAGCAATTGGTCAATGAGTCGCTTTCCGGTGACGGGGAAGAGACAGGCATTCAGGTCTATATCGGAAATGAATCGCCAATCCAGACCATGAAGGACTGCAGCGTTGTTACCGCAACCTATGATCTCGGCGAAGGAGTAAAAGGAACCATCGGAATTGTCGGTCCAAAGAGAATGGATTATGAAAAAGTAGTAACGAATCTGAAAACATTAAAATCCCAGTTGGACGGAATTTTAAAAAAGTCGGAGGATGAGTAACGGAAAGGATGTTATAAATGGCAGAGGAAAAGACAATGGCTGCAGAGGAAACTGTCGATACAGAGGAAGTTGATATAGAAACAGCAGAAGAACCTATGGGGCAAGAAGTTACGGAGGAAGCAGCAGATATCAAAGAGGCAGCAGACGCCGAAGAAACAGATGCCGAAGAAGCAGTAGACAGCGAAAAGGTAAGAACGGAAACAGAAGAAACCGGTGAAGAACAGGAGAAAGAATCATTAGAAGAAGGAAATTCAGAAGAAAAGAAAGGCTTTTTCAAAAAGAAAAAGGATAAGCGCGACGAGCAGATTGAAGAGTTGAACGACAGAGTGAAGCGCCAGATGGCGGAGTTTGACAACTTCCGGAAGCGTTCTGAGAAAGAAAAGTCACAGATGTTTGACCTTGGAGCAAAGAATATTATCGAGAAGATTCTTCCGGTCATCGACAACTTTGAGAGAGGCTTTACAACGGTGGAAGAGACAGATAAGGATGACGCTTTTGTTCAGGGAATGGATATGGTATACAAACAGCTTATGGCAGAACTCGAATCGGTCGGAGTGAAGCCGATCGAATGTGTAGGCAAGGAATTTGACCCGGATTACCACAATGCGGTCATGCAGACGGAAAGCGACGAGTATGAGTCAGGAATTGTGGCGCAGGAACTCCAGAAGGGCTACACCTACAAGGACACTGTGATTCGTCATAGTATGGTTGCAGTAGTATCATAATTTTGTTAAAAACGCATTTTGCGGATAAAATAAGTAATTGATAATTTTTTAGGAGGATAAAAAAATGGGCAAGATTATCGGAATCGACTTAGGAACAACAAACAGCTGTGTAGCCGTAATGGAGGGCGGACAGCCGACCGTTATCGCGAATCAGGAAGGTGCAAGAACAACACCTTCAATCGTAGCTTTTACAAAGACAGGAGAGAGACTTGTCGGAGAGCCGGCAAAACGTCAGGCTGTAACGAACGCAGAGAAGACCATCTCATCCATAAAAAGACATATGGGAGAGGATTACAAGGTAGCAATTGATGACAAGCAGTATTCTCCACAGCAGATTTCCGCCATGGTGCTTCAGAAGCTTAAAGCCGATGCGGAGGGATATCTCGGAGAATCCGTTACAGAGGCGGTTATTACCGTTCCTGCATACTTCAATGACGCACAGCGTCAGGCAACAAAGGATGCCGGCAAGATTGCAGGTCTGGATGTAAAGCGTATTATCAACGAGCCGACAGCAGCCGCGCTTGCATATGGTCTTGATAACGAGAAAGAGCAGAAGATTATGGTATACGATCTTGGCGGCGGTACATTCGATGTATCCATTATCGAGATCGGAGACGGTGTTATCGAAGTATTATCGACAAACGGCGATACCCACCTCGGCGGAGATGATTTTGACAACAAGATTACAAAGTGGATGATTGATGAATTCAAGAAGGCAGAGGGCGTAGACCTTTCTACGGACAAGATGGCGCTTCAGAGATTAAAGGAAGCTGCCGAGAAGGCTAAGAAAGAGCTTTCTTCTGCAACGACAACCAATATCAATCTGCCGTTCATTACCGCAACCGCAGAGGGACCGAAGCATTTTGATATGAACTTAACCAGAGCGAAATTTGATGAGTTGACGCATGACCTTGTAGAGAAAACCGCAATTCCGGTTCAGAACGCTATGAAGGATGCCGGACTTACAAACGCAGATCTCGGTCAGGTACTTCTGGTCGGCGGTTCTACCCGTATTCCGGCGGTTCAGGATAAGGTTCGTCAGCTGACCGGAAAAGAGCCAAGCAAGACCTTAAATCCGGACGAATGCGTAGCAATCGGCGCTTCTATTCAGGGCGGAAAGCTTGCAGGAGATGCCGGTGCAGGTGAAATCCTGCTTCTCGATGTAACGCCGCTTTCTCTTTCGATTGAGACGATGGGCGGCGTTGCCACAAGACTTATCGAGAGAAATACCACAATTCCTACGAAGAAGAGCCAGATTTTCTCTACCGCAGCCGATAATCAGACCGCAGTAGATATCAACGTTGTACAGGGCGAAAGACAGTTTGCCCGCGATAATAAGTCACTCGGACAGTTCCGTCTGGACGGTATCCCGCCGGCACGCCGCGGCGTTCCGCAGATTGAGGTTACTTTCGATATCGATGCAAACGGTATTGTAAACGTATCTGCAAAGGATCTTGGTACAG
>CAZTKM010000073.1:0-5935 GCA_964614035.1 uncultured Lachnobacterium sp.
CCTCGCATCACTGCAACAGAGTCAAAAGTTTTTCATTCAACTTCGAATATATCCGCTCTTTGAACCATTCTTCCGTCGAAGCCGCCACCGCATCCTCCAAAGAAAACCATTTTACGTTACTGTTTTCATCCGCCTTTATGGAAAGCTCATCCGCTTCATCCGCCTCAAGCAAATAGGTCACATTAAGGTGCAGATGGGATGACACATAGTTTCCTTTTTTCACATGGCCGTCCACAGTCAATACTTCCACAGAGAAAATATCCTTGCTTACCGGGCGGACGTTTTTGATTCCGCTCTCTTCTTTTACTTCACGAAGAGCAACCGCAAGCAGATCCTCGTTCCCATCCGCATGTCCTCCAAGCCATGACCAGGAATTGTAAATGTTGTGATATGCCATAATTGTTTTTGTGCGCTCCCTGTTTACAATCCAGGCCGAGGCTGTCATATGTGCATGGGTATTCTCTCTTGTGAAAATGTCCGGCTCCGTATGAAGCATGTGGAGAATCATTTCTTTGTCGCGCTCCTCCTGCTCGTTAAACGGTATGTATTGCTCCAACTGTTCGATCATGTTCTTCTTCATATACTCTTATCCTCCAAATTACATCGGAAATACTAAAAGAAACCCTCCTCGATGCTTTTCTTTGGAATCTGCCATTCCTTTACTTCCCACCCTTCATATCCTTTCGATATTTCAGTGGTGATTTCATATACGCCTTTTTAAATGCGCGGATAAAGTAGCTGACATTTGAGAAACCGCTTTGCAATGCAATTTCCGTAACCGGCTCGTCCGTCGTCTCAAGAAGCTGCTTCGCATAGGTCAGCCTCAGATGCAGCACATAATTGGAAAAAGGCAGATAAAAATGCTCTACAAAATAGCGTGATACATACTTCTTTGATAAATGAAATTCCTGTGCCAGCATCGAAAGCGTAATCTTCTCGGTAAAGTGATTCTGAATATATACCAGCAGTTCCTTCTGCATATCCGAATTACCGATGCTCTCCGGTTTTACCAGCACATCCGCTTCATATAGCAGCCGCAGAATCTGAAGCAGATGAATCCTTGTCTGGAGATGATGGGAGGAAAGCCCGATTTCCTCCTCCCTTATATGATGAATCTGCCTGTTATCCCGAATCATCTTTACAAGAATTTCCCGCACCTTTTTCTTCAAGTCTTCATCCAAAAGCTCTCCCGGCAGCAGAAGCTGATTGCTGCGGATCGGCGCCGTCAGATTTGCCTCCAGTTCGTCCATCGACTGAAAGGAAATAAATTCAACCGGAAAAAGCAACGTGTAATACTCCACCTCGCCATCCGGCGAACTCATCAGGTGCAGCTCCCTTGGATTTGCGAAAAAGACATCCCCTTCGTTCCCATCCATATCCTGCTCTCCGATTTTTACATGGAGTTTTCCGCTTTCCACGTAGATAATCTCCACTTCCTCATGCCAATGCACCGGAATCTGAAACGCATGGTGAATATCTCTCATATGATATTGATCATACGGATAGCTTTTCGTTCCATGGGTGCGGTTTTCCTTTAATTCCGGTATCATATCCTATTCCTCCATCCGTTGTACAACATGTGTTCGCAATTGCCTATTAAAGAGCTTTCTATATCCATTATGTCATACAAGTAGAAACAGTGCAATTTTTTATGGATTATCAGCAAGATTTTTTTGTTTTTATGGGGTAAAATGTAAGAAATGAATCAACAACGGAGAAAGAAGAGAGATTATGGCAGCCGCACGAAAAAGTTTACTTCAATTATTTATTCCTATTGCATTGGAAACACTCTGCTTCATGCTGACAGGCATGGTAGATACCATGATGCTCTCCACACAAAGCGACGCCGCCGTCGGTGCCGTCGGAACAGCCAATACCTATATCGGGCTGTTCATCATTATGTTCAACATCATCTCTGCCGGAATGATTGCCGTTATGACGCAGTACATCGGCGCAGAAAAAATCGGTATTGCATATCAGGCCAGACAAATCGGCGCCGTATTTAACGCCGTTGTCGGTATTCTTTTATCTGTGTTTCTATTTCATTATTCGGGTTTTATCCTGGAGATAGTTGGCGTAGCACCTCTCCTTGCAAGCTACGCCAGAACCTATCTCCAAATTGTCGGCGGCGCATGCTTTTTAAATGCGCTGATTCCCATTTTTTCCAGCTATCTTCGTGCGTTCGGACATACAAAGCAGCCTTTGTATGCCACTCTCAGCGCAAATATTTTGAATCTGCTCCTCAATGCCTTTTTCTTATTCGTGATGAAGTGGGGCGTTGCGGGAGTTGCCATCGCGACAGTGATCTCAAGAGCCGTCAATCTTCTCATTGTAATCATTTGCTCTAAAATACTGGTTCATGCCAAAGAGTCCCCGGAGCGCATGAGAAATATCGAAGTTCTCGGACAAATCATCCGCATCGGGCTTCCCGCTGCCCTCGAAACGGCATTCTATAATATCGCCATGACCATTACCATCGCGTTTTTAAATCAGATGGATCCAAACGGTCTTAATGTAACCGCGCGCGCCTATGCCATGCAGATTGCAAACTTCTCCTATTGTATCGGTGCGGCACTGGCTCAGTCAAATGCCATTATGACCGGCTGGTACGTCGGTGCAAAAGAGTTTGACGCGTGTGATAAGAACACAAAAAAGGCAGCCATCATTGGTATTGCGGTTGCCACTGTTTTGGAATCCCTTTTTGCAATTTTTTCGCCATATATCATGCAGCTTTTTACCGACGATCCGGTCATGATTGCATTGGTAGGAAAGCTTCTTGCAATCGATATTGTTCTGGAAATCGGACGTACCTCCAATCTGGTCTTTGTGCAGGCGCTTAAAACCAGCGGAGATGCCATCTTCCCAACCGCAGTTGCCATTGTCTTTATGTTCCTGTGCATGGCAGGAGGCACCTATCTCTTTGGCATCCGCCTTGGACTTCTTGCGGTGGGCGCCTACATCGGAATGGCAAGCGATGAATGTGTCCGCGCAATCTTTATGTTTGCGCGCTGGCAATCCGGTAAATGGAAAGAAAAAGGGCTAATCCGGCAGTAAATCCTGCTTTCCCTACCACTCTTCCAGATCGAACTCGCCCGCGATTTCCTGCATTTCCTTATCCGCCTGCGCCATAATATCCGCACAGTGCTTCAGTTTCTTCTGCGCCTCTTTTGTAAATTCTTTATTCTTTTTGTAGCGGAGCTGATGCTCGGTGCTTGCCCAGAAATCCATTGCAATGGTCCGGATCTGAATCTCAACCGGAATCTTTCTTGAGGATTCTGCGAAGTCCACCTGAACCGTCACGATGAGATGCAGACTTCGATATCCGTTTTCTTTTGGATTGCGTATGTAATCTTTCACTTCAAGAATCTCTAAATCCCGCTGCTTTACCAGCATCCGCGCTACATAGTAGACGTCCTCAATAAACGGGCAGACCACGCGAACTCCTGCAATATCGTGTACATTGTTTAACAGCGCGCTTGCGGTCATTGGAAGTCCTTTTTTCTGCATTTTGTAGATAATGCTTTCTTTCGACTTAATTCTGCTTGAAATGCCTGATATCGGATTCCGGTCGTTGCTGAACTGAAATTCCCCCTTTAAAATGTTCAGCTTGGCTGTTACCTGCTCAATAGCTGCTTCATGCAGAAACATGAGCTGGCGGTACTGCCGGTCCATATCCAGAAAATCAACTGTCTGCGGTAAGCAAAATCCATTTTCGCTCAATCCGGTTTCCATGTCTGTGCTGTCACATTCCTGAACGGTTATGTCCTTTACTTCCACAATACTTTTTTTCGTAACTTCTGTAACTTTTGTTTTTCTCATATAATATGATTATATTCCCTTTTTAGGGAAAAAGGATAAACATTCCATGAAATTATTCGAAATAAATTCAAATTTTTCTTTTTTTGAAACTTTTTCCGGTTAAAAGAGGTCTAATAGTCAAAAGAAAAAGGAGGTATCTGTTTCAATTGCGATTAAAGAAGGAAAGAGGGAAAACAGAACGCTTCATTGAAGAACTCCTGCTGGAAAATTATGACCGGTATTATCGTCTGGCTTACAGCTACACCCACAATGAAGCGGATGCGCAGGATATCGTACAAAACGGCGTATACAAAGCCATCTTATACAGCGACAGTCTGAAGAATACCGCGTATGCTAAGACATGGATTTATCGCATTATGTTAAATGAGACATTTGAGCAATTGAAAAAGCAGCGGGAAGTTTCTCTGAATGAAATGTGTCCCGAAGGCGGGCGGGAGGATGTCTATGAGAATATTGATTTGCAGAGAGCATTAAATTCCCTGTCCAAGGAGGACAAGGCTGTCATAGAGCTACGCTTTTTTGAGGACCTAAAACTGAGCGAAATCGCCGAAGTTCTTAATGAAAATGTAAATACCATTAAGAGCCGCCTGTACCGGGGACTGAAAAGACTGAAACTGGAACTGTTGGATGTATGGAAATGGGAATCGTAAACAAGGAGGTCATTATGACAAATAATGTACAGGATTTGGAAAAAATGAATCAATTAAAGGCGGCATATGAGGGCATACACATGACACGCGAACAACTTACTGCCATGATTGAAGTAATCGCAAAGGCAAAACAAAAAAAGAAGCATACGCAAAACCGCATTTTCCTTCGCCGGTCCGCTGCCGCGGCAGCCGTTATAGCTGCATTTCTACTCCTCCCAAACACTTCGCCGGAGGTTGCAGCGGCAATGCATCGTATTCCGGTACTTGGTGCGGTTGCCCGCGTATTTACCTTCCGTTCTTATGAAAAGGAAACGGATGATTTGAAAATCTCTGTGGACATTCCAAGCATCGAACTGATTGCGGAAACTACAAACGGACTTACTGATTCTATCAATCAGGAAATCTATGAGCTTTGCGAACTATACAGCGAAGAAGCTGTGCAAAGAGCAATAGAATATAAGGAAGCTTTTCTGAAAACGGGCGGAACGCAGGAGGAGTGGGAAGCTCATCAGATTGCAATCAAGGTTGATTATGAAATCAAATCCCAGACCGAAGAATTTCTTTCCATTGCGGTTACCTGTACCGAAAATTGGAGCTCAGCCTACCACGAAGTCAGATATTACAATATTGATATACAAAAAGAACAACTTGTTACGTTGAAAGATATTCTCGGAGAAGATTATATCAATATTGCAGATACCGCGATTTTTTCACAGATGCAGCAAAGGGAGGCGACAGAAGGCAAAATCTTCTTTACCCCGGAAGAAGGCGGATTTACCGGAATATCTGATGACGCAAAATTCTATATAAATGCGGCAGGAAATCCGGTCATTGTGTTTGATAAATATGAAATTGCTCCGGGCAGTTACGGCGAAATCGAATTTGAAATTGTGCAGGATGCGTCGGAAACTGCTCCCGAAACGCAGGAATATGAGGATAATTTTTCCGTAGACAATGCAGCCGTTACAGCTTTTGCAAAACAGATAAAGGAAGCGACAGCGAATCAGGATCTCGATGCATTAGCCGATTTGGCGGCCTATCCGCTCTATGTAGGTTTTGAAGATAACGGTGTGTGCGTTAATTCAAAGGAAGAACTGATTGCGCTGGGCGCCGATAAAATCTATACAGCGGAAATGATAGATTCCATCGGAAATGCTGATGAAAACAGTCTGACGCCAAGTAAAGCCGGGGTTGTCCTTTCTTCGGATGATCGCCCGAATATCATATTTGGTGTCGTAGATGGGAATCTCGCAATTCAAGGAATAAACTATTAAAAAAATAGCTTGTCATGGGGACACAGTATCAACTGCATTGGTTACTAACCGTCTGTACACATTTTTACGATACTGTGTCCCTGCATGATCTTCCGTTTTCGGCATCCCGGCGCATCTGTGACAGGCAATACATCCCCTTATGTTCTTGCTGCCGATATGAAGCATTTCAACTTCGACATCATTTTTCTTAAA
>CAZTKM010000074.1:0-5739 GCA_964614035.1 uncultured Lachnobacterium sp.
TCGAACCCACGTGCCCTTGCGGACAAACGGTTTTCAAGACCGCCTCGTTATGACCACTTCGATACCTCTCCATACATATTTAATCGTGCGCAAAACGCGAAAACAATTCAATTGTCCTGCATCTCAATCAGCGCAAAAATAATATTATCATCAATGCCATTTTGTGTCAACACCAAATTTCTTTTTTTATGATTATTCGAAACTATAGTTACATCACTTCTTATCCGCGTAAAAAAGCTCTGCAATCAGCAGGTCTTCCGGAGTCGTAATCTTGATATTCTCATAACTTCCCTCGACCAGCTTAATCTTTTGATTCAGAAAATACTCTGCAACCATCGCATCATCTGTGATGGCAGGAAGCGTTTCGTCCTTTTGGGCGATACGCGTCTTCAGCTTTGTATATGCATCCAGAATCAACGGATAGGAAAACGCCTGCGGCGTCTGTATCTGCCACAGAGTATTTCGATCCGGCGTTGCCTTGGAATAACAGTCCTTATCCGCCACTTTAATTGTGTCCTTTACCGGCATTCCGACTACGCATGCCTTTTCCACCGTCACAGTATCCACCGCTCGTTTTATGATGTCCTGTGTCAGCATCGGGCGCGCGCCGTCATGGATCAGAACATAGTCTGCGCAGCGGACTGCTTTTAATCCCTCATAGACGGAATCATATCGCTCCTTTCCGCCGGGAACAATTGCGGTTACTTTTTTCAAGCCGTATTTTTCTACAATCTGAGTCCTGCAATATTCCACGTCATCTTTTCCGGTAACGAGAATAACCTCCGTTACCTCGCTCGCCTCGAAAGCCTTCAGACTGTAATAGATAACAGGTCTCTTTTTAATAGGTAAATATTGCTTCGGTATCTCTCTTCCCATCCGCTTACCGGTGCCTGCGGAAAGAACAATCGCTGCAAACTTCATCATCTTCTCCATCTATTCACCAAGCTTTAGATTTGCAACCGCATTTAAGTCCAGTCCGGCGCGTTTTCCTGCTATAAAATCATAGTAGGCGGCGGCTCCAATCATTGCGGCGTTATCTGTACAGAGAATTGGAGACGGCCGATAGAATTTCACGCCTTTTTTGGCGCATGCTTCTTCGAGCGCCGCGCGGATTACCCCATTGGAGGCCACCCCTCCGGCAATTGCAAACTTATCCATCTTATATTCATCGATTGCATGCATTGCGTGATCCACAAGCACATCCGTCACCGATTTCTGAAAGGAAGCCGCCACATCGGCCTGATTGATTTCTTCCCCTTTCATTCTGCATCCGTTCAGATAATTCAATACGGCTGATTTCAGTCCGCTGAAGCTGAAGTCATATACACCATCTGCGATTTTTGCTCTCGGGAAAACGATTGCATCCGGATTGCCTTCATGGGAGACCTTCTCAATCTTAGGTCCGCCCGGATAGCCGAGTCCGATGGCGCGCGCGACCTTATCAAACGCTTCCCCTGCCGCATCGTCTCTGGTTCTTCCGAGTATCTCGTATGTTCCGTAATCAGCCACTTTGACCAAATGGGTATGCCCGCCCGATACGACAAGACACAAAAACGGCGGCTCCAGTTCTTTGTTCTCGATATAGTTGGCGCTGATATGGCCTTCAATATGATGTATTCCGACCAGAGGGATATCTCTCGCATAGCTGATTGCCTTTGCCTCGGCCACACCGACGAGAAGCGCTCCGATCAGCCCCGGCCCATACGTAACGCCGATGACGTCGATATCATCCAAAGTCATGTCTGCATCCGAAAGTGCCTGCTCGATAACCTGATTGATTTTTTCAATATGTTTTCTGGAAGCAATCTCCGGAACCACGCCTCCGTACAATGTATGCAGATCAATCTGTGACGAAATCACATTCGAGCGCATATCTCTTCCGTTTACCACAACTGCTGCCGCAGTCTCGTCACAGGAACTCTCTATGGCCAGAATTTTAATTTCTTTCTCTTCTTTAATCATCCTCCGATGAATCTCCTTCAATCTGATAAAATACGAGGATTTTCCATCGTTCTTCCTCATCCTTGCGGAGCACATACATTTGATAAGTCTTCTCGAAGTCTGTTCCCTCTCTCACAAAATAGGAGGAGGTTACATAAGCAATCTCGTCGCCGTCAATGGTTTTGGTAACCACATCCCGGCTGTCACATACAGACGATTGCGCAATATACCGCTCGCGTCTTGCATAATCGTCAATATCCGCTTTTAGGGCCATAAAGTAGGAATCCTTATCATTGACGGCAAGCAGATCATCATCAAACAGCTTTAACGTCTGATCCGCAAGCTCCGACAATTCATCGATGCTGTACTCCTCCTTGTAGTAGGCAGTTATGATTCTGTTGTACAGCTTAACTACCTCCCGCGGTGTTGCAGGATAATTTTCGTCGATGTCCTTTGTAATTAACTTCTGCGTCTCTGTCAGCTCCACATCCTTATTCTGTGCCGAATCCGTATACTGTTTGACAAAGAAAAATGTCCCGCACAACAAACTGATACAAAGTAACGCAGCAATAATCACACCGGCTTTTTTCATACGCTAATCCTCCTGAAATATCAGTTCTTTTGTCTTTCCGTCTTTTCCCAAATATGCGTTTGCAAATATTTCTCTTACCTTCTCCATATACCCCTCCGCATGCACAAGGGACGGCGAAAAATGTGTCAGCCACAGTTCCTTTACGCCTGCATCCTTCGCCATCTGCGCCGCTTCGTAAAACGTCATATGCTTATATTTCTTCGCATTGGCAATTTTGTCCGGCTCCGCATACATTCCTTCACAGATAAACAGATCCGAAGCCTCTGCCGCCGCAACGATTTCCTGTGTCGGGCGTGAATCCGTACAGTAAGTTACCTTCAAGCCCTTTCTTGGCGGTCCAAGCACCATGCCCGGCGTATAGGTCACGCCGTCCACCGCAACCACGTTTCCTTTTTGGAGCGGATTCCAGCATCTCATCGGAATATTCTGCTCCTTGGCTCTCTCCACAGAGAATTTTCCCTGTCTTTTGATCTCGACCGAATATCCATAGCACATTACATTGTGCTTTACCGCAAACGCATGAATGTGATAACCGTTTATCTCAAAATCAGCCACAGGTTCTTCCAATTCGATACACTCAATTGCAAACGGCAGCTCCGGTGCGATTGTCCTAAGTGCGCCTACCACGCGCGTCAGCCCCTTCGGCCCGATAATGGTAAGCGGCTGTGTCCGCTCCGCGTTTCCCATCGTAAGAAGAAGCCCCGGGAGACCGCTCACATGATCCGCATGGAAATGCGTGATGCAAAGAATATCAATTGGCTTGAAGCTAAGCTCCGCCTCCTTGATTGCAATCTGGGTTCCCTCGCCGCAATCAATCAGAAGACTGCTTCCGTTATAGCGGAGCATCAGGGACGTCAGCCACCGATATGGCAGCGGCATCATTCCCGCTGTTCCAAGTAAACAAACATCTAACATATTTTCTAACTTCCTATTCTGTCCCGGCTTCCCACACCATGATATCCGCATCTTCTTTCGGAAAATCATAAAAGCCCTTTCGGATTCCAATTTTCTTAAATCCGCATTTAATATATAGTCCGATCGCCGGGGCATTTCCCGCACGAACCTCGAGTATAATTCTTGTTACGGCAAGGTTCTTCGCGTCGGAAAGCAGCCTTTTCATCAGCGCTTCGCCCACTCCGCTTCCGCGAAGCACGTCGGCAACGGCAACATTTGTAATCTCGCCCTCCTCGAAGGAAATATACATGCCGGCATATCCGATGATTACCGTTCCTTCGTTTCCGCAGCTGTTTGTCACATGCTCTTCCGCCACCAGAAAATAGGTGTTCTCACTGGCAAGCGACTCCAGAAACGCGTTTTCGCTCCATGGCTGTGAAAATGCCGCTTTCTCGATTCCGACGACCTGCGGTACATCGCGCTCTGTCATTCTCCGAATCATCATATCCGAAAATCACGTTCCTTTTCCTGTCGTTCTCGTTCCGCCTGAGAAAGCCTCAGGTAATCCGGCGTATGCTCTGCAGCGGTCTCTAGGATTCCCTTTTCATACATGGCTTTTCCCAGAAGTGCAACGCTTGATGCGCGCTGCTTGTTCATGCCGGCGGGAGCAAAGGAGAACGGCACCTTGCAATGTTCCTTGATATCATCCGAAAAAACATCGATACCGTCGCCAAGAAAAATGACGGCGCGCCCCAGCTCATTTACTTTTTCAATAACTTCATCTATTCCGACAGCACATTGCTCTAACAGTATATGAAATTCCTCATCCGAAAACTCATACAGTCCGGTATACACCTGCCGCCTCCTTGCATCCATCAGCGGGCAGATTAATTTGTCCGTTCCCCAGAGATTGTATGCAAGCGCGTCTACGGTAGGTACATGAATCAACGGCTTATCCAGTGCAAGCCCAAGTCCCTTCGCCGTCGCAGAACCGATGCGAAGTCCGGTAAAAGAGCCCGGCCCGCCCGATACTGCGATTGCATCCAGAGACATCTTATCCAGCTCAATCATTTTTGCGACCTCGTCCAGCATCGGGAGAAGTGTCTGCGAATGTGTCTTTTTGTAATTGACGGTGTATTCTCCGAGGAGATTATTGTCCTCTATGATTGCGACACTTGCAACCAGCCCGGAACTATCTAATGCTAACAGCTTCATTTCCTGTTTTAAACCTCTTGAATCGTAATTCTTCGATAATCAAATCCCTTTTCCAGATTTTTTTCAATGGTAATCTGCCTGTAATGCTTTGGCAGAATTTCCTCAATCAGATTGGCCCATTCGATCATCGTAAGACCGTCTCCGTAGAAATAATCCTCATAACCGATTTCTTCCATCTCCTCCACGTCGCCAATCCGGTATACGTCGAAATGGTAAAACGGCATTCTTCCTTCCTCGTAGACCTGAACAATGGTAAATGTCGGGCTGCAGATTGGTTCTTCAATTCCAAGTCCTGCTGCAATTCCCTGCGTGAGTACAGTTTTCCCAACTCCAAGGTCCCCGATCAGCGTATATACCTCGCCGGGAGCTGCCTCTCTTCCTAACTTTCTTCCAAGCTCGAGGGTTTCCTCGGGCGAATAGCTTTCTATAATCATCATTTTTCCTTAATTTGTTACTTTTTCATGCGGAACCGGTAATTTGGCAATTGCTTTCTTGCAATTTCCCTCAACGCATCGTATTTGTCGCCGAGCTGTTCTCTTGGGATGATATAGGCGGTGACACGATTGCTGTATATTAAAATCTGCTTCTTATTGGAAACCATTTTGTAAATCGCATCCCATGGCAGAAGTCCGCTCTCCTCCCCCTGAAACACTTCAATGCCCTTATCCGAAATCTGATAATGCAGAGTTCCTGCAAGAACCTCATTCTTTTTTAAGGTTTCTCTTGCTCTCATCCAAAGGGAGCCGGGAATGTATACCACGAAAAGCACCGCTGCCGCTACATACAAAAATCCATAGCCCATCTCGCCGTTCCTGAACGATACGACCGACATCACGATTACAATAATCGCAAGTATGATTGAGGTCGGCCCCTGTGTCGTCGTGTAGGTCTGGAACATATTAAAGCGAAACAAATCCTTCGGCTCTAGCTTTATATCAAATGAAACTTCCATTGTTCTTATCCTTTCGCGGATTCAAAAGCACAGAATCCCATAATTAAATATAGTATAACATAAGCGGACACAAAAAGAAAGAACACGATTATCTTGAGTTTCCGTACTTTTATCCACAAACACCCGCATTCATCGGCATCATAAT
>CAZTKM010000075.1:0-5707 GCA_964614035.1 uncultured Lachnobacterium sp.
GATTATAGCATAGTATAACTCATTTTCAAAGAATAAATTTAAAGCCCCAGACGCTTTGGTATGCCAACCGTCTGAGGCTTTTCCTTCTTGTAGAAGTCCTTTATCCGATTATAAGAAACGCATACGGTTCTTGGTATCGCGTTTGTCCGGTTCCCTTTCCACCGGCGCAGGTTTCGCATAAGCACTCATCAGATTGCTTGCGACTTTACTCTTGCATGCATCACAGAAGCGTCCTGTCCGGATAAGCTTTCCGCATTTCTCACAGGCAATTCCGTCCACAGAACCCTCCGCAAACGTGAGTCTCTCTTCACGAACCCATTGCTTGATTTGTTTTACAGACACATCATTTTCTCTGGACACTTCCTCCACCGATGCGTTTGTGTGCTCTCCGAGATACTCCTTTACCTCCTGAAATTTATCATCGAGTGCCCGTCTGCACGCCGGACAAATCTCCTCGTCCGCCAAAGCATTAAACAGTCTTCCGCATGTTCTACAATTTGATACATTCATACTTATACCTCCTACACGCCTTTTCCTATGCATATACTAAAAAAGTACACTTCGCAAACCCCTGCCGCCAGCAGCTCTTTCGATACTGCATCAGCCGTACTTCCGGTTGTATAGATATCATCCACCAACAATACTTTTTTATATTTTACTATATTTTCTGTTGTCTGAAAAGCATTTTCCAGATTATTTTTGCGTTCCACGTCATTTAGTTCCTTCATAGGTCTGGTATTCCTGACGCGGAGCACCGCATGGGAATCATAGATTGGTATTTTCCTGCTCTCGTTCTCTTTATCTGTTTTCTCATTTTGATTGGAGCAGATTGCTTCTGCCAATGCCCGCGCAAATTCCGCCGCCTGATTGTACCCCCGCCGCTTCTCCTTCTTTTTGTACATCGGCACCGGAATTATCGCGTCCACTTGAATTTTTTCCAGCCAGTTTCCATATTGCTCCACTGCCTGCTTAGCAAAATAGGAAGCGTATTCCCGCTTACTGTCGTACTTAAACCGATACATCGTCTGCTTGATTTCTCCCTTGTACAAATAAAGGGATTTTCCCTGACGAAACGTATCCCTCGTCTGTGAATTGCGTACGGTTTCTTTTCCGGAACAGTCATAGCAGAATTCATCCCTCTCGCCTGCTACCGGTCTTCCACAGTGCATGCATACGGCTCCGCCTACAGGAAAAAGCTTTTCTTTACAATTCCTGTGTATCTGTCCCTGTCCTTGTTCCATCAAATCGTCGCAGACGATGCAGCGCATCGGAAACACAACCTCATAAACGAGATTTCTTACCTGTAAGCATCCGCTCTTCAGACAACATTCTTTTTCACTTTTTTTCTTTTTCATTCAGAGTCCTTCCGACTCTCACTCTCACGCGGGACCTGACATCCCCTAAAACCATCGGTCGGTTTTTATTTTACCATTATTTCATCTCAAAATAAATATGTTCCGGCTCGCTTTATTGACTTTGCCGTTTCTTATTGCTAAAATTACATTGTCTTTTTTCAATATGTGATTTGTTTTTGTGCTAATGAACTCTTTTCCATGTTCTTTCGCGGAAAAGGAGGCGCACTTTCGTGAATGACACAAACCACAATTATCAATCAATCTTAGCAGCTCAAATAGAGGCTCTGCAAAATAAAATCGCGGAGCTGCCCCGGGGTTCCCTATTTTGTTCCAACAGCGGAGGATATCGAAAATACTTTCACAGCATCAACGGGCAGACCATCTATTTATCCTCCAAGGAACTTCCGTTTGTCAAACAGCTTGCTTTAAAAATGGTTCTTACCGCGAAGCTTGAGGATACGCTCTCGGAAAAAATTTCCTTAGACGCTTATATCAAAAAGAATCAAAAGCGGAGTAAAAAGCTGGATGAATTGTTACAGAAAAAACCGTTCCTCATGGATTTGCTGGAGGATCAATCCTTCTTCCTGTTTGAAGAGGATGCCGGAAAATGGATGGACGAACACTATGCACGCAACACCATGCATCCGGAAGCTCTGGTTTACCGCTCCCTCTCCGGTCATTTTGTAAGATCCGAATCCAGACTCATCATTGATACCGCTTTGTATCTGAACCAGATTCCCTATCGCTATGAATGTGAGCTTGAGCTGGGCAGGAAGGCCTGTTTCCCCGATTTTACAATCCTGCATCCGGCGACACATGAGCTCTATTATTGGGAACACTTTGAGAAAATGGATGAAGCGGCGTATGCCAAAGGCGCATTTCGCAAATTGCAGACCTACTGCGAATACGGCATATTTCCATCCGTAAACCTGATTACAACCTATGAAACGAACACCCATCCTTTGGACGCAAAGGCTGTCGAACATTTGATCCGGCAATATTTTCTGTAACCGTAGAAAACTGCCAAAGACAGCTTCTTCGGATGTGCGGCAAAAAGGCTCCGGTACAGGATTGATTCCCAGACCGGAGCCTTTTTCCTTGCTTTTTCGTTATTCCTCGTCCTCACCGTTGTCTTTTGCCCATCCGTAAGCATATTTTACGGCTTTGTTCCATCCCCTGCGCTTTGCAAGACGTTCTTCCGGTTCCATATTTGGCAGGAATACGCGGTCAAGCTGCTGGTTCTTTACGACTGCTTCTTTATTCTCCCAGTATCCGACGGCGAGTCCGGCAAGATAAGCCGCGCCCATTGCCGTTGACTCAATGCAGATCGGGCGATTGACAGGCGCATCCAACATATCCGCCTGAAACTGCATCAGGAAATTATTTGCACTCGCCCCGCCGTCTACACGAAGCGAACGGACTTCGATTCCGGCATCCGCTTTCATCGCATCGATTACATCGCATACCTGAAGCGCAATGGACTCCAGAGTGGCGCGGATAATGTGATTCTTGTTTGTTCCGCGGGTAATTCCTACAATTGTCCCCCTCGCGTACTGATCCCAATGAGGTGCGCCAAGACCTGTAAAGGCCGGAACAACATAGCATCCATGGGTTCCCTTTACTTTGGTTGCCATATATTCCGAATCCATTGCGGAGTCAATCATTTTCATTCCGTCGCGGAGCCACTGAATCGCTGCGCCCGCAACAAAAATCGATCCCTCTAACGCATAATTCACCTTTCCGTCCAGTCCCCATGCAATGGTTGTGATGAGTCCGTTCTTCGAAAATACCGGTTTCTCTCCGGTATTCATAAGAAGAAAGCATCCGGTTCCATAGGTATTCTTTGCTTCCCCCTCATTAAAACAGGTCTGTCCGAAAAGGGCAGCCTGCTGATCTCCTGCTGCGCCCGCAATCGGAATGGCATCCCCCAGGAAAGAAGGATCCGTATATCCATAGATACAGCTGGACGGCATCGGAGTTGGAAGCATACTCTTTGGAATGTCAAGTTCTGCAAGAATATCCTCGTCCCACTCCAATGTATTGATATTGAACAGCATCGTACGGCTTGCATTTGAGTAATCCGTCACATGCACCTGTCCCTTCGTAAACTTCCAGATCAGCCATGTCTCAACTGTTCCAAACAGAAGCTTTCCCTGAGTTGCAAGTTCTCTTGCCCCCGCGACATTATCCAGAATCCATTTGATTTTGGTCGCCGAAAAGTACGCATCAATCATCAGACCGGTTTTTTTTCGGAACGATTCCACGAGTCCCTTCGCTTTCAACGCATCCGCAATATCAGAGGTACGTCGGCACTGCCACACAATCGCATTATATACCGGCTCTCCCGTCTCCTTATTCCACACAATTGCCGTCTCGCGCTGATTTGTAATACCGATTCCTGCGATATCCTGCGGCTTTGCATTGATCATATTCATGGCTTCTACGGCGACGCCAAGCTGTGTTGACCAAATCTCATTTGCATCATGCTCCACCCACCCGGGATTTGGAAAAAACTGGCGGAATTCTTTCTGTGCCATAGAGCAGATATTTCCTGCTTCATCAAACAAAATACAACGATTGCTGGTTGTTCCGGCATCCAATGCCATAATGTACTTACCCATTCTTATCTCCTCCCTGTTAACCGCATATAGGTAATTGCGAAACTCTGCTTTTGTTACTATCCGTTGTACAATACAGCCAAATCACAGCGGGGCACGCTCTCGCTGTGATTTGCCCATATTGCACAACTTTTCATTCGTAATCAAGAGTTTTGCAATCGCTTAAATGCATAAAAAAAATGGAGATACACAAAATGATTACCGAAAGATTTACTCCGGTACATCAAAATCATTCTCCAATCTCCGATTTCACACTATTTATTTGTCATCATTATATCATTTCATTCACAAAAAATGAAGATATGAAAACAATTTCGACGATTGTTCTAAAAAGGCGGCTGCAAACTTGTAACATTTTCACATTACAAATCCTATATCCGGTGTCGCAAATGAGAAAAAATGAAAAACATCCGGCCGAAAAACCCGGCCGGATTCAATCTCTCGCCCTTAAGCGCTATTATCCCAGACGGATTCGATTAATCAGAGAAATCTTTGCGGCTTTCTCTTCAAATTCTGCCTCCGTCATCACGTCCGTAGTAAACGCCGTCTCTCCGGCGCACGCGTCCACCGCTCCACAGGCAGTGCCATCCACATACCCGACTTTGCCAAAGGCCGCCTCGATAACTGCCGGACCGGAAGAAGTGCGCACGAAAAATGCGTTCCGATTCTCCTTGTAGTCGATAATCTCCATCTTCTCCGGCTCCCAGTCGATAAAGATATTCGTATGCTGGTGCTTTACCATATCCACAACATCCGCCACTACGGCGCTTGCCGTAGGCAGCTTTCCTGCCCCGCTTCCATAAAACATTGCATCCCCCAGCACATTGCCATGGACGAAAATGCCGTTAAATACGTCATTTACACCGCAAAGCGGATGTGATGCCTTCAGCATGAACGGCGCGACCATACAGGCGTAGCTGTCGCCGACCTTCTTGCTCGAAGCGAGGAGCTTGATTGAGCGGTTCATCGCCTTTGCATATCTGATATCCGTCGCGGAAATCTTTGTGATTCCTTCGCAGTGAATATCCTCAAAATCTATCTGCTTTCCGCATACCAGAGAAGTCAGAATCGCAATCTTTCTGGCCGGATCATGTCCCTCAATATCCGCGGTCGGATCTTTCTCTGCATATCCTTTTGCCTGGGCATCCGCAAGAACCGCATCAAAATCCGCGCCCTCATCGGTCATTTTGGTAAGCATATAATTCGTTGTGCCGTTTAAAATACCGGTAATTTCTTCTATCTCATCCGCAGTTAAACATTTATTCAGCGGCCGGATAATCGGAATGCCGCCGCCTACGCTTGCCTCAAACTGGAAGTTGACTCCATGCTCTCTGGCAATGGCAATCAGCTCGGCTCCCTTTTCCGCAACGAGGTTCTTGTTGGAAGTTGTAACCTGCTTTCCGGCTTCAAGCATCGCCCGGACAAACGTATAAGCCGGCTCAACGCCGCCCATAGTCTCGACCACAATTCCGACCTCCGGATCCTCCGCAATGATCTTATAATCTCTTACAATCTTATCCTGAATCGGATCTCCGGGAAAATCACGAAGATCAAGCACATACTTGACTTCTACAGGTTCTCCCGCACGTCTCGTAATCTTCTTTTGATTGATGTTTAACACTTCCACCACACCGGAACCGATTGTTCCGTAGCCCATTACTGCAATTTTCATTTCTCTACTTGTATGATGTTTACAGAAGCAAAAACAACATACCCCCTTTCATTTTTTTGTTT
>CAZTKM010000076.1:0-5459 GCA_964614035.1 uncultured Lachnobacterium sp.
TTTTCAAGCATTGTAGCGATTCTATTTTTCTCAACTGTTAAAAACAGGATTATACACTTTTCATTTTTTTATTTCAACAAAAAAGCCGCAGAATTAAATGTATGGCGGACATATTGCTTCAAATAGTCTTCCATAATCTCTGTCAATTCTTTCAAAATCTCATCGGATACTGAAAAAGAATACAGTTTTTCCACCGTCGAAGAAATGATATACTGCATGGTATATCTGGTATCATCGAGTATCCTTATTCCGGGTGCGGCGTCCCGACACTTTTCACAGAGCATTCCGCCCTTTTTTACAGAAAAAATATGTAAATTCTCTTTCGTTCGACAATGAATACAGGAAAACATATTGGGGCCTTCCCCATTTAGCGTAACCGCTTTTAACTCAAAAACGGCTCTTACAAGTTCTTTCCTGTACGCAGGACTGCAAAGTGCCCGGAGCGATTGATACAAAAGCTTTAGCATTTCTTTTTCATCATTATTTTCCTGACAAAAGTAATCCGCAAATTCCAGAAAATAAAATCCCATATATGCAGCATCCAGATCTTCGGTAATCTCCCGAAAATAATTTCGGATGGCTGCTTTCGATACATTGTAAGAGTTTCTTCCCTCATACACTTCAAATTCGCCAAAAGAAAAAGGATTGGTCGCTGCTAAAAGCTGGCTTTGCGGCCGGCGCGCACCTCGTGCAAAAGCAGAAATCTTTCCTCTTTCTCTGGTAAGCAACGTTATTCTTTTGTCATATTCACCGATAGGCATAGCATTTAGGACTATGCCCGTCAACACAACTGATTGTCCCATAAGACATCTGTTCCCTTTGCACATCCTGACAATTGTGTCTTTTGTCATCACAATATGCCAGATAATCCGTAACTTTTCCTGTCATCCAGAAGGCTTCCCAATTTTTCTCCATATCGCATTTCCTCCACGCTGTAAAAGCTTCTATGAAGTTAGTCTCTGCAACATAATCTATTACTATCCCTAAGAAAAAATGGAAATTTAAAATGGATTATTCATCTTCGCGATATCCGAAATTGCGGAGTAAGAAATCGCTGTCTCTCCAATCCTTTTTTACCTTAACCCATAGCTTCAGATTCACTTTCGCATCAAGAAGCCGCTCCATCTCATAGCGGGCGTTCGTTCCGATTTTTTTAAGCATTGCCCCCTGCTTTCCTATGATAATTCCCTTGTGTGAATCCTTCTCGCACACTATGGTTGCGTCGATATCGACTATCCCGTCTTTGCGCTCTTTCATCCGGTCGATTGCGACGGCTATTCCATGAGGAATCTCGTCACTCAATGCATGGAGCGCCTTCTCCCGGATAATTTCCGCGCAGATTGCCCGCTCCGGCTGGTCCGTAACCGTATCTTCATCGTAGAACTGCGGGCCATATGGAAGATATTTAAAAACGGAATCAATCACATCCTGCATATTCTGCCCGCGGAGAGCCGAGGTTGGAATGATTTCCGCAAAATCATAAAGTTTGCGATAAGTGTCGATTGCTTCCAGTATCTTTTCTTTTTCTACCGTATCTACCTTATTGATGATAAGAATGACCGGTGCAGCACTTTTCTTTAATTGTTCGATAATGTGCTGCTCCCCCGCGCCGACAAAATCGGAAGGCTCCACCAGCCAGAGCACCACATCCACTTCGCTTAACGTTTTTTCCGCCACATTTACCATGTATTCGCCAAGCTTATTCTTCGCTTTGTGAATTCCCGGAGTGTCCAGAAAAATAATCTGCCCTCTCTCCATGTCTGTATATACCGTCTGAATACGGTTTCTTGTGGTCTGCGGTTTGTTGGACGTGATTGCGATTTTCTGTCCGATCAACCGGTTCATTAACGTTGATTTTCCGACGTTTGGTCTTCCGATAATGGTAACAAAACCGGATTTAAAATTGTCTGCCATCTTTTCTCCTTCGTGTGTCTAACAAAGCTTTTCAACGGAATTAAACATATCCTTGGCATCATGAATCATGTTTTCGTTTCCGATAACGCAGATATTGTTCTCCTGCAATACGGAATCAATCAGATCGGCAAGCGCGCGGATATCCGCTGCGGTTGCAGAAAGTACCTGATCCCGTTCCTTTTGGATGCTCTCAAAGCTGATCTCTCCGATATAGGCTGCGAGCGACCTGCTTCCCTTCGCCTCCGGATTCATCGGCGTGTCCATTGCCCCGAAGGTTCCGATAATGTACTTCGTCATGTCGCGCTCCTCCGGATCAAAATTCTTTAAATATTCTGTGATTCCGTCATAAATCTCATTTGTCTTTTTCAGATTCGGATCGCGATATGATACAAAATAGGTATCGCCGTTTCTCATAAAGGAGCTCATGCATCCATATGCTCCGCCCTTTACCCGGATATTGATCCAGAGATAATCGTAGCTCAAAATCATCTTCAAAATACGCAGCGCACCGTTATATTCGTATCCGCAATCCGCAAAATTGCCGCTTCTTGCAACATACACAATCGCGGACGCATCTGTAAACGCTTCATTTTTCTTGTCCGCTCTAATCTCTGTTGCAGCAGAAATCTTGCTCTCATCCTTTATCTTTGCAAAATGCGCAGCAAGAGTTGGTTTTGCTTTTTGGTATGCCTGCTCTTCTGCCGTAAAGCTTAACAGCATCCGGTTCTTCGCAAAAATCCGGGCGCAGAGTTCTTCCAGCTTTAGTGTCACAGCAGAAGGGTTCTCCTTCAGCTGTTTTTCCATTTTACAGATGCTTCTGTAATATGCGATACCGCGAAGCGCGTCCTGATAATATCCGTACCTTGAAATCTTTGAAAGACTCCGCATTGCGGAAATCACATGGCCGGAGCTGCTGAGTCCCAGCTGAAGTCTTGCCTTGGTCTGCGAGACAATCTCCGTCAGCCGCTTCACGTCGGACAGCTTTGAGGTATGAAGAATCTCTCCAAACAGTTCCAGCGCTTTATCCAGAGAATCCTCCAGCACCTTGATGCGGAATTCGTACTTTACACCCAGCTTCTTCCTGTCCATATTCGGGTAGAGATTTGCGGTTGAGCTGATTCCTCCGGTATAAATATTGATTACGTTCGCAAGGTCGGCATAACTGTAATTTTTCGTGTCGACATAACCAAGAACGGAGCCGAGGAGTCCGAGATAACCGATATCCTCCTGCGCGATATCTTCCGCATCAAACAGGATTGTCATATAGTCAATTCCGTTTGAAAAAATATCATGCTTTACCACTTTTACTCCATCGATTTCATCTTCCACATTGGAAAAAGGAAGCGCCTCCTTTTTCATATCAGCCCTTGAAAGCATCGGAATTTTAAGCAGATCCTCCTCCGGCGACGGTTCCTCCTGATACTGCTTTAAATGCGTTGTCTGCCTGATCAGTTCTTCCAGCTCCTCCTTTGAAAGACTCCCTTTGTACTCTTCCAGCTTCTTTGCCAGAAGCGCCTCTTCCTCATTGTTCTTTCCCGGCTGCGGTGCAACAACGACCGTCGAACCATGTGGATTTTTCAGAAGATACTTCTCAACAATTTGTTCAAAATAGCCGGAGTCAATCTTCTCCTTTAAGGAAGCGAGGGTGTCCAGACATTCCACATGCAGAAACGGCTTCGTCTCATCAAACAGCCAGCTGTCCATACACCATAAACCGTAAAACAGCCCCTTCGGAAACTGCCCGAAATCGGCTTCCCGGAAACGGAACTCCGCGCTGTTGATTCCCGCAAGAAGGGAGTCCTTTTTGATTTTGTTCTTCACAAGCCCGGATAATGTATCCTCAATGATTTCGACAAAGCGTTCTTTGTCCGATTCGTCTGCATTTTTTGCAACGATAGAAAATACCGGCTGGCATACCCCTCCGTCATAGGAACCGTATACGTCCTCTCCGATTCCGGCGTCGATAAGCGCCTGCTTGACCGGCGCTCCCGGCGCGCTTACAAGCGCGTAATCGAGCACATCCATAGCCTGATACAGTTCCCTGTCCAACGAATCGCCGATTACCCTGCTATAGGCAAGATAGGTCTGATGATCGGTCGGATCGTCCAAAGCAACGGAATAGGTTGCGCGGACTTCCTTCGTCTCTTCAAACGGAGCCTGTTTCTTAATTTTAGAATCCACCTGTAAAAAGTCATAGTGGCTCAAATATTCCCGATCCATCCACTCTAACCGTTCCGCCACGTCCATGTCCCCATAGAGATAAATATAGGAATTGGCCGGATGATAATATTTGCGGTAAAACTCCAGATAATATTCGTATGTCAGCTCGGGAATGTGAACCGGATTGCCGCCGGAATCCTTGCTGTAGGTATTATCCGGGAACAACGATTTAAAAATCTGCGTCTGAAGCACTTCGTCCGGTGAGGAATACGCGCCCTTCATCTCATTATATACCACGCCGTTTATTGTAATCGGCGCATCGATATCCTCAAGCTCATAATGCCAGCCTTCCTGCATGAATATTTCCTTGTATTTCGTGATATTCGGATGAAAAACCGCATCCAGATACACATCCATCAGATTTTTAAAATCCTTATCATTATAGCTGGCAACCGGATATACGGTTTTGTCAGAATAGGTCATCGCATTTAAAAACGTATTCAGTGAACCCTTTACAAGCTCCACAAACGGATCCTTTACCGGAAACTTATCGGAGCCGCAAAGCGTCGTATGCTCGATAATGTGCGGTACGCCGGTCTCATCCTCCGGCGGAGTCCGAAACCCGATGCTGAATACTTTATTGTCGTCGTCATTCGAAAGCACCGCAATTCTGGCGCCGCTCTTCTTATGGCGAAGCAGGATGCCCTCTGCTTTCACGTCCGGAATCATTCTTTTTTCTATCACTTCATAAGCTGTCAATTGATCTAAATTCATATAAACCTCCAAATGAAACATACTGCCAATAGTATATCCCAAATATCCGCTTTTGAAAAGAAAGTACTACAAAAAAATACCTTCCCCGTACTCTTCGTACGAAGAAGGTATTTTTGCTGTTGTATTTCTTTGAAATATATATGTACGACTATGCCAAACGTGATACGTTAGCTGCCTGAGGTCCCTTCTCGCCATCTACTACTTCAAATTCTACTTTCTCGCCATCCTTCAGTTCCTTGAATCCATCCATATTCAAAGCTGAAAAATGAACAAATACATCATTGCCGGCCTCATCAGAGATGAAACCATAACCCTTTTTTGCATTAAACCATTTAACTGTTCCCTGCTGCATAACTTAAAAACCTCCTAAAAAAACGTAAAATCGTGCAGTACTTTTACTGCTACTTTGAAACTAGCACATTGCACATAATTTGTCAAATATTATTTGATTTCTTGGAGATTTTAAACTCATAGAACCGACACGAAATGATAAAGTGTCATTGACAGAAATTATTGAGAGGGAGTATCCCATTATTCATCAATCTCTTTATTGGCCGGAATACCCAAGAGGATAAAGTATTATCCCCCATTATAGGGTATTATCCCGTATT
>CAZTKM010000077.1:0-5447 GCA_964614035.1 uncultured Lachnobacterium sp.
TAAATCTGCTGCAAATTGCTTCGGTGGTTCGAATCCACCTCTGCCCATTCTTCTTCGGAAGATTTAATTTCATATCGCGGGATGGAGCAGTCTGGAAGCTCGCCGGGCTCATAACCCGGAGGTCATAGGTTCAAATCCTATTCCCGCAACTCAATGCACAAAAGCATTATGCCTAGTTAGCTCAGTTGGTAGAGCGGAGGACTGAAAATCCTTATGTCTCTGGTTCGATTCCGGAACTAGGCATTTTTAAATCCAGCAACAATATGCGTTTGCTGGGTTTTTTATTATTTTAGGTTGATATTAACTGTTTAATTTGCTAAAGTGGGTATATATGGAATTTAGGAGGCGTTAAAGCCATGGAGAAGATTATATTGACAGGCGACAGACCGACAGGAAGACTTCATGTCGGGCATTATGTCGGTTCTTTGAAAAGACGAGTGGAATTGCAGAATTCAGGAGAATTTGACAAAATATATATTATGATTGCGGATGCGCAGGCGCTAACCGATAATTTCGACAATCCTGAGAAAGTCAGACAGAATATTATCGAGGTGGCTCTTGACTATTTGTCAGTCGGGCTTGATCCGGAAAAGTCAAATCTGTTTATTCAGTCGCAGATTTCAGAGTTGACCGAGCTTACGTTTTTTTATTCGAATCTTGTTACAGTTTCGCGTTTACAAAGAAATCCTACCGTAAAATCTGAAATCCAGATGAGAAATTTTGAGGCGAGCATTCCGGTCGGCTTTTTTACGTATCCGATCAGTCAGGCCGCCGATATTACCGCGTTTAAGGCGACCACCGTACCGGTGGGGGAAGACCAGCTTCCGATGATTGAACAGACAAGAGAAATTGTCCGTAAATTTAATTCCATTTATGACAAGGTACTTGTCGAGCCGGAGGTACTTCTCCCGGATAACGAGGCATGTATGAGACTGCCCGGTACGGACGGAAAAGCAAAAATGAGCAAATCCCTTGGCAACTGTATATACCTTTCCGATACGGAAGCGGATGTAAAACAGAAAATAATGAGTATGTATACGGATCCAACCCATATACAGATTTCAGATCCGGGACATATCGAAGGCAACTGCGTATTTACCTATTTGGATGCATTCAGCAGGCCGGAACATTTTGCAGAGTATTTACCGGAGTATCAGAATCTGGATGAACTGAAGGAACACTATCAGAGAGGCGGTCTTGGAGATGTGAAGATCAAGAAGTTCCTGAATAATGTCATTCAGGAAGAGCTTTCGCCAATTCGTGCAAGAAGAGCTGAGTTTGAGAAGGATATTCCCGCAGTGTACGATATATTAAGGAAGGGAAGCGATACCGCAAGAGAAACGGCATCGCAGACGTTATCCGAAGTGAAGCGCGCAATGAGAATCAATTATTTCGATGACGAAGAATTAATCCGCGTACAGAGCGAAAAATATTCCGGTGGAGAAAAAAGTAATTTGGAGTGTGTCATACAGTGATGGGAATCAATGGATGACGCTTTTCATTTTGAGAAAAGAGGAATTGTTACAGTGATTCGAAAAGCCTGCTTAGAAGATGTTCCTGCTTTACAGAAAATATATAATGATGCCGTTCTGCATACGACTGCGACTTATGATACCGAGATCAAAGACTACGAGGATCGCTTGGAATGGTATCGGCAGCATGAAGCGGATCCATATATTCTTCTGGTGGAAGATATGGGCGGGACAGCCGCGGGGTACGCATCATTATCCGAATATCGTGAGAGGAAAGCGTTTGGGCAAACGGTAGAACTATCCGTATACATAAGTGAGACCTTCCGGAATCATGGCGTGGGAAGCTCCTTAATGAAAGCGGTCTTGGATTATGCAAAGGAACAAAAAGGTATTCATACGGTTGTATCACTGATAACATCCGATAATGCACACAGCATATATCTGCACGAGAAATTTGGTTTTTTCTATTGCGGAAAAATCGAGGATGCCGGATATAAGCTCGGACAATGGATAGGATTAAGCATATATCAAATGATTTTTAACAGAGAAGTATGAAGGAGGTGCCGGATGGTAAAGTATTATAAGACAGACGACAGGCAGATCCATGAAGTGAACGAAATTGACAGCGGCATATGGGTTCAGATGATCAATCCAAGTGTTGCAGAGGGACAGGCTGTTGCGGATGCTCTTGATGTCGATATCGAGGACGTGCTTGCCGCACTTGATGAAGAAGAAAGCTCCCGAATTGAGCTTGAGGATGGATACACATTAATTCTTGTGGATATTCCGACAACAGAAATCCGGCATGAGAAGGAATCCTATACTACCATACCGCTTGGCATTATCCTTACTCCGGACGAAATTGTTACAATCTGTACCGAGGACACTCCGGTGCTGCAGGTATTTCTGAATAATCGGGTAAAAGAATTTTCCACAAAGAAAAAGCTTCGTTTTGTTTACCAGATTTTGTATCGGATTTCGGTATTGTACCAGAGTAATCTACGTGTAATCGATAAGATGAGAACGGACATTGAAGAACGTGTCGGCAACGATACGGAGGAAGTAGATTTAATTGCACTGCACGAATTGGAATCAACGCTTGTTTACTTTGCAACGTCGCTTCGTGCAAACAGTGTGGTGTTAGACCGGTTGACCAGATATAAAAGACTGGAGCAGTATCCGGAAGACAAAGAACTTTTGGATGATGTAATTATTGAGAATAAGCAGGCAATTGAGATGACGGTAATTTATCGTGATATTATAAACGGTACGAGAGAATTGATGTCATCGGTCATTGATAACCGGCTGAATAATGTTATGAAGATTCTGACTTCGGTAACAATCGTGCTCGCAATTCCGACATTGATTTCAGGATTATACGGTATGAACGTAAAGGCGGAAGGGATGCCGTTTGCGAATTCTGTATGGGGGTTTGCAATTGTTTGTTTGATTACTCTGATCATATGCATTATCTCCCTGTTGATTTTGAGGCGGAAGAAGATGCTTTAATCGTATCGCAGAAAGGGCAGCAGACATGTGGGTTGCAGAAAACTGGAAAGATTATCAGGTAATTGACTGCAGCGCCGGCGAGAAGCTGGAGCGCTGGCAGAAATATATATTGGTTCGCCCGGATCCGCAGGTAATCTGGAGTACTCCAAGGACAGAGAAAGGATGGGAAAAAAAGAATGCCCATTACCATCGGAGTGCAAAAGGCGGCGGCGAGTGGGAGTTTTTTGATCTGCCAGAGGAGTGGACGATTACGTATATGCTGCCGATTGGAAAAGAACTTACCTTTCATTTGAAACCGTTCAGCTTTAAGCACACCGGATTGTTCCCGGAGCAGGCCGTAAACTGGGATTGGTTTTCAAAGAAGATTGCCGATGCAAAGCAGAAAGAACCAGACAGAGAAATCAAGGTTCTGAATCTTTTTGCATATACCGGAGGCGCGACGCTTGCGGCAGCCGCGGCAGGGGCAGGCGTCACACATGTGGACGCATCAAAGGGAATGGTTGCATGGGCAAAGGAAAATGCGGCAGCCTCCGGACTGCAGGATGCGCCGATCCGCTGGCTGGTGGACGACTGTGCCAAATTTGTAGAGCGGGAAATCCGGCGCAAGAATCATTATGATGCGATAATCATGGATCCGCCGTCTTATGGGAGAGGGCCAAAGGGAGAAATCTGGAAAATCGAGGAATCGGTCTATCCGCTTATCCGGCTGTGCGGGCAGATTTTGACGGATGAACCGCTGTTCTTTTTGATCAATTCATATACAACAGGACTTCAGCCGGCAGTACTTACTTACATGCTTTGCACCGTATTAAAGAAGTATAACGGACGCATAGAATCTTCCGAGATTGGTCTGCCGGTCTTAAGCAGCGGACTGATTCTTCCATGCGGAGCCAGCGGAAGGTTTGAGCGGACAATTTAAAAGGACATTTTATATAGAAGAAACACAATTTGTATCGAAGAGATGCGCAATACCACAAGATATTGATGAGGAAAAAAGCAGGCAAAATTTTTTACAAAAATTGTAGTATTTTTTTGTAAAAAGTGCTTGCTTTTTGCAATTTAAGCATGTATAATAACTTTTGCTGTGGCATGATAGCTGTGAAGCGCGAGGTTGCTGCACAACGTTGCAGGTTTTTCCGTGGAGCGAATGTCAAGTTAGGAAACTGACGGCAAGTCACTGTACAAAAATGGTCTACATGAAGTAGAAACAACGTGTGAGATTTTTTAGGACACACACGGAGAAGTGTACAGTCACCACTTGTCGTACTGGAACATAAGTGCGAAAAGGAGGCGGCTTTTTTTATGGCAAGTCAAGTAATGAGAATCACTCTCAAGGCGTATGATCACGAATTGGTAGATTCATCCGCAAAGAAAATCATCGAGACTGTAAAGAAGAATGGATCACAGGTGAGCGGACCGGTACCTCTTCCGACGAAGAAGGAAGTAGTTACAATTTTAAGAGCAACTCACAAGTACAAGGATTCTCGTGAACAGTTCGAGCAGAGAACTCATAAGAGACTCATCGATATCATTACACCAACCCAGAAGACGGTAGATGCTTTATCGCATCTTGAGATGCCTGCTGGCGTTTACATTGATATCAAAATGAAGGAGAAATAAATCTCCGCATACCTTTGATATTAAGGGAAATGAAAATATCCTAGTTACTAGGATGAACGGTGCAACCGTTCCGCTGTAGAAAACAGGAGGGAAAGAAATGAAGAAAGCGATTTTAGCAACAAAAGTCGGAATGACTCAAATCTTCAATGCAGATGGTGTGTTAGTGCCGGTTACGGTTCTTCAGGCCGGACCATGTGTGGTAACACAGATTAAGACTGTAGAGAACGACGGTTACTCGGCAGTTCAGGTAGCTTTTGCGGACGCTAAGGAAAGGGCTGTCACAAAGGATGCCAACGGAAAGAAAGAAATCAGAAACAGACATGGCGTGAACAAGGCCAGAATGGGACACTTCTCAAAGGCCGGAGTTTCCGCTAGGAGATTTGTCCGCGAGTTCAAGTTTGAGAACGCAAGTGAGTACAATCTGGCAGATGAAATCAAGGCTGACATCTTCGCTGAAGGTGACAAGGTTGACGTAACTGCCATTTCAAAAGGTAAAGGTTTCCAGGGCACGATTAAGAGATTGGGCCAGCACAGAGGACCTATGGCTCATGGTTCTAAGTTCCATCGCCATCAGGGTTCAAACGGTGCCTGTTCTTCGCCAAGCC
The DNA here is from genome assembly GCA_964614035.1 of uncultured Lachnobacterium sp. Classification (GTDB taxonomy): domain Bacteria; phylum Bacillota; class Clostridia; order Lachnospirales; family Lachnospiraceae; genus Roseburia. The sequence continues at coordinate 5,207 of CAZTKM010000077.1, forward strand.
GCGTATTCAAGGGAAAAGGAATGCCGGGACATATGGGCTGCGTAAAGGTTACAACCCAGAATCTTGAAGTTGTAAGAATTGACGCAGAGAACAATCTTCTTCTGATTAAGGGTGCTGTTCCGGGAGCAAAGAAAGCTCTTATTACAGTAAAAGAATCCGTTAAGTCAGGTAAATAGTGCGAAATAGGAAAGGAGGAACTTTACGATGGCTAAAGTAGCTGTTTATAATATGGAAGGCAAAG
>CAZTKM010000078.1:0-3632 GCA_964614035.1 uncultured Lachnobacterium sp.
ACAGGCTGCCATGTGGCGCATGGCAGGATAAAAGGGAGAAGTTATGGCAGAACTTGTTCTTGAGATGAAGAAAATCACTAAGACTTTTGGTTCCGTGACTGCCAACAAAGACGTGGATTTGAAGCTGTACGCCGGCGAAATCCATGCATTGCTTGGCGAGAATGGCGCGGGAAAAAGTACATTGATGAATGTATTGACCGGAATCTATAAGCCGGATGGCGGAGAGATTTATTATAAAGGAAAGAAAGTGACGATCCGTTCCCCAAAACATGCCGTAAATATGGGAATTGGAATGGTACATCAGCATTTCCGGCTGATTCCGACTTTGACGGTTGCAGAAAATGTGTCTTTGTATTCGGAAAAACACAGCTTTTTCCTGAAACAGAGAGAGATGGAAAAAGAGATTGCCGAGTGTTCGAAAAAATTTAATCTCGCAGTGGACGCATCGGCAAAGGTATGGCAGCTTTCCGTCGGAGAGCAGCAGAGAGTAGAGATTGTAAAATTATTATACCGCGGCGCAGAAATTCTCATTCTGGACGAGCCGTCGGCAGTCCTGACTCCCCAGGAGGCGGAGGAAATGTTTAAGACCCTCCGTAAAATGGCAGATCAGGGCAAAGTAGTCATTGTTATTTCTCATAAAATGCATGAGGTTATGGAAAACGCAAATCGTATCACGGTCTTAAAAGACGGTATGGTCGAGGATACGATGGAAGCAAAGGACGCGACAGTGGAGCGTCTGACCAGAGCGGTCGTAGGGGACCGCGCACATGAAGAACCTATTCATAAGCATAAGGAGCGCAAAGAGCGCGCAGTTCTGAATCTGGATCATGTATCCGCCCGGAATGACAAAGGACTTCCGGCAGTAAGGGATATTACTTTCGACATCCGGGAGGGAGAAATTTTTGGCATTGCCGGTGTGGCGGGCAATGGGCAGAGGGAACTGGCAGAACTGATTGCCGGGCTTCGTCCGGTGAAGTCGGGAACGGTGCTTTTGAATGGTGAAGATGTGACCTCTGTTCCTATCAAACAGCGGATTCGCGCTGGCATCTCGTTTATTCCCGAAGATCGTCTCCATGTGGGGCTTGTACCTGGGATGAATCTGAAAGAAAATGCCATTTTAAAAGATTTTGACACAACTAAATACAGCAGGCATGGGATTATGAACAGTCAGGCAATAGAAGATGCGGCGAAAGGATTCGTGGAAAAGCATGATATCAAACATGGCGGAATGGATTTGCCTGTAAGCCTGATGTCCGGCGGTAATCAGCAGAAGCTTTTGATTGCCCGGGAGGTAGACGGAGAACCGAAGCTCATTGTGGCTTCTTATCCTGTGCGAGGTCTGGACATTGGCGCGGCGAATGCGATTCGGGAGATATTATTGGAACAGAGCCGTAAGGGTGTCTCTGTGCTGCTTATTTCCGAAGAATTAGAGGAAATTTTTAAGATGTGCGACAGAGTTGGCGTCCTGTGCAACGGAGAATTGATGGGCGTGCGCAAAATTGATGAGACAGATTTCAGCGAAATCGGCCTGATGATGTCAGGGGAGAAATCGGAGGTGAAAAAAAATGCGTAATTGGCGTTTTGTGAAGCGTACGGATGTGACGATGCTTCGAAGAATTTTAAATCCGATTGTTTTTGTACTTTTAGCGCTTGTTTTCTGCGGGATATTTCTGGCAGTTTTAGGGCATAACCCTTTTGCAGTGTATGCAAAAATGCTGCAGTCAATCGTATCGGTAAAAGGGCTGCAGAAAAGTATCGTAGCCGGGCTTCCGCTGATTTTTACCGGATTGGCGGTGGCGTTCGGATACCGTATGAATCTGAATAATATCGGAGCGGACGGACAGTATGCATTCGGCTCAATTTTGTGTATCTGGTTTGCCCTTTACGGACCGGATATGCCGGCGGTTCCGAAGCTGATCATCATGTTTGTCCTGGCTATGCTGGGAGGCGCGTTTATCGCCCTTCTTGCTGCGATACCGAAGGCATTGTGGAATGTCAACGAGACGATTCTTACCATGATGCTGAATTATGTATCTATCTATGTGCTGAATTATCTGATGTACGGTCCGTGGAAGGAGCCGAAGCAGATGGTGGCTCAGACAGCGATGATCTCAGAAAAGTATTATCTGCCGGATATTGGAAATACAGGTATTAATTCCATATTGATCATAGCGGTTGCGATTGCCGTTATTTTATATTTCTTCCACAAAAAGACGACCAAAGGCTTTGAGATGGAAGTAATTCGCAGAAGCCCGATGGCGGCGGCATATGCGGGGATGAATGTAAAGAGAAATATTATCATAGTTCTGGCGGTCAGCGGAGCAATTGCCGGACTGGCAGGTTTTGCACAGGTGGGGGGAATTATCCACCGTGTACAGGCGGATATGCCGAATAATGCAGGCTATACAGGTATTGTTATCGCATATCTGGCGGCTCTGAATCCGCTGGTGGTAGTCATTGTGGGAATTTTGTTCGGCGCCCTGCAGATCAGTGCGGTGGCAGTTCAGATTACCGGGGTTCCCTCCCAGATTGCTACAATGATTCAGGGAAGTATCATGCTGTTTGTCATTGCGGGAGAGTTTTTCAACCGCTATAAGCTGGTTCGTATCAATCAAAGTTCGTCTGTTTTGGGAGAAACAGTGACCCGGGAAGGTGGTGCAGAGTAATGACAACTACATTATTGGTATCCATTATTTCGACTGCAATTATCTATGCGGTGTCTGTGCTCTATGCGGCAATCGGGGAGATTTTTTCCCAGCGCGCGGGAGTGATGAATCTTGGGCTTGAGGGAATTATGCTGATGGGAGCTGTATCGGGATATCTGGTCGCTGTTCACAAACAGAACCTTGGTCTGGCGATTCTGACGGTTCTTATTGTCGGTGCGGCGCTGGGGCTGGTGTTTGCGTTTCTGACTGTGACGCTTCAGGCGGACCAGACCGTAGCGGGTATGGCAATGCTTACCTTCGGTACAGGTCTCAGCGGCTTTATCGGGAAGGAAGTCAGCGGCGTGAACGCGGATTTGAAATTTGAACAGTTTGATATTCCGCTGCTCTCGGATATTCCGGTTATCGGACAGAGCTTTTTCCACCAGGATATTCTGGTGTATGCGATGTATATTATCATTCCAGTTTCCATGATTTATATTTACAAGACGAGACCGGGAATGATTCTGCGGTCCCTCGGTGAAAATCCGGCAACCCTTGACAGCGCCGGATATAATGTATTTGCACTTCGCTATGCCTATGTGATTCTCGGATGTGCGATGACGGCGGTGAGCGGAGCCTGCGTTTCCCTGTCCTACACGAATTTCTGGAGTGACGGTATGACAAGCGGAAAGGGATGGATAGCGGTTGCGCTCGTTGTGTTTGCTTCATGGAATCCGCTGATAGCGGTATTCGGAGCGCTGCTCTTTGGAGCCATCAGCATTATCGGTATTGATATCCAGATGTATGCTACGGGTATCCCTTCACAATTTTTCTCGGCTCTGCCCTATGTGGCAACGATTGTGGCTCTGATTTTTACTACCGGAAACTTCCGCAAAAAGAGGTCCAGTGCGCCCGCCGCGCTGTGCATCCCATATGACAGGGAGGAACGTTAAAAGCGTTGTATATACCGGAAAGGATGCTAAAGAG
>CAZTKM010000078.1:3732-5376 GCA_964614035.1 uncultured Lachnobacterium sp.
TATGACAGGGAGGAACGTTAAAAGCGTTGTATATACCGGAAAGGATGCTAAAGAGCAGCATATACCGGGAAGGATGCTAAAGTGTTGTATATACCGGGAAGGAAGTTAAAGCGTTACATAGACAGAAAGAAATATGAAAGCGTTAGTAAATGCATGAAAGGCATTTCTATGATATATTTTAGGAGGAAAAAAGTATGAAAAAGAGAGTTTTAAGTGTGATGCTCATTGCCGCGATGGCGGTGGCAGGACTTGCCGGATGTGGCGGCTCAGATCAGAATAGCAGTGATGCCGCTCCATCCGCAGGTGCAGAGACAGAAGCAGGTGATGATGCAGCAGGAGAAAGTGGCGGTTACAATCTGATTTCCCAGGATTTGCTTGGAAATGAACCTGCAGCAGATGCAGATTTTTCTGAGATGAAAATCGGTGAGATTGAATCTTATGTCATTCAGGATGGCGGCTGGTGCCAGGCAACGCACGAAGGCATTGTGAGCGCTATGAATGATTTGGGAATCCCGGAAGAAAATCTGATTGTGCTGGAATCAATTGACGATACGGACCAGGCTTCCGTACAGGCTGCAGCGGAACAGTTGATTAGCGAAGGATGTACGCTGATTATCGGCGCATCCACAGGTTATGCATCATTTCTGCCGGAGATTGCGGCAGAGTATCCGGAGGTGACATTTGCACAGTGGGGCAACAAAGTAGATGGCCTGATCGGTTATGAAATCAGAAGTTATGAGGGTATGTTCCTTGCAGGATATGCATGTGAGATGATGTCTGAGAATCCTCAGCTTGGTTTCTCTGCTTCCTATGATGAATTTTCTGTAAGGACAGCGATCAATGCATATGCTTTGGGAGCGAAATATGCAAATGAAGAAGCAACGGTAAAAGTAGCATGTGCCGATTCCTGGTATGATATTGATAAAGAGACGCAGTGCGCGCAGTCCTTAATTGATGCCGGAATTACATATATGGGTATGGAGGCGTCCTCCCCGGCAATCCCGGAAACCTGTGAGAAAAACGGAGCTTACGTAGTTGGTTATCACAATGATATGTCCGATCTTGCACCGGATGCCGTAGTAGTATCCTTCACATGGAACTTCGCTCCGATTTTTAAGCAGATTATGATTTCCGCGAATGACGGTTCCGCGACATCCGCAGATTTCTACTATTGGGGCGGCGAGTGTTCCAAGCTGACAGATTTTGCTTCCTTTGTTCCTGATGATGTAAAAGCTGCAGTGGAAAGCGTAAAAGCTGACATCGACGCCGGTAATCTTCAGGTGTACAGCGGAGAGCTGAAAGATGACGAGGGCAACGTGCTCGTAAATGAAGGAGAAGTTATGGATGATGAGTCTATTCTGCTTCAGGAGTTCTTTGTTGAGAATGTAGACTGCGCCTGGTAGAAAATACAGAATGAAGAAATAAATGATCATCGACTGAAAAAGCCGGGAAATGGGTAAACCTTCCGAATGGTGGAACCATTTCCCGGCTTTTTCATTTCACAAGAATATTGCGAAGCAATTTCTTATGAAATGAAAGAAAGGCTTTTGATACCCGAATCTTTATAAGAAATTGCTTTGCGATGATATATTCTATTGTTCCATCAGAAAAGAAGGTAAAATTTTGTATAATTCTATTGAAATT
>CAZTKM010000079.1:0-5170 GCA_964614035.1 uncultured Lachnobacterium sp.
TTTGCTACAGTTCTCTTAGGGCCTTTTCTTGTTCTGGCGTTGGTCTTCGTCTTCTGTCCGCGTACCGGAAGTCCCTTTCTATGACGAATTCCACGATAGCATCCGATTTCCTGAAGTCTCTTGATATTGAGGGCGATTTCACGTCTTAAATCACCTTCTACAGTCTGAGTCTCATCGATCACTGCGCTGATTCTCTTTACTTCGTCATCCGTAAGATCTCTGACACGAGTATCAGGATCTACGTTTGCTGCTTTAAGGATACGGTTTGCGCTTACTCTGCCGATTCCATAGATGTAAGTTAAGCCGATCTCTACACGTTTTTCTCTTGGTAAATCTACACCTGCAATACGAGCCATGTGTGTTTACACCTCCATATTATTTTCCTAATTAATAGTATCAGATACACTGCAACAATATATCTCTTCCCGGACAGCATCATCATACAGCTGCGGTTGCACGCCCTGAAATGTGTGTATGCCTCTGCTTTCCCTTATTCTTTGCATATTACGGATGCGCCACTCGGTATTATAGCAGCATCGCACAGCTATGCTCTGTCTATTATGAACAGCGTATGTCCTACGCTGCAGCCGCACATAATTCATTCTCCGGATATCTCCGGCACCTGCGAAAAAAGGTAATCCTTTGCGCACAAATAACAGGGTTGATTCATTCTACGAATCAATTAACCCTGTCTCTGCTTATGCTTTGGATTCTCACAGATAATTCTGATGCTTCCTTTTCTCTTGATAACTTTGCACTTTTCGCAAATAGGTTTAACTGATGATCTTACCTTCACAGCAAATCCTCCTTTCTCTACCAAAGTCCCTTACCAGGTACTTTTCCAAAAGTGTCCGAGTAGTATTATACTCGCGCGATTTCAAGAAGTCAATAAGTATTTTACAAACTTTTCTATTTTCGTAACTATTCAGCCCTTACGAATAATTACTATTTATCTCTCCAAATAATTCTGCCTTTTGTCAAATCGTATGGGGACATTTCAATAGTTACCTTATCTCCGGGCAGAATACGAATAAAATTCATTCTTAATTTTCCACTGATGGTTGCCAGAATCTGATGTCCGTTCTCAAGCTCCACCTTAAAAAACGCATTTGGCAATTTTTCTACTACTACACCTTCTACTTCAATAACGTCTGCTTTTGACATATCTTTTTCATTCCTCCTGAATAGATCTACCTTTATGTATCCGTTGTCTTATATCAAATCCAAAAATCCTTCTTTTTTCTCATCCTCTGTCAATGTGAGAATGTCAGGCTTTCCGTCTGTAATCAGAATCGTGTTCTCATAATGAGCAGCCAGCGACAAATCTTCTGTCATAACCGTCCATCCGTCGTCCAACCATAATACCTCCGGCGAACCGGATGTGATCATCGGTTCTACCGCCAAGGTCATTCCTTTTTTTAATCGGATTCCTTTTCTCGGCCATTTTTGCCTAAAATTTGGAATCTCCGGGTCCTCATGAAGTGAGGTCCCTATTCCATGACCTACCAAATCTCTTACAACACCAAGTCCTCTTTCTTCTGCATAATCGCTAATCGCATTTGAAATATCAAACAGATGATTTCCGACTGTCGCAAAATGAATTCCTTTGAAAAAGCTCATTCTCGTATGTTCAATCAGATATCCGGCTTCCTCGCTGATTTCGCCTACCGCAACTGTTCTTGCGGCATCCGAATGATATCCTTTATACATAACGCCGGTATCCAGACTTACGATATCCCCCTCCTGCAATATGCGATCCTTTTTTGGTATTCCATGAACAACCTCTTCGTTTACGGAAACACAGACAGAAGCCGGATAATCGTATAAACCTTTAAAATTCGGTTCACAGCCATAGCTTCTGATTAATTCTTCGCCGATTCGGTCTACATCCCAGGTAGACATACCCGGTTTTATCTCTTTTGCGAGATTCTGATGAACGAGGGCCAGAATTCTTCCGGCCTCCCGCATAATTTCAATTTCTTGTTCGGATTTAATCGTCACCGACATGACTATTCTCCTAAGATATTTACAATTGCAGCAAACACTTCATCCATTGAAACGGTTCCATCCACAGATTTTAAAATGCCCTGCTTTTTGTAATAGTCAATCAGCGGCTGCGTCTGATCATGATATACCGAAAGACGCTTTTGAACGGTTTCCGGCTTATCATCATCGCGAAGTACGGTATCGCTTCCGCATGCGTCGCATTTTCCTTCAATCTTAGTCGGATTAAACACAATATGGTAAGTCGCTCCGCAATTTAAGCAGGCGCGTCTGCCTCCCATACGGTTTACAATATTCTCGTCCGGAACATCAACGTCAATCGCATAGTCCATAGCCTGGCCGATTTTGGTAAGTGCCGCGTCAAGGGCTTCCGCCTGCGGAATTGTTCTTGGAAATCCGTCAAGTACAAACCCGTTTCTACAGTCATCCTGCGCAATTCTATCCATTACAAGGTCGCATGTAAGTTCGTCCGGAACCAATGCCCCCTGATCCATATACGATTTTGCTTTCTTTCCTAATTCTGTACCGTTCTTAATATTTGCGCGGAAAATGTCTCCTGTTGAGATATGCGGAATCTGATACTTTGTCGCAATCTGCTTCGCCTGTGTTCCCTTTCCTGCTCCCGGTGCTCCTAACATAATAATCTTCATGCGCTTCTCCTTTCGCGAATGCACAAACTGCAGCTGTCTTACCACGACAGCTGTTACTGGATACTTAAGTAACCACGAATGGAGATACAGGTTATGCCCATATCTCCAAACATATGATTAATCATTTAAAAATCCCTTATAAAAACGTACTCTCATCATGGACTCAACCTGTTTTAAGGTCTCGATAACGACACCTACGATAATAATGATTGATGTTCCGCCGAATGAGACGTCAGCTCCGAATACACCATTGAAGAAGATCGGAATGAATGCAATAATTGCGAGTCCGGTTGCTCCAATAAATACAATGTAATTCAAAATCTGATTTAAATAATCGCTGGTTGGTTTTCCAGGACGGAATCCCGGAATAAATCCGCCGGCTTTCTTCATATTATTTGCAATCTCTAAGGGATTAAACGTAATCTGTGTATAGAAATATGCAAATGCAATAATCAAAATGATGTACACCACAAGACCGATGGAATACACCGGATTCTCCGGATCACACCAATTTGACTGCGATAAACCTCTTAAAATCTTACTTCCTACTCCTGTTCCGTTCCCTTTTCCAATGAGACTTGCGATAATAACCGGTGTCTGCATCAGGGACTGGGCAAAAATAACAGGAATTACTCCGCCGGTGTTTACCTTGAGAGGAATGTGGGTTGACTGTCCGCCTACCTGCTTTCTTCCCTGAATCTTGTTCGAATACTGAACCGGGATTCGTCTCTCAGCGCCTTGCAATAATACTACAAAAAGTACCATCGCAATAATAATGGCTGCAATAATAATTCCGGCTACGATTCCCTTTGCAATACTTTTACCAGCGATAAACTGTGACCAGAGCGCAGATAAATCCTGTGGAATCCGGGAAAGAATATTGATAATCAATACGATAGAAATACCGTTTCCGATTCCCTTCTCAGTAATTCTCTCGCCAATCCACATAAGCACTGCGGATCCCGCCGTAAGAGATGTGATAACCATAACAACGGTCAGCCAGCTTCTATCATACAGATATCCGCCGCGATAAAAACCGATTGTCATGGCAATCGCCTCAATGAGACCAAGTGCGATTGTTAAATAACGGGTAATCTCAACGATTTTCTTTCTTCCTTCTTCGCCGTCGCGCTGAATCTCTTCCAGTTTCGGAATCGCTATTGTAAGCAGCTGCATAATGATGGAAGAAGTAATATATGGGGTAATATTCAGTGCAAATACAGACATATTAAGGAATGATCCACCTGTAATTGCATTTACAAATCCAAGTCCATCAGCCGAATTATTTGCGAAAAAGTCACGAAATACCGATCCGTCCACACCCGGAACCGGAAGCTGGCTTCCGATTCGGATAACAACTAACATTAGGAACGTAAAGAAAATTCTTTGACGAATATCCTTTATTCTAAATGCATTACGGAGAGTCTCAAGCATTAAATCACCTCTGCTTTTCCACCAAGAGCTTCAATTTTTTCTTTTGCACTTGCACTGAATGCATTTGCCTGAACTGTAAGCTTCTTAGTAAGTTCGCCATTTCCAAGAATCTTAACGCCATCTCTTGGATTCTTCACAACGCCGGCTTCCACCAATGTCTCAACGGAAACTACAGCGTCATTATCGAATCTCTCTAACGCAGAAAGGTTGATTGCCACGATATCAAGAGTATTTCTGTTCTTGAATCCTCTCTTTGGCAATCTTCTGTATAATGGCATCTGTCCACCTTCAAAACCAGGTCTAGGCGCTCCGGAACGAGCCTTCTGACCTTTGTGGCCCTTACCAGCAGTCTTACCATTTCCTGAACCATGTCCGCGGCCTCTTCTGAAGTTGTCGCTCTGAACAGAACCTTCGGCTGCTTTTAAACTAGATAAATCCATTATGGCACCTCCTTATCTTATACTTCTTCTACTTTAACGTATGGAGCTACTTTGCGGACCGCACCCTGTGTAGCCGCATTGTTTGGTAATTCAACAGTCTTTCCCAGCTTGGTTAATCCAAGAGCCTCGATTGTGGCCTTGTTCTTTGGAACTGCACCAATTGTAGACTTAATCAATGTAACTTTCACTCTATCTGCCATCTTTCAGTTCCTCCTTAACCTAAAATTTCTTCTACTGACTTACCGCGAAGTTTAGCAACTTCTTCCGGGCTTCTTAACTGCTTTAATGCTTCAATTGTAGCAAGTACAACGTTCTGCTTATTGTTTGAGCCCAATGACTTTGTACGGATATTCTTTATACCGGCAATCTCGCATACGGAACGAGCCGGACCTCCGGCGATAATACCGGTACCTTCAGGAGACTTCTTTAGTAATACGGAAGCACCTGTATATTTTCCTGTTACATCATGTGTAATCGAGCTATTCTCGTCTAAACAAATGCTGATCATACTCTTGATTGCATCCTCTTTTCCCTTGCGGATTGCTTCCGGGATTTCAGTTGCTTTTCCAAGACCTGCTCCAACATGTCCGTTCTTGTCACCAACAACCACGAGAGCTGTGAATCGCATGTTACGTCCACCCT
>CAZTKM010000080.1:0-4908 GCA_964614035.1 uncultured Lachnobacterium sp.
GACAGGATTTCTGAATGTGGTTTATGAAATGCTCAAGGCGGTGCTTGTATTCTGGGTTGCCGTTGCGGACACCCGCAGGGCATACCGGTTTGCGGTATTCTTAGATGGCCGGGAGCTTGACCGCTTTGCGGAAGTCTGTAAAGAGCTTAAGATCATTGGTCAGAGCGGCGCGCTAATTTATTTGCAGCGAATGTGTTAGCACCGGAAACAGTTTTTAAAAAGAAGTATGATTTGTATATGAAGGAAACAAATAGCAAACCCGTTACAATTCAAAAATTGGCAGATTTCTTTGGAATAAGTTCTGTACAATGTTGTAATTGAATTTAGCCTGATAAAAATGAAAGCTTACCGCCCTGCATGAGGCGGTAAGCTTTCGTCCGTAAATAATCAGCCTTCAATGGCTATGTATTTATTTGCTGTAACCTTTGGCGATTCCTTTTTCGGAATATCGAGTGTAAGGAGTCCATGCTTGAATTTTGCTTTAATCTCCTCCTGCGTGAGGTACTCTCCAACATAGAAGCTTCTCTTAAATTCTCCGCTGTATCTTTCTCTGCGGATGTACTTTCCTTCTTTCCCGGCTTCCTCGGATTCCGCCTCATTCTGCTCAAGCCCTTTTGCCGCGGTAATTGTCAGATAACCATTGTCGAGTTCTACCGTAACCTCGTCTTTCTTGAAGCCCGGAAGATCAACGACCATCTCGTAGCTGTCGTCCGTCTCTTTGATATCCGTACTCATCATGTTCTTTGCTTTTCGACCGTACAGTTTCTTTTCCATATTCTTGAAATCACGATCATTCAACCAAGGTCCTCCAAAAGCATCATCAAATAAATCAAAATCATCGTAGAATAAACTAGGCATCAACATAAGTCATCCTTCCTTTCTTTCTTCAATTTCTTTGACGTCTAAATCATCCGGAACCTGGAATGTTTGGGAGTCTGTAACTCCTTTTCTTTTGTTCTGACTATGTTATAACACCATTATTAGCACTCGTCAATAGCGAGTGCCAATAATTTATAAATTGTTTATTCTTTTTACAATTTCATTCTTTTTTAGCACCCCAGAATCATGTCACTTAAAGAGTTTCCATATGTTAATTCGATCCTTTCCGATTCGGTTTTTATCGAGCTAACACATCATACAGCCAAAATGCCTTGCTGTAAAGACTTCATTCGTTGTACAATAAAGATAAAATAATTGTAAAAAAAGAATGGATTGAATCAAACGATATGAAAAAACATAGAATTGCTGTAGCACACATAATCATATTAATCGGCATTTTGCCGCTGCTATCCGGGTGCGGCGCCGGACGCGGCGGACAAACGGAGACAACTATAACAGAAACCATGCCGGCGACGGAGGAATCATCAATGAAAGAGACAGAATTAGTCACAGAAAAAGAAACAGAAGCCGGGGAAGGCACAGAAAAAACCGCAGCGGAAGTCACAGAAACAACATTTTCCACAGAGTCAGTTGCGGAAACAACGCCGTCTCTGGCTGCTCCGTCTGTGTCAGGAGCCCTCCATGTGGAAGGTACGCAGCTTACTGACAGCAACGGAAATGCCGTTCAGCTAAGAGGAATCAGCACCCATGGACTCGCATGGTTCCCGGAATATGTAAACGAAGCATGTTTCCGGCAGCTGCGCGACGATTGGAATGTCAATGTCATCCGTCTGGCGATGTATACCGCAGAGAGCGGCGGATATTGTACCGACGGGGATAAGGATCGGCTCAAAGCTCTGGTTAAAGACGGTGTGGAATACGCGACAGAAAATGATATGTATGTGATTATTGACTGGCATATCCTCTCCGACAGCAACCCGAATACAAACATTGGGGAAGCCGAAAGCTTTTTTGCGGAAATGTCCATGGAATATGCGGATTATAACAACGTACTCTACGAAATCTGCAATGAGCCGAACGGAGGCACCGGCTGGGGAGAAATCAAATCTTATGCGGAACGCATAATCCGCGTGATTCGTTCCAACGACGAAGACGGAATCATTCTGATAGGAACGCCGAACTGGTCACAATATGTCGATCAGGCAGCGGCGGATCCGATTACCGATGCCGACAACATTATGTACACGCTGCATTTTTATGCGGCAACCCATACAGACGGGCTTCGCAATACGATGACTGCCGCCCTTGACGGCGGACTGCCGATATTTGTGTCGGAATACGGCATCTGTGACGCCAGCGGAAGCGGCGCCATAGACGAGGAGCAGGCCGAACAGTGGGTAAATCTTATGAACGATTACAAGGTCAGCTATGTGGCATGGAATCTGTCCAATAAAAATGAAACATCCGCCATCCTAAACAGCGGCTGCAGCAAAACCTCTGATTTTACGGAAAGCGATCTGAGCGATTCGGGAAAATGGCTTTATCATCTGCTGACAGAAGAAGAATAGTCCTAAGCCTTAATGGCAGCGATGAAGCATATTGAAAGCAGTTGTCCTCTTTTTGCATGATTATCCTTTTTCATTCTCAATATATTTCCTCAATACCTTTATCAGCGCATCCATATCCAGTGGTTTACTTATATGGTCGTTCATTCCGGACTGCAGCGCCTTTTGTCTGTCCTCCTCAAAAGCATCCGCCGTCATGGCGACGATCGGAACCTTCGCTTTTGCCGGATCGGCCAGGGCGCGAATCGCTTTTGCCGCGTCATAGCCGTTCATTACCGGCATCTGCACATCCATAAACACCAGGTCATACCGGCCCGCCTCCGCCGTTTCCACTGCCGTTACCGCCTCCTGACCGTTACTTACGGTTTCCACTGTCAGATTGAGGTTCGCAAGAATTTCCTGCGCGACCTCCTGATTCCAGAGGTTATCCTCCACCAGAAGGATACGGGAGCCGTGAAAATCCAGAACTGCTTCTTCCCTGGGCCCGGGCGTTGTCTCCGTTTCCTCCTCGCATAGCTTAGACAGCGTCCCCTGCAGATCCGAAAAGAACAACGGCTTGCTGACAAAATCAGTCACGCCCGCCTCTCTTGCCTCCTTTTCGATATCCGCCCAGTCATAGGCTGTCAATATAATAATCGGTGCATCGTCGCCCACCTCCATCCGGATTCGTCTTGCAACCTCAATGCCGTTCATATCCGGCATCAGCCAGTCTATGATATATACATAAAACGGCTTTCCCAGCTCCCGGGCTTCTCTGGTACGGACAACGGCTTCCTGCCCGAACCTTGTCCACTCCGGAGCCATGCCGATCTTCCGCAGCATCTGGCTGACGCTCTGGCAGGCATTGATATCGTCGTCCACAACCAGCCCGCGCAGCCCCTGCAGCTTCTTGATGGTTTCTATTTTCTCAGGCTCATCCTGCAGCCTGAATTCCAGGGTAACCGTAAATTCGCTGCCCTTTCCTTCCTCGCTCGAAACCTTTATCGTACCTCCCATCGTATCTACAATATTCTTGGTGATCGCCATTCCCAGACCGGTTCCCTGGATGCCGCTTACCGTGGAGTTCCGCTCCCGCGTAAACGGCTCGAAAATATCCTTCAGGTATTCTTCACTGATTCCTATGCCCGTATCCTTAATGCGGAACTCATAGGTTCCGTATCCGTTCTTCTGTGCGCTCTTTTGTATCACACATATGGAAACGCTGCCTCCCGGCCGGTTATACTTCATGGCGTTGGAGGTAATATTGATCAAAATCTGGTTCAGCCGCAGCCTGTCACAGTAAATGTTCTCGTCGGTTACCCCCATTACATCGATATAAAAATCCAACTGCTTGGAATGAATATCCGCCTGCACAATATTCCGCAGCGTATGGAGAATGTCGGGCAGGCTTTCCGGCTTTTCCTCTATCTCCAGCTTTCCCGATTCAATGCGGGACATATCGAGCACATCATTGATGAGGGAAAGCAGGTGAGCGGAGGACTGGTAAATTTTCTCCAGATAATCCTTCACCTTTTCACTGCTGTCCATGTGTGTGATGGCAAGAGAGGTGAAGCCCATAATCGCATTCATCGGCGTACGGATATCGTGGGACATGTTATTCAAGAAGGTCGTTTTCGCCCGATTACCCTGATTTGCAAGCGCAAGCGCCTCGCTGAGTTCCTTCTGGTGCTCCCTCTCATTCTTAGTGATAAGCCATTCTTCCCTGAATATCATCGCGGCCGCAAACAGCATCACTGCAACGCTCAAAAACCAAAAGAGCAGATAGAGCATGATAATGTCCTGAACCTGTCCCTGGATGATAGAATCCGGAATCGCCATAATAAAATACCAGTTTTCTTTTTCCATCGGCATAAAAATAAGCAGCTGATCTTCTCCGTCCAGATTCGTGTACATCATTGAAAACTTTTCCTGCGCCGCCATATTGTCCTGTATTTTCTCTATGGTCCAGTCAGACCTTAAGGTACCGAGCAGCAGCTTGTCAAAAAAATTATTTAAGCTCTGCGCCGTATAGTTGCGGCTGTTGTTTACGATATAATTGCCCTCCGCGTCAACGATATTGCAGTATCCTTCTCCGTCATAGCTTTCTACCTTCAGATTTTCCTGAAGGATGTTTATGTCCATGACCGCCGTAACGTACCAGTAGGTTTCCCCTTCAACCGTAAAAGGCTCTGTCTCTGCCCCAAAATAGAGCTGTTCCCCGGCGCCGTCTGCATCCGCGTCATCATTCTCTATCCAGAAAACATAATGCGCATCCGTTTCCCGGCACTGATCAAG
This sequence comes from uncultured Lachnobacterium sp., assembly GCA_964614035.1. Taxonomy (GTDB): domain Bacteria; phylum Bacillota; class Clostridia; order Lachnospirales; family Lachnospiraceae; genus Roseburia. The sequence continues at coordinate 4,680 of CAZTKM010000080.1, forward strand.
CAAATCCTCATCGTAGCCAACCATCTGATTGCTGCTAAGCGTTTTTCCGTTCTCCGACACCAGCGTCAGCCTTTTACAGTCGATTATCAGCCTGCACTGCGACAGCGTCAGAAGGAGTTCCTGCTCCGTATTGCATTTCAGCTGCTGGATATAGGAACCGATTCCGTCAAGAATCTGGTATTCATTGCCGATATTGCTTTCGACCGCTACCTCGTCATGCAGCGCCATC
>CAZTKM010000081.1:0-4818 GCA_964614035.1 uncultured Lachnobacterium sp.
CGCCGCAGTCCTTTATTTATCAGGATTGCGGCGATTTTGCTTCCAAACTTGAGATTGCATTGCCGTACTAAATTTTGGACTTATAACCAAAAAAAGTGCATTGAGCCCTTTTGCTCATTGCACTATATGAAAATACAATTGTACACTCCTCGCAAACAATTCTTTTCTATTATACCAAGAATCCCCGATTTGTCAAATGTGTCGTTTTTCCCAATTTTACGACAAATTGAATAAATATACGTCTGCACGCATTTTACTGCATAATCATTCATATTGCAAAACAGACATGGCAATATTGCACAAAAAACAACAGCTCGTTATGCAATATTCTAATAAATTGTCCCGGATATTTCATCCAGATAAAGAATTTTATCCGCCAGAAAATCCGCTTCATTTTTCTCGTGAGTGACCAGAACCGTTGTTTTTTTTGCAATCATTTTCTTTACGTATGCCATTACCCGCAGCTTGTTATCCTCGTCCAGCCCTTTAAACGGCTCGTCCAACAGGATCATTCCCCCGCCGGCTTCATTCTCTTCAGCCCCTGCGTCGGCGGAGAGTATCGCTCTTGCAATTGCAACACGCCTCTTCATCCCGCCGCTCAGCTTGTTCACGCATTGCTCCTGACATTCTGCAATACCAAGATTTTCCAGACATTCCTTAATCTTCTTTCTATCATAATGCTTTGGCAGAACCATCCGTATGTTTTCTTCCGCCGTAAACGCCTCGCACAGTCTGTCCTCCTGAAACACGGCATGAAACCGCTCCGGCGTTCCTGTTATCCCGCCACAATCCGGCTTTTCCAAACCCATCAGAAGCCGCAGAAGCGTCGTTTTTCCGCTTCCCGAAGCTCCCATAACCGCCGTCGTCCTTCCTTCTTCCAATACGGCGGAAAAACCGGAGAACACCGTCTTGCCTTCGTATGATTTCTCCACCTGATCCAATATGACATTCATAAGATTTTCTTAAGCCCCCACATGAATAATTTCTCGGTAGACACGCTGATCAGCACAATAATGACCGTCCATGCAAGCAGATCATCCGTATCCAGCGAGATCTTTGCCAGATAGAGCATCTTTCCGATGGAACCGCTTGGCGTCCCGATAATCTCTGCCGCAATACCGGCCTTCCATGCCATTCCTGTCGTAACCGCACACGCAGAAATCAGGTAAGGCCGGATCTGTGGAATCGTAATGTACTTCATCCGTCTGCAAAAACTCATATGAAACATTTGTGCCATCTCTTTCATCTGCCGGTTTTCCGCACGAATTCCGGCAAGCATATTCTGATATATCATCGGCAATACAATCAGAAACGAGATAAACACCGACAGATTTCCCGCAGAGAGCCATATCAGACAGATTACCACGAAAGAGGCGACCGGGACGGATTTCATCGTCGCCATCCATGGCCACAGCAGCGTTTCCGTCAGCGGAAACCGGGACGCAAGGACTGCAAGAAAAATCCCTGCGCACAGCCCCAGCAAAAATCCGCCGGCTATGTGGTAAAACGTAAACCAGATGGAAGACCAGAAGCCCTCCACCTGCCAGATTGTCAACATTCGCATAAGCACTTCTATCGGAGTTACCAAAAGAATTTTTTCATGGATCCTCATGGCAGCGATCTGCCACACCAGAAGCGCCAATAATACCGCTATGATTCTTTTAATATGTTTCAAAATAGAAATCTTCTCCTGGCATCGCGCCGCCTACTGACTGAGGATTCTGATCGTATAACACCTGCAGAAACCCTTCCAATTCACTCTTCATTTCCTCCCCGGTCACTCCGGACAGATGACATCCCGGCAACGCTTTCTGTGCAATAGCCGCGCTCCCGACAATACCATACCGCTCGATCAGGGCAGCCGCGCCTTCGACGTCCTCCTTCGCATAGGCAACGGACTTTGCATATTCGTCCATGAATATCGCTGCCTCAACCGGATGTGCCTCCGCAAATTCCCTGCGGACAACCACAACCCCGATGACCATACTTGAACCGTTGTCAAGGGCGGCCCACTCATCATTTAAGTCAATTGCAATGCTAAGATCTTCTACCTGCGCGCACGCTGCCGTTACAAACGGCTGCGGCAGAATTGCAACCGCATGCTCATCGCTGCTAATATAGGAAAGAGCTTCTGTTGTATCGGAACACCACTGAATGGTCACATCCACATCCGGATCTATCCCGCGCTCCGAAAGCAGATAACGGATGGTATACTCCGGCACTGCACCCTGACCGGTTGCATATACGGTCTTTCCTTCAAGGTCGGCAAGTGAAGTAATCTCTTCTCCTCGCTCCACTACGGCAAGCACACCGTTATTATTAACTGCGAGAACCTCAATCTTACCTTCCGTATTGTTGTATAAGGCTGCGGCAAGGTTGGACGGAACCGCTGCAATATCGATTTCTCCCTGTGCAAGCGGGGCTGCAAAAGCGGAGGCGTCGGTGGAAAGCTCTGCAAACTCATATTTATTCATGGTATTTCCCGCCTCTGCATCGCTCATAAGCTTAACCATTCCCATTGCAGTCGGGCCGCTCATGGCTCCAATGCGGACGACCGCCCGCTCTTCGGTAAATTCCACTTGCTCTTCCTCTTCGCCTCCGGTTCCGACAGCTTCGCTTTCTGTTGTAACATATTCCTCCTGCACGCTGCTTTTGCATCCGGCAAGCAGCGCTGCCGTCATGGAAGCTGCTGCCAGCATACATAATACTCTCTTTTTCATATATCCCTCCTGATCCATTTTTTCTTTTTCTTCTTATTGTGTCTCATTCTATGGAACAAATTCCGGAAAGTCAAGCCATGTTTTTCCGAAAAAATAGAGGTATCCGCATGGAATACCCCTACCTTATTATTCGCATTTAAAGCCTTTGACTTCATCCTTCAAAGAATCCGCAATGGAAAGGTTCTGCTCGACAGAATCGTTAATCTTCTGCATGTGCTCGGCAACCTCTCCTGTATATTCGGCGGCATTTCCGATACCGAGCGCGCTCTGCGTCACAGCCTCCGTTACCCCCGACGCCGCAAGCGTAATCTCGTCCGCCGCCAGACGAAGCTGTCCCGTCGCCTCCTGCAGCAGCCGCATCATCTGGTTCATCTGGTTTGCATCATCATGGTATGTAGCGCCGTTTTGTACCATATTTTGGTATGCCTGCAATACATCCTCGTTTACAAATTCAAGCATACGCTTTGCATTGCCGGCAAGCGCATCAACCGACTGAATGACAAGAGTACTGATACTCTGAATTCCGTTAGCCGTACTCCTGCTTTGGTCTGCAAGCTCACGAATTTCCTCCGCAACAACGGCAAAGCCTCGCCCCGCATCTCCGGCGCGGGCAGCCTCAATGGAAGCGTTCAGCGCGAGCAGGTTCGTCTGTGAGGAAATTGAGAGAATCTCATCGGTAAGCTCATTGATCTTGGCAACCTGCTTGCTTTGCTCAATCGCCTTTTCCAGCTGCTCCGATATCTCGCCTACAATTCCGTTGGCCTGATTCTGGCTTACTTCCGCATTCTCCCTCATCTCGTCGGCACGTTGTCTGATATTGTCCGCAAAATGAAGACCTTCGTTTGTCTGGTCAGCCATTGATACAATTTCATGGCCAATCTGCTCGATATTATTCGAGATACGCTCCATGGACGCCGTCGCTTCCTCCATACTTGCGGTAAGCTGCTGCATCGTAGCGGAGGTGCTTGTAATCTTGTCCCCGGCAGCCCTCACGCCTTCATTTACCAATCCCGCTGCCTCCTCAAGCTGATAAGAACCGCTCTTAATCTTATCAATCATATCCTTCAGAACGTCGATAAACTCATTAAAGCCGCTCACCATAAGGCCGATTTCATCCTGCGCGGTATACTTTATATGATTCGTCAGGTCGCCATGTCCTTTTCGAATATCCGCAATGATGGCCTCCAGATCTTTTGCTGCCTTTTTCAGCGGTCTGGCGACTCTTCTGTAGGAGAAAATACCTCCACCGACGCTGATAACAATGGTTACGAAAATCATCACAAATCCGATTGCCATCGTCCGCTTCTGCAGACTTTCCGCAGTCGCAATCGCATCCGACATCTGTTCCTTACATGCCGCGTCAAGAATATCCAGGCTCTCGTTCATCTCGCTGATGACCGACTGAATTGCGTTCAGCCGCGCCACCTTCTGCATAGCGACGACTGTCGTGTCATCCAGAGAATCTTCCAGATCCGCGTAGTACATAATCTTGGACATATTCTCATACATTTCTTCCAGATTCTCCCCCAGAGCGGCAACCTCTGCCTCCCAGCCTGCCGCTGACATTCCGGTCAGAAGTTCCTCCAGATACTGTGAATCCTCTTCGTAGCTGTTTTTAAACTCCGCATGGGCATCCGTCTTCGGTCCGGTTGCCGAATATCCATAAAAATCCTTCTGCACCGCTTCGATGGTGCGCTCCACTTCGCTGATCAGCTCCGTATTGGCAATACCGACCTCCGTTATCTGGTCAATGCTTGCTCCCATTCCTTCCAGCGCAGCATAGTTCATAAAATTGGACAAAGTGGCAACCAATGCTACAACCACCAGCACAGAAATAAATACCGCCGCTACGCTTCGCCTTCTTGCAGCTTTTACTTTTTTTCCCATAAATTTTCCCCAAATCCTTACATTTTAGTGTGTACGTGTCCCTCACTTATATACTAATCGGTTTCCGGCAAAATAGCAAGATGTTTTGCATTGTTTAGCAGCCGCAACAAAAAAGTACCTTTTTACTAACTAACGTTAATAAAAAGGTACTAATTGAATGAGACACGGGGGATTCGAACCCCCGACAACTTGATTAAAAGTCAAGTGCTCT
>CAZTKM010000082.1:0-4716 GCA_964614035.1 uncultured Lachnobacterium sp.
TTACCATAGAAGACCTATTGCTAATAGTTATTTACAGAAAAACTTTCATACTCTCGGAACAGCAGTATGAATAGCAAAGGATATCAAAAGAAAATGTTACTTGTTGTATATATGTTAAATAAGCAGCTTTGCTATCCTTATAGGCCGGTAATGAAAGACTGCCGGCCTATTTTGAATATCCGGGTAAAGTCCGTTATTCTATCTGTCGGAAGATGACATTTTGATTGATATAAAAATTGTTGCGAACATGCTTTGGATGGCGCTATACTTATCCAAAGCATATTTTTTTTCTGGAAAATTTCTTATACATTCAGGGCAAGTGCAATATCCTGATGCAATTCGGAAAACCTATCTTTGTTCAAAAATCTATGCTTTTATTCCAAATTTACAATCGAAGCAGGATTTTTGAAAGTCATAACCGGCATTTGCGGTATGCGTGACAGAGAAACTCCTGTGGATACAATCAAGGGAGGAATGTGTATGAGAATTGTATCGTTAAAGGAAGATTTCGCGTTTAAAGAATTCATGTCCAATGAAATTGTGCGGAAGTTTTTTCTTGCCGCAACTTTGGATGTCCCGGTGGAAAGGATTCGGTCGGTAAGGCTGATGAACACTTTTCTGCCGCGAAACTGGCGGAAGCAGAAGCAGGGAATTCTGGATGTAAAAATCGAATTCAATGACAGCACAAAAGTCAACATTGAGATGCAGGTTGCAAGGATCAAAGACTGGAAACAACGAAATCTGTTCTATTTGTCCAAGGCCGATGCATCGGGATTAGTCTTCTGGATTTTAATCTGACACAGGATGAAAAAGGACACAAGATATATCGTATGAGGGACGCAGACGGGAAGATTTTACCGACAAGATGGAACTACATATCATAGAACTGCGGAAGTATTTTGTCCCAGAGGATAACCTGTCAGACTGGGTAAAACTATTCATTTAGTGCCCTGCCAGTCACAAGGGCTGGAGCTGCCGGAGCATCCGGAAGGATTAGAGTATCGGAACATGGGGACAATGGAGAACCATGTGTGGAGTGTGATCGCGCGCAGGATGAAGCATAACCATACCAGTTGGAGCAAGCGAGGAGGGAACCATCTGGCGAAGATACTGGCAAAGAAATGCAGCGGGAAGCTGTATGAAGTGACAGAGAAGCTGAGACGGCCGGTGTTTGAGGAAGAACAGGTAGAGGAATTGTATGGAGAAATCCTGATGTCAGCAAAAGTGCCAAAGAAAGAAGGAAAAGGATATGAATATCCAGTCATAGGTCATCTGGTGGGTTTACTTGACAGTAACCGAAATTAATTCGGGAAGATTTCATCTTCCCTTTTTTTATGAGATATGATATACTTCAATCTGTATGTAAAAATGGAATTTTTAAGACGAAGCGGAGGTATTCCATGAGCAAAGTTGCAATTATGACTGACAGTAACAGCGGAATTACACAGGCGGAAGCAAAGGAGCTTGGCGTATGTGTTCTTCCAATGCCTTTTTATATTGATGAAGAGATGTTTTACGAGGATATCGACCTTACGCAGGACGAGTTCTACGAGAAACTGAAATCCGATTGTGAAATCAAGACTTCTATGCCGCTTGTCGGCAATCTGACGGACAAGTGGGACGAACTTCTAAAGGAATATGACGAAATCGTATATATTCCGATGTCATCCGGGCTCAGCAGTTCCTGCTCGACAGCAATTGTTCTTTCGGATGATTACGACGGAAAGGTTCAGGTCGTGGATAATCAGAGAATTTCCGTTACCATGAGGCAGTCTGTCATGGATGCAAAGGCCATGGCAGGAAAGGGAATGAGCGCTTTAGAGATTAAGACGATATTGGAGCGTGACAAGATGGAGTCTTCCATCTACATCATGCTGGATACGTTATACTATCTGAAAAAGGGAGGAAGAATTACTCCGGCTGCGGCAGCGCTCGGCACGCTTCTCAAATTAAAGCCGGTTCTTCAGATTCAGGGCGAGAAGCTGGACGCTTTTGCAAAGGCCCGGACCTCAAAGCAGGGAAAGAGCATTATGATTGAAACGATGAAGAAGGATTTTGAAGAGCGCTTTCACAGCCCGGACGGAGCCGATATGAATCTTGAGATTGCATACACGTATGATCTTGAGGCAGCAGAAGAATTTAAGAGAGAGGTACAGGAAGCGTTTCCAAATAATGAAATCGTAATGAATCCGCTCTCTTTGTCCGTATCCTGTCATATCGGGCCGGGAGCGCTTGCGGTAGCATGTTCTAAGAAAGTCAAAGAAGCAGAGGATTAGGAGGCACATATGTCAAAGGTTGATGTTGTAATTGGATGTTTCTACGGAGACGAGGGAAAAGGAAAGGTTATTGATTATCTTGCCACAGAAGCTGATATTGCGGTGCGTGCAACCGGAGGAGACAACGCAGGACATACCATCAGGGCAAACGGCATAAAATATGCGATGCACCTGATTCCTTCCGGAGTCCTTTCCGGACATACGATCGGCGTGATTGGAAACGGAGTAGTACTAAATCCGGAAGTTTTGATTGAAGAAATCAATAATTTAAAAGATCACGATTATGACGTTGATCAGTATTTAAAAATCAGTGAGAAAGCGCATGTGATTTTTCCGTACCACCGGATGTTAGACGTCGCTTTGGAGAAAGTAAGAAAAGCAAAGAAGATCGGCACCACCGGAAAAGGTATCGGGCCGTCTTATTGCGATAAGTTCGAGAGAAGCGGACTTCGGATGGAAGATTTATATGCACCTGATTTTGCAAAACGTTTAAGGGAGATGACCGAGTCAAAGCTTGGACTTTTAAAATTCTATGATCCGGAGACGGATTATACGGGAAAGTTAAATTTTGACCGGCTGTACGCTGCATACACAGACTATGCAAACATCTTAAGGCCGTACGTCTGTGATACCATTACATTTCTTCATAAGGCGCTTGAGGCTGATCAGAAAATCGTGGTGGAGGGCGCGCAGGCTACGCTTCTGGATATTGATTTCGGTTCCTATCCGTTCGTTACCTCATCCAATCCTACCATCGGTGGTATTCTGACCGGAACCGGTCTGAGCGCTTCCGATATCGGAAATGTATACGGCGTCATCAAGGCATATTCAAGCCGCGTAGGCGAAGGCCCATATGTGACGGAGCTTCTCGATGAGACCGGAGACCGGATTCGGGAGCTTGGACACGAATATGGCACGACAACCGGAAGGCCGAGACGCTGCGGATGGCTTGACCTTGTAACGTTAAAGTATGCAAAGCGCGTCAACGGACTTACGGTGCTTTCCGTAAACCATTTAGATACCATCGGTCAGTTCGATAAGATTAAAGTCTGCGTTGCTTATGACGTCGACGGAGCGGAGATCGAGGACTTTACGACCAATCTGAATGTCCTGAATCGTGCAAAGCCTGTATATAAAGAGCTGGAAGGCGGATGGGGACATATCGCGGATTGCAGGACTTTTGAGGAGCTTCCGCAGAATGCACAGGATTATATCCGCTTTATCGAGGACTACATCGGAATTCCTGTAAAGTTCATCGGAACCGGTTCGGAGCGCGAAGCGATGATTGTAAGATAATTGGATATGTTAAAAAAGACCACTTGAATTGTATGATTTGAGTGGTTTTTTAAATGAAAGCAGGTAACTATTCGTGAGGTGGCTCGAATAGAGTTACCGCCCCCATATATGAGCAAGAAATGACTTTGTGCGATTTTCTTACGGAGACCGTCCGTATTACCGTAAGAGATTACAACGAACAGTTGGAAGCAAAGGAAAAGAGTAAGGGGCGCATGGATGATTACGATGTTTCGGAAGATTCCATGGAACTGATGAAATGCTTATCGAGCCGGGAGATTGAACAGCAGGCGGATACAGGAAAAGTGGCGTTTGGCATGATATATTGTTGCGGCTCTCCCAACTTGACCTAGTACAAATCTCATTGCCTGTCACAGGATTAACCGATATAATGACATGAGACTATGGAACAGATATGATAGTTACCTCTTTATTTTGCATCGTTTTTGGTATCGGAATTTTTATCCTCTGAATCCTTTTTTCCTCCGGTCAGGCGATAAATCAGTGTATAAGCCCAGATCAGAACGGGAATCAGAATTGTCGCAACAACAGAGGCAAAGAACATGTTCATGGTGCCGCTGTGATCGGTTATCGCAAGAACGAGGGTAGTGATATAAAGCGCAACGAGAAGTATCACGCCGCCGAGAGCCAGAATTTGTTTTATCTTTTTCATGAGAATCTCCTTAAAATTGTAGTGGATTTATAATGAAATATGATAATGTAAGACATGGCAAATTGCAAATCAAAAGCTTCGGAATTTTTTACGGATATATACTGCAGCACAATGCGGTGCCAGAGAGGTAAGATAATTGGAGAAGCGTATTAAGGGGATTTATTTTATAGTATTGTTAATAGGAATCATAAGCGCCATTTATGCCTCATCTTCATTTAACGCAATCAAGTATGACAGAACAGAGGAAAATTGGGTTAGTCTGTTAAGGACAGAGAAAATAAAAATACTGAAAAAGCCGATAAACAGGGCGTTTTCGGGGAAAGGAGCAAATCTCTATGTCAATCAAAATCACAGCACTTTATGAAAGGCTCTCACGGGATGATGAAATGCAGGGCGAGAGCAACAGCATTAAGAACCAAAAGGAATACCTTGAGGACTTCGCAGGAAAAAACGGTTTCCGCAATATCCGCCACT
>CAZTKM010000083.1:0-4321 GCA_964614035.1 uncultured Lachnobacterium sp.
GTAACCACAAGGGGTTGCTGGATTTATTTCAGATATTTACTTCAAAACTCAGGTGACCTCGGAACCGGGAGCGGCAAGAATCTGACCGCTGGGTGTCTTAATTGTCTCTGCAACGATCATACCTTGTTCCAACTCGTGTGGAGTTAGTGTTCGCATGGCATAATCCTCCTTCATAAATGTACTCTACTAAAGTATAAAATTATTGTAAAAAAAAGTCAATAAATTTGCACTTGACAATGGTAAGAAATAAGAGTAATGTATCAAACAAAGATTTTATATAGAATATAGTTTTCTCTTATTCAGAGTGATGGAGATACATAGGATCTGTGAAGTCACGGCAACCCCTGTTTGGAAGGTGCCAACCTGAGCGAGTAATCGAACAATAAGAGGATTTAATTATCTTTGGTAGTGAATCCGCTTATGTTAAGCGGTTTTTTTTAATTAAAAAGGAGACGAAAGAAAATGGAAAAAAGATTATTTACTTCGGAATCAGTAACAGAAGGCCATCCGGACAAAGTCTGCGACGCTGTATCTGATGCAATCCTTGACGCGTGCATGGAACAGGATCCCATGAGCCGCGTTGCATGTGAGACAGCAAGCTGTACCGGATTCGTTCTTGTAACCGGAGAGATTACAACAAAGGCAAAGCTTGACATTCCGGCTATTGTACGCAAGACTGTTCTCGAAATCGGATATGACGACGGAAAGAAGGGACTTGACGGAAATTCATGTGCGGTAATGGTTGCGCTTGACCAGCAGTCCGCAGATATTGCTATGGGCGTTGACAAGGCGCTTGAGGCAAAGGAGGGAGACCTTACGGATGACCTTGACACCGGAGCCGGAGATCAGGGCATGATGTTTGGATACGCAACCAACGAGACGCCGGAGCTTATGCCATATCCGATTGCGCTTGCACATAAGCTGGCACTCAAGCTTACCGAGGTTCGTAAGAATGGTACGCTTACATATTTAAGACCGGACGGAAAGACTCAGGTTTCCGTAGAGTACGACGAGGCAGGAAAGCCAAAGAGACTTGAGGCGGTTGTGCTCTCTACGCAGCATGATGAGGATGTCACTCAGGAACAGATTCATGAGGATATCAAGAAATATGTGTTTGATCCGGTTCTTCCGGCTGAACTTGTGGATGATAAGACCAAGTTCTTTATAAATCCGACAGGCCGTTTCGTGATCGGCGGGCCGCATGGAGACGCTGGCCTTACCGGGCGCAAGATTATCGTAGATACCTACGGCGGCTATGCACGCCATGGCGGCGGAGCTTTCTCCGGCAAGGACTGTACAAAGGTGGATCGTTCGGCAGCATATGCGGCGCGCTATGTTGCAAAGAATATTGTTGCGGCAGGTCTTGCCGATAAGTGTGAGATTCAGTTATCCTATGCGATCGGCGTAGCGCAGCCTACCTCAATCATGGTAGATACATTCGGAACGGGAAAGCTTTCCGATGAAAAGCTGGATGCAATTGTCCGCACAAACTTTGACCTTCGTCCGGCCGGAATTATCAAGATGCTTGATCTTAGAAGACCGATTTACCGCAAAACAGCGGCTTACGGACATTTTGGACGTACCGATATTGAACTTCCATGGGAAGCCACCGATATGGCGGAGACACTGAAGAAGTATTTATAAAAAATTTAGAATACTTTATTGGTTTTTCTGAAAATATGGCAGAAATCATGCTATAATTGGTCGTAGGGAATATTCCCTATGACCTTTTTGAGTTGGAGAAGAAATATGAAGATAAAGGCAAAACTTATTATTTCGTTTTGTATTATTTTATTTGTGCCTTCGGTGCTGGCATGCATGACCATCGTTATATTTCAGAAAATACAAATGGAAGAATTTGCCAAAATGCATGGCATGGCAGGGATTGAAGGAGATGCAATACAAGGCTCTCTTCGGCTTTTGAATCAGCTGTCGACGGAGGAGGTGCGGGAGCTTTTCGCACATTTTATTCTGACCATTCTCCTTATTTTAATCGTGACGGCGATTTTGCTTACCGTGTGGATATATCAGAGTATGATTACGCCGCTCAAAAAGCTTCAGATTGCTGCGAATAACATCCGGGACGGAAATCTTGATTTTTCTGTGGATTATCAGGAAAATGATGAAATTGGCCAGCTGGCAAAAAGCTTTGAGGAGATGCGCCGGCGGTTGAAGGATAACGCGGAGGAAAAAATCAGCAACGAGACAGAAAACAGGGCTTTGATCAGCAACATAGCGCATGACTTAAAGACGCCGATTACTGCGGTCAAGGGGTATGCAGAGGGGATTATGGACGGCGTTGCGAACACGCCGGAGAAAGTGGATAAATATGTCCGGACAATTTACAACAAAGCGAATGAGATGGACACACTGATCAATGAACTGACTTTGTATACGAAGATTGACACCAACCGGATTCCTTACAACTTCGCAAAGATAAACGTATCGGAATATTTTACGGATTGTATAGAAGAGATTGGCATGGATCTGGAATCCAAAGGAATCGGACTTGCTTATTACAACTATGTCGATGAGGATGTGCTGATCATTGCAGATCCGGAGCAGCTAAGGAGAGTAGTGGGAAACATCATAAGCAATTCGATTAAGTATATGAATAAAGAGAATGGATTTATCAATATCCGGATAAAGGACGTAGGGGACTTTATTCAGGTTGAGATGGAAGATAACGGCAAGGGCATAGCCCAGCGGGATCTGCCATACATTTTCGACCGGTTTTACCGAACGGATTCCTCAAGAAATTCGGCTACGGGCGGAAGCGGCATCGGACTTTCGATTGTTAAGAAAATCGTGGAGGACCATGGCGGGAAAATCTGGGCGACGAGCAAAGAAGATACCGGAACAATTATGTATTTCGTAATCCGGAAATATATGCAGGAAGAACCACAGGCTGTGGATGTTTAAGGAGGATATCATGAGCAGGATTTTGATTGTGGAGGACGAAGTAGATATCGCAGATTTAGAGAAGGACTACTTGGAACTAAGCGGTTTCGAGGTCGAGATTGAGAACGATGGAGAATCGGGCTTAAAGCGGGCGCTGGAGGAGGACTTTGATTTATATATCCTTGATCTCATGTTACCGGGAATTGACGGGTTTGATATCTGCAAAGAAATCCGGGAAAAGAAGAATACGCCGATTCTTATGGTTTCCGCAAAGAAGGATGATATTGATAAAATCCGGGGGCTGGGACTCGGTGCGGACGATTATGTGACAAAGCCGTTCTCGCCGAGCGAGCTGGTCGCCAGAGTGAAGGCGCATCTTGCCAGATATGAGAGACTCATCGGAAGCAATACGGTGGAAAATGATATGGTGGAAATCCGGGGAATCAAGATTGATAAGACGGCCCGCCGCGTATGGGTAAACGGAGAGGAGAAGCAGTTTACCACGAAGGAGTTCGACCTGCTTACGTTTCTGGCGGAGAATCCCAACCGCGTATTTACCAAGGAAGAGCTATTCCAAAAGGTATGGGATATGGAGTCCATCGGCGACATTGCAACGGTAACCGTTCATATTAAAAAAATTCGTGAAAAAGTAGAACTTGACACTTCCAAACCGCAATACATTGAGACCATCTGGGGCGTGGGTTACCGCTTCAAGCTGTAGATGAGGAAATAAAGATGACAGACCTTGACATTCTGTATGAGGATGACGACATTATTGTGTGTCATAAATCAGCGGGAATTGCAACGCAGACAAAGCGCCTCGGGCAGCAGGACATGGAAAGCCGGCTCAAGAACTATCGTGCGGGAAAAAAAGAACCGCCCTATATCGGCATTGTGCACAGGCTGGATCAACCGGTAGAGGGGGTAATGGTCTTTGCAAAAAATCAGCAGGCCGCCGCAAATCTGTCGAAACAGGTAAAGGAGCGGACAATCGGGAAGCACTATTATGCGGTAATCAGGGAGACGGAAGAATCTGTTTTGACAGACCGCGGAATCCTGAAAAGTTTTCTGCTGTCCGACAGGCGGAACAACGTTTCGAAAATTGTGGCAAAGGATACTCCAAACGCAAAGGAGGCGCAGCTGGAATACCAGGTAATCGGGCGGGCGGAGGATTTGTCGTGCGTGGACATTCTTCTACACACCGGAAGACATCATCAGATTCGCCTGCAGTTTGCAGATGCCGGAGCGCCGATTCTCGGAGATACAAAATACGGAAATGAGAAGAATACACATTTGGCGCTGTGCGCTTACCGCATCAGATTCAGACATCCGAAAACAGGGAAAAGCATGGATTTTCGGATAGTTCCCAAGGGCGCGTTGTTCGGCAGATTTCTTGACAATATGAGGAATATGGCATAAT
>CAZTKM010000084.1:0-4185 GCA_964614035.1 uncultured Lachnobacterium sp.
TGTTCGGAACGACCGAGAAGAAGCTGCTGTCGATTCCCAGATTCGCAAGGGCAAGCGCGATGTTCGCTTCACTTCCCCCGTAGCTTGCCTCAAAGGAGCTCGCCATACGGATCTTCTCATAGTTGGGCGGCGTAAGACGAAGCATGATTTCGCCGACCGCGAGAAATTTAGACGTAACCTCCTCTGTTAATAGCGGATTCCTGTGTTCCATTTGTCACCCTCTCCTTCCTGTTTTCTATTGCCTTGATGTACTCTTCCGTCACAGACATAATATCATTCAGATTCTTAATATCCGGCAAGACATCCCCCGTCTCTAAGGAATGATTCCCGTTCTCGGTCAAATAGACCCGATATCCTTTTTCCTCACACCCTCTGGTCAGCAGCTCCGTCTCAACCCACGGGTCCTTCGTCCCGTGGAAAACGATTCCGGGGTCTGTCATAAACCTTAAAGAAGCTTCCACCGGAGTATAGAAAATATTTTGCGTGTGCAGCCCTCTCTTTTTCGCGTAAGCGGACGCCACCGCCGTACCGACGCTTTTTGAGATAAAAAGAACGACGTCATACTGCTCAAAGACAACATCCTGCAGCATCGCCTCGGTCTGTTCCATCGCGATGTGAAACGCCTGTTCCATTTTCTCCTTAGAGCCTTTTACTCCTTCCGGGAAATTGCCGTAAGGAACTTCCTTCACATCAAAGCCGTTATTCGACGCGATCCTTTTGCTGTAATACAAAAGGGGCTTATCCGTGTGATAACCGATTCCCGGAAATATGACTGCTAATTTCTTCAATCTTAGTCCCTCCCATGTAATATCAGTATACTATAATAAAAAGCGGATTGCAAAACTAACGTTACCTCCATTGCAAAAAACATCGACTATTCCTATTGACAAACTAGGATAAATGGTTTAATATAGCAACATCGAATTTGAGCAATCTACTTTTTAAAGGGAGGAAAGCACAATGGCTGTTCATAACATCCTTGTTAATAAAGATGACATGTGTTGCCGCCGCTGTATGCTTGTTCGCGGGCATATAATATGGCCGGGCGCTTGGATATGCATCGCTGTGCGCCTGTAGACAGCACAGATTCAGAGCTGTTATAATTGCCATTTGCCCGGGAATTTTTGAAATCCCGGTTTTTTTTCGTTCAAATTCGAATATGCTTTTTAACAGTCTGAACAGACAAAATAATTGTAAGCAGAGAGGAGAACTATTATGAAAACTAAAAAAGTATTAGCGTTATTGTCGGCATTGGCACTTACCTTCAGCCTGGCAGCATGTGGAAGCACTGCATCAACTTCGACTGATAATGCGCAGGAGACAGTATCTGCGGAAGAAGAAACAGGCGGAGAGGAAGAAGAATCCGAAGAAGCTGCAGATGAAGAAACAGAAGAGGCTTCAGCTGACGAAACAGCAGAAACGGAAGAATCTGCGGCAGTTGACATTGATAAGGAAGCGTTTGATGCATTGATTGCTTCCGGCATCGTTGCAGACGATGCTGATATAGAAGCAAGCAGCTGGGCCGCGGCGGTAAAAGAAGCGGGCGTCTTAAGAGTCGGCGGTACACGTACCTCATTCCTGTTCAGCCAGCTTGACGAAACGGATGATGGCCTCCGCGGATTTGATGCAGGTCTTTATCAGCTGCTTGCACGTTATATTTTAGGAGATGAAACAAAGTTTGAACTGACCCAGGTTGATTCCAGTACCCGGGAATCCGTTCTTCAGAGCGGACAGGTGGACGTAGTATTTGCAACATATTCCATCACGCCTGCCCGTCAGGAGGTTATTTCCTTTGCAGGCCCGTACTATTCTTCTCAGCAGGCAGTTTTAGTAAAAGCCGGAAATACGGAAATCACAGGAATTGACAGCCTTGCCGGCAAGATTGTTGCAACGCAGACAGGATCAACCGGTCCTGATATCCTGGCAGAATATGCGCCGGAAGCTGAAGTCCAGGAATTTGAAACAGACGTTGAAGCGCGTACCGCTTTAGAGCAGGGGCGCGTGGACGCATATGTTACCGATTACACACTGCTTTTGAATGCAATCGTTAAAAATCCGGAAGCTTATGAAATCGCAGGCGATGTGTTTGGACCTGAGGATAACTACGGTATCGGTCTTCCACTTGACTCCGACGGTGTTGCATTTGTAAATGAATTCCTTCAGAAGATTGAGGAAAATGGTACATGGGAGCAGTTATGGCAGATCAGCCTGGGCGACCGTACAGGTATCGATACAGCGCCGGAGGCTCCTGCAATAATTGAAGAGTAAGAAAATATTTATTTGATATTAAAAATGTATTTGAGGACTCTCAGATTGAAAGGTTTGAGAGCCCTCTTCGTAGGAGGAATTATGACGGTTTCTGAACTGCTTTCGCAATTTGGCGATAAATACTTTCTGGCGCTTCTGACAACTTGGAAACTTACAGCATTAGCATTTATATTGGCTTTTGTGATCGGCATTGGCATTACGGTCATGCGTGTATGTCCCATCAAACCTTTACGCCTTGCGGGCGATTTTTATGTGCAGGTTTTCAGAAATATTCCCGGCGCTGCATTGCTGATCGTACTTGTATATGCGCTGCCATATCTTAACATGGTGTGGCCTTATTATACATGTGTCCTGGTTGCAACAACACTGCTTCCTTCCGCGTTTTGTTCCGAGTACCTTATGGCGGGGATGAATACCATAGATGTTGGGCAGATCGAGGCTGCCCGTTCTCTTGGAATGACGTTTTTCAAAACGGTTAAAAATGTTGTGCTTCCGCAGGCGCTTCGTGCCACCGTATTGCAAATGACAAACCTACTGGTTGCAACTATGCTTACAACAGCGTTGGCATCGCAGGTTCCGTTAAATCCAACCGATCTTACCGGTATTGTTTCATATATCAATACCCATGCGGTGGGCGGAGTTACAGCCTTTCTGATTTCCGCACTATTGTATTGCGCAACTGCTGTGGTAATTGGATGGTTAGGCAACCTGATCGACCGGAAAGTGAGGGTTTTACGATGAAAACGGCAAATACTTCCATAAGAGATGTGCTTTATGAGGCTCCCGGCCCAAAAACACGTAAGCGCATTATGATCATTACAGCGATTTCGCTGGCAGTACTGGCCGCTCTGTTTATCCTTATTCTGCGGCAATTCTATATTACGGGACAATTAAGCTCAAAGTACTGGGCGCTTTTTACAAGGTTTTCTACGTGGAGATTCTTAGGGCGCGGTCTTGTGGGTACAGTGGAGGTCGCGATCGGAGCCGGTGTGACGGCATTCCTTGCAGGCCTTGTGTTAATGCTCGGCAGGATCAGCGGCAGCAGGATCACGCGTTGGATCAGCACCGCGCTCATTGAGTTCAGCAGGGGAGTGCCGACGCTCCTTTTTATCTACTTTTTCTTTCTTATTGCTCCGCAATTTGGATTGAAATTACCGGCATTCTGGAAAATATCGGCGCCGGTGGCGATTTCTGCGGCAGGTGTGGTTGCGGAAGTACTCCGTTCCGGAGTGAATTCCGTGCCTAAGGGCCAGACGGAGGCAGCCCTTTCTTTGGGTATGCGAGGCGGCAGTGTTTTTTTCAAGATTGTGTTCCCGCAGGCGATGCGTTATGTAATTCCGGCATTGATATCAGAGCTTGTCATTGTATTAAAAGACACTACATTCGCTTATGTCGTTAATTATTCGGATTTAATGCAGAATGCCCGCGTTTTGGTCAGCAACTATGATGCGCTTCTTTCTGTGTATCTGGTAACCGCTGTGATTTACATTCTCATAAATTACTTGTTAAATAAGGCGTCTGTTGCAATTGCCAGACGGATGCATATTTCTTCCGCTGCGATAGTGCGATAGAACCGGAAAGGAGCCAATAACAGTTATGATACAGGGACAGAATAAAAAGGATAATTCAGAGCAGACTCCGGTTATCGAATTAAGGCATATCGATAAACACTTTGGAAAATTGCATGTCTTAAAAGATATTAATCTTTCCGTAAAAAAGGGAGAAGTGGTGGTCATTATCGGGCCGTCCGGATCCGGAAAATCCACACTTTGCCGTACGATCAACCGACTTGAAACGATTGATTCGGGAGAGATTATGATCGATGGCGTCCGAATGCCGGAAGAAGGAAAGAAGCTTGCGGAGATTCGTTCGCAGGTGGGTATGGTATTTCAGTCATTTAATCTTTTTGCACATAAG
>CAZTKM010000085.1:0-3167 GCA_964614035.1 uncultured Lachnobacterium sp.
AGCAAAATCTCTGGATCAGCTGCTGCATCCGACCTTCGACAGGATTGCGTTAAAAGAAGGCGTTGTAATCGGTGAAGCGTTACCCGCATCTCCCGGTGCAGCGGCCGGACAGGTATACTTCAATGCAATTGATGCCAAGGAAGCGCATGACTGCGGCAAGAGAGTCATTCTGGTAAGACTTGAAACTTCTCCGGAGGATATCGAGGGTATGCATGCGGCAGAAGGTATCCTGACTGTCAGAGGCGGACGTACCTCCCATGCAGCCGTTGTTGCCAGAGGCATGGGTACCTGCTGTGTATCCGGCTGCGGTGACATTGTAATCGATGAGGAAAAGAAAGTATTTACCCTGGGCGGACATACATATCATGAAGGAGATTTCATATCTCTGGACGGTTCAACGGGTAAGATTTATGACGGAGATATTAAGACTGTTGATGCAGGTATCAGCGGCAATTTCGGACGCATCATGGAATGGGCGGATCAGTATCGTAAATTACAGGTCAGAACCAATGCGGATACACCTGCGGATGCAGCAAATGCCGTAAAGCTTGGCGCCGAAGGCATCGGTCTGTGCCGTACGGAGCATATGTTCTTTGAGCCGGAGCGTATTCCGAAGATCCGTAAGATGATCCTGTCAAGTACTCTTGAAGAAAGAGAAGCAGCGCTGCATGAATTGATCCCGTTCCAGAAGGGAGACTTTAAAGCATTGTATGAGGTTATGGAAGGAAGACCGGTTACGATTCGTTTCCTTGATCCGCCTCTTCATGAGTTCGTACCGACTGAGGAAAAAGAAATTGAGGAACTGGCAAAAGAAATGGGACAGACCGTGCGCCATGTCAAAGAAGTGTGTGATTCCCTTCATGAGTTTAACCCGATGATGGGACATCGCGGATGCCGTCTTTCCGTAACATATCCTGAAATTGCCAAGATGCAGACCAGAGCCGTAATGGAAGCTGCGATTGAAGTTAAGAGTGAAAAAGGCTTTGATGTAGTGCCGGAAATTATGGTTCCGTTAGTTGGCGATAAGAAGGAGCTTAAGTTTGTTAAGAAGGTTATTGTAGAAACTGCAGAACAGGTGAAGAAAGAAAAAAATTCCGATATTAAGTATCATATCGGTACGATGATCGAAATTCCGCGTGCAGCGCTTCTTGCAGACGAAATTGCAGAGGAAGCAGAGTTCTTCTCCTTTGGTACGAACGACTTGACCCAGATGACATTCGGATTTTCAAGAGATGATGCAGGTAAATTCCTTGATTCTTATTATAACAGCCAGATTTATGAATCCGACCCGTTTGCGAAACTGGATCAGAACGGTGTAGGCCAGCTTGTGAAGATGGCTGCAGAAAAGGGACGCAAGGTGCGCCCTGATATCAAGCTTGGTATCTGCGGCGAGCATGGCGGAGATCCTTCTTCGGTTGAATTCTGCCATAAGGTTGGACTGACATATGTGTCATGTTCACCGTTCCGTGTACCCATTGCAAGACTGGCAGCTGCACAGGCGGCGATAAACAATGTAGAAAAGTAGATTACAAATATATGTACTTCACGGAGCATCTGATAACCAGAGCTGATGTGAATGATTTTATGGCACATCGTCCGGAGTACACAAAGGCGAACCGCTTTGAGGATTTCGTTTGTAAAATCTATCTTTAACGATTAGGGGAAAATTCATTTAAGAGTTTTCCCCTTTTTTCGTGGTTTTTTCAAAGGATTCTATCCAAAACAAAGGATAGAGTCCCTTTTATATACACAAATAAAAGAATCAAAGGAGGTTCAGACATACCAGATCGGGAAGTATGGCAGAAAGAGAGGGCGTGACAGAGCGGCTCAAATCCAATGACTGGATGCTTTGGATTCGGAAAATGAACAGCATCAGGAGCAGAGCGGAGGAAATAGTGCTGCATGACCTGATATATTCCCTTTAGATTTGTTCCGGCTTTAAGTTTTTATAGACTCCTTTGTCCTCCAAATTGATGCAGATTGGATTAACTCCATAGTCATTAGCAAATGAACTTCCGGAGCATGATGATAAATATGAGCTGCATCGTCTGCTGAGTACGCTTTTGTCAATGGAGCTTTCCGTTGATGAAAAATTAGGGATTATGGAGAATGAGTACAGTATTGCGGTAGACGATAGAATAAGAGAGGATGTGAGCGAAATGTGTAATTTGCGCAGGGGATCAGGGAAAAAGGCAGAGCTGAGAGCAGAGCTGAAGAAGGACCGCGAAATTTTTGACGGTTTACTTTCCTGCCTATATATCATATAATAAAAAGACGAGAAGATAAGAAAATCCATATCCCGTCTGCGAGATCCGCTTCGCGGCTTCGAAAATATTTAACGGAATCTTTGAACAGCGATCTTTACATCCGTTAATGCAGGAGGAAAACATACAATGATGAAGAAACTGATAAAACATGCGAGAAATATCCTTGCCGGGAAAGAACAAATGACGGATAAACAGAAATTCGACTTTATAATCTCTTCGATCACTGGTGTTCACTTTATTCTGATCTTCGTTTTCCTGTATCTTGATATCCGGCAGCTCTGCTTTTTTAATGTTGTGAGCGTTCTCTCCTATCTTTTTTCATTCTACTGGATACACAAAGGAAATTATCTTCCGGCATATTATATTGCCTATACTGAAATCATACTGAACACCCTTGTTTCCACCCTGTGCATCGGCTGGCAGTTCGGCTTCGCCCAGTATATTTTTGCCGTAATTCCCGTGGGTTACTATATCTGCTATACGACATCCACCCTGCGCCACAAGTTAAGCACAGCAACGATCTCCGCTCTTACAGCGGATGTCGCTTTCTTAGGCTGCAAGGCTCTTTCCCTCCGTTTCGAGCCTCTCTACCGCATTGACAGCGATATGACAGAGATGTTCTTATACGGATTTAATTCATTATGCACTTTTGCTTTCCTGATCGTTTTTTCCTATATCTTTATTTTGGAAATATCTTTTACACACTCCAGGCTCCGCCATCAGAATACAATATTGAACCAGCTGGCAAATACCGACCCGCTGACGGGGCTGTATAACCGCCGGAGCATGAACCTGTTCATGGAACAGGCATTGGAATCAAAATCCGCGTTTTCCCTTATCATGTGCGATATTGACGATTTCAAGCAGATCAACGACAAACACGGACACGACTTCGGAGAC
>CAZTKM010000086.1:0-3019 GCA_964614035.1 uncultured Lachnobacterium sp.
CTTTAAACGGGATTCCTATATTTTCATATGGATGCCAGGCCTCCGGCCGACAGGCTTTGTGCAGTGGAAGGCAGAAGTGTGAGTGCGGTCACCCACCTAGCTTTGCTAGGAGTCAAAATACAAGATTCGGCATTTTGGGGAATACAGAAGAAAAAGCAGTCGTTTGAAACGGCTGCTTTTGTTGTGCTTAAAGTTATCTCTCGATGATGGTCACCTCGGTATCGCCGGTGCTCCTGACAACATTCCGGAGACCGTTCAACAGTTTCCTGAACTGGCCGTAAGTGTCGTAGGCAAGATTAAAGCAGCGCAGCGCTTCTTCCCGGTCGCCCTGTTCCTTCGCATTCCAGGAATCACATGCATGTTTGTGGAGTTCTTCGTGCTTTTCTTTGACCTGCTTAAACTCTGCCGAACCCGTGATGCGGGGGTCTGTCTGGGCAGCAAGCCATTTTCCGAGCTTACAGCCCGTCGGATTGTTGAGCTGCGAGATTTTAAGTGTTTCAAAATCGGCAAGGTTATTGTAGACGCGCCATGTAAAGATCAGATGGTCTACTTCAAATACCGTTATCCAGTCCAGAGTGGTAAGCTGCGAATTTTTCCTCGCCATATCGCTTCTTGCATTGTCGATGTCGCGGGAGATGTGGTACAAATGCGAGCCGGTTTCCATACATTCCTCGGAAAGAGTACGGTAACTGCCCGCAATGGAATCTATGGAAGACACAAAGGACTGCGTCAGGACAGACTGGTTATTGATTTCCTTGTAGATGCTGTCAATTTCTTTGCTGATCGAATCCAGTTGTTCGTTTATCTTGTCCATGTCCTGTACGGATTTATGTACGCTTTCGTTTCCGCTCTGCAGCTGGCCGGTGGTCGCGTTGATAGAATCCGAGAGGGCGGAAATCCCATCCATCAGTTCTGTGGTATATTTTACAACGTCCTCGGCGGACTCTGTCGTGTTGGCGGATAAATCTTTGATCTGATTAGCGACAACGGCGAACCCTCTTCCGGCTTCTCCGGCACGGGCCGCTTCGATCGACGCGTTGAGGGCAAGAAGCCCGCTCTTCTTCGCAATCTTCTTCACCATATCGATGATTTCGTTGATTTTGATCGCTTTCTCTTTGAAATCCGTCACCTGCTCGTTGATCTTGGAAATCTGTACGGACGATTGGTCTACAATATGTATGCTGGCGTTCATTTGGCTCATGCAGGTGTTCGTAGTCTCGATCACATTGTGGGAACTGTCTACGATTTTCTGTGCGGCTTCTTGGATATTCTGGATGGAATCGCCCAAATCCTGGCTGGAATCGCGCATACTGTTGATGGATGTCGTCTGAGAGTTGACCTGTTCCATCATTTCTTTTACACAGGAGCTGTCTCCGATTTTCGTCATGGAGTCATTCAGGCGCATGACAAAGACATTGTTGGCCTTTAAAAAGGAGGATAATACGAGATTCAGTTTTTCCGCAATTTGTTCATCGTGGAAAGCGGATGTATCGACGGCGGAAAAATCTCCGGCAATGATTTTGTCCATACATTGCATGAGAAGCGCATTGTCTTCCGCATACAGATTATCTTCTTTGCTCTTTTTCCTCATAGTGGCCTCCCTCTCCCAAACCGGAATTAATAATATTTTTTATATCATAACATATTTTGATTGAGCTTGCCATAATTCCGTTGTAAAAAATTACGGAACATGTAACAGTTCAGCCTATACCGTTACCGGAAATCAATTTTGAAAAAGATGACAGATTATCCAAAATTGATTTCTGCGGTATAAAATAATATCTTCCTGCATAGACGTGTAAGGGTCGGATTGAGTTTTCAGAAACGGAAGTCATCGATATGGGATATAGGATAACATTAATGATAAAATCGGCGCTGATCTTTTTGGGCGTTCTGCTTCTGGTATTCCTATTGCGCGGCAGGAGGGGCGCAGAGGCGCCGGCGGGTGAAAAGATATCGATAGAGGATATACATATTTTGCTCGACGCGCTGGGGGTTTCCGCAGATTTAGGAGAGAACGCGGAAGAGGATTCCGGACTTGAGAAGCCGCCGTGTCTGACCTACGGCCAATATATGACGCTTTACCGGCAATTAGACGGTAAGACTATGGGCCTTCCGGCTTATGAGGGGGACTATGAACCGGAGCACGAGCTGTTGAAGGCGGACTGGTATCAGGCATATCGGATTTTGCTGGCGCATTTGGACACAGAGTCATCAATCTGGGAGACAACGGTTTTTGTGTTGAAGGTGGATACAGAGAATAAGGAAGCCTTTACCGAGAATACAGCGATGAAAGGCAGCTATCAATATTGTTCGGCGGCGTTTGAGGATAATGTGTTTCAGGAAATGCGTGTCTACGTAAAGGGGCAGACATTACTGACGATCGTAGAAGTGCTTCCCGAAGAACATTATCTGGGTAATGTGTGGGTCATGGAGCAGACGGAGGATTCGATGGAATGTTTCTACCGCCAGGTAGAATTTTGGGTGGAGACAGACCGGCCTGTAGAGCGGGAGAACGTCGCCGATCTTGTATTTCGGGACGGCAGAGTGCTCCGCGCAAAGGAAAAGGATGAGAAAATCCACGGGAAATTACTGCGGGTGACCGGAGATGAGATGGAAATCGAGGGATGGGGAGTTTATCCGATTGCCGAGGATATGGAGAGCTACCGGCTCTACGGAAGCCTGAAAACGTTGCGCGCGGAAGATTTGAAGATTGGTTATGAAGATACCGATTTTGTCATAGAAAAGGATAGAGTCTGCGCCTGTCTGGTCGTGACGTATGAGGAGGCGGACACAATCCGCGTCCTGTTAAAGAATACGAACAGGAACAGTTATTATCATGATACGGTCGAGCTGGTAGTGGATGGTAAAACGATCCGGATCGATGCAGACGAGATGAAGACAGGGGAGAGAAGATCTTACCGGGCGAAAAATCTGAGCGATAAGATCACGATTAATTTTGATGGGATTGCGAAGGAAGATAACGACTATAGGGGCGCTTTGGAAATCTTTAAAACAG